>DASXMR010000139.1:0-99830 GCA_036495525.1 Streptosporangiaceae bacterium | reverse complement strand
CATCCGCTCCCAGGTGGCGAGCACGTCAGGGTGCTCGTGCGCCTGGTCGAACCCGCCTTCGACCCAGGTGAAGATCTCCACGTAGGTCGGCGGCTCCGCAGTGCTGCGCAGCAGCCGGGACCGGTCGTCGGTGACGAAGCCGAGGTCATGCAGCATCGTCCAGTGCCCTCGCAGCAGGCGGGCGAAGTCCTCCTCTGCGCCTGGCCGCACCCGGTATGTGCAGATCACCGTTTCCTTAGCCATGAAGCTAATACTTAGCCCACAGGCTCACTAATGCAAGTGCTGACGGAGGATTGCTAGCGTCCTGAGGCATGACGCAGACCGAGACCGTCTACACCGGTTACGCACCCGACGACGCGGCGACCGCACGTGGCTGGCTGATCGGCCACTTCAGGCAGCCAGGCGACGCCAGGCACAGCAACGATGTCGAGATCAAGTGGGCGGCGCACGCCCGCGGCGACCGGCGGGCGCAGTGGGTCACCGCTGAGCGGCGCTCGGCGGCCATCATGCTGATCAGCGGCCGGTTCCGGATCGAGCTGCCAGGACGTGCGGTGGTGCTCGCCAGGCAGGGTGACTACGTCGTCTTTCACGGCATCGACCACTGGTGGGAGGCCGAGGAGGACTCGCTGATCGTGGGCGTGCGCTGGCCGTCGGTCCCTGGCTATGCCGAGCCGGAGCCCTGATCAGGCTGGCTGCTCCGGGCGGCCGTCGCCCAGCGCCGCCCGCCGCAGCCGCAGCGTCCAGGCCCGCATGCTGCGCGCCTGGCTCAGAACGGACGGCCTTGCAGCTCGCCGCCGTACCAGGACTCGATGATGCGATGCGCGATGGACACCGGCGGGGGCAGCAGGACCTCACCGGTGCCGACCGCGGCGGTCAGCTCGCTGCGGCTGAACCAGCGCGCCTCCGCGATCTCCACCTTGTCGACCCTGATCGGCTCGCCCCCGGCGGCCAGCGCGCGGTATCCGAGCATCAGGCTCTGCGGCATCGGCCAGGGCTGGCTACCCACGTAGCGGATCTGCGTCACCGAGACGCCCGTCTCCTCGCGCACCTCGCGCGCGACGGCCTGCTCGGCGGACTCCCCGGCCTCGACGAAGCCCGCCAGGATAGACACCCGCCGCGGCGGCCACTGCGCGTTCCTGGCCAGCAGGCACCGGTCAGCCGGATCGGTCACCAGCATGATCACCGCCGGGTCGACCCTGGGAAAGTGCTCGCTGTCGTCGGCCGGGCAGCGCCGGGCGTGGCCAGCCGAAACCGGCTCGGTGACCGCACCGCATTTCGGGCAGTGCCGGAATACGGCGTGCCAGTTGGCCAGCGCCACCGCGTGCGTCATCAGCCCTGCGTCGCGGTCAGAAAGCAGCGGCCCGACCCGCCGCAGGCTGGACAGCCGGGTGCCGTCATCCGGCGGCTGACCGTCATCGGCGACTTCTGCGGCGACGGCGAAGTACACCGTGCCGTCGCTTCCGACGCCGAGCTGGAAGCGGATGCCGTCGGGCGCCGCTGCGGGCGGCACGAGCACCAGCTCGCAGCTGTCACCGGGCCCGGATCGCACCGGCGCCTGACTGTCCCGCAGCACCAGCACCCGGCTGCGCTGATCTGCCCAGGCCGCCTCGAGCCAGGCTGCATCGGTCCGGCGTTCAGCCGCCCGGTCGACCTCGCTGCGTGACAGGGCGAGATCACGCAGCTCAGCGAACGGCAAGCCGACCCCGGCTGCTGCCCCGTCGGGTGTGCCTGTCACCGCGCTCACCCGGACGCCGTGAGCTCCGGGCCGGCCGCGGCCAGCTCCTGCCACAGGTAAGCCGCTGACTCGGCGCCCTTGAGCAGCAGCGCCATGTCCACCCGCTCATTCGGCGCGTGTATCCGGTCGGCGTCAAGGCCGACCGCGAGGAACACCAGCGGCGCGCCGAGGATGTCGGCCAGGTCAGCCTCCGGCCCGCTGCCGCCTTCCCTGGTGAAAAGCACCTCGGTGCCGAACGCGCGCTGCATGGCACGGCGGCCGGCCTGCACTGCGCTCGACCCGACCGGCGAGAAGGACGGGCGCACGCCAGGGCCGTCGACAGTCACGGTCGCCGTGATGCCCGGCGGGGTGCGCTCGGCCACGTACCGGCGCAGCGCGTCCCCGACGTCAGCCGGCTCCTGATGCGCTACCAGGCGGAACGAAAGCTTCGCGTGCGCTTCGCGCGGGATGATCGTCTTGCCGCCGGGACCGGTGTGCCCGCCCCACATCCCGTTGATCTCCGCCGTCGGCCTGGCCCAGATCCGCTCGATCGTGCTGAATCCGGCCTCGCCCGTCGCCGCGCCGCTGTGCCCGGCTTCCTCGAGCCAGGCCTGCTCGTCGAACGGCAGCCGGGCGAAGAGCTCGCGCTCATGCTCAGGTAGCCCGGCGACCTTGGCATAGAAACCGGGCAGGGTAACCCGGCCGTCGCCGTCGTGCAGGCCGGACAGCAGGTCGGCCATCGCGTGCAGCGGGTTCGGCACGGCGCCGCCGAAGGAGCCAGAATGCAGGTCCCGCTCCGGCCCGGTGATGTCGATCTGCGCGTCGATCACGCCGCGCATGCCCACGCACATGGACGGCACGTCGGCCGCCCACATGGTCGTGTCGGAGACCACGATCACGTCGCACGCCAGCCGCTCGCGCTGGCTGTGCAGCAGGGCGGCGAAATTCGGCGAGCCGGACTCTTCCTCGCCCTCGATCAGCAGCTTCAGCGTGACCGGCGGCGCGCTGGTTCCGGTCGCGGCGAGCGCGGCCCGGGTGCCGAGCGCGTGAAACAGCACCTGCCCCTTGTCGTCGGATGCCCCGCGGGCCAGCAGCTGCCCGTCCTGCTCAGCCGGCTCGAAGGGCGGTGAGTCCCAGAGGTCGAGCGGCTCAACCGGCTGCACGTCGTGGTGCCCGTAGACGAGCACGGCCGGCGCTGACGGGTCGGCAGCCGGCCATTCGGCGAAAACGGCCGGCAGGCCGGGCGCGCCTGGAGCGCCAGTTTCCCAGATCTCGGCGACGGGGAACCCGCAGTCCCGCAGGTAACCGGCGAGCCACTCAGCCGAGCGGCGCACGTCGGCGTGACGCTCCGGGTCGGCGGAAATTGACGGGACCGTCAGCCAGTCGCGCAGTGCGGCGAAGAAGGCCGGGGCGTTCTCGTCGATGAAGCCGGGCACGTCCATGGGCGCTCCTACTCGATGATGGTGGCCATGAGCCGGTGACGGCCGGTGGCCAGTGGCCGGTGACGGCTGGCTGCTCGGCGACGGCCTGCTACTGAACGGCCAGCTCGCCGAGCTCCGACCAGTCGTCCTGCGGGATCGTGAAATTCACGATCTGCGGCGTCTGCGCGAGGTACTGCGGAAGCTCCCGGCGGGCGGCGGCGAAGTGCTCCGACTGCACGTGCGCGGCTCCGGCGGCGTCGTCAGCGAACGCCTCGACGAGAACGTACTGCGCGGGGTCGTCCAGGCTCCGGGACCAGTCGAACCACTTGCAGCCCGGCTCGGCCCTGGTCGCCGCCGTGAATGCGGCGGAGATCTGCGGCCACTGGTCGGCGTGCTCGGGGCGGATGCGGAACTTGCAGGTGATAAAGATCATGGCGGCTTCCTCGTTAGCTCAGCAAGACTCGACCCTGATGCTAGGTGACGGGCATCGCCCGCCGGCTTGCGAGTTACCGAATGTTCCCCTGCCTGGCCGGGCCTGGCGCGCCGCTGAGGTTATCCTCGGGGCCGGGCCGGCCACTACGCACAGGACGGAGCCCGCGATGCTGGTTGCCTTTTCCGTGACCCCGCTCGGCGTCGGCGAGGGTGTCGCTGACTACGTGGCCGACGCGGTGCGGGTGGTCCGCGACAGCGGCCTGCCGAATCAGACCGACGCCATGTTCACCACGATCGAGGGCGACTGGGACGAGGTCATGGACGTGGTCGGGCGTGCGGTGGCCGCCGTCTCCGCGCGAGCGCCGCGGGTCAGCCTCACTCTCAAGGCCGACATCAGGCCAGGCGTCACCGGCGCGCTGCAGTCCAAGGTCGACGACCTTGAGCGTCACCTGCGGTCAGGCTGAACCTCACATGCCGGCGCCCGCCGGTTTCCCGACACCCCTGCGGCCCGCGACGGGCAAGCGGGACCGGCTGGGGCACAGCCAGGCAGCCGGCCGGCCCGCAGCACGCAGGTGCTGCCCGGCCGGCGCATCATCGGACTTTCATGCTCACCCGCCAGCCGCAGGCAGATGTGGCCACGCGGCCGGCTGGACGGCTCCAGCGAACGTCCCGTTCCTGGCCGGCCGCTGGGCAGGAAAGGACGGCGGCCAGTTTGGCATGATCCAGGCAGTCCGGGACGCGCCGTCGGCGCGGGCGGGCAATCGAACGGGAGTAGCTCATGCCCGAACGGCAGGCTCTGCTACTGGGCGTATCCGGCCGCCCGCTGCTCTTCCTCGACGTGGATGGCGTGCTCAACCCGTATGGCTGGCCAAGCCGCCCGGCGGGATTCACCGAGCATCAGCTGTTTCCCGGCGAGGAGCCGGTGCTGATCAATCCAGCGCATGGCGCCTGGATCACCGAGCTCACCGGCGTCTGCGACGTCATCTGGGCGACTGCCTGGAACCAGGACGCGAACCGGCTGCTGGCGCCCCTGCTGCACATCGAGCCGCTGCCGGTCCTCACCATCCAGCGGACACCGCTGCGCCCCAGCGCGAAGCTGCCCGTGATCGCCGCTTTCGCGCAGCGCAGGCCGCTCGCGTGGATCGATGACGAGCACCCGCCCGAGGCACGGTCCTGGTCAGCCAGCCGCGCCGAGCCGACGCTGCTCATCACCGCTGATCCGGCAGCCGGCCTGACCAGGAACATGGTCGACCAGGCCATCAGCTGGGCGGCGGTGCGGTAGCTCGTCAGCCACGCGACGCGGCGGCCGGGAGGGACTCGATGAGCGCGGCCAGGCCGCGCTCGTCGAGCAAGTCGGCTGGCGCGACGGTGCGGTCCTCCCGCACGTAGTAGAACGCCGCCCGGACTTCCTGCACGGGCACGCCGGCCAGCGCAGCCCAGGCCAGCCGGTAGGCGGCCAGCTGAACCGCTACGGCGCGCCGGTCAGCAGGCGTGTCAGGCGGCGCCCCGGTCTTCCAGTCCACCACGTCGTAACCGCCGCCCGGCGCGTCGGCGAAGACCGCGTCGATCCGGCCGCGGACCAGCCGCCCGGCGATCAGCGTCTCGAACGGCACCTCCACGTCGACGGGCCAGCGGCTGCCCCACGCACCGGCTTCGAAGGCGCGCCTGAGCCCGGCCAGCGCCAGCTCGCTGGGCTCTGGCACGGTGTCATCGGCGGCGCCGAGCAAGTCGTCAGGATCGATCAGCCGCTGGCGCCCGAAGCGCTCTTCCAGCCACTGGTGGAACTCGGTGCCGAGCAGTGCCCGCGGTGCGGGTGGCCTCGGCATCGGCCGCCGGATCTGCTGGGCCAGGTCGGCGGGATCCCTGGCCATGGTGACCAGCGACGAGACCGCGATCTGCCGTGGCAGCTCAACATCCGCGGCCCCGTCGCCGCGCCGCTGCGCGCGCTCGGCGAGCAGCAGGTCAGCATCTGCTGCCCAGCTGTCCATCACCGCCTGGTAGCGGCTCGCCGCGTCCTCGTCGCCGTTCAGCGCCGCCGCATCGCAGGTCGGCACGGCCGCACCGCCGCTCAGGCTGGCCTGGCCGCCGTCAGTCATCGCGGCTGTCACCAGGTCGGCGCCGGCCCTGATGGCCGCGTACCTGGTGCTGACGGCGTCCGCCGGGACCGGCCAGGTGGCGGTGGCTGGCTCGATCAGGGCCGGGTTTCCCGCTTCTGCTTCCGGCTCGGGTTCCCAGTGCGCGACGCGGCCGGCGCCGGCCTCGCACACGCTGCGGATCTCGGTGAGGAACTCGCACGGGCCGAGCCGGGATGTCCCGTCTCCCCACCAGTAACCGCTGCAGGCCAGCCAGAATGACGCCCTGGTCATCGCCACGTACGCGAGTCGGCGCTCCTCGGCCAGGTCCCTGGCGGCGCACTCGTCGGCGAAGCGGGCCAGGTCGCCTGGTGCCAGGCTCGGCAGTCCGGGCAGGTCGGCGGCATCGCCACGCAGGCTGAACGGGACCAGCCGCGGGTTCTCAGTCCACCGGGTCGTCACCCTGGGTCGGGCCGGGAACACGTGTCCCTGCCTGCCGCCGGCCAGCCCTGGCACGACCACGGCTGGCCACTGCAGCCCCTTGGCCGCGTGCACCGTGGCGAGCTTGACCGAGTCCGAGTCGCCAACCCGGCCGGCCTCCAGCCCGAATTCCTCCGTCTCGGCCGCGGCTAGATAGGCCAGGAAGGCGCCGAGGGTCGGCTCGTCCCGGTCGCCGGCGAAGGCAGCCGCCGCGTCGGCGAATGCGTCCAGGTCGGCGCGTGAGCTGACCGGGTCGGCTCCCGGCCGGGCGGCGACCTCGATGTCCAGGCCGAGCACGCGCTCGACTTCGGTGACCAGCTCGGCCAGCGGCCGGCCAGCATGACCGCGCAGCGTGCGCAGCTCGGCGGCCAGCGTGGCGAGCCTGCGGTGTCCCTCGGTCGAGTAGGCTGCCGGGCTGCCGAGGTCGTCCAGCGCCTCCACCAGGCTGCCCGGCTCGGCAGTCAGGTCAGCGAGGGCGCTGGTCAGCGCGTCGCCACCGGCAGCCAGGGCGGGCTCGCCAAGCCCGGCAGCAGTGGCGCCACTCGCGGTCGGCCCGCTCGTGGCTGGCAGGGCAGCGGCTGGCCAGGCCGCGGCCGGCTCACGGCCTGTTTCCGCTGCGGCGGCTGCTGACTCTGGGCCGGCCTGCCGTCCTGTCGCTGGCCGGGCAGCGGCCGCGCCGCGGGCCAGCTGCCGCGCCCGGCGGCCAAGCGCGACCAGGTCGGCTGGCCCGATCCGCCAGCGCGGCGAGGTCAGCAGCCTGGCCAGCGCGTCACCGGCCGCCGGATCGTGCATCACCCGCAGGGTGGCCACGATGTCCGCGACCTCTGGCACGGTCAGCAGCCCGCCCAGGCCCACGACCTCGACGGGGATGCCGCGCGCCTCAAGCGCCGCGCGCAGCGCCGGGAACTGGGCACGCTTGCGGCAGAGGATGGCGACGTCGCGCGGCCGGACCAGGTCAGGCCGGCCGTCCGGCCAGCTCAGCCCGTCCGGCGCGGCACCTGGCGGCAGCCTCAGCAGCCCGCCGACCTGATCTGCTACCCAGTCAGCCTCGGCGGCGGCGGTCTCCAGCAGCGCGCAGCTCAGCGTGCCGCGCGCTGCCCGGTCCGGCGGCGCGGCCAGGACGGGCACCTCGGGCGCCATGGCACGCAGGCCCTGCTGGATGCTGGCCGCCGCATCCAGGATCCGGCCGGTGTTGCGGAAGCTGGTGGACAGCACCGCTGCCGGTGCCTGCCGGCCGGCCGCACCGGGGAAGTCCGCCGCGAAGCGGCGCAGGTTTCCCGCGCTCGCGCCGCGCCAGCCGTAGATCGACTGGCAGGAGTCGCCCACCGCGGTGACCGGGTGCCCCGCTCCGAACAGCGAGCTGAGCAGCACCAGCTGCGCGTGGCTGGTGTCCTGGTACTCGTCCAGCAGCACCACCTGGTACCTGGCCCGCTCCGCGGCGCCGACCTCGGGGTGCCGGCTGGCGATCCGGGCGGCGAGCGCCATCTGGTCGCCGTAGTCGATGACCTCCCTGGCCGCCTTGGCCGCCGCGTAGCCGGCCACCAGCGGGAGCAGCTGCTCCCTGATCCGCTGGCTGGCCAGAATCCTGGCCACGAGAGCGGGCTGCCTGCCGTCTAGCTCGGCCGCCCTGGTCGCCAGCCACTGCCCGGTCCCGACCAGCTCCCGCGGGTCACGCAGATGCTCGGCGAGCTCGGCAGCCAGGTCAAGCACGGCTGCGGTGACCGTGCTCGGCGTCCAGCCGACCTGATCCATCGGGCCGTCGTAGGCGGCCACGATCCGGGCCGCGAGCTGCCAGGCCACCGCCGGCGTGATCAGCCGCACGGACGGTTCCAGCGCTTCGCGCAGGGCATGGCTGGCGACCAGCCGGCCGGCGTACGAGTGGTAGGTAGCGATGACCGGATCGTTGTCGAGGCTCTCGCCGGCGGCGTTACTGCCCGGCGTGGCGAGGCCCGCCCGGCGCAGCCGGTCAAGCCGGGAGCTGACCCGCTCAGCCAGCTCGGCGGCCGCCTTCCTGGTGAACGTCAGCCCGAGTACCCGCTCGGGGCGGACCATGCCGTTGGCCACCAGCCAGACCAGCCGGGCCGCTATCGTCTCGCTCTTGCCTGAGCCTGCCCCGGCGATCACGGCCATCGGGACTAGCGGTGCACTGATCACCGCGGCCTGCTCCGCTGTCGGCTCGGTCGTGCCGAGCAGCCGGGCGAGCTGCGCGGGGCTGTAGCGCGGAGCCGCCTCGCCGGCGCTCACGGCGCCACCTGCGCACCGCGCTCGTGCACCGGGCAGCACGAGGCGACCGGGCATACCCGGCAGGTCGGGTTGGCAGTCGCGCGGAAGACCGGGCCGGTCATCCCGGCCGCGACCGTGTCCACTAGCTCGCGCGCCCAGCCGGGGTCCTGATCGGCGGTCAGCGACGGCTGCCGCTGCACCCGCGCCCGCGCCCGCAGCCCTGCCTTGCCGACCTGGATCAGCTCCGCGCCGCCGGGCTCGGTAAGCCCAAGCTCCTCGAACGCGCCGAGCAGGACGGCCAGCTGGTAGACGCCGAGCTGAGGGTTGCGGTCCAGGTCCGCCTCGGACGGGCGAGAGCTGCCCGTCTTCAAGTCCACGACGATCGCGGTGCCGTCGTCGCCCCGCTCCAGCCGGTCAACCTGGCCGGTGATGACCACGTCCCCCACTGCCACCCGCAGGCGCCGCTCGACGGCTACCAGCTCGCGCGGGTTGCTCCGGTGCCAGTCAAGGAACCTGGCGATCATCTGCTCCGCCTGATCCCGCTGCTTGGCGCTGTACCAGGAGCTGCCGAAGTCGAGGTGCTGCCACATTCCGTCGATCCGCTTGGCGATGTCGTCGTCGCCGGCCCCCTCGGCGGCGAGCGCAGCGGCCGCGTGGATCACGATCCCGAAATGCTGCAGCACGCTGCCCTGGCCGGCCCCGACCGCGGTGTCCAGCAGCCAGCGCAGCCCGCACCTGGTGAAGCTCTCGACCTGGGACGGGGAAAGCCGCAGCTGGCCGGTGAAGGCCGGCCCCGCGCCGGACAGCTCGGTCAGCGCGTACCACTGCCGGGGGCTGGCGCCACGCACGCCGGCTGCGCTGAGCCTGGCCAGCTGCGCTGCCGCTGCCCGCTGCACTACCTCGGGCAGGCCAGGGTCGCAGGCGGCACGGCGCAAGTCGGCGGTCAGCGACGGCAGCGACAGCCAGCGCCTGGCCGGCCCGGCCGCGGTCTCGACCCGTACCTGGTCGCCGGCCAGCTCGGCGAGGAACCTGGACGGCCGCTCCTCGGTGTCATCCCCGCCCTCGGCGGTGACCAGCAGCCGTCGTCTCGCCCTGGTCACCGCGACGTAGAACAGGCGGCGTTCCTCATCGAGCAGCTTCGCGCTGAGCGCGGCCGCGGCCGCGTCGGTCCCCTGCCGGCCGTCGCCGGAATCAAGCCGGCCGGCGGTGATGTCCACCAGCTCGTCCATGCCGAGGAGTGAGCCGCGCAGCCTGACGTCCGGCCAGGTTCCTTCCTGCACGCCTGCCGCTACGACGAAGTCCCACTCCAGGCCCTTGGCCCGGTGCGCGGTCAGCAGCGTGACCGCGTCGCCGTCCGGCGCGCGTGCGGCCAGGGTGTCGGCGGCGATCTCCTGGCCAGCCAGGCTGTCCAGGAATAGCCGGACCGAGCCGCGCGGCAGCCGGGCGGTGAACCTGGCCGCCGAGTCGAAGAGGGCCAGGACCGCGTCGAGGTCAGTGTCGGCCGCTGCGCCCCTGGCGCCGCCTTCCGCGCTCGCTTGCTGCCAGGCAGCGGCCAGTCCTGACTCCTGCCAGACCGCCCAGAGCACCTCGTGTGGCGTGCCGTGCTCCCCCGCCGACCTGGCGAGGCTCAGCAAGCCGGCTACCCGGCGCGCGGCCTCCAGCGCCGAGGCGATACTGGCGCTGCTCGCTGCCTGCCCGCTGGCGCGGCCAGCCGCTGCCGCGTGGTCACCCGGCCAGCCGGCCGTGACCAGCGCGCTGGGGTCGCGCAGCGCCGCGGCGAGCGGCTCGTCCGGCGGCTGCTCCCCCGCGACCTGAGCAGCCTCCCGCAGCACCCGGCGCAGCCGCCGCAGGCCGAGCGCGTCAGTACCGCCGAGCGGGCCGGTCAGCAGCTCGGCGGCGTTCTGCTCATCCAGCGTTCCGGGCCGCAGCGCGCAGCCGAGCAGGGTCAGCAGCGGCCTGGTGCCCGGCTCGGCGGTCAGCGGCAGCTCGTCGCCGGCCACCGTCACCGGGACGCCAGCCGCGGTCAGCGCCCGCTGCAGCACCGGAGCCTGCCGTGCCGCTGAGCGGACAAGCACCGCCATGGACGACCAGCTGATGCCGTCGAGCAGCCGGGCTCGCCGCAGCGCATCGGCGATCAGCGCGGCCTGCTGGCTGGCGCTGGCGGCGACCACCACCCGCAGCTCGCCCGGCGCAGCGCCGGCCAGCGGGACAAGCGCGCGGTGGCCGCGGCCGGCATCGGGCCGGTGCACGCCGCGCGGGACGGGCAGCCGCGCGGCTACCCGGCGGGAGGCGGCGAGCAGAGCCTCGCCCGACCTGCGGCATGTGCGCAGCGCGATGACCTCAGCCGGGCTGCCGTCCGGGGCGCGGAAGCGGTCAGCGAAGCGGCCGACCGCGTCCACATCCGCGCCGCGGAAGGCGTAGATCGACTGGTCCGGGTCGCCGACCGCGATCAGCTCGCGGCCGTCGCCCGCCAGCGCATGCAGCAGCTCCTCCTGAGCGGGGTCGGTGTCCTGGTACTCATCCACCAGGACCACGTCGTACGCCTGCCGCTCGCGCTGCCGCACCGCCGCGCGGCCGAGCAGGCCTCCGGCGATTCTGACGATCTCGGCGTAGTCGTAGGCCGGCACCGGGGCCAGGTCGAACCGCGCCGCGTAGGAGTCGAGGAACCGGCCGGCCGCCACCCAGTCGTCGCGGCCCTGGCGCCTGCCAAGCCCGGCCAGGGCGGCACCATCCAGGCCGCGCTCGGCGGCTCGCAGCAGGAAGTCACGCAGCTCAGCGGCGAACCCGCGAGTGCCAAGCGCGGGCCGCAGCCGCTCCGGCCAGCTCCTTCCCCCGTCGGCTGCGTCGCCGCGCAGCAGCCGGCGCACCTCAAGCAGCTGCTCAGGACCGGACAGCAGGTTCGGCGGGTCATCCCCGGCCAGCAGGAACTCGCGCCGCACCAGGGCATAGGCGTAGCTGTGAAATGTCAGCGCGAGCGGCTCAGAGGTGGTGCGGCCAAGCCGGACGCAGATCCGCTCGCGTAGCTCGGCCGCTGCCTTGCGGCTGAAGGTGAGCACCAGGACCCGGCCGGGGTCGACGCCGCGGCGGCTGACCCGGTCAACCACCGTCTCGACGATGGCGGTCGTCTTGCCGGTACCAGGTCCGGCCAGCACCAGCAACGGCCCGCCCTGGTGGGCGACCACGCGCTGCTGCGCTTCATCGAGCCGTGGCGCCGGCCCGGCCAAAGCTGGCGTGCCGACGAGGCGGTAAGCGGGCTGCTGCCTGTCCATCTCGATGTGCATTCCAGCAGAGCCTGCCGACAGAGCGGGGCGAGTTGGCCGAACCTCCGCGCCCTGATGCCGTACTGGCTCGGCAGCCGGCTCCGGCGGCCCGGCTACTGCGGATCCGGCCAGCGGGCCAGCCGCATGTCCACCCGGCCGGGCCGCCCGGACGCATCCAGCCGCAGCGGGGTGCCCTCGGCCTGGTAACGCGCCAGCGCCGCCCGCTCGTGCCCGGCCAGCAGCGAGCCATCCGCGTGCACGACCCGCCACCACGCCACCCCGCCGCCCCACAGCGCCATCACGCGGCCCACCTGGCGCGGGCCCGCCTCGCCGAGATACTCGGCCACATCGCCGTAGGACATGACCCGGCCGGGGGGTATCTCGTCGGCCAGGTCAAGCACCCGGCTGGCGAACTCCCCCGGTCCATCGCCGGCCGCAGGCTTATCGCCCGCTGGACCGCTCGGTGCCTGCCCTGGCCGGCGCTTCCCGCGCCGCGACTGGTGCTCACCGGCCGGTTCACGCCCCGGCGGCCTGCGGCCCGGCGAGGGCCGCGTCACTCGCCCGCCTCAGCCGCCCCGCCACGGTCAGGAACGGCGGCGTGCCGGCCGGCCGGGCGGAGCTTCGGCAGCCCTGGTAGCCGAGGCAGCTCGCCGCGATGACCGCCGTCGTGCTGACCGCCATCGTGCTCACCGCCGCCGTGCTCACCGCCGCCGTGCTGACCGACTTCGTGCTGACCGACTGCGTGGTGACCGCCCTCGTGGTGAGGGGGTTCAGGCTCGGCCGGCCAGTCGGCCGTGCGGTCCGGATGTCCGCTCTGTGCCGGCGGCAGCGACCGTCCTGGCGGCGGGAACGGGATCATGCCGATGGGCACTGGCACGATCGCCGGGCCGCGCCTGGCGGCGAGCATCCGCCAGGCAGCTCCGGCCGCCCCGACCAGGCACACGGCGGCGAGCAGGCTCAGCAGCACGAGCGTCCGGCTGCCGCGCTGGCCGACTGGCGATGGCGGGATCGCGGCTGGCCCGCCCCCGAAGCGGTGCCCGGCGAGCATGCTGCGCTGCGGGTGCTGGCGAGCCAGGTGCCCGGCCGCGGACAGCGCCGCGGCCGCGTCGACGGTGCCAAAGCCGACCTCGTCGTCATAGCCGCCGGATGGCCGGTTGCTTGTGCTGCTCGTGATCGCCTTGCGCACCAGGGCCGGGGAGAGCGCCGGATAGGCCGACTTGATCAGCGCGGCGACCCCAGCAGTCAGCGCGCAAGCCGGGCTGGTGCCGCTGACCAGCCAGTACTGTCCGTTATTGCCCTGTGCCGGTACTTCAACGCCGGGTGCTGCCACCTCGACGGACAGGTTCTCGCTGGAGAACCTGGCTGGCGCTCCGGCCCGGTTCACGGCGGCGACGCCAAGCACGCCGGGGTAATCGGCCGGGAACGAATACGGGGCGTGCCCGTTCCCCTTCGCCGCGGCCGCGTCGCCGAGATTGCCCGAGGAGGCCACCACCACCACGCCATGACTGGCCGCGTCCTGCAGCGCGGACCTGACCACCAGGCTTGAGGCGCCGTAGCCGAGGGACATGCTGATCACCCCGGCGTGGTGCCGCACCGCGTATCTGATCGCCCTGGACAGCTCGCGCTGCCCGCGGCTCAGCGGCTGGTGCTGGTAGGCGGCGTAGCCGGGATCTGCCCGGTCAGTGATCACCCGGATCGACAGCACCCTGGCCTGCGGCGCCGTGCCCAGTACCCCGCTGCTGCCATCGTGACCGTGCCCGGCGACCAGCGATGCCATCCAGGTGCCGTGCAGCCCCCAGTCCGGGCTGGTCGGCGGCGTGCCGACGCCGGTCAGGTCTGGGCCGGCAGTCACCGAGCCGGCCAGGTCGGAAACACCAGGAACGACGCCGCTGTCGATCACCGCGACGGTCACGCCCTGACCCTGCGTGTGCTGCCAGGCCGGTGCCACGTCGAGCGCGCTGAGCACCCACTGCTGCCGGTCGCGCACCGAGTCGGCCAGCGCCGGGGCTGCGCCGGCCAGCATCAGGCTGGCCGTCGCCGCCCCGATGGCGAGAGCGCTGGCGGCGGTCCGGACACCTGGTCCGCGCCTGGCGGTCAGCATCCTGGCGCCCCGGGACAGACGGGCACCGGCGGCGGCGCGCCGAGCGGCCTGCCCACCGAGCCGACAATGCCATGTGACAGGCTGCTCATTTCCTGGTCGGCATAGGTATCGGTGGAGACCGGCACGCTCGGCCGGCCGTCCGCGTAGCCGGCGGTCGACATCAGCAGGTAAGGACCGTAGCTGGCGGCCCACGACAGCTGGCGCTGGCTGTCGGCGAAGCGGGCCGCGATGGTGCCGGGAAACGCCGTTGCCCGCACGCCAGGCTGCTGCGCAGCCGATGCGGCGCTGGCTGCTGACCGCTGGCCGGCTGGCTGGCCGCCCTGGTCGGCGGCCAGCAGTTCGCGGGCCGCGGCGCTGGCCGCCGAGCTGCCGGGCATGGCAGCCACGCCCACGGTCACCAGCATGCTCCCTGCCGCGTCGGCGTAGGTGGCGCGCAGCACGGACATGCAGCCGAAGCGCCGCAGGATGGCCGCTGCCGCGGGGTCGGTACCCGCCTGGCAGCCGGGCTGCTGCTCGATCCCGAGCCGCCGGGCGGACATCGGCAGCGACGTGGCCGAGTTCAGCGCCAGGCCGGACAGCTGATACCGCACGGTGAGCGGGAACAGCTTGCCCGCCGGGATCGCACGCCATCGGCGCAACGCCTCCCAGGTCGTGATCTGCCGCCGCTGGCTGGCGCTGAAGCTGCGCTGGCCAAGCTGGTGCACCACCCCGAACAACGATGCGCCCAGGCCGCACAGGCACACCGCAAGCAGGATCGCGGGCAGGTTGCGACGGCGCCGCAGGAACAGCCGAGCTGACCAGGCGGCCTCGCCCGGCCAGTCAGCGGATGGCGGGGCGTCCTCACCCGCCAGGCTGTCCGGCTGCCTTGTCACAACGAAATGCTACGGCCTGATCCGGACGCCCGGGCCAAGCCCGGCAGCAGGACGGCCTGCGGCCGGCCGCCGCGCCAGCGGCCCGTCCGCATCGCGACGGCTCAGTACGTGGGCAGCGAGGGGTCGACGGTGGCGATCCAGGAGAGCACGCCGCCGCCGACGTGCACGGCATCAGCGAAGCCCGCGTTCTTCACCACCGAAAGGCACTCGGCGCTGCGCGCGCCGCTCTTGCAGTGCAGCACGATGCGCTTGTCCTGTGGCAGCCGCTCAAGTGCCGAGCCGTTGAGGAACTGGTCCTTGGGGATCAGCACCGCGCCGGGGATCGACACGATCTCGTACTCGTTCGGCTCCCTGACGTCGACCAGGAAGATGTCCTCCTCGCCGTCCTGCATGGCCTTGAGCTCCGCCGCGGTGATCGTGGAGTCAGCCGCGGCGTCCTGCGCAGCCTGCGAGACGGTGCCGCAGAATGCCTCGTAGTCGATCAGCTCGGTGATCGTCGGGTTCTTCCCGCAGATGGGGCACTCGGGGTCCTTCTGCACCCGCACCGTGCGGTAGCTCATCTCCAGCGCGTCGTAGATCATCAGCCGCCCGGCAAGCGAGTCGCCGATGCCGGTGATGAGCTTGATCGCCTCGTTGACCTGAATGGACCCGATCGAAGCGCAGAGCACGCCGAGCACGCCGCCCTCGGCGCAGGACGGCACCATGCCTGGCGGCGGCGGCTCCGGATACAGGCAGCGGTAGCAGGGGCCGTGCTCGGCCCAGAACACGCTCGCCTGCCCGTCGAAGCGGTAGATCGAGCCCCACACGTACGGCTTGCCGAGCAGCACGCACGCGTCGTTCACCAGGTACCTGGTGGCGAAGTTGTCGGTACCGTCGACGATCAGGTCGTACGGGGCGAAGATCTCCATCGCGTTGTCCGAGTCCAGGTGCTCCTGGTGCAACACCACGGTGACGAACGGATTTACCTCGGCGACGCTCGCGGCGGCCGACTCGGCCTTCGACCGGCCGATGTCGGACTGACCGTGAATGATCTGCCGCTGCAGGTTGGATTCCTCGACAACGTCGAAATCGATCACGCCGAGCGTGCCCACGCCGGCCGCGGCGAGATAGAGCAGCGCCGGGGAGCCAAGGCCGCCCGCGCCGACCACCAGCACCCTGGCGTTCTTGAGCCGCTTCTGCCCGGTCATCCCGACCTCAGGGATGATCAGGTGCCGCGAGTAGCGCTTGACCTCGTCGACGCTCAGCTCGGCGGCTGGCTCGACGAGCGGTGGCAGTGACACGATCGCTCTCCTGGGTGTTTGTCGGGCAGACCCACTACTGCCAAACCAGGCAGCCAGCCGATGCATTCCGGCTGCCAGCCAGGCAGCGCGACGCCAGCCAGCGCGAAATGTCACCGGCCCCGGATAGAACTCTTACATGCCGCAGATTCTCCCGCAGTTATGTACCTGGCCGGCCGCGCAGCAGCACGGCGGGCCCGGTGATGCCTTCCCGCTGGTGCCGTCGTTCGCCCGGCCGCCGATCAGGCGGCCGCTGCCTGACGCTATGGCCGTCCGCCGCGTCACCGTGCCCGACTCCGGCCCTGTCTTCGACGACCAGCTGCCCGCCGCACCGCGGGAGCGGCCTCGCGAGCTAGGGAGCGAGCCAGCCCGCCCGCCGGCTGGCAATGCCAGGCCGGCGAGCAGCGAGGCCGGCCGGCGCCAGCCGGCCGCAGCCCGCCGGGCAGACGCCGACTGGCCGGGCCAGTTCGCCAGGGTGCTGGCCGAGACCCTGGCCGGCGCACGACCGGCCAGGCAGATCACGCCGTGGACGACGGAGCAGGCGCGCAGGCGGATTCGCCAGCTTGGCCCGCTGCTGGCAGCCGGACAGCAGCCTCAGGCCAGGCGCCTGGCGCCCGCCGTGCGCCGGGTCCTGACCTGCTGCCCGGCGCCTGGCGTGCTGGAGATGACCGTCGTGCTCGTCTTCGACGGCCGGGTCCGGGCGCTGGCGGTCCGGCTGGAGCGTGACCCGAGGCCAGGAGAGCCCTGGGTATGCACTGCCGTCGAGGCCGCCTGATGTGCCGCCGCCGTACCGCGGCCGGCCCAGGGCGGCCGCCCGAGCAGCCGGTCTAGCGGTTACGCGGGTCGCCGTGACATTGCTTGAACTTGCGGCCTGATCCGCAGGGGCAGGGAGCGTTGCGGCCGACCTTGGAGTAGTCAGGCCCGCCGTCGGCTGACAGGCTCTGCTGGACCGCACCCGAGCCGTCGTCGCTCGGCGCGCTGTACTGCAGCCGATCTGGCCGCCGAGGCTGATCCAGGCCGCGCCCGGCGAACGCCGCCGGCACTGCACCTTCCTGCTGGCCGGCCTTGGCGTGCCGCCCGGCGGCTGGCCGCCCACCGTCAGCCCCACGGCTGCCCCCGGCCGGCTGCCCGGAACCAGCCTGGCCGCCGCCCGCGACCCGGCCTGGCGCTCGGCCGTTGCCTTCCCGGCCGCCGGCTGGCCGGCCGTTGCCTGCCGCGCCGGTGCCAGCCGGAGCAGCCGGTGCGGTGCCGAAGCCGGGGGCGAGCTGTCCCTGGCCAGCGGCGCTGCCCTCGGCCTGCGTCTCCTCGGTGATCGGGTCTTCCTGGATCTCGACCTGGAGGTTGAACAGGTTGCCGACCGACTCCTCCTTGATGCCTTCCATCATGGCGCTGAACAGGTCGTAACCTTCGCGCTGGTACTCGATGAGCGGATCACGCTGTGCCATCGCCCGCAGCCCGATGCCCTCACGCAGGTAGTCCATCTCGTACAGGTGCTCGCGCCACTTGCGGTCGAGGACCGACAGCACGACGCGCCGCTCCACGTCGCGCATCACCTCGGGGGTGAGCTGCTCGGTCCGGCGATCGTAGGCGGCCTGCGCGTCTTCGCGCACCATGTCAACGATCATCTCGGCGGACAGGCCAGCCTTGTCGCCGCCGGCCTCGTCGACCAGCTGGTCGATGGTCAGATTCCCCGGGTACAGCTGGCGGAAGGCGCGCCACAGCTGGTCCAGGTCCCACTCCTCCGGGTACCCGGCGGCTGTCGCGCCCTCGACGTAGCCATCGATGACGTCGTCGACCATGCCGCGAACCTGCTCCTCCATGTCCGCGCCTTCGATGACCTTGTGCCGCTCGTCGTAGATGACCTTGCGCTGCCGGTTCATGACGTCGTCGTACTTGAGCAGTTCCTTGCGGATCTCGAAGTTCTGCTGCTCGACCTGCGTCTGGGCTGACCTGATCGACCGGCTGACGGCCTTGGACTCGATCGGTACCTCGGGCGGTGTCTTCAGCCACTCCATGAAGTGGGCGACCTTGTCGGAATTGAACATCCGCATCAGGTCGTCCTCGAGGGACAGGTAGAACCGAGACTCGCCGGGGTCGCCCTGGCGGCCCGACCGGCCGCGCAGCTGGTTGTCGATCCGCCGTGACTCATGCCGCTCGGTGCCGAGCACGTACAGGCCGCCAGCGGCGACCACTTCCTCGTGCTCCTCGCCCACGGCGCGCTTGGCCTTCTCCACCGCGCCCGGCCAGGCAGCCTCGTAGTCCTCCGGCGTATCAAGCGGCGACAGCCCGCGCTGGTGCAGGTCGAGGTCGGCGAGAAACTCAGGGTTGCCGCCGAGCATGATGTCGGTGCCGCGGCCGGCCATGTTCGTCGCCACGGTGACCGCGCCCCTGTGGCCGGCCTGCGCGATGATCGCGGCCTCGCGCTCGTGGTACTTGGCGTTCAGTACCTCGTGCGGGATCCCCCTGCGCTTGAGCAGCCGGGAGACCAGCTCGGACTTCTCCACGCTGGTGGTGCCGACCAGCACCGGCTGCCCGGCGAGGTGGCGCTCGGCGATGTCGTCTACCAGCGAGTCGAACTTGGCCTGCCCGGTCTGGTAGACGACGTCACTCTGGTCGGCCCTGATCATCGGCCGGTTCGTCGGAATCGGGACGACGCCGAGCTTGTAGGTCGCGTGGAACTCGTTGGCCTCAGTCATGGCCGTGCCGGTCATCCCGGCGAGCTTGTCGTACAGGCGGAAGTAGTTCTGCAGCGTGATCGTGGCGAGAGTCTGATTCTCGTCCTTGATCTCCACGCCTTCCTTGGCCTCGATGGCCTGGTGCATGCCCTCGCTGTACCGGCGGCCCTGCAGGATCCGGCCGGTGAACTCGTCCACGATCAGGACCTCGCCGCTGACCACGACGTAGTCCTTGTCCTTCTTGTACAGCTCCTTGGCCTTGATCGCGTTGTTCAGGAAGCTCACCAGCGGCGTATTGACCGACTCGTAGAGGTTGTCGATGCCGAGCAGGTCCTCGACCTTCTCGACCCCCGTCTCGAGGATGCCGACGGTCTTCTTCTTCTCGTCGACCTCGTAGTCACCGTCGCCGTCCTCGCCGCGGCGCAGCCGGGGAGCTATCTTCGCGAACTCCTGGTACCAGATGCTGTTCTGGTCGGCGGGACCGCTGATGATCAGCGGCGTCCGTGCCTCGTCGATCAGGATCGAGTCCACCTCGTCCACGATCGCGTAGTGGTGCCCGCGCTGAACGCACTGCTCGAGCCCCCAGGCCATATTGTCCCTGAGGTAGTCGAAGCCGAACTCGTTGTTGGTGCCGTAGGTGATGTCAGCGGCGTACTGGCGGCGGCGCTCGTCGGAGTCCATCTGCGCCAGGATCACGCCGACCTCGAGCCCGACGAACCGGTGGATCCGGCCCATCCACTCGGCGTGGAACTTGGCCAGGTAGTCGTTCACGGTGACGACGTGCACGCCCTTGCCGGTCAGCGCGTTGAGGTAGGCGGGCAGGGCAGCGGTCAGGGTCTTGCCCTCACCGGTCTTCATCTCGGCGATGTTGCCCAGGTGCAAGGCGGCCCCGCCCATCAGCTGGACGTCGAAATGCCGCTGGCCGATAGTCCGCTTGGCCGCTTCCCTGACCGTGGCGAATGCCTCGGGCAGCAGGTCGTCGAGTGACTCGCCGTCCTGGTGGCGCTGCTTGAGCTCGTCGGTCATCTCGCGCAGCTCAGCATCGCTCAGCGCAGCGAAGTCCTCCTCGATGGAGTTGATCTGACCGGCAATCCGCTTGAGCTGCCGCAGGGTTTTACCTTCGCCTGCGCGAAGGACACTGTCGATGATGGCTGGCACTTCTCGTCGCGCTCCTCGCGGATCGTCGCCGCCCGGCCGGGCCGCAGCGCGTGCCGGGGCTGGCATCAGCAGCTGCGGGCGAGCAGGCGGACCCGGGTGTCCCCGTGCTCACAGTCATGGTAGGCGACACCGGCACCGATGCCGAGCCCGCGCGCAGCCGACCCGGCGGGGTGGATGCTTACCCTCCCGCTGGCCTCGTCACAATGATAGATACGCTGGCGAGGCAATCCCGAGAGGAGCACGGCGCATGGCGAACCGAGTCGAACCGGGCACCACGGGCGGCGCCGCATCGCAGCCTGCAGCCCCCGGCGGGCAGCAGGGCACGCTGGCACAGCCTTCGCCCGGCGGCAGCGCCGCGCCGCACGCCTTCCACGGCCGCCCGGTGTCCTGGGTGGCGGTCACCATGATCATGCTCGGCTTCCTGGTGGGCGGCCTCGCGCTGATCTTCGGCCACGGCGGCCCGACCTGGTGGCTGTTCTGGGCGGGTGTCGGCCTGAGTGGCCTGGGCTGCCTGCTGGCGCTTGCGACCGACATCTTCGACGACTGGTATTAAGCCGGCCGAAGTGTCACAGGCGGGCGATACGCTGCCCGCAGATGAGCCGATCGAGCCGCCCCGCCCCTCAGCACGTCCTCACCCCCGATGAGGCCCGGCTGGTCATGCTGCATGCCCAGGGTCTCATGGGCACGCAGGCACGACGTGGCGGGGTCCCGGCCATGCTGCGGCGGCTCGGCGCGGTCCAGCTCGACACGATCAGCGTGCTGGCGCGCTCGCACGAACTGGTTGCCTACGCCCGGCTTGGCCCGGTTGGCCGGCCGCGGGTCGAGCGCGCTTACTGGCCGGCTGGCCAGCCGGCCGCGTTTGAGTACTGGTCGCACGCGGCCTGCGTGCTGCCCGTCGAGGAGTGGCCCTACTACGCCTACCGCCGTCGCCGGCTGCGCGACGGGGCACCCAAATGGCGGGCGGCGCATCCCGACGCCTGTGCCAAGGTGCTGGCCAGGCTTCGTGCCGAGGGCCCGCTGACCGCCACCGACCTGGGCGGTGCGCGCAAGGGCGGCCCTTGGTGGGACTGGTCGGAGGCGAAGACGGCAGTAGAGCTGCTGCTGGATGCCGGCCAGGTGATCTGCGTGCGCCGGGTGGGCTGGCG
The DNA here is from genome assembly GCA_036495525.1 of Streptosporangiaceae bacterium. GTDB lineage: Bacteria > Actinomycetota > Actinomycetes > Streptosporangiales > Streptosporangiaceae > DASXMR01. Next base: position 79,000 of record DASXMR010000139.1, on the reverse strand, counting down.
GCGGATCTATGACCTGCCCGAGCGTGTGCTGCCGGGCAGCCTGCTGGACGCCGAGCCGTCGGACGCCGAGTGCCTCATCCATCTGGCCGGCGCGACCGGCCGGGCGCTTGGCGTCGCCACCAGCGCCGACCTCGCCGACTACCAGCGCACGACGAACTTCATGAACGGGAAGAACGCGGCGGGCCTGACCGCTGATCAGGCAGCGGAGATGGCTGGCCTCGTGCCGGTGGCGGTCAGTTCGCGCTCCGGCCAGCCGGCCATGGCCTGGGCCGGTCCGGCCGCGCTGGCGTCCCTGAGCGCCTCGTCGGGCGGGCTGGCCGGCCGGGGCCGGCACCGGGTGACGCTGCTATCGCCATTTGACTCGCTGATCTGGGACCGCAAGCGCACGCTGCGGATCTTCGGGTTCGAGCACGGCCTGGAGGCGTATGTCCCGGCACCGAAGCGGGTGCACGGCTACTACACGATGCCGCTGCTGGCCGGGGGGCGTCTGGTCGGGCGGGTGGATCCGGCTCGCAGCGGCAGCACGCTGATCGCGCGACAGCTAAGCCTGGACACGCCGAAGGCAGCCGAGCCGATGGCGCGCGCCCTCGGCGAAGCGGCTTCCTGGGTGGGCTGCGACAGCGTGCGGCTCGACCGGGTGAGCCCCGGAAGCCTTGAGCCGCGGCTGCGCGCGGCGCTGGCCGCGGCCGGCCTGACCTGAGCCTCGCAGGGCACGGTCACCGTCGGCCGCCGCTGCTCAGCGCCATCCGGCTCGCGGCCGGCGCCGGCCTGCCGCACCGCGCCGAACCCGGCCTCCCCGGCGCCGGCCGCCGCGATGCCGCCCTGGCGCTAGCCGGGTGGCCGGCCGACCTGCCACCCGCCCTTCCGCTTCGGGCCGCTCACCTGACGCTGCCTGCTCACCGGGATCGGCCTGTCCGGCAGCACCCGCCTCGGTCGATGGAATGTCTCGCAGCCTGCGCAGCGGCGAGAGCAGTACCAGGAATCCGGCGGCCCAGCTGCCGATGACGCCGATCCACAGCGTCGGCCGCACCCCAATCGTCGAGCCGAGGGTGCCGCCGATCACCCCGCCGAGCGGCAGCGTGCCCCAGACGATCCACCGGATGGCCGCGTTCATCCGGCCGAGCAGGCCTGGCGGGCACACCGACTGCCGATAGCTGACCTGGGCGATGTTGTAGAGGACGGCGGCGAAGATCGTGGCCGCATCGCCGATCACGAAGAAAGCCAGCGGCCAGCCCCGCTGCGCCAGCGGGAGCAGCAGCTGCGGGCTGCCGAACACCAGCAGCGAGAACCAGATGATTCGCGCGCTGCCGATCAGCCTGGCCAGCCGCCCCGATACCACGCCGGCCAGCACGCCGGCGACGCTGGCGCCGCCGAAGAGCAGGCCGGTGTAGCCAGGCGGCACGCGGAGCACCCGGACCAGGAAGATGACCGCAAGCGCGCTGGTCATGGCGCCGAACAGGTTGGCGGTACCAGTGCAGGCCGCGATCTTGCGCAGAATCGGGTGCCTGACCACGAAGAGGAGTCCGGCGACCGCCTCGTGCCGCAGCCTGGGCCGTTCGCCGGTCGCGGGCGTCCCGCGGTCTGGCGGCTTCTCCCGCGTGCGGATCAGCGCGAGCGACAGCGCGGAGACCGCGTAGGAGACGGCGTCGACCGTGAACGCCGTCGCCTTGAACGCGCCGAACAGCGCGCCACCCAGCCCAGGCCCGACGACCTGAGCGAACGACTGAGTCGCGCCCAGCTTGCCGTTGCCGTCGATCAGCTGCCCGGCGCGGACCAGCGAGGGCAGGTAACTCTGGTAGGCGACGTCGAAGAAGACGGTCAGCAGGCCAGAGAGGAACGCGACCGCGAACAGCTGGGCCATGGTCAGGTGGCCGAGCGCCCAGGCGACCGGCACTGAGCCGATGATCAGCGTTCGTGCCACGTCGCAGCCGAGCATCAGGCGCCGCCGGGCAGTCCGGTCGACCACCACTCCGGCCGGCAGCGCGATCAGCAGGAAGGAGATCGTCGAGGCCGCCGTCAGCAGCCCTACTTCGAAGGTGGTGGCGTGCAGCAGCACGACGGCCGCGAGCGGCAGGCCGAGCGTGGTGACCGCCGAGCCGATCTCGCTGACCTACTGGCCGGCCCAGAGCAGCATGAAGTCCCGGTGCCGCCACAGCCCGGCCGGGGCGCCTGACGACGGCTCGGCGCCGCGACTTGCTGGCCCGGCGACGCTGGCCTCAGCCCCCGCCCGCCCCGGCGCGCCCGCCGCTGCTGTCCTGGCTCCCGCCGCATCTGGTCCCGCCCTGGCCGCCTCAGTCGTCCCGCCCGGATCCGCCGGGCCGGCCGACGGCCCGGCGTCAGGCATCAGGCTGACCGGGCGGCAGCAGACCCGCGTGCCCGGTCCCGGCGAACCTCTCCCACGCCGACTGCCTGGTCATGCCCAGGGCAAGGCCGATCCTGGTCCAGGTGATGCCGCGCGCCCTTGCGGTGCCAACCCACGCTGCCAGCTGCCGCTCGACCTGGACGCTGAGCGCGGAGACCCGCGGCAGGTGCGCCAGCAGGGCTTCGTCAGACATCTCCTGATCCCACCGCGACGCCACGGGCTGCTCGGCGGCCACGGTCTTGATAACTGCGGCGGCGAGCTCGACGCACTCGTTGCAGATGTGCACGCCAGGTCCGGCGACGAGCCGTTCGACGTCGGCCGCTGGCTTCAGGCAGAACGAGCAGGCTGCGCTTCCCCGTATATCTGGATATGTCTCGTCCGGTTCGGCTTCGGACTTCAGCGCGCCGGCCTTCGCCGCCATGTGCCCTCCTTGGCTGTCAGGAAGATCCTGACACAACGTCACCTTAGCGGCGTCAGGAGGTCCCTGACAAGCCAATAGGAGGGAACGGCGGATCAAGGCTGCCCAGCAACGCCAGGTCAGCCGAACTCGATCAGCTTGTCCCGGACGGCGACCATGACGGCTTCCATCCGCGAATGGATCTGGAGCTTCTCCAGGATGTTGCGGACATGGTTCTTGACCGTGTTATCGGAGATGAACAGCTCCTTGGCGATGTCCCTGTTGTTCATCCCCCTGGCCACCAGCTTGAGTACCTGCATCTCCCGCTCGGTGAGCCGCGGAGCGGGGATCCGCTGCGCGCGCTCCTCCTCTTCTCGCCTGGCCAGCGCGGCGAACTCAGTCAGCAGCTTGCCGGCCATCGAGGGATTGATCAGCGACTGCCCGCCATTGACGGCGCGCACCGTCTCTGCGACCTCGTCTAGCGGGATGTCCTTGAGCAGGTAGCCGCTCGCGCCAGCGCGGATGGCCTCGAACAGGTCCTCTTCCTCGTCGCTGATCGTGAGCATGACGATCTTGGCGCTCGGCACTTCTTCCTTCATCGCCCGGCATGCCTCGATGCCGCTGCTGCGGGGCATCCTGATGTCCATGAGCACGACGTCAGGCAAGGACTCGCCGGCCTTCTCCACTGCCTCGGCGCCGTCGCTGGCCTCGCCGACCAGCTCGATGTCCGGCTCGGACTGCAGCACCATCTCCAGGCCACGGCGAAACAGCGCGTGATCGTCGACGATCATCGTGCGGATGGGCTCCGGGCTCTGCGGGGCCGTCGACGCCTGATCAGCGGCCCCGGCGGTGCCTCCCATAGCCCTCCTCCTTCCGCAGCCGTCGACACCAGCATGCCGATCCATGATCCGGTGAGAAATGTGCGCTGCGACACGTCTTTCTTACCGGATCATGGGCCATCCTGCGTAGCCGGGCGCGCGGCTGGCTGCCGGCCTCAGCCGGCCCGGCCAGCTCCTAGCGCAGCAGTGGTGCGGCGCTGTCCGTTGCCCGCCTCACCGTGCTGCGGCACCGCAGCGGGGGTCCGCGTGGGCCGGCTGTCGGGGGAGTCCTCCATCAGGCGGAGCACGCCGTACTGATAGCCCCGGCGCCGGTAGACCACGCTCGGGATGCCGCACTGCGCGTCGCGGAACAGGAAGAAGTCATGCCCGACCAGTTCCATCTCGAGTAGCGCCTGGTCGATGCCCATCGGGCTGGCCTGGTGGAACTTCTCGCGGACTACCAGCGGTCCATCGCCTTCCATCTCGATGGAGACCACGTCGCCGGACGCGGCCTGCGACTGCCCGGCCGCCTGCTGCGCTGGCACCTCATCTTCATCGTCGCTGACGCCCCGCGCCCCGGTGCCGGCCGCAGCCCCGGTCTGCGGCCCGCCGTCGGCCTCAGGCAGATCGGTCACCCGGACCGCGGCGTGCGCGCCGTGACGGCCCTTCCGGCGGTCGTTCGCCCGCCGTAGCCGCGACTCCAGCTTGGCCAGCGCCATGTCGAGGGCGGCGAAACGATCCTCGGCAGCCGCCTCGGCCCGGATGGCCGGCCCCGGCGAGGTAATCGTCAGCTCCACCCGCTCCTTGCGGCCCGACTGACGCGGGTTGCGCTCGGCTGAGACCTCGACGTCGACCCTGATCGCCCTGGCGCTCAGCCGCTCGATCTTGCTGAGCTTCGCGGCGGCGTGCCTGCGGAATCGCTCCAGAACGTCGGTATGCCGGCCCTTGAAGATGATGTCCACGCAGGGAACCCCCTTCTGCCCGCTGCTGGCTGGCGGCACCCGCCCGGCCGACCTGGTCTTCGTCCCCACATTCGCCTGCTGAGGGGCTCGCAGCCAGCTTTTGCCACTACTACCCTTCTCCCTACCCAGGAGATATCGGATCCCCCGGCGGGGCAGGACTTACTTCTAAGCCGCACCGTGATCAGTCGACGACAAGTCGCCTTACGTGGGCCGTTTCGCCTGCGGCTGGCATCGGCTAGCCGGGCGTGTCGTCCCGCGAGCGGAACGGACAGCCCGGCGCAACCACGGACCCGGGCGGGTGCCATGACCTGACGCTAGCTCGCCGCGAACCTCCTGTCAGGAGGGGGCCGGCCATGAAATCGCAGCGCGAGCAACGCTGCTCAGCCGGAGAACGCCGGAGCCCTGCCCTTCTGGCTGAGCTGCGTCCACGTTGTGGCCCCGTTCGTCGTCACGCCGTTCGACACCTCAATCCGCCCCGAACTGGTGGCCACAGCCAGGGCCGGCTGCTGGCCCGGCCCGGTTGCTGCGAGCCAAACCAAACCCGCACCGGGCGGCGTGTCGATCCTGGTGGAGCTGCCGCCGTTGACCGGCACCTCGAACAGCTGGTGGCTGCCGCCGCCGCCCGACAGCACCATCACATGATCAGGGTCGTACCAGGCCAGCGACTGCGGGTCGGGGATGTCCGCGCCGATCTGCAGCATCGAGCCCGGCGTCCCGATGTCGACCTGGTCAATCGACCCCGGCCGGCGATCGATCGGGCCGTTCTGAATTGCCCCGAGCCATAGGTGCGCCTGACCCTGGCCATCCCTGCCCAGCACTGCCACCCTGGTGTTGTCCGGGGCGACCCGCAGGCCGGTGACGGACTCGCCCGGCGGCAGGTCCCCGATCACCACGCGGAGGGCGGCACGGCCGCCGGCCGGCAGCATCCACACCTTGCTGCCGGCGGCGATCCAGACGTTTCCCTGACTGTCGACGCTCAGCGATGAACACGCGCCCCCGAGGTGCTGTGAATGCACGCCCGTCTTGCGGTCTGCCAGGCCGATGTAGACGAGACAGCCGTGCTGGTCGGGGACGAGCCCGGCGATCTGCGGTATCACGCCTGACGGCACGGGCTGCACGGCGATCTGACTGACGCGCGGCGGAGGGTCCCCGGTCAGCCACGACTGCTGCCGCGACAGCTGCGCGCCGCCGTACCTCCAGACCCGGTTGCCGGAGATGTAGTACAGCTGCCCGGCGGGCACGGCGGGGGCTACATCTGCGAAATCGGTCGCGTGCAGCAGTTTCCGCTTGGTGACGTGATTGACCTGAAGCTCTACCGAGCGGATCGCGGACGGCGAGTACGACGAGCCAGTCAGGGTCAGGGCGATCTGCGCGGCCATCTCGCTCAGCTGCTGCTGGCTCGCACGAACTGCCTGGCCGCCGAGATCGACGACGGCCTGAGTGCCAACCACCTGCACGCCCAGCACCGTGGTGCCGGGCGGGAACGCGGTTCTCGTCCCGCTGCCCTGCAGCGGGCCGGCTGATGGCGCCGCGCGCAACGCAGACACCAGGCTGAGCGCGGGCGCCTGGGCGGAGGTCGTGTTCGTGCCCTGCTCGGGTACGTAGATCGGGTCGGGCACCAGGTGTTTGACACTGTGCCGGGCACTTCCGGGCTGCTGCGTCGGAGTGGGACTGTAGAAGTAGAGGTTCCTGGCCAGGTAGACGCGCTCGAAGTCGTCATTCTGCAAGATCAGCTCGTGCGAGTTCGGCAGCTTGGTGATGCGCCACTGACCACCCTCCAGCACCAGGCTGAACGTGGCGTGCGAGGAGCCGGACGACTGCACGTACTGGCCGCTGGCGGTCAGCGTGGCCAGCCGCTGCCCGGTGAACTCGACGATCGCCGTCGACTTCGCGCCGTTGGGGGCGTTCCCGGCCGGGATTACCCGCGTGGTGACGTGGATGGTGCTGACGACAGTCGCCGCACTGGTGGGATTCCAGGGCACATGGGGAGCCAGGTACTCGTGCGCGACATGATGTCCGTCAGCAAAGCTAGCGCTGGCAGCCAGGAAGCCACGCACGATGTCCTGGGGCCGTTCACCGGATGTGGGTCCGACCGGGATCAGCTGCGGGTAGCTCTGGCCCAGCTTCGGGCTGCTCACCGTCTCCTGCTGGACCGCACTGGTCGTCGGCAGCGTCGCGCACCCGGCCAGGACCAGCACTACGGCGGCCAGCGCGCCGCCCAGCCGGGCCGCGGAAGGCCAGCCCCGGCCGCCGCCTCGCGCCCGCTGGGGGCTAGCCACCGAACCGGCCCTTCTCGTGACTCCGGCGCGGGTCACTGTGGAGACCCGGCCGGGCGCCCTGATGATCGCGACCGGGGCCAGCGTACGACTGGCCGGTCACCGTCACGGCCGCCACCGCCTCTACCGGGGAGAGGGCCAGCGGGGATCCGGCCAGCTGACAGCCGGCCCGCCGGGGCAGCGTCAGCCGGAACACCGACCCCTGGCCGGGCGCGCCCCAGGCTTCCAGCCACCCGCCGTGCAGACGGGCGTCTTCCAGCGCGATGGACAGCCCGAGGCCGGTCCCGCCGGTGGTACGCGCGCGCGCCGGGTCAGCCCGCCAGAACCGGTCGAACACCAGGCGGTCCTCGCCGGGGGCCAGGCCGACCCCGTAGTCCCTGACCGACACCGCGACCGCGTCACGGTCAGCGGCGACTGTGACCACGGCATCCTTGTTCTCGCCGTGCTCCACGGCGTTGACCAGGAGATTGCGCAGGATCCGCTCGACCCGGCGCCGGTCGGCTTCCGCCACGCAAGGCTCGCTGGGCAGCCGGAACTCGATCTTCGCACCCCGCCGCTCGGCGAGCTGCTGAGCGACATCGGCGGCATTCCTGGCCAGGTCGCAGATGTCGACGGGCTCGGCGTCGAGCGTGGCGGCGTTGGCGTCATACCTGCTGATCTCCAGCAGGTCGACCAGCAGCGACTCGAACCGCTCGAGCTGGCTCTGCAGCAGCTCGGCAGACCTGCGGCCGGACCCGTCCAGCTGCAGCCTGGACTCATAAAGCAGGTCAGCGGCGATCCTGATCGTGGTCAGCGGCGTGCGCAGCTCGTGCGAGACGTCGGAGACGAACTGTCGCTGCACCTGCGACAGGTTCTGCAGCTCCTGCATCTTGTCCTGCAGGCTCGCCGCCATCTCGTTGAACGACGACGCTAGCGCGGCCAGCTCGTCGGTGCCCTTCACCTGCATCCGCTCGTCCAGCCTGCCGGTAGACAGGCGGCGCGCACCCTGCGAGGCCCTGGCTACCGGCTGAACCACCCAGCGGGTCACCAACGAGGCGATTCCGGCGAGCAGGAACACCAGCGCGATGCCGGTCAGCAGCACCGTGCCCTGGACCAGCTTGAGCGTGTTCTGCTCGGCACTCAGCGGGAAGAAGTAGAACAGCTGGAGGTCTGAGCCGAGCGGAGCGCCGAACAGCAGCCCGCGCTGCGGCCCGGTGCCGCTGAACGGCGATCCGGTGCCGCTGAACCGCGCCGTGACCGACACATACGGCAGCTGACTGGCGTTCTTCGCCTGATCCGCCTCGACCGCCTCCATCAGTGCCGGCGGCACCTGTCCGAGCGACAAGCCGTTGATGGCCCCGCCGCAGAAGGTCGGCGGGGTGGATTTTCCAGGGCTGACCACCCTGATCGCAACGAGATAATCCGGGTTGGTGGTCTGAGGCTGCAGCGCGCCCTGCGTATTGAATATCTGCTGACAGGTAGTGCTGCCAGGCTTGCTGACGCTGTCGCCGAGCTGACCTTCGGCGAGCCTGATGCCCAGCCCGGTCTGGCTCGCCGACTCCTTCACCTTGCTCTGCAGCAGCCCATCGGCGATCTGCTGGGTAAGGAAGAAGCCGAGCACGGCGGCTACCAGCGCGGAGATCACCAGAGTCGCGGTCACCACCCGCACCTGCAGTGACCCGCGCCAGCGCGCCCGCGCGCGAGTCAATGCCGAGGCCATGCCCGTACCGGCGGAGGCAAGCGCCGGCCGCAGCCGTGCCGAGACGACCCGAGCGGTGCGGAACAGGTAATCGCGAAGGCTCGCGATTTGCGCCACGCGGCCAGCCGGGCGGGGCTCCTCCGCCTCCCCCGTAGCCTGGTCGTGTGCGAGCGCGGCCCTGCCCCCGGTGCCGCTCCCCGGCCCGGCACCGTTGGCCGTGCCGCTACCGCTAACCGTGCCGATGCCGCCTGCTGGGCTGTCATTGGCGGTGCCAGCGCCGCTGGCTGTGCCGGCGCCGTTGGCTGCAGCCACGACGGCGGCTGGGGCGGCCGCAGCGGCCTGACGCTCGTCAGGGACTGCGGAGCGCGCCCGGCGCTGGGCGTTCCTCCTGGTCAGCAGCCCTCTCATGACCTACCTCGCTGTTCGCGGCTCGCACCAGGCCGGTCCTGGTACCGCCGCGGCCGCACTGATCAGCCCGGGCCCGCCTTATACCCGACGCCACGCACCGTGACGACGATCTCGGGCCGTTCCGGATCCTTCTCGATCTTCGCCCGGAGCCGCTGGACGTGCACGTTCACCAGCCGGGTGTCGGCGGCGTGCCGGTATCCCCAGACCTGCTCCAGCAGCACTTCCCTGGTGAAGACCTGCCGTGGCTTGCGCGCGAGCGCGACCAGCAGGTCGAACTCCAGCGGCGTGAGGTTCAGCGGCTCCCCCGCCCGGCGCACCGAGTGACCGGCCACGTCGATGCTGACGTCGCCGATCGAGAGCATCTCCGGTGCCGGGTCGTCGGTACGGCGCAGCCGCGCCCTGACCCTCGCGATCAGCACCTTGGACTGGAATGGCTTGACAATGTAGTCATCGGCCCCGGACTCCAGCCCGAGCACCACGTCCACGGTGTCACTCTTTGCAGTGAGCATGACGATAGGGACGCCTGACTCGGAGCGGATCTGACGGCAGACGTCGATGCCATCGACGCCTGGCAGCATCAGGTCAAGCAGCACCAGGTCCGGCTTGGTCTCGCGAAAGACCTCCATCGCCTTTTCCCCGTCGGCGACGAACGTGGGCTCGAAGCCCTCGCCGCGCAGCACGATCCCCAGCATCTCCGCCAGGGCAGCGTCATCGTCGACGACTAGCACGCGACCTTTCATGATTCCTATCGTTCCACGAGGGCGGCGGCAAGGGGACCGTCAGCTAGATCAGGCCCTGTGCCCGAGACACGCAGATTACCCGCTGTAACCGGTTGAATGATCCCAAGCTCGGTGACGATGGCCGTCAGCAGGCCAGGAGGCGTGACGTCGAACGCCGGGCTGTAGGCAGCCGTGCCGGCCGGAGCGACCGGCTGCCCGGCCAGGCTGGTGACCTCACCGGCTGGCCGGTACTCCACGGTGATCGCTGCGCCGGTCTCGGTGCCGAAGTCGATCGTGGAGGTGGGCGCGACCACGACGAAGGGCACCTGGTGATGGCGCGCCAGGACAGCCAGCCCGTAGGTGCCGATCTTGTTGGCCACGCTGCCATCGGCTGCGATCCGGTCCGCGCCGGTCAGCACCAGGTCGACCTGGCCAGCCGACATCAGCGCGCCAGCCGCGCTGTCGGGCAGCACCGCGTGCGGGATGCCGGCCCGGCCCGCCTCGTAGGCGGTCAGCCGGGCGCCCTGCAGCAGCGGCCTGGTCTCGTCCACCCAGAGCTGATCCAGCCGGCCAGCCCGGTGCGCGGCAAGTATCACCGCAAAGGCGGTGCCCTCCCCGGCTGACACCAGCGCGCCGGTGTTGCAGTGCGTCAGTATCCGCGCCCCCGCGGGAACCAGTGACAGTCCGTGCTCGGCCATCGCGGCGCTGGCCGCGGCATCCTGCGCCGCGATCGACTGAGCCTGCGCGACGGCAGCACGCGCGGCACCGCGTTCTCCCGCTGGGGGGGAGGCGGCAAGGGCGCGCTGATATGCGCTCAGCGCCAGGGCGACGCCCCAGCCCAGGTTGACCGCCGTCGGCCGGGCCGAGCTGATCGCAGCGGCGGCGGCTGGCACATCGTCACCGCGGCAGGCCGCCAGCGCGACCCCGAACGCCCCGGCGACGCCGAGCAACGGTGCGCCGCGGACCACCAGCCGGCGGATCGCGTCGATGAGCGCAGGCACGTCGGCGCAGTGCACGAGCTCCTCAGCACCAGGCAGCCTGGTCTGGTCGAGCAGCGCGATGGCAGGGCCTTCCGGCGGCTCAAGCCAGCGCAGTGCGGCAACGCTCATGAACCGAGTCTGCGGCCTGCGGCGCTAGGACGCCACGTCCACGCGGCGGCTTTGCCTGGCATTCGTAATAAATATGGGATTTCGTCCTGGCTGCGGCACGGCAGGCGCCAGGCCGGCGTGCAAGTATGGGCGCGGGCCGGCGCGGTCGCGCCGCTAGCCGGCCAGACCCACGCCGGACCGCGGGTCGGCAAGGAGCGGGAGAATGACCGACAGCACTGCGCCCGGCGAGCCGAGCGGGCCTGGCCAGGACCAGCCAGCCGACAGCGAGGCGCCACCCAGCCAGCGCCCGCCGGGCTCGACCGCCCCGCGCCAGCCGGAGCCAGGCTCCGTGGCCCAGGAACATCACGACTACCAGCCGCACAGCGACCAGCAGCACGGTCAGCCGGGTGCCGGTCAGCAGCAGGCACCCTGGGCGGCATGGCCTGCCGGGGCGCAGGGCGGCGGACTGCACAGCCAGCCGGGCCAGGACCAGCCCGGCCAGTCGGATCCGTACGGCCAGGTCGGCCCCTACTGGCAGCAGGCGCCTGGTCAGCCTGGTCCCGATGCGCAGCCTGCTGACCAGTCCGCTGACCAGTACGGACAGCCAGAAGCTGGCGGTCACGGCCAGCCGAGCCCTTACCGTCAGCCGGGTCAGGACCAGCCTGCGGGTTATGGGCAGCGGGCCTTTTACGGTCAGGCTGGCCAGGGCCAGGCCGGCGGCTACGGCAACGCCGGCCAGCACGGGCAGCCTGGCCCGGGTTACTACGGCCAGCACGGCCCTGGGCAGGCCGGCGGCCAACAGCAGGCCGGCGGCTACGGCCAGCCGGGCCAGGGCCAGTATGTACAGCCGGGCGCAGCCGGCGGCTACGGAACGTACGGCGGGGCCCCGTACGGCGGCGGGCCGTACGGCGGCGGGCCGTACGGCAGTCCCTATGGCGGTTACGGGCAGGGCGGCCAGCAAGGCTGGTGGCTGCCTGCCGCCGCAGCGCCAGGCGGCGTGCCGCTGCGGCCGCTAGGCCTTGGGGACATCCTGAGCGGCGCGTTCACCATCGTCCGCCGCAACCCGGTCGCTACCCTTGGCCTGGCCGCCATCGTGCTCACCGCCCTGACAACCGTGCTGACCCTGCTGCTCGCGCCGCTGCAGGTTGAGCTGAGCCGCGCCCCGAACTCGACGGCACTGGCCAGCTTCTCCTTCGCGGCCCTGCTGTCAGGACTGCTCAGCTACGGTGTCGGGCTCCTGCTGCTCGCCATGCTCAGCGCCGTGATCGGCGGCGGCGTGCTCGGCCGCCGGCTCACCCTCGGCGAAGCCTGGCGGGCGGGCCTGCCGCGAATGCCCGCCGTGCTCGGCGCAGTCGTCCTGGTGAGCATCTGCGTCATCGGTGCCTGGGCGCTGTGGTTCGTCATCATCCTCGGACTCGCTGCCGCCCACCTCGGCGCCGCGGCGGCAGCGGTCGGCATCCCGGGCTTCCTGTTCCTGTTCTGCGCCACCGCGTTCGTGTGGATCAGGTTCAACCTGGCCGGCGCAGCGATCGTGCTCGAGCGCGCCGGGCCACTGGACGGTCTTCGCCGCTCCTGGCGGCTGACCGAGAACAGCTTCTGGCGGGTGCTGGGCATCCTGCTGCTGAGCGAGCTCATCGTCGGGGCGGTCGACCTGGTACTGAGGATCCCGTTCCTGCTGGTCGAGACCGCTGCTCGCGGCGGGCTGACCGGCAACGGGCCTGGCACGGGGCTCTCCCTGGTCACCTCGGCGGTATCGAACGTGGTCAGCGGCACGATCACCTGGCCGCTGCTGGCCGGCGTCGTCGTGCTGCTCTACATCGACCTCAGGATCCGCCGCGAGGGCCTCGACCTGGTGCTCACCCAGACCGCCCAGGCCGGGCCCGGTGGCCTGACCGGCGACGAGTTCGCCACGGCCTGGCGTCCGCCAGCGGGACCTCCCGGCGCGCCAGCCGGGCCCGCCGCCTGGTGATCGGGCTCGCAATGGCGTGGCTGGCCGGCCCTGGCAGGCCGGCCGGCGGGACGCTGATCGGCCGGCTTCCCGCGCAGCGGCTTGCCCGTCGTGAGCTGGCCAGGTCGATCTACCAGCCGTCGCTTTTCCAGCGGCTGGCACGTTCGGTCAGCAGGCTGCTCGACCGGCTCTTCGTGCACCTGAACGTCGCCGTGCCTGGTGGCTGGTGGGCGCTGATCGCGCTGGCCATCGTCGTGGTGCTGGCGGCTGCCCTGATCCTGCAGCGGATCGGGCCGGCCAGGTCGCGGCGCAGCGGTCGCGGCGGCGTGCTGACCAGCGCTGCCCGCACCGCGCGTGACCACCGGGACGAGGCGGAACGGAGTGCCGCGGCCGGCGACTTCACTGCCGCGATCATCGAGCGGGTACGGGCCATCGCCGTCGAACTCGAAGAGCGCGGTGTCCTCCAGCCGCGGCCCGGCCGCACCGCCGCCGAGCTGGCGGCCGAGGCAGGCCATGCGATGCCCGTCCTGGCCGGCGATCTGACACCCGCTGCCCGGCTGTTCGACGACGTCAGGTACGGCGGTCGCACCGGCGCCGCAGCCGGTTACCAGCTGGTCAGCGACCTCGACGATCGGGTGCAGGCGGCCAGCCGGGGCAGCGCCGCCGGGCCGGAGCTGGCAGTCCCTGGATCCGGTGGCCCCCGACCTCAGCCGGGCCTGCCAGCGGGGCGGACACGGTGAGCGTGGCGGTCGCGCCCGGCGGCCAGGCCGGCCCGCCGCCGGCTGGCCGGCCTGAGGAGGGCTTTCCGGCCAGCGCGCCCGCTTCGCCGGCCGTCAGCCAGATCTGGCGGGCGTGGCGGGTCCCGCTGGCGATCATCGCGCTCATCCTGCTCGGCGGGACTGTCGTGGGGCTGGTGCAGCCAGCCGGCGGCGGCAACGGCTATCTCGACCCGGCCAGTACCGGGCCGGCCGGCTCTCGCGCGCTGGCCGGCCTCCTGGCCAGCCTCGGCCACCAGGTCATCAGGACGACCACGGTCGCCGGAGCGACGGCGGCCAGCGGCGCTGCCGCAACCGCTGACGCGACCCTGATTGTCACCAGCCCCGGCCGGCTGAGCCCGGCGCAGCTCAGGTCGCTCAGCGGGCGTTTCTCGTTCCTGCTGATCATCGCTCCGGACGACGCCGCGCTGGCGGCGCTCGCGCCGGGCATCGGGCTGGCCGGCGACATACCAGGGCGCTCGGTGCAGCCGGGCTGCGGCCTCACCGCCGCGCGGCTCGCGGGCAGCGCGCAGCTAGCCGGGCCCGGTTACCAGGTGCTGCCAGGCGGCCCGGCTGCTGTGCTGTGTTATCGGGCCGGCGAGATCGCGTCCCTGGTCCGGTTCCCGGCGGCCGGCCGGGTCATCACGATCCTCGGCACCGGCGCTCCGCTGCAGAACGGGCATCTCAGCCAGGACGGCAACGCCGCGCTCAGCCTGAACCTGCTCGGCGGCACCAGCAGGATCGTCTGGCTGGTGCCGAGCCCATCGGCGGTCGCTGCCGGGCAGCCCAGGTCGCTGACCAGCCTGCTGCCGCTCGGCGCGGATCTGGTACTTGCGCAGCTCGGCGTCGTCGTGCTGCTCACCGCGCTGTGGCGGGCGCGCCGGCTAGGGCCAGTGATCGCCGAGAGGCTTCCCGTGGTGGTGCGGGCCGCGGAGACCGTGGAAGGCCATGGCAGGCTCTATCAGTCCCGCCGGGCCCGCGACCGCGCTGCCGCCGCGCTGCGCGGTGCCGTGCTTGGCCGGCTGATCCCCGCGGCTGGCCTGGCCGCCGGCGCGTCACCAGCTGCCGTGGCGGCGGCGCTCGCGGCCCGCACCGGCCGGCCGGGGCGTCCGGCCATGACAGCGGACCGGATCGAGCCGCTGCTGTTCGGACCCCCGCCGGCCAGCGACGCGGCGCTCACCGCGCTCGCCGACGACCTTGATGCCCTGGAAAGGGAGGTACGCGCCCAGTGAACGCCGAGATACCCGAGGCGCCGCCTGCTGGCCAGCCTGGTTCCTGGCCGGCGATGACCGGTGACAGCCGTGCATACCCGGCCGCCCTGCCGCGCGATGACCCGCGGGCGGCGATAGCCCTGGTCCGGGCCGAGGTCGGCAAGGCGGTCGTGGGCCAGGACGGCGTGATCACCGGACTGCTGATCGCGCTCATCTGCCAGGGCCATGTGCTGCTCGAGGGCGTGCCAGGCGTGGCCAAGACACTGCTGGTGCGGGCGCTGGCCAGCGCGCTGTCGCTGGACAGCAAGCGGGTGCAGTTCACCCCTGACCTGATGCCAGGCGACGTGACCGGCTCGCTGATCTACGACGCGCGGACCGCGCGGTTCGAGTTCCGGCCGGGGCCGGTGTTCACCAACCTGCTGCTCGCCGACGAGATCAACAGGACACCGCCGAAGACGCAGGCAGCGCTGCTTGAGGCGATGCAGGAGCGGCAGGTCACCGTCGAGGGCTCGGCGCGCCCGCTGGCTGCCCCGTTCCTGGTTGCCGCCACCCAGAACCCGGTGGAGTACGAGGGCACCTATCCGCTGCCGGAAGCGCAGCTGGACCGTTTCCTGCTGAAGCTCACCGTCGGCCTGCCGGAGCGATCCGAGGAACTCGGCATCCTGGACCGGCACGCCGCCGGCTTCGACCCCCGTGACCTGGCGGCTGCCGGGCTGCGGCCGGTCGCCGGGGCAGCGGACCTGGCGGCGGCGGGCGCCGCAGCCGCCAGCGTGCGCGTCGCCCCGGAGATCACCGGCTACATCGTCGACATCTGCCGTGCCACCAGGTCCTCCGCGTCGCTGCTGCTCGGCGTCTCGCCGCGGGGTGCGACCGCGCTGCTGGCCAGCAGCCGGGCCTGGGCATGGCTTTCCGGCCGGGACTACGTGACCCCGGACGATGTGAAGGCGCTGGCCCGTCCGACCTTCCGGCACCGGGTCCAGCTACGGCCGGAGGCTGAGCTGGAGGGGACGACCAGCGACGGGGTGCTGGACGGCGTGCTCGCCTCGGTTCCGGTACCGCGATGAGCGCTGTGACCGTGCCAGCGGCTGGCAGCCGGTGGCGCTGACCGGCCGCGCTGCGCTCGCCGCGCTGGCGGGCGTGCTCGGCCTGCTCGCCTTCCGCTTGGTGATCGCGCTGGTCGTTATCGACGGGGCCGTGCTGGCCGCCATCGCGGCCGACCTCGCCGCCGCGGCGAGCGTGCGGCAGCTGCAGCTGGCCAGGTCCGGTGACAGCAGGATCCTGCTCGGTCAGTCCGGCTCCGTGCAGCTGACCCTCAGCAACCCGTCCCGGCGGCCGCTGCGCGGGGAGGTCAGGGACGGCTGGCCGCCAAGCGCCGGTGCTGCTCCCCGCCGGGCGCGGGTGCAGGTGCCAGCCGGCGGCAGGATCACCCTGACCACCACGATCACCCCGCAGCGACGTGGCGACGCACTGGCCGGGCCGGTGACCGTTCGCTCCCTCGGCCCGCTCGGCCTGGCCGGCCGGCAGGGCAGCCACCGGTGCTTCTGGGTGATCAGGGTGCTGCCGCCGTTCGGCAGCCGCAGGCACTTGCCGGAGAAACTCGCCCAGCTCAGGCTGCTCGACGGGCAGCACCGCTCGCTGCTGCGAGGTCAGGGCAGCGAGTTCGACTCGCTTCGCAGCTATGTGCTCGGCGACGACGTGCGCTCGATCGACTGGCGCTCGACGGCCAGGGCGAGCGACGTCATGGTCAGGACCTGGCGTCCCGAGCGGGACCGGCGCATCGTCATCGTGCTGGACACCGGGCGGACCTCAGCGGGCCGGGTGGACGGCGTGCCGCGGCTGGACACCTCGATGGATGCGGCGCTGCTGCTGGCCGCCCTCGCCTCGCATGCCGGGGACCGGGTCGACTTGCTGGCGATTGACCGGCGGGTCAGGGCCAGGGTCGTGCGGGTCAGCGGGTCCGGGGTGCTGGCGGCCGTCACCGACGCGATGGCGGTGCTGGATGCCGAGCTGATCGAGTCGGACATGGGACTGATAGCCAGCTCGGTGCTCGTGATAGCCAGGCAGCGCAGCTTGGTGGTGCTGCTGACCGACCTTCATCCGGCCGCGGTCGAGGACGGCCTGCTGCCGAGGCTCGGCCAGCTGACGGCGCGGCACCAGCTGCTCGTCGCCGCGGTCGCTGATCCGCGCCTCGCGCAGCTCGCCGCCGGGCGGGGCGACAGCTCGGCTGTCTATGCGGCTGCGGCCGCCGAGCGCGCGACAGCCGAGCGCAGCAGGGTGTCGGCCGCGCTGCGGCAGCGAGGTGTCGTCGTCGTCGACGCGCCGCCCGGACGGCTGCCGAGCGCGCTCGCCGACGCCTACCTGAGCCTCAAGGCGGCCGGCCGCCTCTGACCGTGGTACGGCCGGGTTGCTCAGGCGGATACCGGCAATACATCCGGTGCCTCGGCCATGTCAGCGCTCAGCCCGGCTGCTGCCGCCCGGCGGCCGAGCACGATGACGTAGCTGAGGAATGCCGCCTCCGCGCACAGGCCGATGGTGATCCTGGCCCAGGTCGGCAGCGGGGATGGCGTGACGAACGCCTCGATCGCGCCCGACACCAGCAGCACCGCGACCAGCCCGAGCGCGACCGTGACCGTCGCGCGGCCCTGCTCGGCCAGTGCCCTGGACCGCGGCAGCTGGCCGGGGTCAATGATCGACCAGCCGAGCCGCAGGCCGGCCGCTGCGGCGAGGAACACGGCCGACAGCTCAAGCACGCCGTGCGGCAGGATCAGCCCGAAGAACTCGGCGGTCCGCCCGTGACCGATCATCAGGCCGCCGACGACGCCGAGGTTGGCCGCGTTGTCAGCGAGCACTAGCAGCGTCGGGATGCCGAGGAAAATGCCGGAGATGAGCGCCTCAGCGGCGACGAAGGCGTTGTTAGTCCACACTTTGGCGGCGAACGACTGCGCAGCGAACTGCGAGTAGTAGCTGCGGAACTGATGATTGACCAGGCTGTTCACCTGCGAGGAGGAGAGCAGCCCGGACTGTGCGGACGGCGACCTCGCGATCCACCAGCCAAGCAGGAAGGCGGCCAGCAGCGACGCAGCCGCCGTGCCCAGCCACCACCAGCGCAGCCGCCATGCCATCGCCGGGAAAGAGACGGCGGCGAACCGGCCGGCCGCGCTCCAAGACCGCCCCTGGGCGCCGGTCACCGCGGCTCGCGCCCTGGCCAGGCTGGCCGAGAGCCTGGCGACCAGCGCCGGGTCCGCTCCGGAGCCGCGCAGCGCCGACAGGTGCGTGCCGGTCCGCTGATAGAGGGCGACCAGCTCGTCTACCTCGTCGCCGGACAGCCGGCGGCGACGGCGGACCAGCGCGTCGAGCCTGGCCCAGTCACCTTTGTGGGCAGCGGCGAAGGCGTCCACATCCACGCCAGGAGACTACTGCCATGGCCAGCCTCTAGCCTTGGCCTGGCGCACAACGGGCGCCGGCCAGGGCGGCCGGGCAGGGTGCCCTGGGTACGGTGCCCGGAGCCCCGAGGCAGGCGAGAGGAGGACGCGCGTGAGCGAGCTGGTGACCGGAGAGGCTGTGGTCCTCGAACTGCCGGTCGCCGCGTTCCCGGTGCGGATGGTCGCGCTGGTGCTCGACATGCTGGTCCAGGTCGTCGCGCTGACGCTGCTCGCGGTCGCAGCCGCGGCTTCCGGGCTCGACTCGGCTGCTCTGGCGGCGATATCGGTGACCGGGACCGTGCTGATCATCGTCGGCTATCCGACCGTGTTCGAGACCCTGAGCCGCGGCCGCTCGCTCGGCAAGATGGCCCTTGGCCTGCGCGTGGTGAGCGATGATGGCGGGCCGGAGCGGTTCCGCCAGGCGCTGGTCCGGGCGCTGGCGGGCATCTTCGAGATCTGGAGCCTGCTGCTTGACCCAGTGGCGCTCATCACCTCGATGGTGTCGGCCAAGGGCAAGCGGCTCGGTGACGTGTTCGCCGGCACCTACGTGATCCAGGAGCGGGTGCCGCGCCGGACCGTGCTGCCGGCGCAGTTCGCGGTCGTGCCGCCCCCGCTGGCCGGCTGGGCAAGCGTGGCCGAGCTGTCCGGGCTGTCCGACCGGGACGCCGAGGCGGCCGGCACTTACCTGCGCCGCTATCCGGACCTGCACCCGCGCGCCAGGGCCGAGCTCGGGCTCCGGCTCGCCGCGACCGTCGCCGCCCAGGTCAGCCCTCCGCCCCCGGCCGGCACGCCGCCGGAGGCGTACCTGACCGCGGTGCTCGCGGTGCGCCGCGAACGCGAGTTTGCCCGGCTCAGTGCGCAGCGCGCGCAGGCCGGCTACCAGTGGCCAACGGTTGGCCAGCCAGCCGCGCCAGCGGCCGGCCAGGTTCCCCGAGGCGCGACCCAGCCGGGCGCGGTCCAGCCGGGCGCGGTCCAGCCGGGCGCGGTACAGCCGGGCGCTGGCGACCCGCAGACGGAGCCCGGCGGCGACCAGCAGGCCGGCCAGCAGCGCTGGCCAGGCGGCCTGACCCCGCCGTCTTAGCGGCGCTCACTGCCTGAGAAACGGCCGGACAAGGTCGGGCGTCGCGGTGGAGGCGACCGACAGCGCCAGCGCGTGCGGAATGTCCCGCACCTCGTAGCGCTGCCGGCCGGCGGCCGTCGTCGCGGTGAGCGTGACCAGGCCCTGGCGGCGCTGAAACCAGCTCTGGTGAATCCGCCAGCCGATGATCCCCTCAGTGGCGAGGACGCTGCGCCGCCGCACCAGGCTGCCCGTGCAGGTCACCAGCCGGCCGCCGGCCAGCCGGTGCCCGAGTCCGCGGTAACGGTCGGCGGCTAGCAGCGCGGCGAGCGGCAGGAGAGCCAGCGAGCTGAGCCAGCTCCAGGCCGGCCAGCCTGCGTCCAGGCCCCCGGCCGTCAGCGCCGCGACCACGAGCGCCGCGGCCGTCAGCGCGCGGGTGTAACGGCGGCGCATGGCCAGCCTGCCGTGCGGCACCAGCGGGTCGGCGGCCAGAGCGGCGGCGAGCCGCGGCTGGAGGGCGACGCCGAGTACGTCGGCGGCGACCGCGAGCGCGGTGGCGCGCGGGGCAGGCGGCAGCAGCAGCGAGCCGCCGTGCTCGGCGCCGCGCCCTACCCGCAGCCCGGTGGTGATCGCGATGCAGCGCGCGCCGCCCGCGCAGCGCAGCGCAAGCGGCTCGCTGAGCTCGACGCCGCGCAGCCGGGTGCTGTCGATCGTCGTCTCCCTCGTGGACAGCAGCCCGCGGCGGGTGCGCAGCGCCCCGTCCTGCTGCCGCACCAGCCGGAAACCCCAGAACAGCGCGACATAGCCAGCCGTCGACAGCAGCACCATGGCGACCAGGACCGCGGCCGCGCCGATGCCGATCCGCAGGCCGGCCGGCCTGCTGCCGACGGTCACGCTCAGCCTGTGCACAGCACCGGCGGCACTGGCGCCGACGTGCGCCGCGTCGTTGAACTGCACCGCGAAGCCGAACAGCACGCCGAGGATGACCAGCCCGGTCAGCGTCAGCGGCGCGAATCGGATCCAGGCCAGGTGCAGCCGGGCCAGCTCGACTTCGCCGGCCATGGCGGCTGCCTGGCTGGCGGCTACGGGGCTGCTGACCTGGCCGGGCAGCAGCGGCACCGGCGGAATGCCGGCCAGCGGCCGCGCCTGCACGGCGGCCCCTTCCCCGCCGCCGGTCGTCGCGGCGGGCGCCGGGCTGGCTGCTGCGGCCGACGCCGCGACGGCCTGCGCTCCAACCTGCTTGGCAGCCACTGGCTGCGTAGCCACCGGCCGGGCAGTGACCGGCTGAGCAGTGACCGGCTGAGCAGTGACCGCGGGCGGCGCGACGGCAGTGAGCAGCAGTGCGCGCAGCGCCTGCGCGTCGGCGAGCGTTAGTGCGTCGAGCCGGAAGCTCTCGCCTTCCCGCCGGTCGTTGCGCCCGGTTCCGATCGCGACCCGGCGCAGTCCGAGCATCCGGTAAAGCAGGTGCGCGGACAGGTCGACCGTGCGCACCCGGTCCCTTGCCACGGACAGCACTTTCTGATTGAGCAGCCCGCGACGCAGGTAGACGCGCTCGGCGGTGATCCGGTACCGGGTGGTGAGCCAGCGGACCACGCTGGCGGCGATGGCAAACGCGGCGAAACCCAGACCCAGGTAGCTGCCGTGGCCGCCGCGGCCGTGCAGGTACAGCACGCCGAGCAGGAACGGCAGCAGCCGGATCAGGTCCGTCACCGGCCGCACCGCCAGGCTGCGCGGGCTCAGCCGCTGCCAGTCGTCGCCGCCGGGCTGCGGCACCGGCTGCTGGCCGGGCGGTGCCGCGGGTGTCGGGCCTGCCGCCGCAAGCACCGGGCCAGCTGCTGCGGGTTCCGTGCCAGCTGCTGCCGGGGGCTCCTGGCCGGAATCTGGGCTGAGCGGCAGGCCGGCCGGCCCGGTCATGTCGCGTCGCCGGGCAATTGGCCGGTGACCACGGCCAGCTGATCGAGCAGCACGTCGGCAGTGCCCCGGTCAAGTCCGTGGATGCGCACCGGCCCGGCTGCCGAGGCGGTGGTGGCGGTGACGTTGGCCAGCCCGAAGATCCGCTCGCCAAGCGAGCGGTGACTGTCGATGGTCTGGATCCGGCTGACCGGCGCGATTCGCCAGTGCACCGAGAACCACCCTGACCTGGTGTACAGCGCCTCGCTGGTGACCTCCCAGCGGTGCACGCTGAACCGCCAGCGCGGCATGATCAGCGCGTGCAGCGCGCCGGCCAGCGCGGTTATCGCGACGAGGACCCACCAGCCGGCCGGAGCAGCGCTGCGGATCACCGCTGACTCGATCGCCACCAGGATCAGCGCGTTCAGCACCGCCCGTGCCGTCCAGTAGCCGATGGCTCTTCTGCTCACCCGGTTTCCCGGCACCCGCAGCCCTGGTAGCAGCGGGTCGGCTGAACCGTCACCCATGCGCCCCGTCACCTGCCCGGCAGCCGTCAGCCGCTCTGCGCCCGCCATGCGCTCAGCCTTCCACAACCGCGCATGCCGGACATCTCATCGTCGGCACGAATGCAGGGCCTGTGCCAGGTAAGCGCGTTTGGCGCGGCCCCGCCGGTCAGGAGCCCTGGCGCCAGGACTCCAGGTAGGCCAGCTGGGCTGGGGTCAGCTCGTCGATGCCGACGCCGAGCGAGGCGAGGGTGAGCGCGGCGATCCTGGTATCGATGGCCGCCGGCATGTCGTGCACGCCGGCCGGGAGAGTTACCCCGGCCGGTCCGCTCGCGGCCAGGCCGGCCAGCGCCAGCGCTTGCGCGGCGAAGGACAGGTCCATCACCGCGGCCGGGTTGCCCTCGGCGGCGACCAGGTTCACCACCCGCCCCTCGGCGAGCAGGATCAGCCGCCGCCCGCCAGGAAGCACGTACTCGTCGGCGTGCGGCCGTACCTCCGGGTGCACCTCGGCCGCCAGCCCGGCGAGCGCCCGGACGTCAATCTCGACGTCGAAGTGCCCGGCGTTGGCCAGGATCGCGCCGTCGGGCATCGCTAGCAGGTGCTCGCCGGTGATGACGTCGCGCGAGCCGGTCGCGGTGATGAACACCTCTCCGGCGACCGCCGCGTCGGCCATCGGCAGCACCCGGTAGCCCTGCATGATCGCATCGAGCGCGCGGATCGGATCCGTCTCCGTGATGATCACCCTGGCGCCGTGGCCCCTGGCCCGCTCTGCGATCCCCTGGCCGCACGGGCCGTAGCCGGCCACCACGACGGACTTGCCGGCCAGCAGCAGGTTCGTGGCGCGGACGATGCCGTCGATGACCGACTGGCCGGTACCGTACCTGCTGTCGAACATTCGCCTGGTGACCGACGTGTCCGCAGCGATCACCGGGAACGCGAGCGTGCCTGCGGCGGCCATCCGGCGCAGCCGGGCGACACCGGTGGAGGTCGACTCGCAGCCACCGCGGACCCCGGCGAGCAGCTCGGGCCGCTCGGCGTGCAGCGTGTTCAGCAGGTCGCCGCCGTCGTCGATCACCAGGTCGGGCGCGGGGTCCAGGGACCTGAGCAGGTGCTCGTAGTAGGTTTCGCGGTCAACCCCTGATCGGGCGGCGACCAGCACCCCCGGCAGCTCGGCCAGCGCGGCCGCGATGTCGTCCTGGGTGGACAGCGGATTGGATGCGGCCAGGTGCACCCGCGCGCCGCCAGCCAGCAGGACGCTGACCAGGCTGGCCGTCTCCGCCGTCACGTGCAGGCAGGCGGCTACGCAGAGCCCGGCCAGCGGCTGCTCGCTGGCGAACTCGGCCCGGATCAGCCCGAGCACCGGCATGGCGCGCCCGGCCCAGCTGATCCTGGCCGCGCCCTGGCCGGCCAGCTGAGCCGGCCGGCCAGCGGCCGCGCCTCGCTCAGTACCGGTAGTGGTCACTCTTGTACGGTCCCTCGACCGGGACGCCGATGTAGTCGGCCTGCTCCTTGGTGAGCCTGGTGAGCCTGACGCCGAGCGCGTCCAGGTGCAGCCGCGCGACCTTCTCGTCGAGGTGCTTGGGCAGCACGTGCACGCCGAGCGGGTATTCCTCGGGCCTGGTGAACATCTCCACCTGGGCCATCACCTGGTTGGTGAAGCTGTTCGACATGACGAAGCTGGGGTGGCCGGTGGCGTTGCCGAGATTCAGCAGGCGGCCCTCGGACAGGATGATCACCGCGTGCCCGTCAGCGAAGAGCCACTCGTCGACCTGCGGCTTGATGTTGACCCGCCGGATGCCGGGCAGCCTGGCCAGCCCGGCCATGTCGATCTCGTTGTCGAAGTGGCCGATGTTGCCGACGATCGCCTGGTGCTTCATCGCGGCCATGTGCCCGGCGGTGATGATGTTGAAGTTGCCGGTCGCGCTCACGAAGATGTCAGCGGTGGAGACCACGTCCTCGATGGTGGCGACCTGGAAGCCGTCCATCGCCGCCTGCAGCGCGCAGATCGGGTCGATCTCGGTGATGATCACCCGGGCGCCCTGGCCGCGCAGTGACTCGGCGCAGCCCTTGCCCACGTCGCCGTAGCCGCAGACCACCGCGACCTTCCCGCCGATCAGCACGTCGGTCGCGCGGTTGATGCCGTCGACCAGGGAGTGCCGGCAGCCGTACTTGTTGTCGAACTTCGACTTGGTGACCGAGTCGTTGACGTTGATGGCCGGGAATCGCAGCGTCCCGGCTGCGGCCATCTCGTAGAGCCGGTGCACGCCGGTCGTGGTTTCCTCGGTGACGCCCATGATCTGCCCGGCGGCTGCTGTCCATCGCTTCGGCGAGGCCGCCATCGATGCCCGCAGCACGTTCAGCACCTCGCGCCATTCCTCGCTGTCCTCATCGGAGGTGGCCGGCACCGCGCCGGCGGCCTCGTAGTCGGCGCCCTTGTGCACCAGCAGCGTTGCGTCGCCGCCGTCGTCCAGCAGCATGTTCGGCCCAGCCTCGCCCGGCCAGGTCAGCGCCTGCTCGGTGCACCACCAGTACTCAGCGAGGGTCTCGCCCTTCCAGGCGAAGACGGGGATACCGCGCGGCTGCTCCTGGGTGCCGTCAGGCCCGACCGCGACCGCCGCGGCGGCGTGATCCTGGGTGGAGAAGATGTTGCAGCTCGCCCACCGCACCTGCGCGCCGAGCGCGACCAGGGTCTCGATCAGCACGGCGGTCTGCACGGTCATGTGCAGCGAGCCGGTGATCCTGGCGCCGCGCAGCGGCTGGGCGCGCGCGTATTCCGCCCGGACCGCCATCAGGCCGGGCATCTCGTGCTCGGCCAGGGTGATCTCCTTGCGGCCGAACTCGGCCAGGGACAGGTCAGCGACCTTGAACGGAAGAGTTTCGGCGGTCATCTGCACTCCTCGGCGTGGGCCAGTCAACAGGCGAACAACCCGACCGTACGGGATCAGCCCGCCGGATCGCACGCTGCACAGGGTGTTTCTGACAGAACAATGTAAGATTTGCTCCTATGCGGATCACTGAGGCAGCCGAGCAGCTGGGAACCTCACCACGGATGCTCCGCTATCGCGATGCCCTCGGCCTGCTCCCCGAAGTGCGCGAGCGGGCCGGGCGCAGGCGGCGGGCCCGTTCGCCGCGCACCGGCCAGGCAGCCGGTCACCGGCAGTTCGGCGAGGCCGAGCTGGCAGCGGTGTCACTCGGCCTGGCGATCGAGCGGCGCTACGACATCAGCCCGGCGGCCCTGGCCTTCGGCCTGCGCGTCCTCGCTGACCCGGCCGCCAGGGCGGAGGTGGCCGAGCTTGGCCGGCGAATAGGCCGGATTCAGCCGCCGTCCGCACGGGCGATCGACTTCGAGAAGGAACGAGCCCTGCGCCTGCTCGGCCTCGCCGAGCCTGCCGGGCTGCGGCGGTCCCCCGGCGGCCTCAGCCGTGCCCCTGGCCGGCCCCGGTGAGCAGGCCTGGCGGGTATCGCTAGGTCCGGCCGCGGCGGACCGCGCGGATGGCCGAGCGGCCGGCCTGCCGCAGCGGTGAGCCGCGGCGGGCGGCCCGCACTGCCGGGTCGGCGGCGTCCAGCCTGGCCGCCTGGTACAGGTCAGGCTCCAGGAAGATCAGCTCAGCGATCGGCACCGCTTCCCTGATCCTGCGCTCGGCCTCGTTGATGCCGGCGACCACTTCAGCGGCCGAGTCGGCGCCGCGCACCGCGACCTTGGCCGCTACCAGCAGCGTGTCCGGTCCGACGTGCAGCGTCCGCAGGTGGATGACCCGGTCGATCGACGCGCTGGCCTCGATCGCGGCGACGATGGCGCGCTCGGCGCCGCGCCCGGCCGACTCCCCGATCAGCAGGCTCTTGGTTTCCATCGCCAGGATGGCCGCCACGCAGCCGAGCAGCACCCCGATCGCCACCGACCCGGCGCCGTCCCAGCGGGCATTGCCGGTCACCGTGGACAGGATCACTCCGGTGAACGCGAGCACCAGGCCGGTCAGCGCCGCTGTGTCCTCCAGCAGCACGGCCGGCAGCTCGGGTGCCTTGGCGTGCCGGATGAAGCCCAGCCAGCTGCCGCGCCCGCGGGCCCCGCTGGACTCCCTGACCGCGGTCCGGAAGGAGAAGCCCTCGAGCAGCGCGGCGATGCCCAGCACGGTCAGCGCCACGGCCGGGGACTGCAGGTGCTCGGGGTGCCTGATCCGGTCGATGCCCTCGTAGAGCGAGAACAGCGCGCCGATGGTAAACAGCACCAGCGCGACGATGAATGCGTAGAAGTAGCGTTCGGCCCCGTATCCGAACGGGTGCTCCTCAGTCTGCTCGCGCTGCGCCCTGCTGCGGCCGAGCAGCAGCAGGGCCTGATTGCCCGAGTCGGCGACGGAGTGCACGGACTCGGCGAGCATCGATGCTGAGCCGGTGATCACGAAGGCGATGAGCTTGGTCGCGGCGATGCCCAGGTTGGCCGCGAACGCGGCGAGGACAGCCCGCCGTCCGCCCGACCGGGGCTCAGCCACGCCGCTTGGTCCTCACCTGGCCCGGCTAGCTGGCCGCCGGGTCGCGCGCCTCGTCCACCAGCAGCACCGGTATGTCGTCCCTGACCGGATAGGCCAGGCCGCAGTCGTCCCCGGTGCATACCAGCTCGCTGGCGGCCTCGTCGACCCGCAGCGGTGCGTGGCACTTCGGGCAGGCGAGAATCTCGAGCAGCCAGTCGTCGATGTTCACGAAGAGTCTCCAGCGCAGTTGACGAGTACGGCTTAGCGAGCCTAACCCGCCGGACAAAGCCGCCGCCGTCAGGAGCCGCCCGGCCGCCCCTGCTCGCCCAGCCGCCTGTGCTCGCCTGGCGCTGAGCGCAGCACCCTCAGGTGACCGCGCCTGCTCACCTCGACGCCCTGCCCGACCGGCTCGCCTTGCTGCTCAGGCACCGCGGCCTCCCGGACGGCATTCGCCAGTGCCTCCAGGTCGTCTGGCGTCACCTCCTCGGCCTCGTCAGCTGGGCCGAGCGGCAGCCGGACGACCTCCCACCCGCGCGGCGCGGTGAGCCGGTCGGCGTGCGCGGTGCACAGGTCATAGCAGTGCGGCTCGACGTAAGCGGCCAGTGGCCCCAGCACCGCGGTCGAGTCCCGGTAGACGTAAGTGAGCGTGTAGACGGCGGCCCGCTTGCAGGCCGGCCGCGAGCAGCGCCGGGGATTCACGGTCCCGCCCCGGCCTGGGGCCCGCCCATCCTGCCGGGCACGGGGCCACGCGGCGCAGCGGGCACACGAGCCGGGCCGGGGGCAGGCTCGCGTACATCGCTCACAAGGGCTGACCGTAGCGACCGCCGGGCGGTAACGCCATCACCCGGGGCACTCTGCGCGATCGTGTCTCAGCGGCCACGGCCGCAGCCCCCTGCCCGGCGATCTGCGCGCGCCGCGGCGCAGGCCGGCGCGGTAGCCTCGGTGGCTGTGCGCAGCAGTGACGCGGCCGGGGTTCCGGCACGGCCGGCCATCCGGCGGGACCGGCATGGCCGGGGCCTGCGCGGCCTGCTCGCGCCGCCCGAAGTGCCGCTCTACCGCAGCCGCGCCCAGGGCTTTGACGACCTGGTTCTCCAGGCGGTCGCGCAGCTCGAGCCGCGCTGGGAAGACCAGCTGGCCGGCGTGGAGTTCGCGGTGGAGGAGATTCCGCCCGCCGAGCTGCCCGACGATGAGCCCGATCCGGTGCCCCTCGCCCGGCTGGATCCTGCCGAGGCCGGCCGCCAGGGCAGGCCAGCCCGGCCGGCCAGGATCGTGCTCTACCGCCGCCCGCTAATGGCCAGGGCGGACGGCGACGATGAGCTGGCCGAGCTGGTGCTCGACGTCGTCGTAGAGCAGTTCGCGCAGCTGCTTGGGGTGGACCCGCAGCTGGTCGATCCCGGCTACCCCGACGAGGACTGACTGGTCAGGGCAGCACGGTCGCCAGCGAGTTCTGCGCCAGCGGCAGCGATATCGAGGTGGGCGCGCTCGGCACCGGCAGGATTGACTCCACGATCCCGCCGCTGCTGAGGATCCGCGCGGCGTAGACGGGGCCGGACCCGGCGGCTGGCGTGAGCAGGATCGCGACCGGCGACCGGCGCGGCATGCCCCTGGGCAGCCGGACCGGCAGCAGCACACTGCGGCCGGCCGGCACGCGGACGACCTGCCCGGCCTGTCCGGCCCCTGACCGGCCGGCGATGAAGACGACGTGCACCGATGCCGCCGGGCCAGGCGCCGACAGCACGAGCGAGGTCGAGGCGGAGCCGCCGGCCAGCGTGTCGGCGATCACCCCTTGCTGCTGCACCGGGCCGGACGCGGCAGTGAATGCCCCCGGCGCCCCGGCGGCACCGCCGGAAGCCAGGACCGCGGCGGCAACCGGCACGTTAGCCGAGATCTGCAGCGCGGCCGGCACGCCCGACATGGAGGGCAGCCTGATGCCGATAGCCTCCCCGCCCGGCAGGTTGATGCCGCTGCCGCCGGTCGGCTGATAGGAGCCCTTGCCGGTAATGGCCGTGAGCTTCACCTTGGCGTCGGCCTCGCCGGGCACGGCCAGGTAGAGCTCTCGGGTGCCGGCGGCCTTGGGCAGGCCGGGCAGCACCTGGCGGGTGGCCGGCGGGGCCGACGGCGGCAGCCAGCCGCCTGGCTTGCCTGCCTTGTCGGACTCGCGGACCGCGGCGACCAGCCGGCCTGAGCTGGCGTGCACGTGCAGTCCCACTACCCTCGCCCCGCGCGCCGCTTTGGTGAACGACTGGACCACGATGCCGTGTGCCGGGACGCTGATGCCGGCGTCCGAGCCAAGCGGGGTAGCACCCTGGGTGAGCACGTCGACCTGGGCGCTGGCGGGCTGGCTGTCGGTATTCATGAGGAAGACCTGCAGGCTGGCCAGCGAGCGCCCGCCGGGCCCGACGAACCAGAAATCGGTTCCCGGCGCCCCGCACCGCGCGGTGACCAGCCCGTCAGCGCTTGCCTGCTCGACTTCCATGCCCTGAGCCATCGCACCAGTGGCCTGCACCATGACGCCGCCGCGGCCTGGCCCGGTCACGATTCCCGACTTGCTGGCGTGCGCGGACTTGCCGGGCGGCGCCGGGCCACGGGAGACCTTCATGATCGTCTGCTGACCCGGCTGGCTGAGCGTGCGCAGCTGGGCGCCCGGCGCCGCTGAGCCGGCTGCTGACAGCCGGCTCACCTCGGCCCGGCCTGCGCCGTTGCCAGCCGGGGCGGTCGCGATCGCCAGGCCGCCGGCCCCCGGCCCGCCCGAGCCGGGGTCAGCGCAGGCACGGAGCGCGGCGGTCACGGTCGCATTGGCCGGCGGCCGCGGCTGCGTGTCCGAGCCGAAGGCCACCGAGTGACCGGACTGGCCGGCCGCGAGGAAGAGCACGGCGAGCAGCACGGCGACCAGGCCGGTCTGTACCAGCCTGCTGGCCAGCAGGCGCCTCACCAGCCGTCTCCCTCGCCCCGGCGGCCGGGTTCCGGCCGGCGGTCAGGCCGGTAGCTGCGGCCGTCGCGCTGCCCCGCGTGGTCGGCGCCAGCTGGCGGCAGCGGCTCTAGCCCGTCTTCGAGCACCCAGCCCTGGTCGGTATAAGGCCCTCCGCCTGAGTCATCCTCCGGCCAGTCGCGGCCCGTCGGCGATGCAGCCGCTGGCCAGCCGCTAGCGGCCGACCGCCGCCGGGCTGATTCGGCCGCAGGCAAGTCGCCGCCGTGACCGGGACCAGGCGCAGGGCGGTCCTGCGGCCAGCCAGGCGACGCCGCGTACCTGGCCGGCCGCTCGGCTGGGTAGCGCTCGTCCGCCCGATACGCGCTGTACCGGTCGCGCTGATCGCCGGCCGGCGGTTCGCCTCGGTAGCGCGGCGCGCCGGACCGCCTGGCTGGGCCGCGCTGCTGCCCGGCGCCGCGCCGGCCGCCGCTCTGCCCGGCAACGGGGCCGGTGTCATAGCCGGGCTGGCCCGGCGGGTCAGCTATGATCCTGCGCCTGCCCTGCCGCCCGTCCGGCCAGGCGGCCTGCTGGCCGGTGGCTGCCGCGCCAGGGCCGGCCGCGGCGGCGGCCCCAGGCGCACGCTGCGGCAGCCCGCGGCGGCCGCGCCTGACCCCCTTGCGGCCGGCTGGCCGCCGGCCCTGCCCGGCCGGCGGGCTTGCCTGCTCGCCGCCGGTCGTCGCGGCCCCGCCGGCCGCGGTCAGCGGCGGCCGGGCCGGGACGCCCCGGCCGGCTGGCGCCGCCGCCCGGCCGTGCGCTGCACCGGTCCTGGCGCGCGGAGATGTGGCGGTCGCCTCGTCCGCGCCGGTGCCGACGCCAGGCAGCGCCAGCGCCGCGACCACCAGGGCGGCGAGCAGCTCAAAGAGCAGCGCCAGGCTGTGGCCGAGGTCGCTGCGGCTGATGTCCAGCGTGCCGCCGCCGCTTGGCAGCCGGAAGGCCTGCGCCCAGCTGCCAGCCGGCGACGGGACGGCGGTCAGCGGCCTGCCGTTGAGCGTCGCGTGCCAGGCACCGGCTGGCTCGGCCAGCTCCAGGATGCCGCCAGCTGACGGCGCCTTGGCGCCAGCGACGCTCACCGGGCTGGACGGGATCGCGACGACGGCACCGCCCGGCTCGGCCACCCGGACCCTGGCGGGCAGTGAGTCAAGGCGCCACAGCTCGAATGTCGGGGTGATCGCGACCTGGCGCAGGCCGGCCACGCCATCGAGGGTGCCAGCCAGGCTCTGGCTGACCGGGGTGCGCATGAGCACGAAGCCGATGCCGAACTGGGCCAGCGTCTGGCTCTGGCTGGCCGCGTCGCCGCCGCCCGGCGCGACGAGTGTGGCGACCGCGGTGCTGAGCGCGCGCTCGGCGGCAGGCGGCGGGCTGAGGTCTGGATCAGCGAGCGAGAGGCTGCGGCCGCGCAGCAGCGAATAGGACACGTGCCCGGCCGACTGCGCCAGCACCAGCGTCCGCGGCTGCAGCCCGGAGCCGGAGGTAGCCGCGACAACCTCGGGCACCGTCTGGCCGCGCGCGTGCGTGACTGGCCCGCTGACGCCGCCGCTCAGCCAGGACGCGGCCGCCACGGCTGGCGCCGAGCACGCCACCAGGGCCACGCAAGCGGCCAGCACCCGGCGCGGCGCAGCGGCCGGGCGGCGATCGGCGGCGGCCTGGCGGCGCGGCCCCCTCGCCTGCCGGGCAGCGAGGGCGGCCAGCGCGTCGCCGCCAGCGCACGCGGCGAGCAGCAGGCCGGCCGCGGCCACCGCGAGCAGCGGCCCGGTCCACGGGTGAATGCCGCCCGCCGCGCTCGGGGTCCGCACCACCGCCCGGCTGAGCGCCAGCGCGAGCACGAGACCGGCCAGCGCGACGGCCCAGCCAGCCATGATCGCGCGGCGACGGCGCCTGGCCAGCAGCGCGGCCAGGGCGGCGAAGCCGAGCCCTGCCGTCATCCAGGCGGGCGGCAGGCCAGGCCCGCCGGGGCTGAGCAGCAGCAGCGACCTGGCCGGCAGGCTGGCGACGCCCGGCTGCGGCAGGCCTGCCTCCAGCAGGATTGCGGAAGGATGGCTGGCGAGCTGGAAGGTCCACGGAACTAGCAGCACCGGCGGTACCAGCACGACGATGCCCAGGTTGACCATCATGCCGCGACGCGAGCCGCGGACGGCGGCCCCGATGACGACGGCGGCCGCCAGCGCTGCCGCCCACAGCAGCGGTACGAAGGCGGCGGCCACCGCCAGCGACAGCCCGGTCGCCCACGCCGCCCGGCGAGCCCGGCGGTGGGGCTGGGTGAACATCCGCCCGGCCGTCAGCGCGATCAGCGGCAGCAGCATGAAGAACACCACGCTGCCTATCCGCCCGGTCGCGATGGCGCCGGTGGCTACGGGAAGCAGCGCATATGTCGCCGCGGCCCAGACCCGCACCAGCACCATCCGGGTGAGCCTCCGCACCGCAAGGAACGCGCCGAGGCCGGCCAGCGGCACGCAGCCGAGCAGGATGACCTCGACGGCGAGCCAGGGCTTGCCGCCGAGCACGGTGCCGAGCAGCGCGACGACCGCGAGGTACGGCGGCGCCGTGGTGCTCGACCCGATTCCGGCCGGGTGGAAGCCCTGCAGGTACTCACCCCACAGGCCGGAAGCTCCGCCCCAGGCCGGCACCAGCCCGCCGCCGGCCAGCGGCCCGCCGCCGAGCAGCGACCGCTCGGCCACCAGCGCGACCACCGTCAGCGCGGCGAACAGCAGCACAGCTGGGCTGGTCAGGATCCGCTGGGCCAGCCCGGTGTCGGTGAGCAGGGAGTCGTCTTCGTTGGGGTCGTCGCTGGCATGGTGCGAGCCGGCCGTGTCGAGCTGCGCAGAGCGCGACATCGCGGCCGCGGCGAACTCGGCTATCCGGCGCAGCGACCGTCCGGGCGGGAGGTCGGCGCGCAGCCGTCCGTAGGCGGGGCGGCGGCCGCCCGCCCGGCGACGGCGGATGCGCAGCAGCCGCAGCGGGTGACAGAGCACCGACGCCATCGCGGCGGTCTCGTCGAGCGCGGCCGCCGGGCGCTTGGCGAGCAGGAAGAAGAGGGTACGCAGGCCCGACACGCCCAGGTTGCCGGCCAGCGCGCGCAGCAGCGGAAGCGCGGGCAGGTTTCCCAGCAGCGCGATGAGGGCGTTGCGGCGCTCGAGCAGCCGGGGCCGGCGGCCTACCGATACCGGCCGCCGATTCCGCGCCGAGGCCTGGGCATGATAGACCACCGCGTCGGTGATCACCCGAACCCGGTATCCGGCCGCGTGTGCACGCCAGCAGAAGTCGACGTCCTCCATGAACAGGCCCATGTCCTGGTCGAAGCCGCCGACCTGCTCCCACACATCGCGCCGGACTAGCATGCCGGCGCTGCTCACCGCCACGCAGTCACGATCGCCGTCATGCTGGCCCTGATCGACCTCGCGCGGCTCGATGCCGGTGATCCGGCGGCCGACCGTGTCGATGGTCACGCCAGCCTCGACGATGACATCGCGGTCGGACCAGTCCTTGAGCTTGGGCCCGATGACGGCGGCCGACCTGGTCTCGGCCGCGCCGCGGAGCAGCTGGTCAAGCGCGTCCCTGGCCGGCTCGCAGTCGTCGTGCAGCAGCCAGATCCACTCGGTGCGCTCGCCGGGCGGAAGCGTCGCCATGCCGGGGACGCTGACGTTCGCCGCCTTGTGCTGCAGCGCCCTGCTGACCGCCCGCCCGTAGCCGGTTCGCCGGTCCATCCCGAATACGACCGCCTGGCCGAGCCTGCTGGCGAGCACGGCCCCGCTGCGATCCCTGCTGCCCACGTCGACGGCCACCAGCCGCTGCACCGGCCTGGTCTGGTCAAGCAGCGAGTCGATCAGTCCCGGCAGCCAGGCAGCACCGTCGTGCGCCACGATGACGGCCGTGACGACATGCTGCGGATAGGAATCGCTTGGCGACACAAGGCGGTCCGCTCGCTGCTCAGGGGGTTGCTGCGGGCGGCAAAAGGACAAGCCCGCAGTGCAGGGGTACTCGTGAACAATACGCGAACGGAGCGGACTCAGGCGGCCAGACCAGACGCTTCACCGCAGCCCGGACACCAGCCGGCCAGGCCGTGCGCAGTGCCGCACGGCCAGGTGAGCCGCTAGACAGCCTCGCGCTTCAGCCGGCGGCGCTCCCGCTCGGACAGCCCGCCCCAGATGCCGAACCGCTCGTCGTGCTCCAGCGCGTACTCCAGGCACTCGGCCCGGACCTCACAGGTACGGCAGACCCGCTTGGCTTCCCTGGTGGAGCCGCCCTTCTCCGGGAAGAACGCCTCCGGGTCGGTCTGCGCGCACAGCGCCCGGTCCTGCCAGCTCAGCTCCCCGGCATCGTCCGCGGCTATGCCCAAGCCCTCATGGAGCGGCGAGCCCTCATGGAGCAGCGA
Source organism: Streptosporangiaceae bacterium (assembly GCA_036495525.1). Classification (GTDB taxonomy): domain Bacteria; phylum Actinomycetota; class Actinomycetes; order Streptosporangiales; family Streptosporangiaceae; genus DASXMR01. The sequence goes on along the minus strand of DASXMR010000139.1, from coordinate 45,703 downwards.
GACGATGACGTCTGTCACAGCACACCTCCAGCCATTCACGCAAACCCCGTCGGCCGTGCCCGCCCCCTGGCCGGCACGTGAATTACACGTATGAAATTACACCCGCGTGTCTTGCGCCGCGTCAAGTGAAGTACGTGATAATGGCAGCCTCGTTGCCCGTGATGACCGGGAAAGTCTGCTGCGAAATCTGGCCGGGGCTCACCCTTCCGGCCGGCCGGGCACCGGCTCGCGCCGCGGCCTGGCAAGCGCTGTCCGCGGCGGTCCGGCAGCCTGGGCCTGGCCGGCCTCGCCCGTTGCCGCTGCCTGACGGTCACCCGGATGAATGTCCGGCGCTTGCGCGCCGGCACCCTTCTGGCTCCGCCTGCGGCGGTCCATGTCTGCCCATTCAGGGCGCAGCCCGGCCAGAGAGGTGACGAGCAGGTAGGCGACGCCAAAGCCGGCCAGGACCGGCGCCAGCCCGCCCGCCGCGATGAACAGCCCGGCGGCCAGGCCGCCCACCGGGATGCCGGCCCAGGTCGCCGAGTCGGCCAGCGCGACGACCCGGCCGAGCAGCGGCCGCGGGATCAGCTCAAAGGTCACCGCGCCGAGAATCGGGTTGATGAATCCCAGGCCGAGGCCGCTGACGGCGTAGACGACCAGGACCATCCACAGCGGCGCGCCGGTCAGCAGCACAAGGAACCGCGGCGCCCCGCCGACGGCGTACCCGATCAGGTAGGCCGGCCGGCGTGGCAGCCGGTGCGCCAGGGCCGCCGCACCCAGGCTGGCGGCGGTTGCTGCCAGGCCGAGAGTGGCCGCCGCAGCCCCGATCGCGGCCGGCCCGTGACCCGAATCGCGCGCCCACACCGGCATCAGCACCCCGAACATGCCAGCGTCGAGGAAGTTCGTCGCGGCCGTCATCGCGATGATGATCCGCAGCAGCGGGCTGCGGCGCAGGAAGCCGAGTCCCTCTCGCATCCGCTGCAGGTACCGGTCGTCGTCCCGCTGCGCTGCCGCCGGACGTCGCCGCGGCATCGCCCAGCCGATCAGCAGCGCGCCGACGGCGAAGGACGCGGCGTCCAGCGCCACTGCGTTCAGGGGACCGAGCAGCGCGATCGTGGCGCCCGCTGCGGCGGGCCCGAGGATGGCTGACAGCCGCTCAACGGTTCCGGTCAGGCCAGTGGCCCGCTCGATCGGCACCTGCGCGTCCCTGGCCACGTCCGGGATCATCACGTCCTTGGCGGTGTCGCCCGGCCCGCGGGCCGCGCCGATGAGGACGACCAGCGCAAGCAGCAGCCAGAGCCGCAGCCAGCCGGTCAGCTGCAGGACCGGGATCGCGGCGGTGGCAGCGGCGCTGAGCCAGTCCGTGCCGATGCTGACCCGCCGCGGTCCTGCCCGGTCAAGGACCGGGCCGCTCAGGAACTTGAGCAGTACGTACGGCGCGATCTCGCAGAATCCGACCAGCCCGGTCAGGACCGGGCTGCCGGTTGTGGTCAGCACGAACCATGGCACCGCGATGGCCGACAGGCGGGTGCCGGTCTGCGACACCGCGAGCACGGTGAGCAGGCCAGCCAGTGCGCGCCGCGAGCGGTGATCACCCGGTGTGGTCACTATGCGCCCTCGTCCGGGCCGGCCGCCTGAGGGCCGCCGGCGGCGGGTGCCAGGCCGGGTCGCGGGAAGGCCTGCAGCTGCAGGACGAATGGGCTCGCCTGCGTGCCAGCCGCCGCGGCGTCATCCTCGCTGCGGTACCTGCCGATCACCTCGACCAGGTCCCGCAGCAGCTGCCTGCCCTCGGCCGGGCTCAGCCGCAGCCGGAAGTCGCTCAGCGTGCAGCTCTCGCGCCACTCATCGGGCATCGCCGGGTACTCGTCGACGGCACGCTGCATCCGCTGCGCGTACAGCGCGGCGACCGCGCTGAGGTAGGCAGCGCTCATCTGGCGCTCGCCAGGCGGCAGGTCGGCCTCGTCGTAGAAGGTCGACCGGTGGGCTGCCTGCCACCAGCGGTCCCGGCCGTTGCCACGGCCCGCATCCTCGGTGATCAGGCCGGCCGCCGCCATGCTGCGCAGGTGATAGCTGGTCGCGCCCGAGTTCAGCCCGAGCTGCTGGGCCAGCCTGGTCGCCGTCGATGGCCCCTGGTCGCGCAGCAGGCTAAGGATCTGCATCCGGACCGGGTGGGCGAGCGCCTGCATGGTGCGCGTGTCGAGGACCAGGTCGCGGGCCGGATCAGGCCGCGACGCCCAGTTCTTGCCGTCCGTCATGGTTCTGACGGTAGACCACAAAGCATTCTTTGCAAAGTAATTTTTGCAAAGAATGCTCTGCGATCCGCGGCCAGCCGGTGACCGTGTCGCGGCGCAGCGCGGTGCCCCCGGATGGCGGCGACGGCGGGTCGGTCCGGCTGCGTCGAGCCTGGAAGACTGGCGAGCATGCGCATCACCGTGCTGGCCGGCGGCGTCGGCGGCGCCCGGTTCCTGCGTGGCCTGCTGGCCGCCGCGCCGGACGCCGAGGTCACCGTCATCGGCAATACCGGCGACGACATCACCCTGTTCGGCCTGCACATAAGCCCGGACCTGGACACCGTCATGTACACGCTCGGCGGCGGGATCAGTGAGCAGCAGGGCTGGGGACGGGCCGGCGAGAGCTTCACCGTGCTGCAGGAGCTGACGGCCTACGGCGCCGGTCCCGGCTGGTTCGGCCTCGGCGACCGGGACCTGGCCACGCACATCGTGCGTACTGAGATGCTCGCCGCCGGCCAGCCGCTGTCGGCGGTGACCGCGCGGCTGTGCGAGCGATGGCAGCCAGGCGTGCGGCTGCTGCCGATGACCGATGACAAGGTCGAGACGCACGTGCTGATCGACGAGGCGGGCAGCACCAGGACGGTGCACTTCCAGGAATGGTGGGTGGCGCTGCGCGCGCAGGTGCCAGCCCGCCGGATTACCGCTGCCGGGGCCGAGCGCGCCCGCCCGGCTCCCGGCGTGCTGGCGGCCATCGAGGAAGCTGACCTGATCCTGCTGCCGCCATCCAACCCGGTGGTCAGCATCGGCGTCATCCTGGCCGTCCCCGGCATCGCCGCGGCGGTCAGCGCCAAGCCGGTAGTCGGCGTCTCGCCGATCATCGGCGGGGCGCCGGTGCGCGGCATGGCCGACGCCTGCCTGGCCGCTATCGGCGTGCCGACCACGGCCGCGGCCGTCGCCGCGCACTACGGGCCGCGGCTGCTGGACGGCTGGCTGGTCGACGAGCAGGACAAGGACGCGGTCGACGCGCCGGAACTCGCCGGGATCGCGGTGCGTGCCGTGCCGCTGTACATGACCGACCTGGCGGCCTCGGCTGAGCTCGCGACCGCAGCGCTGAGCCTGGCCGGCGAGGTGACCCGATGAGCGGCCTCACCGTCACCGGGGTGGCCGGGCTGCCGGAGATCTCCGCCGGGGACGACCTGGCCGCGCTGATCTGCGCGGCCGAGCCTGGCCTGCGCGACGGCGACATCCTGGTGGTCACTTCCAAGATCGTCAGTAAGGCCGAGGGGCGGGTGATCAGCGCCGACCGCGAGGAGGCGATCGACGCCGAGGCGGTCCGGCTGGTGGCGCGGCGCGGCCCGACCAGGATCGTCACCACCCGGCACGGGCTGGTACTGGCAGCCGCCGGAGTCGACAGCTCCAACACCGCGCCGGGCACCGTCGTGCTGCTGCCCGAGGATCCGGACGACTCAGCCAGGCGGCTGCGCAAGGCGATCGCCGACCGGCTTGGCGGCCCCCGGATCGGCGTGCTGATCACCGACACGATGGGCCGGCCGTGGCGCAACGGGCAGACCGACACTGCCATCGGCGCGGCCGGTCTGAGCCCGCTGCGCGATCACCGAGGCCAGAGCGACACCTTTGGCCGGCCGCTTGAGGTGACGGTAGCGGCGGTGGCCGACGAGATCGCGGCGGCCGGCGACCTGGTCAAGGGGAAGACCGCGCAGCTCCCCGTCGCCGTGGTGCGCGGCCTGGCCGAGCTGGTGACTGCCGAGGACGGGCCGGGGGCCGCCGCGCTGGTCAGGCCGGCCGCCGAGGACATGTTCCGGCTGGGATCTGACCAGGTGCTGCAGGAGCGGCGCACGGTCAGGGAGTTCACCGGTGAGCCGGTCGACCCGGCCGCGGTCCGCCGCGCGGTGGCGGCCGCCGTCACCGCCCCCGCGCCGCACCACAGCGAGCCATGGCGCTTCGTGCTGCTGCAGACGGCGGCGGCTCGCATCGCGCTGCTGGACGACATGCTCGCGGCCTGGACCGCTGACCTGAGCGGCGACGGCTTCACCGAGCAGCAGATCGCGCGCCGAGTGCGCCGCGGCGAGCCGCTGCGCCGCGCGCCGCTGATCATCGTGCCGTGCCTCGCCGCTGACGCCGCGCATCCGTACCCGGACCAGCGGCGGAGTTCGGCCGAGCGCACCATGTTCGTCGTCTCGATGGGCGCCGCGGTGCAGAACCTGCTGGTCGCGCTCGCGGTTGAAGGGCTTGGCTCGTGCTGGGTGTCCAGCACGCTGTTCTGCCGTGAGGTCACCGCCGTGGCACTTGACCTGCCGGCCGGCTGGGAGCCGATGGGCGCGGTCGGCGTGGGTCACCCGGCCGCGCAGCCGCCAGCCAGACCGGACCGCGACCCGGCGCGCTTCCTCGTCGAGCGCTGAATCCCGGCCGCACGGCAAGCACGGGAACCGCGCTGCGGCTACCGCAGCGGCGCGGGAGCCCTGCTGCGGCGGGACCGTGGCAGGCGAGCAGCGCGCACCGGCGGACTTTGACATTTTGTTAATCAGCATGGCGGTAATCACGGTGCGCGCACGGTAATAACTGGGCTTCCGGGCATTTGCGGCCCCCGCTGCGAAATAAGGTCGGGCAGAGATATCCCAGGCGCGTCATGAAGTCTTCATGTTCCGCGGGTACACCTATCCACGCGGGGCCACTGCCTGCCGGAATACCGGTGCTGCGGCCTCTGTCGTGCTCGCCCGCCCTCGCCGGCCCCGCGCCAGCAGGCCGAACGCGCATATTGACTGCGCCGGACTTTTCCGGCAGTCCTGATGAGGAGGGAATGCGTGGCCAACCGGTCGGCATCCGCAGACCGTGAACAGATAGCCAGGCAGCGGAGGGGCCGCCAGCCAGACCAGGCCGGCCCGGTACCCGACGCGACCGAAGCGGACAGCGAGTTCTCCGGCGGCGAAGCCTGCGGGCCGGAGATCTCCGGTGCGCCCGCCTCCCGCGCGGCCGGCCCCGGCGGCGGGGCAGGGCCGGCCGGCCCGTTGCCCGCCGGCCACGATCAGGAAGCCGCGGCGGCTTCCGCCGACGCGCGCCACGCACCGGGCCACGCCCGTCCGCCAGGCGGGGCGCGGCGGGCACTCAGCCGGGTGTTCCGGCGGCGCCGGCTTGTGCGGCGCGCCGTGCTGCTCCTGCCCCGGCCGGTGCGCTACATCCTTGCCGCCGCCCTCACCGCATCGGTCCTGGTGGTCGGCTGGTCGGTCGGGCACGCGCTGACCGAGCCGGGCGGCGGCACCTTCTCCCAGCGGATCGCCGAATGGGCACGCGACCACTACCTCGGGCCGCTGGTGACGCTCGGGGAATGGATCACCTACCATCCGCCCAAAGTCGGCGGCGCCCCGGCCTTCGCGCTGACCGGGCCGGGCATGGTGCAGGCGCAGCATGCTGCCGGCGTCCGGGCAGCGGGCCGCGGCCACGGCAGCCACCGGACTGCCGGCCAGCCGCCGGCCAGCCAGTTCATCCCGCCCAGGGTGCCGTCCCCGGCCGGCAAGCCGCTGCCTGGCGAGGGGATCTGGCGGGTCGACGGCACCGTGCACGGCGAGCCAGCGGTGCTCAGCACGTTCCTGCGGCCCGACAAGGTGCACACCTCCTACGTGGCCGGCATCGTGTCGATGAACCAGCAGGTGCTGCGCTTCCAGCTGCGCCCTGGCGTCGAGGACCCTGGTCCTGGCCGCTGGCGCGTCCCGGCCGACGTCCCGCCGGGCAGCCGCACCGGGCTGATGGCCACGTTCAACAACGGCTTCAAGATCGCCTCGTCCGGGGGCGGCTTCTACCTGAACGGCGTCACCAGGGGACGGCTGACGCAGGGCGCCGCCAGCATGGTCTTCTACCGAAACGGCCAGCTGAAGATCGGCATCTGGGGCAGGACCGTGCGCAAGACGCCGGGCGTCGTCGGCGTGCGGCAGAACCTGCGGCTGATCGTGCAGAACGGCAAGGTGCCGGCGACCGTCGACCAGAACGTCCTGACCAGCTGGGGCGCCACCCTGGGCGGCGGCTACTACGTGTGGCGCTCGGGCGTCGGGATCACCAGCGACGGCCGGATCATCTTCGTCTACGGCCCGGCGCTTGACGTGCGGAGCCTGGCCGACCTGCTCAAGCGGGCAGGGGCGGTGTCGGCCATGCAGCTCGACATCAACCCGGACTGGATGTCGTTCATGTACTACCGGCCCGGCGGGCACCCGGCTAACCCGACGCCGAAGAACCTGCTGCCCACCCAGCTGGAGCCGCCCACCCGGTACTACTCGCTCGCCAACCGCGACTTCACCGCGGTGTTCTCCCGATGACGGGCCCGATACCGGCGGTCCGGGTGCCGGCTACCCGGCCGAGGGTGCCGGTCCGCCCGGCTGACCGGCTGGCCGCCGCCGTGCAGACGGCCCGGCCGCGGCAGTGGCCGAAGAACCTGCTGGTCTTCGCCGCTCCGCTGGCGGGGGCGTCGCTGGGACGGCACGACGGGCTCGGCTACGGGCTGGTCGCGTTCGCCGCGTTCGTCGCCGCTTCAAGCGCGGTCTACTTCGTCAACGACGTGGTCGACGCCGAGCGGGACCGGCGGCATCCGTACAAGCGGCACCGTCCGGTTGCCTCAGGACGGCTGCCGGCCGGGTCGGCGATCGCGCTGGCGATCGCCTGCGCCGCCGCGGCTGAGGCAGCCGGCCTGGCCATCCGCGAGCCGGGCCTGGTCGTGGTCATCGGCGCCTACCTGGCCTTCTCGATCCTCTACTCGCTCGTGCTCAAGCACGTGCCAGTCGTGGAGCTGGTGCTGGTCGCCTCCGGCTTCGTGCTGCGCGCGCTGGGCGGCGCTTTCGCCACGCACGTGCCGCCGTCCGGCTGGTTCCTGCTGGTCTGCAGCCTCGGCGCGCTGATGGTCGCGACGGCCAAGCGGTTCAGCGAGCTGACCGTGCTCGGCACCCGCGGCACCGCGCACCGGCCGGCCATGCGCTGGTACACCCCAGCCGGGCTGCGGCTGGCCGAGCGGGTCATGGCTATCGTCATGGTCATGGCCTACCTGTTCTGGGCGCTCGGCGAGCGCAGTGCTCAGATGCGGGCCTGGCACCTGCTCAGCGCGGTACCGCTGGCGGTCGCGCTGGCCAGGTTCGACCGGCTGAACGCGCGCGTGACCAGCAAGCCGGTCGAGGACCTGATCAGCCGCGACCCGGTCATGCTGGCCGCCGAGCTGTGCTGGCTGGTGCTGTTCGTGGCGGGGTTGTAGATGGCCGGCCGGCCAGCCGTCCGCGCACCGCGGCGGACCCTGGTGCTCGGCGGCGGCAGCGAGATCGCGCTGGCCATCCTCGGTGCGCTGAGCCTGCCGCCAGACGCCGAGGTGCTGCTCGCCGGCCGGCATGAGGAAACCCTGCTGGCCGCCGCCAAGGAGCTGCCCTGCGCCGCCGCCACCCTGCCGTTCGACGCCATCGCGCTTGACACGCACCAGGCCATGATCGACGGCGTTTTCGCCGACGGGGTGGTGGACCTGGTGATCAGCGCCGCTGGCGTGCTCACCGGCCAGGACAGGCTTGACCGGGAGCCGCTGCTGGCCGGCCAGCTGATCGAGGCGAATTTCACCGGGCACGTCAGCACGCTGCTGGCCGCCGCGGCACGGATGCGGCAGCAGGGTCACGGCACGATCGTGGTGCTGTCCTCGGTCGCGGCCATCCGGCCGCGCAAGGCGAACTACGTGTACGGCGCGGCCAAGGCAGGGCTGGACGCGTTCGCCCGCGGGCTGGCCGACGCGCTGCACGGCACTGGCGTGCGGGTGCTGCTGGTCAGGCCGGGCTTCGTGACCGGCCGGATGACCGCCGGGCTGCCGCCGGCGCCGCTGTCCAGCACGCCGGCCGAGGTAGGGGCCGCGGTCGCCGCAGCGCTGCGGCAGGATGCCAGCCTGGTCTGGGTGCCGCGCCAGCTGGGGGTCCTCGCGGTCGCACTGCGGCTCGTCCCGCGTCCGCTCTGGCGGCGGCTGCGCCGCTGAGCCGGGCAGGCCGCCCCCGAAAGGAGGCCCGGTGCGAATCCTGGTCGCCGAAGACGACCCTGGCATGCGCGAGGTGCTCGCCAGGGGCCTGCGGGAAAGCGGCTACGCGGTCGACGCGGTGCCTGACGGCCGCCGGGCGATGAGCTTCCTGCGGATCTACAGCTACGAGGTCGTGGTGCTCGACTGGCGGATGCCAGGACTGTCCGGCCTGGACGTGCTGCAGCAGCTGCGCCGGGAGCGCGCCGCGACTCCAGTGCTCATGCTCACCGCGCGGGACACCCCGGCCGACAGGGTGGCCGGCCTCGACGCCGGCGCCGACGACTACCTGGTCAAGCCGTTCGACTTCAGCGAGCTGATCGCCAGGATCAGGGCGCTGCAGCGGCGGCCGCGTGCGCTGCAGCACCCGCAGCTCACCGTCGGGGACGTGGTCTTCGACCCGGCGACGCGGCAGGTCACGGTCGGCGCCGAGACGCCCGCACTGACCGCTACCGAGCTGGCCATCCTGGAAGCGCTGATGCGCCGCTCGCCGGCCGTGGTGGACCGGCGGTCGATCGCGATGCAGGTCTGGGAGAACGAGGCCGACGCGCTCGGCTCCAACACCATCGACGTGCACCTGGCCCGGCTGCGGTCGAAGCTGGCCGGGGCCAGCGTCTGCATCCAGACCGTCCGCAGCGTCGGCTACCGGATCGTGCCGTCATGAGGCTGCCCGGCCGGCCGCGCCCCTGGCTGCCCCGCCGCCTTTCACCGCAGATGATCTCAGCCAGCCGTGTCGCTGCCGCGACCGCGCTGATCATCGCGGCCGTCTACGGCGCGAGCATCGCCGTGCTTGACACGATGGTGGCCAGGCGGCTGGTAGCTGAGGTCGACGCACGGCTTGGCCAGCGCCTCGCCGACGTCGGCACCACGACCGCGGCGCGGCGTTACGCGGTCGCGGACGACGACCCGGAATCCGGTGCCCCGGTGCTGCTGTGGGCGGTGTCGCCCGCCGGTACTCAGTTGCGGCAGCAGCGGGCGCCCACGCTGCCGCCCGGCCTGCAGCTGGCCAGCGGCAGGCCGGTGAGCGCGCACCTCGGGCCGGCCACCTACCGGCTGCTCGCGGCGCACCGCGGCGGCACCCTGGTGGTCGCCGGGGAGAACCTGGCGGTCCAGGACCACACCGAGAGCACGCTGTTCGACGGCGAGGCGCTGGCCGCCCCCGTGCTGCTGCTGGCCGTGTTCGCCGGGTCGCTGATCATCGGGCTGAAGGCGCTTTCGCCGGTCGAGCAGTCGCGGCGGCGCCAGCTTGAGTTCACCGCCGACGCCTCGCACGAGCTGCGTACCCCGCTGAGCGTGATCAGCGCCGAGACCGACATCGCGCTCAGCGGCCAGCGCAAGCCAGCCGAGTACCAGGGTGCGCTGCGCCGGATCGACGGCGAGAGCAAGCGGCTGCGCGGCATCGTCGAGGACCTGCTGTGGCTGGCCAGGTTCGACTCCCGTCCGCCGGCGCCGCGCAGCGAGCCGCTCGACCTGGCCACCATCGCCGCCGAGTGCGCTGACCGGTTCAGCCCGGTGGCCAGCGCACGGCAGCTGACCATCAGCTGCGAGGCCGGGCCCGGCCCGGCCAGCATCAGCGCGCCGCCCGGCTGGATCGACCGGCTCGCCGGGGTTCTCATCGACAACGCCTGCCGCTACGCAGGGCCTGGCGGCCGGGTACGGGTCAGCGTTGCCGTCCGCGGCACGCGTGCCTGCCTGCAGGTCGAGGACAGCGGCCCCGGCATCCCGCCGTCCGAGCGCGCGCGGCTGTTCGACCGGTTCCACCGGGCCGCCGAGCACGGCGGCGGCGCCGGGCTGGGCCTGGCGATCGCCGACTCGGTGGTCCGCTCCACCAGCGGACGGTGGCGGATCGGCGAGTCGGTGCTCGGCGGCGCGCTGCTCGAGGTCTCCTGGCGCCGCTCAGCCTGACCAGCTGCCACGCGGTCGGGCCGCGGCCGCTACAGGCCGAGCCGCCGGGACAGGTCCGAGGCCAGCCGGCCGGCCGGGTCAAGCTGGCCGCGCAGCTGACGGAAGTCGGCCAGCCGCGGGTACATGCGGTCAAGCATGTCCGGGCTGACCCGCGAGTCCTTGGCCAGGTAGACCCGGCCGCCAGCGTTCGCCACCTGCTCGTCCAGCTGGCATAGCAGGGCGGCCAGGCCCGGCGTGCGCGCCGGAAAGTCAAGCGCCAGGGTCCAGCCCGCCATCGGGAAGGACAGCAGCCCGGCGTTGGCCGGTCCGAAGCGCTTCAGCACGGTTACGAACGACGGTGCCCTGGCCTGGCTGATCTGCTCCATGCAGCGGCGCAGCACCGGCTCCTGCCCGGCTGGCACGACGAACTGGTACTGCCGCAGGCCGGCCGGCCCGTACGCGCGGTTCCAGTTCCGCACCCCGTCGAGCGGGTGGAAGAACGTGCCGATCGTCTGCAGCTCGCCTTCCCGGTGCCGCGGCGCCTTGCGGTACCAGGCCTCGTTGGCCAGCGCGACCGTGTGCCGGTTCACCACTGAGCCGGGCAGCGGCGGGGTGAGCAGCCGGGAGGCAGGGCGGAAGGCCAGCGGGCTGCGCCGCGCTGCGGCTGGCAGATCGCCCGGCGCGGCGAAGTCACCGCTGGTGATCACCGACCTGCCCAGGCTGCCGCCGGCCGCCAGGCAGTCGGTCCACGCGACCGTGTAGGAGAACCTGGCGTCCGTACCGGCGAGATAGTCCATGGTCTGGTCGATGTCGGTAGTGCGCACGGTGTCGACCAGCAGCCGTGCGGTCTGCACCTGGATGAGCTGCACGGCGGCGCGCACGATCACCCCGGTCAGGCCCATCCCGCCGGCGGTCGCCCAGAACAGGCCGCCGTCGCCGGACGGCGTCACCCGGCGCTCGGCGCCGTCAGGGGTCAGCAGGTCAAGCCACCGCACGTGACCGGCGAAGCTGCCGGCGACGTGATGGTTCTTGCCGTGCACGTCGGCGGCGATCGCGCCGCCAACTGTCACCTGCCGGGTGCCTGGCGACACCGGCACGAACCAGCCGGCCGGCAGCGCGGCGATCATCAGCTGCTGCAGGCTCACGCCGGCCTCGCAGACCGCCAGCCCTGCCTCCGGGTCCAGGCAGGTGATCCGGTTCAGCTTCGTGGTGAGGAGCACCAGCCCGCCGTCGTTCTGCGCCGCGTTGTTGTAAGCGCGGCCGAGGCCGCGCGCGATCAGCCCGCGGCCGGGTGCCGCCTGCATCAGCTCGGCCGCCTGCGCCGGGCTGGCCGGCGCGGCGAGCACGGCCGTGGTCGGCTCGGTCCGGCCCCACCCGCGCAGCCTGGCCTGCCGGGTGGCGAGCCCGGCGGGCCTATCTGGCGGGCCGGCCGGGCCGGCCTCTGCCGCGGAGTCAGCCGGGATGGCGGCATCGTCGAGCATGGCTGCGTTCCCCCCAAGAACTCAGGCCAGCTTTGCTAAGACTGGGCTATCGGGATCAGCTGTCGTAGTTTCCCGCGAACCGAGGCGCACACTCCGTCGCTGGCAGTCGCGGCGGCCATTCGTTCTGCTGAAGGCTCTTCGTACAGCGTCGTACGCTGCCTGAGCTGCCTGCCGGTGGGCGCGACCAGCGCCGAAAGCTCGCTGATCGTCTTGAACGAGCCGTTCTGCGAGCCGGCCATCCGGCTGATCGTCTCCTCCATCAGCGTGCCGCCGAGGTCGTTGACGCCGCCGGCCAGCACCTCGCGGCACAGGTCGTCGGGCAGCTTCACCCACGAGCACTGGATATTGCCGATCGCGCCGTGCAGCAGCAGCCGGGACACCGCGTGCACGGCCCGGTTCTCCCGCCTGGTCGGCCCAGGCCTGGCCAGGCCCGCGAGGTAGATCGGCGAGCTGGCGTGCACGAACGGCAGCAGCACGAACTCCGTGAACCCGCCGGTGCGCTCCTGGATGCCGCGGATCACCCGAAGGTGCCCGACCCAGTGCGCCGGGGTGTCCACGTGCCCGTACATCATCGTGGCTGACGTCCTGATGCCCAGCTCGTGCGCCGTGGTGATCACGTCGATCCACGCCGCTGCTGGCAGCTTGCCCTTGGTGAGCACCCAGCGGACGTCGTCGTCGAGGATCTCTGCCGCGGTGCCCGGCAGCGAGCCGAGACCGGCTTCCCGCGCCCGGTGCAGCCAGTCGCGCACGCTCAGGCCGGTCCTGGCCGACCCGTTCATGACCTCCATCGGCGAGAACGCGTGCACGTGCAGCTCCGGGCAGCGCCGCTTCACCTCGGCCGCGAGGTCGAAGTAGGCGGTGCCTGGCAGGTCGGGGTGGATGCCGCCCTGCATGCACACCTCGGTAGCCCCCGCCTGCCAGGCCTGCTCGGCCCGCTCCCCCACCTGCTCGAGGGACAGGGTGTAGGCGTCCGCGTCGGTGCGCCGCTGCGCGAACGCGCAGAACCGGCAGCCGGTATAGCAGACGTTGGTGAAGTTGATGTTGCGGGTCACCACGAACGTGACGTCCTCGCCCGCTGCCTGCCTGCGCAGGTCGTCGGCCAGCGCGGTCAGGGCGTCGAGCTCCTGGCCGTCGGCGTCGAGCAGCGCGAGCGCCTCGGCGTCACTGAGGCGGGCGGGGTCGCGCTCCGCGCTGCGCAGCGCCGCGAGCACGTCGGCGCGCAGCCGCTGCGGCGCCCTGGTCCCGGCCGCCTGCGTCCCGGCCGCTTCCTGCGCCCCTGCACCGGCCGGCACCGCCGCCGGGCTGATCCGGGCGCCGATCTCGGCCCAGTCGCCGTAGACCTCGGCGAAATCGTCCCTGCGGTCGCTGCTGCGCCCCTCGGTGTCGATCGTCACGTGCAGGTCGGTGCGGCCGCTCGAATCCCCCCAGCCGCCGTCGGGCTCCTGCCAGGGCAGCCCGCGCGGCATCGCGCCGTGCCTGGCCAGCCCGGTCGCCGGGTCCGCCAGCGCGGTGACGTGCGCCGCCAGCCGCGGGTCGAGCCACGGCTCGCGCTGGTAGCCGGGGTAGATGGTCAGCCGCTCGCGCAGCTCGAAGCCGGCCGCGGCGGTGCGGGCGGCCAGCTCGTCCAGCTCGGGCCAGGGCCGCTCGGGGTTGACGTGGTCGGGAGTCAGCGGCGACACCCCGCCCCAGTCGTCGATGCCGGCCTCCAGGATCAGCCGGTACTGCTCGGCGATGAGGTTCGGCGGCGCCTGGATCCGCGCCGACGGGCCGAGCACCAGCCGGGTGACGGCGATCGTTGCCGCCAGGTCTTCCAGCTCCGCGTCGGGGACGCCGCGCATCCTGGTGTCGGGCTTAGCGCGGAAGTTCTGCACGATGACTTCCTGGACGCCGCGGTACTCACGGGCCACCTGGCGGATGGCGAAGACCGAGTCGGCCCGCTCGGCCGCTGTCTCGCCGATGCCGATCAGGATGCCGGTGGTGAACGGCACGGCGCTGCGGCCGGCGTCCTCCAGCACCCGCAGCCGGACCGCAGGGTCCTTGTCCGGGCTGCCGAAGTGCGGCCCGCCGCGCTCGGTGAACAGCCTGGCCGCGGTGGTCTCGAGCATCATGCCCATCGACGGCGCGACCGGCTTCAGCCGCTGGAAGTCCTGCCAGCTCAGCACGCCGGGGTTGAGGTGCGGCAGCAGCCCGGTCTCCTCCAGCACCCGGACCGCCATCGCCCGCACGTAGGACAGCGTGTCGTCGTAGCCGTGCGCGTCCAGCCACTCCCTCGCCTGCCGCCAGCGTGCCTCCGGCCGGTCCCCGAGGGTGAACAGGGCTTCCTTGCAGCCCAGCGCGGCGCCCTGCCGGGCGATGTCGAGCACCTGGTCAGGGGACAGGTACGGGCTGTCCAGCCGGCCAGGCACGGTGACGAACGTGCAGTAGGCGCAGCGGTCACGGCACAGCCGGGTCAGCGGGATGAACACCTTCTTCGAGTAGGTAATGACGCCGGCCCTGCCAGCAGCCGCCAGCCCCGCGTCCCTCGTCCTGGCCGCATAGCCGGTCAGCTCGGCCAGCTGCTCGCCGCGCGCGTGCAGCAGCGTCGTCGCCTCGCCCGCGTCCAGGCTCTTGCCATCCCTGGCCCTGGCCAGGGCACGGCGCATCGCGCTCGCCGACGGGGCGCCGGCCGGCCCGCGTGTGCCGGCGGCCGCCGACGGCGCCTGAGTCTGTCCTCGCTCGGAGCTCATGGATCCCACCCTAGGCTGCCCCGCCGCCGGCCCCCGGCGTGCCGTGCCGGCACTCTGCCCGCGTCGGGGCCGTGCGCACTAGTGCGGATCACCCGGGTCAGGCCGGTGAACATCGCATGAAGTCGGCTTGCTGATATTGCCGTGACCCGCGCCGCGGTCATTGAATGGACGTCGCGGCCATGGTGCCCATGTCGTCCGTGCCTGCCAACTCCCCGCTGCTCGCTCGTGTCCGGGAGCCGTGAGAAATGGGTACCGCTGTGGTCGGTCATCCGACAACCAAGCTGTCGTCCGCTTAACCCGCCTTCCGTTGCGCCGCGCGTTTCGCCGGGTTAGGCCAGTTGGTCTGCCCGGTCCCCGGCGCTAGTTTGCTGCGCCGTAACCAGGCAGCTGGCTCAGGCCTGCTCAGCCCCGGTCGGCTCTAGCACCCGTTCGCGGCCGGCGATGTTCTCAGCCGGCCATGCCAAGCCACTTTCGTCACCCGGATCAACCCCCAGGGGGCACAGCCGGGCTGACGAGCACAGCTAAAAGGAGGGCATCGCATGCCGTTCTTGCAGAGCAGGCGGGCCAGGGCCGCGGCGATCGTCGTCAGCGCCGCTGGCCTGCTCGCGGGGCTAGCCCTGCCGGTAGCCGCCAGCGCCGCAGCCAGCCAGGCTGCGGGCTCGGCGCCAGCCGCCGCGTCCAGCCACACAGCCAGCCACGCGGCCAGTCAGGTGCCACGTTATCGTCACATCGCGGTAATCATGTTCGCCGATCATGGCTATTCAGCGATTTCGCACAACAAGTTCGCGCCGACCTTTAACCGGCTGGCCGCTAAATACGGCCTCGCTACCCACTATGACACTACCGCTGATCCCGATACCGCAGGCATCATGTCGCTGCTCGCCGGCAATTCCTTCGGGGTCAGCGACGACGTACCGTACTGGGATCAGCAGATCAGCAAGCCCAGCCTGCTCAGTCAGCTGGACGCCGCGCACAAGTCCTGGAAAGAGTACGTCCAGGACATGCCCTACGCTGGTTACCTGGGGAATTGCTACCCAACCAATTGCCAGGAGACAGACTCACTGTACAACCAGGCGAAATTCAATCCCGTCCCCGATCTGTCGAGCGTCGCTGACAATCCGGCCGAGGCACGGAAAATGGTGCCGGCCTCGAAGCTCGCGGCCGACGCGCACAATGGCCGCCTGCCGAATTTCAGCTTCATCGACACGAACGAGTGCGCCAACATGCACGGCGGGCCGCCCTGGTGCGAGGACAGCTCGAATGATCTCGGCCAGCCCAACGACAACAAGCTGGTCGCAGGCGGCGACAGCTACCTGCGGCAGGTTACCCACGAGATCATGTCCGGGCCGCAGTGGCAGCACGGCAACAACGCGATCGTCGTGACCTGGACCGAGGGAACGACCAGCGCAGGCTGCTGTGACGCGAAGCCGGGCACCGGGCGTGTCTTCACGATCGTGGTGACCAGCCACGGACCGCGACACCTGACCGACCGGACGCCGTTCAACCACTACTCGCTGCTGTCGACCATCCAGCACGCGTTCGGGCTCAGCTGCCTGCAATTCACCTGCGACACCAGGCACGTACTGCCGATGACCAGGCTCTTCGGCGGAAAGTCGGACGGACAGGCCGGCTTTCACGGCACGTCTGCGACGGCAGGTCCCGTCATCTCCAAGGCGCCCGCCCGCGCTGCCCCGCACCCGGCGGCTAGCGCAGCGGCATCGAAATGGCAGCAGGTTCGAAGTCCCAACACCGGCAGCAACGACAATGACCTCGCTTCGGTGGCTGGACGCTCGCCGTCCGACATCTGGGCAGTCGGCTCGCTGCTGCCCGACGCGAACGCGACCATTGTCAGGACGCTGGCGCTGCACTACAACGGCGCCAGGTGGGCGCGAGTCAGGACACCGGACGTCGGCGCGGAGGCCAACTCGCTCTACGGCGTGGCCGCGCTGCCCGACGGAACTGCGTGGGCGACCGGCATCTTCACTCAGGCGTCCGGCCACACCGGGCGGGCGCTGACCATGCACTGGAACGGGCACCGGTGGGCGATCGTGCCGGGTGCCGACCCTGGTTCGGCCGAGGACATGCTGTCCAGCGTCACGGCCGTCAGCGACCGGGACGTCTGGGCGGTCGGCACCTACAGCGGGCACGACGGGTTCTTCCATCCGCTGATCGAGCACTGGAACGGCGTCCGCTGGACTGTGCGGCACGTCCGGGGCCTGGCGGTACCCGACGGCATCCTGACATCGGTGACCTCGTCTGGCGGCCGGGACGTCTGGGCAGCCGGTCAGCTCTCCGGGCCCAGATCGGACCGCCAGGTCGTCCTCCACCTGGTCCGCGGGACGTGGGCCGTGTCGCCCAGCCCGGCCGTCCGCACGCCGGGCGGCTCGGTAGCCGACGCCTACCCGGCGTCGATCGCCGTCTCGGCCAGGGGTCCGTGGCTGGCCGGGAACGACAGGGCGGGGCACTCGGGATTCAGCACGCTGGTCGAGGGCCCGGCCAGCAGCGGTCGCCTCCGCCAGCTTGACCCGTCGAACCCGACTCCGCAGGACAACTACCTGCAGGCGGTCGCCCCGGTCGACGGCGGCCGGGACGCCTGGGCGGCCGGCGACAGCGTTCCGCCGTCGACCGGCAGTGCGGCCTCGCTGATCGAGCACGGGTCGGCTGCTGGCGGCTGGAAGGCGGTCCCGAGCCCGAACCCTGGGGCGGCGAACGGAAACACCATCCTGGACGGCCTCGTCGCCTTCAGCGCCAGCAACATCTGGGCCGTCGGCACCTTCGACGGGAAGGGCGGGATGCGCACGCTGATCCTGCACTTCACCGGCTGACACGCGGGGCGCGCGGCGGCCGGGCTGACCCGACGTAGCAGCCCGGCCGTCGCAGCGCCCGTCCGCCCGGTCATCCCTGCCGCTACCGGACTCCGTTCGGGTGCTCAGAGAGCGCGATAATCCCTGGCCGCCAGCCGGGGCCCGCGCCGGGGCGGGGCGACACCGCTCATCTCGATCAGCCGGGTGACCCGGTAGCGGTGCCCCCGGTAGGGCGCGAGCAACTCGAGCATGCCCGCGTCGTCGGTGATGCGGCCGGCCAGCGCCCAGCCCGCGAACGACGGCAGGTGATAGTCGCCGACCGACACCGCGTCCGCGTCCCCGCAGGCGCGCTGCCGCGTCTCGGCCGAGGTCCACGGCCCGATCCCCGGCAGGGACCGCAGCCGGGCGTCAGCCTGCGCGGACGACATCGCGGTGATCTCCTCCAGCCGGCCGGCGACGGCGGCGGCCGCGGCGATGGTGCGCGCCCGCACCGATTCCACCCCCGCTCTGTGCCACTCCCAGGACGGCAGCCCAGCCCAGACCTCAGCTGCCGGGAACACCCGCAGGCCGGCCGGAGCGGGACCCGGCGCGGGCTCGCCGAACCTGGTCAGCAGCAGCCGCCAGGCACGCCGTGCCTCTATCCCGACGACCTTCTGCTCCAGCACGGCGGGCACCAGCGCCTCCAGCACCCGGCTTGACCGGCCGATCCGCCAGCGGCGGTATCGCACCGCCAGCTCGCGCAGCAGCGGGTGCGCGGGCCGGAAGTCCTCCGGCCGGTCAAGCTCGCCCAGCATGGCCGGCAGCTCGGCCAGCAGCCAGTCGGCGCCCGGTCCCCAGGCCGTCCCGGCTACCTCGGTGGTTCCCCCGGCGTGGCCGGCCGCGGCAGCAGGACGGGCGGTCAGCCGGAGCGTTCCCGGCCCGGCCGGGGTGAGCGAGGTGCGCCAGATCGCGCCGGACTCGTCGGCCCGGAACGCAGGGTCGCCGCGACCGCGGCGGTGCACCCCCAGCGTGCTGCCCAGATCCAGCGGGAACGGCGCCAGCCAGCGCCGGGCCAGTCCGTCGGCCGGCTCGGTCACCGTGCTCAAGCTGGCGCACCTCCGCTCCGGCCGGCCCGCGTCGACGCAGCTGGGCCACCCAGGGCACCGGCAGCCGCCGCCTCATCATGGCAGAGCGGGCCAGTCAGCGCCCGGCAGCCGCGCCTCCCGCCCGCGCATTGGCCGCCAGGCGTGATCGCGAAGGAAAATTGTCGTCCTGGCAGCGAAATTCCTTCCGGATCATGGTCGCCTGCTACGCCCGGGACAGGCGACCAGCGGGTCAGCGGAAGTGCCGCGACCGGCCGGGTTAGCGGAAGTGGCGGGTCAGCTCATTGGCGTAGTGGCGGCCAAGCTGCTCGCCATGCTCGTTGAGCCAGGAACTGAGCGCGATGCTGCCGGTGGCCGGGCCATCGGTGTCGGCCAGGCCCTCAGCCATCGCGAGATACTCCTCGCTGGTGAGCAGCCGGTCCCGCAGGGCCAGGCCGAGTCCGGCCGACAACGGCGGCAGCAGCGGTCCTGGCACCCGGATCACCGCGGCCCGGCTGCCGGTCGCCGCCCTGATCTGCAGCACCAGCTCACGGAAGGCAGGCCGCTCGGGACCGACCGCGTCGATGACCTCGGTCCCGGCCGCGGCTGCGGCCCGCAGGCACAGCCGGGCCAGGTCGTCGATGTGGACTGGCCGGATCCGGTAGCTGCCGGTGCCGCCGACGGCGAACACCGGCAGCCGGCGCAGCAGCCAGGCGATGTTGTTCAGCAGCACGCCGTCGCCGCCGAACAGGATCGCCGGCCGCAGCACGGTATAAGGCACGCCGCAGTCGGCCAGCGCCTGCTCGGCCAGCGCCTTGCCGCGGAAGTACGGGTAGGGCGAGTCGGTGCTCGGGTGCGTGATGGACACGTGCACGATCCGCCGCACCCCGGCCTGCTGGGCGGCCTCGAAGAGGGTACGGCAGTTGGCCGCGGCCACCTCATGGCTCAGCTGCCCGCGGGCGAACCGGATCCAGTAGGTGTTGTAGAGCGTCGCCGCGCCCTGCATCGACTCCGCGAGCCCAGCCGGGTCGGCGAAGTCCAGCGGCCGGACCTCGATTGCGCCGTCGCGCGGAGCCCGGCCAGGATGGCCGGTGATGGTGCGGACCCGGCGTCCGGCCGCCTGCAGCTCGCGCGCGATCGCCGCGCCCGAATAGCTGAAGGCGCCGGTCACGACGTCGAAGCCGCCGTCCGGCTGCCGCTCCCTGGCAGCAGCCGTAGCCTGCCTGCTGGTGGTCATGCCTTCTCCTTTCGGCCGGGCCGTTCCTCGCGGCCAGCCGGTTCGCTGCGGCCCGGCGCCTCCTGGCGCTCCGCCGGCTTGCGACCGGTCGGTTCCTGGTCGCCAGGCCCTTCCCCGCTGGTGAGGGGTTGGGCGCGCTCAGCCGTCCCCCCGCGTCGTGGCCGCCCCGCCCGGCTTGACCGCGATCGCGACCCGAGCATGCCGAGAACGCCCGCCAGCGTGTCGGCCCGGTCGAACAGCGCCAGCGCCGCCGCCCGGTCGCCATCCAGCTCAGTGAGCAGCTCAAGACCCAGGTAGAGCGCGACGATGGCGTGCGCGATCTCGCCGTCCGGCAGCAGCCTGGTCAGCGGGCCAGGCAGCGCCCCCGCGACCGCCTCGCCAGCGAATTCTCGCCACGGCAGCAGCCGCGCCGCGATCTGCTCCGCCAGCCCTGGGGTCGACTGCGCCCCGGCGATCAGCTGCACCAGCACGGTCACGTACCCGCGGTCCAGGTCTTCCTCGAATACCAGCCGGGCGGCGCTGGTCAGCTCGCGCAGGCTGCCTGCCTGCTGCACGGCCGCGTCGTAACGCTCCCGGCGCGCCGCGCTGACCTCGTCAAGCGCCGCGAGCAGCAGCGCCGTCACCGAGCCGAAGTGATAGAAGAGCAGCGACTGGTTGCAGCCGGCCCGGCGGGCGATCTCGCGCGCGCTCGCGCCGGCGTAGCCTTCCTCGCGCAGCGCGCTGATCGCGCCGTCAATCAGCGCGGCCCTCGTCGCAGACGCCACGCGCCCGCCGGCTCTGGCCCTGGCGCCCGTCCTGGCCACTTCGCTCCTCGTTCCGCCGCCTGCATCTTCACTGACTGACCGATCGATTTAAGCGACTGCTCAAAATCTAGCACAGCGAGAACGCGGTCGTCAGCGCCATCTCCCGGCCTGGCCCGTGACCCCGGCCCGCGAGTCAAGCCGGACGACGAACCGCCGATACTCGGTCCGGCGGGTTAGCCGGCCGGCCCGCTGACCGACAGGAAGCGGCGGCCGGACATCAGCCAGCTAGGCCAGGACGCGGTGGCAGCTCGCCGGCGCGGTGCTGCCTGAGCTACCCGAAACAGCGCCTCGACACCGAGGCGATCAGGACGACGTCCGTCCGCAAGTGGGTAATGACGCCGGTCGGCTTACTCGCGGCCCTGGGCGGCGGCGCGCTCGTAAGAGGCCATATGCGCCTCGGCCGAGGTCGCCCAGGTGAACTCCAGCGCCCTGGCACGGCCGGCCGCGCCGAGCGCCTCGCGCCTGGCCGGGTCGTCAAGCAGCGCCCGCAGCGAGCTCTGGATGCTGCCCGCGTCGGGCTCGGTGTAGGCCACAGCGTCGCCGCCGACCTCGGGCAGCGAGGTGCGGTGCGTGGTCAGCACCGGGGCTCCGCAGGCCATCGCCTCCAGGGCGGGCAGCCCGAAGCCCTCGCCGGTGCTGGGGAACGCCACCACCAGCGCGCCGCCGAAGAACCCAGGCAGGTCGGTGAAGTGCAGGTAGCCGGGCCGGACCAGGCGCAGGTGGGCCGGCACGGCGGCGACCGCCTCGTCTACCTCGTCGCTCCAGCCGCTGCCGCCAGCCAGCACCAGGGCAGGCGGGTCGCGCAGGTCGGTGACCGCTGCCGCCCAGCCGGCGATCAGCGCAGGCACGTTCTTGCGCGGTTCGAGCGTGCCGAGGTAGGCGATGTAGGGCTTGCCGTGCAGGCCGAGCCGGTCGGTCACGTGCCGCAGCTCCCCCTCGTCCGGCGCGTGGAACAGGTCGTGGTCCACGCCGTGATACGCCACGTCGATTCGGGTCGGGTCGGCGGCCAGCACCCGGACCAGCTCGTCCCTGGTCGCCTTCGACGGCACGATCAGCCGGGTCGCCCGGCGCGCCGAGGTGCGGATCGCGGCTTTGTAGAACGTTGCCGCCACCGGGCTGTGCGCGTCTGGCGCGGTGAAGAACGTCAGGTCGTGGATGGTGACCACGGTCGGCGCGCCGGGGCGCAGCGGCATCGAGTAGTGCGGCGAGTGGATCACGTCTGCCTCGACCTGCTGCGCGGCCAGCGGCAGGCCGCTCTGTTCCCAGGCCAGCCTGGCCGGGCGGTGCGTGATGGCCGGCGGCGCAGCGATCACCCGCGCGGTCGGGACCAGCCGGCCGTAGCGTTCTTCGTCAGCCCGCTGGCATGCGACCGCCAGATCGGCGCCCGCCTGCCCCAGCGCGCTGACCAGCCCGTCGACGTATCGGCCTAGGGCACCACGGTCAGCAGGCACGGCAGTCGCGTCTACAAGCACCCGAGGCGCCACGACCCGTCCGGCTCCCTTCTGCTCCGGTCTGCAGAGGACATGCGGAAACGCCGCCGGCGGGCGCGGGTCCCCGAATGTCCCGTCAGTTCCGAGCGTACGCCCTTCGCTAGTGCGCCGTGCCAGCGGCGGACGCGCTCGGCGGACCCGGTGCGCTGCCCGCAGGTAGCCGGCTGCGGGCAGCCAGCAAGCGGCCAGCAGCCAGTCAGCCGACAGCCAGCCGGGAGCCAGCAGCAAGCCAGGCGCCGCCAGCCGGCCAGGAGCCGGCAGCTAGCCCGACGGGCTCGGCGACGGCGCCGGGCTGACGGACGGCGACGACGGGCTGACGGGCGGCGACGGCGAAAGGGACGGGGCCGGGCTGCCCCCGGCTGCGGCGATGGCCTGGTTGAGCGCTGTATTCATCTTCGCCAGGTCGCGGCCGTAGGCGGCGAAGTCACCGGCCCGCAGCGCGGCCTGAGCCTGCGTGTAGAAGCTCTCCGCCTGCTGCAGGAAATGCCGCACCGCGGCGCTGGCCGGCCCGCTCGGCGTGGTCGGCGGCGGCGTGCCGCCTGGCGGGCTGGTGCCCGTCACCGGCGCCTTCCCGCTCGTGCCGAACGCTTGCGCGATCGCGGCAGGCAACGATGTGGCGAAGCCGATCTGGCCGTTGTAGTAGACCAGCACCAGCTGCACCGTCGGGTAAGACGACCCGGCGGCCGCGACCTGCGACACGTAGACCGGCTCGAAGTACACCAGCCCGCCGCCAACCGGCAGCGTCACCAGGTTGCCCTGGGTCACCGTCGAGCCGCCGCCGCGCAGCAGCGTCAGCTCCTTGGCGACGGTGGCGTTGGACTCGAAGTCGTTCTGCACCTGCCCTGGCCCGCGGATCGTAGTGTCCTGCGGCAGCTGCAGGACCCGGATCTGGCCGTAGTCCGGGCTCTGCGGGTTGCTGTCCACCGCCATGAACGCGGACATGTTGGCCCGTCCGCGCGGGGTGAGCGCCGTGGTCAGCGAGAACTCCGGCTTGGCCAGGCCGGGCATCGAGTTCCCGGCCATGGTCAGGTAGTAGGGCGGCTGCGCGAACCGGCCGGGACTGAGGCCGCTGGGATCGTCCGGCACCTGCCAGAAGTTCTGCCCGCCGTAGAACTGCGACGCCGATGTGACGTGGTACTGGGTGAGGATCTGCCGCTGCACCTCGAACATGTCCGGCGGGTAGCGCAGGTGCGGGAGCACCGCCGGCGGGATGTCGGTGCGCGGCTTGATCACGCCGGGGAACGCGCGCATCCAGTCCTGGAGCACCGGGTCCTGCCCGGTCCACTGGTACAGGGTGACAGCCCCGGTGTACGCGTTCACCAGGGCCTTGACGGAGTTGCGCAGGTAGTTGACCTGCCCGTCCGGGCCGACCACGGCGCCGCCGGGGTTGTAGCTGTTCTGCGTGGCCTGGTCCAGGCTGACCCGCTGCGAGTACGGGTAGTTGTCGCTAGTGGTGTAGCCGTCCACCACCCAGTACGTCTGGCCGCCCGCCACCACCGGGTAGGTGTTGGCGTCCAGGGTGAGGAAGGGCGCGACCTTGGACACTCGCGCCAGCGGGTCCCTGATGTACAGCAGCCGGGACTTGTTCTGGATGGCGCCCGACAGCAGGATGTTCAGCTCGCGGAACTTGACCGTGTAGAGCAGGCGGTTCAGCGCCGAGCCGATCGGCACCCCGCCGCCGCCGAGATAGTGATTGTTCTGCTGGCCGGTGCCCTGGGGGTAGTTCAGCTCCAGCTGCCGGGTGTCTGCGATGACATAGCCGGCCTCCTGCTGGCCGAAGTAGACCTCCGGCTTGCTGACCGGGATCTCGCCCTGGGGCGGGATGTCGCTCTCGGCGAAGTCGGGGTTGCCGCTCTGCGCCGTGTCGGCCGGGGCGGCGACGAAGCCGTACCCGTGCGTGTACACCAGGTGGCTGTTGACCCAGTTCCGCTGGCCGGGCGGCGGGCCGCTCATGTCCCGCACGCCGACCACCATGTCCTGCGGCTGGCCGCTGCCCTTGACCACGTACCTGTCCATCGACAGCACGTTCGCGAACTGGTAGTAGGCCTTGACCTGCTGCAGCTGCTGGAAGCTCGGCGACATCACGCCCTGGTCGAGCACCCTGGTGTCCGGCAGCGCGTCGGCCTGCTTCGCGAGCGCGGACGGCGACTCGGCGGAGATCGCTGTATACGAGCTGACCTGCGAGCTGGTGATCCCGTAGGCCTGGCGGGTGCTGGTGATCTCGCGGCTCAGGTACGGCGTCTCCTTGGTCAGCTGGTTGGGCTTGACCACGAACTGCTGCACGATCGCCGGGTACACCCCGCCGATGATCACCGCCGACAGCACCAGCAGGCCGAAGCCGATGGCCGGCAGCAGCGAGCTGCGCCGGATGGCACCGATGAAGAACAGCGCCGCGCAGATGAGCGCGATACCGGCCAGCACGGTCTTGGCCGGCAGGATCGCGTGCACGTCGGTGTACGAGGCGCCTGTCCGCACGATGCCGCGTGAGGAGAAGTTGATGCCGTACCGGTCGACCCAGTAGGCAACGGCCTTGAGCAGCACGAACACGCCGGCCAGCACGAACAGGTGAGCTCGGGTGCGCGGCGTGGCCCGGCTGCCCTTGCGCTGCGGGCGCAGCCCGCCGTAGAGGTAGTGCACCAGCGCGGACAGCAGCAGCGACAAGATCACGGCGGCGAACAGGTACGAGAGGACCATCCTGATGAACGGAAAGTCGAAGGTGTAGAACGAGATATCCAGCCGGAACTGCGGGTCCTTCGCGCCGAACGGCACCCGGTTGGCGAAGAGCAGCCAGGTGCGCCAGCTCGCCGCTGCGGTCAGCCCGGAGATCAGCGCGGTCAGGCCAAGCACGACCGCCAGCGCCGCCCGCCGGTGCGGATCAATCACCAGCCGGTAAGCCTCAAGGCCCTGCGGCTCCGCGGCCACCGGGCGGTACTCGGGCCGGAGCCGGTAGGCGAGCCACATGTTGACGCCGGTCACTGCGGCCATGAACAGCGCGGTGACCGCGAAGAGAGCCCACTTGATGCCGTAGGTCGTCTCGAAGACGCTGGAGTAGCCGACCGACCGGAACCAGAGCAGGTCGGTCCAGACACCGGCGACCACCGCGACGATCACGATGACCGCGATGACGATGGCCGCCGCCGGGATCAGGTACCTCGGCCAGCGCGGCAGCACGATCGCCCGGCCGCCGGCCGGACGGGAGTGACCAGGTGAACGGAAGGCCACTGCCTCCCCTTTCGTCGACCTAGACGCCCGGCGCAGGAGGCTCCGTGCAGCGGCATGGTCATCGTGAATCGCGCAAGCACGCGATTCTAGACGGCAAACTTACCTGTCGGGCGCAAGGTTCCCGCCCTTATCGAGGGTCTCGCTGGTGCCCGGCCGAGGCCGCGGCTAGCAGGATGGCACGGGCTGGCCCTTGCGCAGCGCGGCGAGATCGCTGAGCGCGCCGCTCAGCGTACTGACCTTGACCAGCCTTAGCCCGGCCGGCACGGCGCCGGCGGTATCCGCGCAGTTGGCGGCCGGGGTCAGGAAAATGGTGGCGCCGGCATCCCTGGCGCCGACCATCTTCTGCTGAATGCCGCCGATCGGGTCCACCGCGCCGTCCGCCTCGATTTCCCCGGTGCCGGCGATGAACTTGCCGTCTGTCAGGCTGCCGGGAGTCAGCTTGTCGATGATCCCAAGCGCGAACATCATCCCGGCGCTCGGGCCGCCGATCTTCTCGCCGAGCGAGAACTTCACCGGGAACGGGAACGCGAAGGTCTCCGCCACCTGCACTCCGACGACGGCCTCGCCCTGGACGTTGACGGTGGTCAGGTGCACAGTCTGCCGGTGCCCGCCGCGGCTGATGGTCAGCTGCACCGCGGCGCCTGGCTTGCGGGCCCGGATCAGCGACGCCGCGTCGTGCTTGCACGTCACCGGCGTGCCGTCGACGGCGCCGATCACGTCACCCTTGCGCAGCACCCCGTCGGCCGGCTTGCCAGGCACGAGCGCCTGCACGGTGTCCACCACCCGGAACGGGATGCCGAGCTGGCAGAACGCGGCGGCCTGAGCGGTCTGCTGTGAGCTCACCATCTGCTCGGTATCTTCTTGCACGACCTGCTGCTGGGTCTGGCCAGGGGTGAAGATCTCCGACTGCGGCACGACCGCGTTGTGCGGGCTCAGCCACGCGCGCAGCGCGGCGAAGATATCGATCCCGTTCGGCGGCGGGCCGCCCTGCGACGAGACGGTCACCAGGTTGAGGTTGCCGTCGGTCGGGTAAACGCGACGGCCGGTGACCTGGATCAGCGGCTGGCCGCGCACCGCGCCGAGGGTGTTGAGCGTCGGGCCGGGAAACAGCGCGACATAGGGGACCGGTACCGCGATGGCCACTGCCAGGGCGACGAGCACGCCAAGCCCGGCGATCAGCAGCGTCAGGCCGCGCCGGGAGCGCAGCGGATTCCTAGGCACCATTCACCCACTCGCTCGCCCCGTCCTCGAACTGCTGGTGCTTCCAGATCGGCACCGAGGCCTTCAGCTCGTCGATCAGGAACCGGCAGGCGTCGAACGCCTCACTCCGGTGATCACCGGCGACCGCGACCACCACGGCCAGGTCACCCACGGCGAGCTCGCCGATCCGGTGCACAGCGGCAAGCGCGCGCACCTGGTAGCTGGCCGCTACCTTCTCGGCGACCCGGCGCAGCTCGGCCGCGGCCGACGGGTGCGCGGTGTAGGACAGCCGCAGCACGCCGCGGCCGTGATCATGGTCGCGGACCGCGCCAGCGAACAGGGCGATGCCGCCGGCGGCCGGATGGGCCACGGCCGCACGCACCTCGTCCACCGACAGCGGTGCTTCCCGCAGCTCGGCGAGCCGGATTTCCGTCACGGTGCAAAGTTACAACGAGCCGTCAGGTACCCCGCCGGCGCCGTCGCGCCCGGCGTACCACGGCAGCTGTGCCGATCACCGCGACCGATGCGCCAGCCGCCGTGATCGCCGCGTCCTTGCGCGCCAGGCGCCGGCCTGCCACCGCGTGATGCCCGGCCCGCAGCTCGAGCAGGTCGGCGAGCGCGCTGGCGTTGTCGTAGGACGGACGCCAGCCGGCCGCGCGCAGCCTGCTGCAGTCGACGACCCACGGGTAGACCACGAATCGCAGGTCGGCGACCGGCGCCGGGGTGAGGCCGGCCCGGTAGAGCCGCTGCACCGTGCCGAAGGTCAGGTTGGCCGGCAGCTCGATCCGGCGCAGCCCGGACAGCTCCTCGACCTCGTCCTGACCCAGCCAGCCGTCGCAGCCGACCGCGAAGCTGCCGCTGATCTCGCCCGCCGCGGCCAGCTCCAGCGCAGCGACCAGGTCGTCGGTGTGGCAGAACTGCCAGCGCTGCTCGGTGCCGCGGACTGTCAGCAGCCGCGGCGCCTCGAAATGCCTGGTCACCAGCGTGTCTATGCCCTCGCCGACGAGCGCGGCCGGCCGAACAACGGTGATCGCCATGCCGAGGTGGGTTCGCAGGGAGCGCTCGGCGAGATCCTCGATCTCGATGAGGTCGCCGGCCACGCTCTCGTCCGGATCGGCGCGCAGCGGCTCGTCCTCCGCCAGCGGCACGGTGTTGTCGGCGCTGGCGCCGTAGACCATCGAGCTGGTCACCAGCACGACCCGGCCGACGCCGCCGGCCGCGGCGGCGGTCAGCACGGTCTGCGCACCCCGGACGTTGAACGCCCGCCTGGCCCGGTAGTCGGTGTCCGGTGCCAGGTCAAGGTCGGTATGCACGATCACGTCGACCCCGGCGAGACGGCCGGCCAGCGCCGGGTCCCGCACGTCGACCACCCGCCAGGTGACTCCCGTCGCCTCGCCCCGGTGCCCGTCGATGGCGACCACGCGGCCAATCCGGGCCGACTGGGCTAGCCGTGCGGTCAGCGCCCGGCCAAGCCCGCGCGCGGCGCCAGTGATCGCGACGACCGGGCCGTGCCCGTCCGCATCGCCCCTGGCCGCTGGCATCTCGGGCCTCTCGGCAGGAACCGCGGCCTGCTCACTGGCCAGGTGCCCGGCCAGGCCTGGTGCCGCCAGGCTCCGCCCTGACGGGCTCGGCTCTGCCAGGCTGGGCCCTGCCACGCTCGGCCCTGCCGGGCTCTGCCCTCGGCGAACCTTGCCAGCTCGGTTGCTCACCGTGTGCCGCTCCCGGGATAACTTGGCGAACGTGACCTTTACCATCCTGCCCGACGGGTCAGGCCGATGACGGGGCCTCCCTTCGGCTTCGGCCTGCCAGGCAACCAGGATGAGGGCTCCGGCGAGCAGGGCGGCTCGGGCCCGGGCGGCTCGGGCCCGGGCGGCTCCGGCCCGGGCGGCTCCGGCCCCGGCGGCTCGGGTCCTGGCGGCTCGGGTCCGGGTGGCGGCCAGGGCGGCCCGCTCGGGCCGCTGGGCGACCCGCAGCAGTTCGCTGACGCGCTGCGACAGTTCGCCGACCTGATGGCCTGGCAGGGCGGCCCGGTCAACTGGGACCTGGCCAAGAATGTGGCACGGCAGACCGTCGCGGCGCAGGGCGACCCGAGCGTGCTCGGCATCGAGCGCGGCAAGATCATCGAGGCGCTGCGGCTGGCGGACCTGTGGCTGGAGGAAGCCACCGTGCTGCCGACGGGCATCCGCGCTGTGCAGGCGTGGAGCCGGTCGGAGTGGGTGGAGGCGACGCTGCCGGTATGGGCCAGGCTGTGTGACCCGATCGCCGCCAAGGCAGTCGAGGCGATGGGCGGCGCGGTGCCAGGCGACCTGTCCGAGCTGGGCGGCGAGCTGCCGCCGGAGATGCGCTCGGCCATGTCCGCGCTAACCGGCGGCATGGGCGGGCTCGGCGGCCTTGGCGAGATGCTGCGGCGGGTCGGCGGAATGATGGTCGGCGGCCAGATCGGCGCTGCCGTCGGCGCGCTGGCCGAGGAGGTTGTCAGCTCCACCGACATCGGACTGCCGCTAGGGCCCGAGGGCACCGCGGCGCTGCTGCCCACCGGGGTGACCGCGTTCGGCCAGGGTCTGTCGGTGACCGAGGACGAGGTCCGGCTGTTCCTTGCGCTGCGCGAGGCAGCGCACCAGCGACTGTTTGCGCACGTGCCATGGCTGCGAGCGCGCCTGTTCGCGGCCGTCGAGGACTACGCGCGCGGGATCACGGTCGACGCCAGCGCTCTGCGTGACGCCATGCAGCAGCAGGTCGACCCGTCGAACCCCGAGGCGCTGAGCCAGGCGCTGTCCGGCGGAGGCCTGTTCCAGCCTGAGGACACCCCGCAGCAGAAGGCCGCGCTAGCCCGGCTGGAGACGATTCTCGCGCTGGTCGAAGGCTGGGTGGCGGTAGCGGTTGCCGACGCGGCTGACGGGCGGCTGCCGCAAGCGGGCGCGCTGGCCGAGGCGATCAGGCGCCGCCGGGCGACCGGCGGGCCTGCCGAGCGCACGTTCGCGACGCTGGTCGGGCTTGAGCTGCGGCCGCGCCGGCTGCGTGAGGCAGCGGCGATCTGGCACGGCCTGACCGAGGCCAGGGGCATCGACGGACGCGATGCCGTCTGGGCACATCCGGACCTGCTGCCGACCGCGGACGACTTCGACGACCCGGACGGCTTCGTGCGCGGCCGGCCCGAGCTGGACATTTCGGACCTGGACGAAGGTGGCACCGGCTCGGCCGGGCAACCTCGCGAGGCGGAGGCCGGCCCGGCCGACGGCGCCCAGGGCGACGGTGGCGAGGCCGAGGGCGGCCAGGGCGAGGGCGGCCAGGGCGGCCCAGTCGCTGGCAGCGCACCGGCCGCAGATTCTGGCGACGCGGGTACAAGTACTCCTGGCGGCGCGGGCACAGCCAGTCCTGGCAGCGGAACGCCGGACGCCAGCGATGTCGACGTTCCTGAAGCCCGTCCGGCGCCGGAGGATCAGCCACCGCCTGATGAGCCCGGCGACTCAGAGTCGTCGAAGGGCGAGTGACCGCCCCGCTTGTCGCCCGGCGCTGACTCGGGCTCTGGTAGTCCGCTCGACCTGCGGCCGCCATGCGGACCGGACCTTCGGCTCACCGAGGCCCAGGCACCGACCGGTCCCTTGGCCTGTCAGGCCCTGCGCCCCAATCCCCCAGCCTTCCTCGCCTACCTGCCTGCAGCGCAGCGCACTGGGCAGATGACACGGGGCACCAGCTTGATCGCCCCTCAGCGCTTGCCTGACGCAGTTCGCCTGCTGGCCGCCGCCAGTTCGCCGGGCGGCAGCCATGGCGTTGCCGGCCTCGAATTCGGCCCTAATCTGACTCCACAGCCGGTGGATCGCCGCCGACGCAGGTGAGGCGGCACGAACGGGGATCATGGTCGGCTTAATTCACAGGATTCGCGCACAATAATCCACAGTGACACTCCGCGCTTTCCCCACGTTCTGCACATCGGCATCCACAGGGGAGTATTGACCCTCTAGCCCTGGCGGGCCTACTTTCGCATGTTAAGGGAGTTCCCGGGTCGCGGCCGCATGTTGCTTCCGGGGAAGGGGGCCGGACGGCCCGCTGGGGAAAAGCCAGGGACAATCGTCGCACGGCTCCTGCGCCCGGGAACCCCTTATACAGCTGCATGGCCAGGCTGCCCCCGGCGTCGGCAGCGCCCTCAGCTGACCGGATCCGGAATGTCAGCCCGCGATGACAGCGTGACTGCCGTGAGACCCGCACTCAAGCCAGGACTACTGCCGTTGTGGCGCGACCGCGACACCATTCAGATCGGGATCCACCCGCGGCGCGCGGTCGCGCTGACCGGAATGGCCGGCGCCGCGTGGCTGATTGGCCTGCTCGACGGCAGCCGCAACCGTGACCAGCTCATCGCCACAGCGGCCCAGCAGGGCGTCCCGGCGGAATTATCCGAGCGAGTGCTCACGATCCTTGCGGCGGCCGGCGTCCTCGATGACTTCCCGGCCGGGATGGTGCGGGCGCTGCCGCCTGAGGCCAGGACGTCCTTAGCGGCCGAGCTGGCCACAGCCTCGCTAGCGCGCGGCGACAGCGACGGCGGTGCACGCACGCTTGCACGCCGGCTCGGGGCGCTAATCCGGATTTACGGCCAGGGCCGGATCGCTACGACGATCGCCCAGATCCTGCTGAGCTCGGGCGTCGCCGCCGTCGAGCTGCAGCCATCCAGCGAGCCAGCCTGGGCAGGTGGAGCTGGCGACAGCGAGGCCGCACGATCGGCTAGTGACAGGCAGCCCGCCGGATCAACCAGCCGCAGCCAGGCAACCAGCTCACCCCGCGACAACCAGGCAGCCAGATCGGCCAGCCGCAGCCAGGCAACCAGCTCAACCGGCCACAGCCAGGACGCCCGGTCTGCCAGCCGCAGCCAGGCAGCCAGCTCAGCCCGCGACGACCAGGCAGCCAGATCGGCCGGCCGCAGCCAAGCAGCCAGCTCAACCCACGACAGCGCGGTGGCCAGAGCAAGCCGTGACCGCCGGGCAGACGGTGTGACCAGCGACAGCCTGGCAGCCAGAGCAAGCCGCCAGAGCCAGGCAGCTCCATTGGGCAGCGACCGCCAGGCAGCCGGAGCAGCCTCCGACTGCGGGGCAGCCGGACTGGCCAGCGACAGCCAGGCAGTCAGGCCAACCCGCCGCAGCCAGGCAGCCAGGTCAGCCCGCGAGAGCCGGGCAGCCGACACCGCTAGCAGACCGGGGCAGCTTCCCGATCTGGCGATCCTGGTCGGTCACCAGGCGCCGGAACTACCCGGCGAGCTGGTATCCAAGCGGGTGCCGCACCTGTCCGTGTCTGCCAGTGAGGCCATCGGTGTCGTCGGGCCGCTCGTGCTGCCTGGCCGCAGCGCGTGCCTGCGGTGCCTGGACCTGGCCCGGGCCGAGCGTGACCCGGCATGGCCGCTGCTCCTGGCCCAGCTCGCCGGGAAGCGGCTGGACCCGCTGGGCTGCGACACCGTGCTGGCCGCCACGGTCGCCGCGCAGGCGACATCGCAGGCCCTGGCGTTCATCGACGATCCGCCAGGCAGCGTCACCGTCAACGGGACGCTCGAGCTGGTGCTGCCAGCCTGGCAATGGCGGCGCCGGAGCTGGCGGCCGCGGCCGGACTGCAACTGTCGCCCAGCCTCACCTGGTGCGCGATCGTGCCCGCCCGGCTGACGACTCGACGCCGCCGACGGCTCCATGACCCGGCTCCATGACCCGGCTCTTTGACCTTGCCGCTGCCCGACCGGGTCGGCATCGCGCGGATGGATGAAGGGCAGCCCATTCGCCGCCGCGGGCCAGTCGGGCGGCTGCGCGACGGAAAAGCGGCGCCGCCGGATGTCCATATCGGGCCGGCCTGTACGTCGTGCGGGCATGGAAGGCGGGGCGGCCGGGCGGGTAGCGAACGCCAGGCGCCAGGATGAGAGGGCCGGCGGGCCAGTTCAGCGGAACCGGCCGCGGCGTGCTGAGACGGCGGCGTCGGCGCTGACTCGCCGGACTGACACCGAAGCCGAAAGAGGCTGCGCCCAGGATGGACCAGTTGTGAACGGGGATGTGCAGTCTGCCGTTACTGCCGCCTTCCGGGAAGAGTGGGGCAAGATCGTCGCGACCCTCATCGGCATGACGGGCGACTGGGACCTGGCCGAGGAGTGCGCGCAAGACGCCTTCGCGCAGGCTCTGCGGAGCTGGCAGCGCGACGGCATTCCGACGCGGCCCGGCGCCTGGCTCACGACGGTCGCCCGCAATCGCGCCATCGACCGGCTGCGTCGTAGCTCCGCCGAGGCCGCCAAGCTGCAGGAGGCTGCGATGCTGACCCCTCCGCCGGATCCTGCTGCGCCGGGCGGCGAGCTCCGGGATGACCGGCTGATGCTGATGTTCACCTGCTGCCATCCGGCGCTGGCCCTTGAGGCAAGAGTCGCGCTGACGCTGCGGACGCTGGCCGGGCTGACCACCCCCGAGATCGCCAGGGCGTTCCTGGTCAGCGAGCCGACCATGGCCAAGCGCCTGGTCCGCGCTAAGCAGAAGATCCGAAATGCCCGGATTCCTTACCGGGTACCCCCTGACCATCTGCTGCCCGACCGGACGGCGGGGGTGCTGGCCGTGCTCTATCTGCTATTCAACGAGGGCTACTCGGCCTCGACCGGCGCTGACCTGCTACGGCAGAGCCTGTGCGCGGAGGCAATCCGGCTGACTCGCGCCCTCAGCACGCTGATGCCCGACGAGGGGGAAGCCGCCGGCCTGCTCGCGCTGATGCTGTTTCACCATTCCAGGGCCGCCACCCGCACCGACGAGGCGGGGGATGTCGTGACGCTGGAGGAGCAGGACCGCTCGGGCTGGAATCAGGACGAGATCGGCGAGGGGGTCCGGGTGCTGGCAGCCGCCGCTGCGCGACGGCCGGCCGGGCCGTACCTGCTGCAGGCGCAGATCGCCGCCTGCCACGCCACCGCGCCAGCTGCTCAGGTGACCGACTGGGCCGCGATCGCCGGCCTGTACGGGCAGCTCGCCGCCTTGTCGCCCTCGCCGGTGGTTGAGCTCAACCGGGCCGTTGCGGTAGCCATGAGCGAGGGGCCTGCGGCCGGGCTCGCGCTGGTCGATGCCCTGGACGGCCAGCTCCCCGGCTACCACCTGCTGCCCGCCGCCAGGGCAGACCTGCTGCGGCGGCTGGGCCGGCTCGACGAGGCAGCAGCGGCCTACTCGCAGGCCCTCGAGCTGGCGGCGACCGACGCTGAGCGCAGGTTCCTGGCCCGGCGGCTGACGGAGTGCACCACCTGACTCCTAGCCGGATATGGATCAGCTACCGCCCGCCGTGACGGACAATGGAAACGTGAGTGACCTGCCTCGGCGTACTGTGACCCGGACGGCCAAGCTGGCGGCCCTGCCGATCGGCCTGGCCGGGCGAACCGCCCTCGGCCTCGGCAAGCGGCTCGGCGGGCGTCCCGCCGAGATCGTCGCGCAGGAGATCCAGCAGCGGACGGCGGAGCAGGTCTTCCGGATACTCGGCGAGCTGAAGGGCGGCGCACTGAAGCTCGGCCAGGCGCTGTCGATCTTCGAGGCCGCGCTGCCGCCGGAGATCGCCGCACCGTACCGGGCGACGCTGACCCGGCTGCAGGAAGCAGCGCCGCCGCTGCCGGCCAGTACCGTCCACCGGGTGCTGGCCGCCGACCTCGGCGCGGACTGGCGGCAGAATTTCGCCGAGTTCGACGACCAGCCAGCGGCGGCCGCTTCCATCGGCCAGGTACACCGGGCCGTCTGGCTGGATGGCCGGCAGGTCGCGGTGAAGATTCAGTACCCGGGCGCCGGCCAGGCCCTGATCAGCGATTTCGCCCAGCTGAGCCGGCTCGCCGGACTGTTCGGCGTGCTCATGCCAGGGCTTGAGATGAAGCCGCTGCTGCAGGAGCTGCGATCGCGGGTCACCGAGGAACTCGACTACCGGATGGAGGCGGCCGCGCAGCAGGCCTTCGCCGACGCCTACCAGGGCGATCCGGACATAGCGGTGCCGCCCGTGGTCACCGCCACAGATCACGTGCTGGTGACTGAGTGGATGGACGGCACGCCGCTGTCGGCCATCATTTCCTCCGGCTCGAAGGAGCAGCGCGATCGCGCCGGGATAATGCTGGTCCGGTTCCTGTTCTCCGGTCCGGCCAGGGCAGGGCTGCTGCACGCCGACCCGCACCCGGGAAATTTCCGCCTGCTGCCGGATGGCCGCCTCGGCGTGCTGGACTTCGGCGCAGTCGACCGGCTGCCCGGCGGGCTGCCCGAGGTCTTCGGCCGGATGCTGTGGCTCATGCACACCGGCGGCGACATTCAGATGGTCGAGCGAGAGCTGCGGCGCCATGGCTTCCTGCGCGAGGGCGTCAGCGTGGACATGGATGACCTGCGCGCCTTCCTGGCCCCGCTCGCCGAGCCCTCCAAAGTGGACTCGTTCGCGTTCAGCCGGGACTGGCTGCGCGGCCAGGCCGGCCGGGTCGCCGACCTGCGCTCGGCGGGTCGGCGGCTGAACCTCCCGCCGTCGTACTTGCTGATCCACCGGGTTTCTACCGCGGGGATCGGGGTGCTGTGCCAGCTGGAGTGCGAGGGCGCCTTCCGTGCCGAGGTGCTGCGCTGGGTACCGGGCTACGGCGAGGACAGCGACCCTGATCCCGGCGAGATGCTGATCCTGGAAGATTCCTGACCCCCGGACGCGAGGAGGCCGGGGAGCTTTCGCTCCCCGGCCTCGCCCACCCCGTGGTTAAGGGTCTTCCGTCCGCTGCCGGCTAGCGCCGGCCGGCCAGCTCGAGCCCTGGCATCCGGGCGCTCAGCTGCCTGGCCGCGCCCTGCGCCTGCGCCAGCTCGGACCTCGCCCGCGCGACGCGCCGCTGCGCACGCTCTGCCTTGCGCAGCAGCCGCGCCTGCCGCAGCTCGGCAGCGGCGGCCCGCATCTCGCGTTGTCGGTCCACGGTCTGCTCATATGTTCCGTACATCGTGGTCACCACCATTCCCCGTTGAATGTCTGACCGCGACCTGCACTGGGTCTCAGCTTGCACTGAGCCTCAGGCCGCTACATCGGTCTTGCGAGGCCGTCCTCGCGGGCGCTTGCGCGGCACAACCTCGCCCCGCAGGAACAGCTCCCCGCCCCAGACGCCCCACGGCTCCCGGCGCTCGGCTGCTCCCGCCAGGCAGGCGAGCCGGGCCGGGCAGCTCAGGCACAGTGACTTAGCTAGCTCGACGTCCGCTGGCGATTCGGCAAAGAAGAGTTCCGGCTCGTCGGCGCACGGCAGTCCGCCGCCGCCCGGGATGCCGGCCACCATTGCCGGGTTGAGCCCGGCCTCCAGGCCGGTCCCGCTGATCGCTCCCGCTAGCGCGGGCTGTGCCTCAGGCCTTAGCTCCAACCCCGTCGTGCCAGGCCGCACGGCGGTGGTGACGGGCCGATGCATCGGTGCCATCCCCTCTCATCTACTCGTCTAACGGTCTCTCGTAGTTCTGACAAAACCGTGGCCTCGCATGACGAAGGCCGCGGACCCGATTTCGGGTCCGCGGCCTCTGAGGGGATCTGGCCGGTCTATCTGCTAGACCGGTTCTGGTTCCCTCGCAGGTTGCGGACCCAACTCGCCACTGCTCGCGGCGATACGGGTCTTGTGTGCGTAGGTGGCGTTGAGGTCCTTCTGGCCGTCCGGCTGCTCCTGCCGGATCCCGGCCGTAACCGGGCCGAACGGGCCAGCAGCCTTGGCAGCGGCCGGGCACACGACTGCCGCCGCACCCGCGGTGACGGGCTTGGCGGCGCCGACGCCCCAGCTCAGGAGGACACCCGCGCCGGACTCCGCGCGCGCGTCAGGGACGACGCCGACATTCGCGATCATGGTCAGCATTCGGGCACCTCCTTCCACCGAGCCGTGATGAACCCCCGGACATGGAGAGACCCTATGCAGCGCCCCGCAGGCGGGGCAACTGTTTTTCGGCGTCTGTGGCCGGACGGTTATGAGACTGTGCGGGGCAGGTCAGGAACGGGTGCGAATAAGGCCTTCCTGTACCACTGACACCACTAGTTCCCCCTCCGCGGTGAAGACCTCGCCGCGGGCGAGCCCGCGCGCTCCGCGAGCAACCGGCGAGTCCTGTGAGTACAGCAGCCAGCGGTCCGCCCGGAACGGCGCGTGGAACCACATGGCGTGGTCGAGGCTCGCCCCGCTGGTGCTGCCGTCCGCCCAGGAGAGCCCGTGCGCCAGCATGACCGAGTCGAGCAGCGTCATGTCCGAGGCGTAGGTCATCAGGCAGACGTGCAGCAGCGGGTCGTCCGGCAGCTCGCCGTCCGCGCGCAGCCAGACCAGGCTCCTGGTGGTGCGCAGCGCCGGATCCCTGGCAGCCTCGATGGTCAGCGGGCCGACATGCCGGATATCGATCGGGTTGGGCCAGTGTTCCCGCAGCGAGGTGCCGAGCAGTTTCTCCGTCCGCTCGATCGTGGTCGGCAGCTGATCCGGCGGCGGCACTGCGGGCATCGGATCAGCGTGCGCGACGCCGGGCTCGTCGTGGTGGAACGAGGCCGAGAGAGTGAAGATGGTCTCCCCGTGCTGCACGGCCGAGACCCGGCGGGTGGTGAATGACCGCCCGTCGCGGACGCGCTCCACCAGGTAGATCAGCGGGACGGCCGGATCGCCCGGCCGGATGAAGTACGCATGCAGCGAGTGCACCGGCCGGTCAGCAGGGACGGTGCGACCAGCCGCGACCAGAGCCTGGCCGGCCACCTGCCCGCCGAACACCCGCTGCCGCCGCTCCCCGGCCGGGCTGTTGCCGCGGAAGATGTTGGCCTCGATCTGCTCCAGGTCGAGCAGTTCCACTACCGCGTCGAGGGACTTGCTCATGACCGCGTCTCACCACCTGTCCGGGCGCGCCCCGCCGGGCAGGATGCCGCGCGCTGCCTGTCCGCCGGCACGGTACCCGCTCGCCGCCCCCGTCCGCTCACCGGGTCGCCGCACGGCTGACCGGGTTGCCGCGCTACTCACCCGGTTGCGCACCGCTGACCGGGTTGCGGACAGCTCACTGCGTTGCCGCACAGCTGACCGGGTTTGCGCACAGCTCACCTGGTTGCCGCACCGCGCGGCTGGCGCCGCGGCGGGACCCGGCGCAGGCCGGTCAGGAACCGTGACGGGCTCCGGGCCGTGCGGCCGCCGGCCGTCCTGGCCGCCGCCCACGACAGGTAAACCCGCTCGCGTGCCCTGGTGACGCCCACGTACAGCAGCCGGCGTTCTTCCTCGATGGCGGCGTGGGTCTGCGCGTAGACGATCGGGAGCGTGCCCTCGGTGAGGCCCGGCAGGAACACCGCATCCCACTCGAGGCCCTTGGCCGCGTGCAGCGACGCCAGGGTCACGCCCTGGATCACCGGCACCTCCCCGGCCGAGCTGCGCAGCGACAGCTCAGCGGCCAGGTCGGCCATGCTGGCCCCGGCGCGGGCGGCGAAGAACTCAGCGGCCAGCTGGGCAAGCGCCTCCAGCGACTCCCACTGGTCCCGTGCCCGTCCGCGCCCGGCGGGCGGCTGCGGGCTGAGCCCGAGCCCGGCTAGCACGGCGCGTACCAACGCGGCCAGGTCGCTGCCATCCGGCTCCGCCCTGGCTGCGCCGCGCAGCAGCGCCACCGCCCGCCGTACCTCGGCCCGGTCGAAGAACCGCTCCGCGCCCCTGACCTGGAACGGCACGTCATGCGCTGCGAGTGCCTGCTCGTAAGCTGCGGTCTGCGCGTTGGTGCGCAGCAGCACCGCGATCTCGCTTGCCGCCGTGCCCGAGCGGATCAGCCCAGCGGCCTGCCTCGCCACCCCGGCCGCCTCGGCCGCCTCGTCGGGGTACTCGGTGAGCGCTGCCTGCTGGCCGGCCGGCCGCTGCGCGACCAGCGGCGCCGCCTCGCCGGGTGTCGCGCCGCAGACCTGGTTCGCCAGGGCGATGACCTGCGGCGTTGAGCGGTAGCTGCGGACCAGCCTGATCAGCGTGGCAGCCGGGTACTGGGCGCTGAATCCGGTCAGGTAGCCGGGCGTGGCGCCGGCGAAGGAGTAAATGGTCTGCCGCGGGTCGCCGACGACGCAGACGTCGTCCCGCTCACCGAGCCACATATCAAGCAGGAGCTGCTGCAGCGGATTGACGTCCTGATACTCGTCGACGACGAAGTAGGAATAGCGGGCGCGGACCGCGGCTGCCGCCGCCGGGTAGTCGGCCAGAATGGCCGCGGTCAGCTCGAGCACCGACTCGAAGTCGACGAGGTGCCGTTCCGTGCGCAGCTCCTCGTAGGCCGCGTAGAGACGGCCGAGCGGCTCGGGCCCGAGCGGGCCGAGACGGCCGGCGGCAGGACCGGCGGCCGGATAGGCCTCAGGGCTCACCTGGCTGACCTTTGCCCACTCGATCTCGGCAGCTGCGTCGCGCAGCTCGGCAGCGCTGAGGGACAGCCGCAGCCGCCGGGCTGCCGCGGCCAGCAGGCTGACCTTCGAATCGGTGACCTGCGGCGCCGGACCGCCGACGGTGACGGGCCAGAAGTGCGTGAGCTGGCGCAGGGCCGCCGAGTGGAACGTCCGTGCCTGCACGTGCTCAAGGCCGCAGCCCGGCACCGCCGCGGCGGCGAGGTGCCTCAGCCTGCCGCGCAGCTCGCCGGCCGCGCGTGTGGTGAAAGTCACCGCCAGCACCCGCGCCGGGTCGACGACGCCGGCCGACACGGCGTAGGCGACCCGGTGCGCCACCGCGCGGGTCTTTCCGGTCCCCGCCCCGGCCAGCACGCATACCGGGCCGCGGACCGCGAGCGCCACCTGCTGCTGCTCGGGATCGAGGGCAGCGAGCACCGCGTCGGGTCCCTGCGCGCCGGGGTGAGCGGGCGAGGCGGCAGCCGTTACCGGCTGGGCGTTCACGGGCGTACCTCCTGTCCGCCGCCATCCTCTCCTATGCGGCCGACGACCGGCCGGGAAGCCGGCGGGCACCCGCGGCGTTACTAAGGTTCGGTAGCAATGGCTGCGAGGAAGGAAGACCGATGGCACAGCCGCTGACCATGTACACGACGACATGGTGCGCGTTCTGCAGGCGGCTCAAGAGCCAGCTGGCCCGCGATGGGATCGAGATGACCGAGATCAACATCGAGGAAGTGCCCGGCGCGGCTGAGTTCGTCATGTCGGTGAACGGCGGCAACCAGACGGTGCCGACTGTGGTGTTTCCTGACGGCAGCGCGATGACCAATCCCTCGGCCGCGGAAGTCAAGCAGCGGCTGAGCGAACTGGCAGTGACCTAATGACTGACAATCGGGGCAAAACGAGGCCGATTCCGGCTGATGACGTCCAGCCGGATGTCACCTTGTCCGCTGAACCGGCCGGATCGCCGCCGGCCGGCGGCGATCCGTCGATCGTCCGCCGTACCAGCGACGGCTGGCGCGTCGGCGATACCGACGTGCCCGACCTGACCTGCGCGATGGTGCTGGCCGACCTGCTGGCATCGGAGCTGCCAGCCGAGCTCCCGGCCGGGCAGGCCGACGGTACGGCGACCACGGCTCCCCCGGCTACTGGCCAGCCGGACAGCGGCGTGGCGGCCTCCCAAGCCTCCCCCGCCAGCCGGCCGGGGAAGGCGAAGGCCGCAGCGGCGGCTGCCGGGGCCGCTAAGGCCGGCGACAGCGGCCAGGTGGCCAGCCAGCGCAGCACCGAAGCAGACCCGGCCGGCGACGCCGGCCGGATGCGGACGACCATCAGCCAGCTGGAGCACGCGCTGGTGGCACGAATCCGGGTCGAGCAGGCGATCGGTGTGCTGGCCGAGCGACACCGGATCCAGCCCAGGCAGGCCTTCGAGCAGCTGCGCAGGGCCGCACGCAACCGCGGCAAGCGCGTCATCGACATCGCCTCCGATGTCGTGGCCAGCGCCTCGAACCCGCTGCTGCAGCTGCCGGACGAGCTATCCCGGCCGCGCTCGGGCCGCAGGTCACGCCGCTCTGAGGGCGTCCTCGGGGCCGAGTAGCCCCTGCCGTCTTCGCACTCCGGGCGCCCGGCTCCCGC
Organism: Streptosporangiaceae bacterium; assembly: GCA_036495525.1. Taxonomy (GTDB): domain Bacteria; phylum Actinomycetota; class Actinomycetes; order Streptosporangiales; family Streptosporangiaceae; genus DASXMR01. The sequence goes on along the minus strand of DASXMR010000139.1, from coordinate 5,604 downwards.
CGGGCGCCTGACGCATCCGCACCGGCGATCACCCTTGGTTGGTTTCTGACCACTAGGGGTAACACCTCCCTCGGGTCTGCAAAACGGCCCGGGACGAGGGCGAGGACGTGGACGACGGGGGACATCCAGGTCGCCTGCTCATCATCGGCGGCGCTGAGGACAGGTGCTGCGGCTCGGGCGTGCTAGAGCGCTTCGTCGAGCTATGCGGCGGCGAGGACGCCCGGATCGTCCTGGTCACGACGGCCACCGGGATGCCCGACGAGGTCCATGCCGACTACGAGCGGGTGTTCAGCAAACTGGGCGTGGACCGCACTGCGCAGCTGCGGCTGCGGGGCCGCTCGGACGCTGACGGCGACGAGGCACTCTCGGTCCTGGCGGACGCCACGGGCGTGTTCTTCAGCGGCGGCGATCAGTCCCGGCTGCGGACGCTGGTGGGCTCGCGGGTCAATGACCTGCTGCGCGAGCGGCTGGCCAGGCCCGGCGGCGAGGACGACTTCGTGATTGCCGGCACGAGCGCCGGCGCGACAGCCATGGGCCGCACGATGATCCTCGGCGGCGAGGGACCCGAGGTAGCCGCGGCCGCGGTCCGCACCGGACCTGGGCTTGGCCTGCTGCCGCGCGCCCTGGTGGACATGCACTTCGGCGAGCGCGGCAGGCTGCCGCGGCTGCTCAGCGCAGTGGCGCTGGATCCGGACCACCTGGGCGTCGGCATCGACGAGAACACCGCGATCCTGGTCGAGGGCTGCACCTTCGAGGTGCTCGGCACCGGCGTGGTGACCGTCGCGGACGCCGAGCACGCCACGGTGGTGCACGCAGCGGGCGACTGCGACCCGATCACGCTGTTTGACGTGCGCCTGCACCTGCTGCCGGCCGGGTGCCTGTTCGACATCGACAAGCGCAGCCCAGCCATCGGGCCAGCGCACGACCGGTACTGAGCCGGGCACAACGACCACCGAGGAGCAGCAGTGCGCCTTGACTACCTGCGCCATCTGGCCGGGCCCAACGTGTTCACCGGCAAGCCGGTCACGGTCGCCAGGCTCGAGCTGGAGGAACTGACCGGCGCGGAGACGACCTCGTTCTCCCGCTTTGCCGATGAGCTGCTGACAGCGCTGCCCGGCCTGCGCGGCCATCACTGCGCGGCCGGACGGCCTGGCGGCTTCGTCGACGCGATGGCGCGCGGCACGTACTTCGGGCACGTCGCCGAGCACGTGGCGCTCGAGCTGTCGGGGCTGGCCGGGCGGACGGTGCACCTGGGCCGGACGATGTGGGCCGGCGCGGATGGCCGTTATGACGTGATGATGGAGTGCCCGCGGGATGAGCCAGCCGACTCTGAGGTGCCCCGGCGGCTGCTCGCCACGTCACTGCGGATCATCGATGAGCTGATGGCCGGGCAGCGGCCGGACTTCAGCGCCGACCTCCGGCAGATCGCCAGGATCGCCGAGCGCGAGCGCCTCGGCGTGAGCACGGCAGCGATCGCCGCCGCCGCCCGGCGCCGTGGCATCCCGGTGCGTCGAGTCGGCAGCCTGAGCATGCTCAGGCTCGGTTATGGCTGCCACCGGCGGCTGGTCTGCGCGGCGCTGACCGAGCAGACCTCGGCGCTCGGCGTCGACATCGCGTCCGACAAGGTGCTGGCCAAGCAGCTGCTGGCGGCGGCGGGCATCCCGGTGCCCGACGGAGTGGTCGTCGGCAGCGCGGCCGAGGCGGTCGCCGCGCTGAGCGAGCTGGGGGCACCCGTGGTGATCAAGCCGCACAGCGGGAACCAGGGCGCCAACATCACCATCGGCGTCACCTCGCCCGAGGCAGCCGCAGCGTCTTACGAGCAGGCCAGCGCGGCCGGGCCGGCGGTCATCGTCGAGAAGTTCGTGCCCGGCACCGACTACCGGGTGCTGGTGATCGACGGGCGCGTGGTCGCCGCCGCCGAGCTGCGCCCGGCGGCGGTGACCGGTGACGGCTCGCACAGCATCATCCAGCTGGTCGCCGAGGCCAACGCTGACCCGCGGCGCGGCGACGGGCACGCGCGGGAGCTCACCAGGATCACCCTGGACGACGCGGCCATCGCGCATCTGGCCGAGCGCGGGCTTGACGGTCACTCGGTCCCGGCCAGCGGGGAGCTGGTGACGCTGCGCCGCAACGCCAACCTGTCGACAGGCGGGACCAGCCGTGACGTCACCGACGACGTGCACGGGGATGTGGCGGACATGTGCCGCCGCGCCGCCGACGTGGCCGGGCTTGACATCTGCGGCATCGACATCCGGCTGGCCGACATCAGCGCGCCGCTAGTCGAGCTCGGCTACCACGGGGAGGCGCGGACCAGTGCGGTCATCGAGCTGAACGCCAGCCCCGGCCTGCGAATGCACCTGTCGCCCTCGGAGGGCACGGGCCGTGACGTGGCCGGCGCGGTGGTCGACCGGCTGTACCCGCCGGGCGCGCCATCCCGCATCCCGCTGATCGCCGTCACCGGCACCAACGGCAAGACGACCACGGTGCGGATGATCGGGCACATCCTGCGGCAGGCTGGCATGCGGGTCGGCATGTCGACCACCGACGGCGTCTACTCCGGCGGGCGGATGATCTACGACGCCGACGCATCCGGGCCCCGCTCGGCGGAGATGGTGCTGGACGACACCAGCATCGAGGCAGCGGTGCTGGAGACGGCGCGCGGCGGCATCATCCGGCGCGGCCTCGGCTATGACCGGGCCGATGTCGCGGTGATCACTAACATCTCGGCTGATCACCTCGGCACCGACGGCATCGATGACCTGGACGAGCTCGTTCACGTCAAGGCGCTGATCGCGGAGGAGATCGCGGTCGGCGGGACGGTCGTGCTGAACGCCGACGACCCGGTCACCGCCGCTCTCGCCGACCGCCCGGCGGTGCGCAGGAACGCGCCGGTCATCAGGTACTTCAGCCTGAAGCAGGACAACCCGCTGGTGGAGCGGCACCGGCTGGCCGGCGGGATCAGCTGCGAGATTCGCGACGGCCAGCTCACCGAGGTCGAGGACGGCCGGGAGCGCGTGCTGATCAGCGTGGCCGAGCTGCCTGGCGCCTTCGGCGGCCGGGCACCGCACGTGGTCGCCAACGCGCTGGCCGCGGTCGCCGCCTGCCGTGCGGTCGGAGTCAGCGCCAAGGACATCAAGCGCGCGCTCGCGACATTCGCGCCGGGCGAGGCCAATCCTGGCCGCGGCAACATCTACAGCGCCGGCGGGTGCCCGGTCATCGTCGACTACGGTCACAACGCCGCGGCGCTGGACGCCACCGGGCAGATGATCAGCAACGTCTGGCCTGGTCAGGCCTGCGCCGCGGTGACCCTGCCCGGTGACCGCCGGGACGACCTGGTGACGGAGACGGCAGAGGCGATCGCGGCCTGGTTCAGCCACGTGGTCGTGTACGAGGACTGCGACCGCCGCGGCCGGCGGCCGGGCGAGATGCGCGAGCTGATCACCGCGGCGATGCGGCGGGTGCGCCCCGACCTGGTCTGCGAGCAGGCCGAAGGCCCGCAGGCCGCACTCCGGACCGCGGTCTCGCTGGCCGGCGGCGGGCCAGTGCTGTTCCTCTACGAGAAGCTCGCGCTTGCCCATAGCGCGCTGGACGCCATCGGCGCCGAGCCGTGGCCGGCCGCGGCCACGATGGCGAGCGCCGATGACGACTCGGCGCAGACCGCTCACGTGGCCGGCGTGGCGGAGCCGATGGGCGGCCCGGTCGTCGTTCCCGTCCCGTCGGCGCTGAGAGGACCGCCGGCCGCCACTGCCCCGCCGGTCCTGGCGGGCGCGGCAGCCAGCCCTGATCAGGGCGCTGGCCCAGTGGCACAGGCGGCCGGGCCGCCAGCCTCGCGGCCGTCGCCCGAGGCCAGCGGCGGCGCGCAGGGCAGCGACCGGCCGCGCGGCGAGCCGGCGACCGGTCAGGCGGATCAGAACCGCAGCCGCACCACCGTGGCGGCCCCGCGGCCGCCGGTGATGCCGGCTCAGCGAACCGCCGCCGATCAGGTACGGCCTGCCAGCACGGTCCAGCCGGCGCCGCCGGCGAGCGGGCCGGCGGACCAGGCGGCACGGCCTGGCGCTGACAAGCCCGCGCAGCAAGCGATTCCGGCTGCCGGACCACCAGCTGGCGAGCAAGCCAGCAGCGGCCCGGCCGCCAGCAATGACCGAGGCAGTGAGCCGGCGGGGCCAGCGGCCCAGCACGCGGCCTGCTCGCCGCTGACCCGCGCGGACCGGGACGAGCAGTGGAACCGCGGCCACTGGTGAGCTGGGCTTTGCTCGCAGCCGGACCGAGGCTGCGCGGCTAACCCGGCAGGTAGCCCTACCTAGGTCAGCCCACAGCTCCGCGGCCGGAGATGAGCGACCTGGCGATGACGGTGCGCAGGATGTCGTTGGTTCCCTCGCCGATGACCATCAGCGGCGCGTCCCGGTAGAGCCGCTCGACAGTGAACTCACGCGAGTACCCGTAAGCTCCGTGCACCTGCATGGCCGTGAAGCTGCTCTCCAGCGCGACTTCCGAGGCGTACACCTTGGCCATGCCGGACTCCAGGTCGGTGCGCTGCCCGGCGTCGGCCTTCGACGCGGCCCAGTACACCAGCAGCCGCGACGCCTGCAGCTTCATGGCCATGTCAGCGAGCTTGAGCTGCACCGCCTGGAACTGGGCGATCTTCTGGCCGAAAGCTTCCCGCTCCCCCGCGTACCTGAGCGCCTGGTCGTAGGCCTCCTGCGCGACCCCGACAGCCCGCGCCGCCACGTTGATCCGGCCGGTCTCGAGCGCCCCGAGCACCTGCTTCAGCCCGTTCCCTTCCTCCCCGCCCAGCAGATTGCCGGCCGGCACCCGGACCTCGTCGAGCGTCAGCTCGCAGGTCTCCGGGCCGTGATAGCCGAGCTTGGGCAGGTCCCTGATCACCTCGAAGCCAGGCGTCCCGGCGTCGACCAGCAGGACCGACATTCCCCGGTGCGCCGGCCTGGCCGCCGGGTCGGTCTTGACCAGCACCGGCAGCGGGTCAGCGTGCCGCGCGTTGGTGATCCACGTCTTCCTGCCGTTGATCACGTAACTGTCGCCATCGCGGCGCGCCGTGGTCGAGATGCCCTGCAGGTCGCTGCCGGCTCCCGGCTCGGTCAGCGCGATCCCGGTCCGGCGCTGCCCCGTTGCGAGCTCCGGCAGGTAGCGCCGCTTCTGCTCGTCGGTCCCGTACCTGGCGATCATCCAGCAAGACAGCGAGTGACTGCCCAGGATCCCCGCGACGCCCATCCAGCCGCGAGAAATCTCCTCAAAGGCCAGCGCTAGCGACACCATGTCGGCCTCGAGCCCGCCGTACTCGGCCGGTACCGACAGCCCGAACAGGCCAAGCTGCCGCATCGTCGTGACAAGCTCCTCCGGATAGCGGCCCGCGGCCTCCCATTCCCGCGCCACCGGCCGGATCTGCTCGTCGACGAACTTGCGCAGGGTGTCACGAAACAGCCGCTGCTCGGCGGAGAGCTCGAAGTCCATCTGATGCTCCTCTCATGAGCGGCGGACGCCCTGGCTGCGGCCCGGCGCCAGGGCCAGCTAAGCCAAGCGTCAGGCCGCCGGCAAGGCTAACTGTAGAAGCCTGGCTAACGACCAGGGATCGTTCAGGGTCCCGGC
>DASXMR010000138.1:0-36528 GCA_036495525.1 Streptosporangiaceae bacterium | reverse complement strand
GGGCGCTGGCCGTCAAGCCTGAGCGGCGAGCCAGGCGCCAGGTGCTCCCCCACGCCTGGCTGATCCAGCGGCGCCAGCAGGTCACCGCCTGACGCATCCTGGACCGCCTCGGCGAAGTCCAGGTACTGCGACCACAGCACGGACGTGCCGGCGAACGCGCTGGCAACCTCGTCGACCGTACGGCGCGCGAACCAGGGCGCCAGCAGCCCGCAGAGCACGTCGCGGTGCTCGTAGCGGTCAGCGTCCCGGCTGAAGTCCGCGCCCAGCTCCTGCTCAAGCATCTCGGCCACCCGCCGCATCCCGGCCGCGGCGGCCAGGTCGCGCCACTGGCGGCTGGTCAGCACCACGACCATCACCCGCCGGCCGCCAGCCACGGCGAAGTCACGGGCGAGCCCGCCGTACAGGTCGTTGCCGATCCGCGGCCGCATGCCGCCGAGCTGGGCCTCGGTCAGCAGGCCGAGGTTGCCGGCGGTGGCCAGGGCTACGTCGGACAACGCCAGCACGATCTGCTGACCCTGGCCGGTCAGCAGCCGTTGCCGCTCGGCGGCGAGCAGACCAGTCGCGAGGTACAGGCCGCACGCCACGTCCCAGGCCGGGAGCACGTGGTTGACCGGCTCGCGCATGCTGGCCGGCCCGGTGACCAGGGGGAAGCCAGCCGCGGCGTTGACCGTGTAGTCCACCGCTGTGCCGCCGTCGGGCCGGCCGAGCAGCTGAACGCAGATCACGTCGGGTCTTCGCTGCCGTAGCGCCGGCCAGGCCAGCGGGCCGGCAGCGGCGGAGTTTGTCACCACGATGCCGCCCTCGCGGCCGCCGGCCACGATCAAGTCGGCGACCAGCTTGCGCCCGGCGTCGGAACGCAGGTTGACCGTGACCGACCGCTTGCCCTTATTCAGGCCCGCCCAGGGCAGGCTGGCACCGGATGGCGCCAGCGGCCAGCGCCGCCGGTCGCCGACCCCGCCGATCGGGTCGACCCGGATCACGTCGGCGCCGAGCTGCGCCAGCGTCATCCCGCACAGCGGGGAGGCGACGTAGCTGGACAGCTCGATGACGCGCATCCCGGCCAGCGGCCCGCCGGCCGTGCCGCTCATGGCACCGCCCGCCTGGCTTTGCTGGCCCTGCTCGCCGCTGGCCTCGCCGTCAGCGGGCGGTCCGGCAGCGCGGTCGGCGCCGGCAGTCCCGCCTCCGGCCGCGTTCTGGCTCATCCTGGTTGTCTCCGGTCATCAGGAGGCGAGCGGCAGGGTGCCGCCAGCGCCGGCCCGGCGGTCGCGGCCGGCCGCGATCTTCGCTGACAGGCCCCAGAGCTCGACGAAGCCCCTGGCCATCTGCTGGTCGAAGATATCCCCGGTGTCGTAGGTGGCGAGGTCGAAGTCATACAGCGCGGCCTGGCTGCGGCGCCCGGTGACAACGGCGCGGCCGCCATGCAGCCGCACCCGTACCTCACCGCTGACCTGCCGCGATGCCTCGGTCATGAACGCGTCGAGCGCGCGTCGCAGCGGGGAGAACCACAGCCCGTCGTAAACCAGGTCCGCCCACCGCTGGCTTGCCTGCCGCTTGAACCTCGCCAGGTCGCGCTCCATGCAGACGCCCTCAAGTTCCTGGTGCGCGGCGATCAGCGCGATCGCGCCCGGCGCCTCGTAGATCTCCCGGCTCTTGATGCCGACCAGCCGGTCCTCGACCATGTCGATCCGGCCGACGCCGTGCTTTCCGGCCGCCGCGTTCATCCGGGTGACGATTTGCAGCGGGGTCATCGGCTGCCCGTCGATCGCGACCGGGACCCCGTCAGCGAAGCTGATCGTGAGCTCATCCGGCTCGCGCGGGCCAGCCGGGTCTGCCGAGTAGCCCCAGACGTCGTCATGCGGCGCCTCCCAGATGTCCTCCAGGTGCCCGGTCTCGCAGCTGCGGCCCCACAGGTTCTGGTCGATCGAGTACGGCGACCGCTCGGTCACGCTGATCGGCAGGCCCTTCTCGGCGGCGAAGGCGATCGCCTTGTCCCTAGTCATCCCCGAGTCCCTGACCGGGGCGATGACGCCGACCTCGGGTGCCAGGCTCGCCAGGCCCGCCTCGAACCTGACCTGGTCGTTGCCCTTGCCTGTACAGCCGTGCGCGACCAGGCTGGCGCCGTGCTCGCGTGCCACCCTGGCCAGATGGGTCACGATCAGCGGCCGCGACAGCGCCGAGACCAGCGGGTAGGTGTCCATGTACAGGGCATTCGCGCGCAGCGCCGGCATGCAGTACCCGGCGGCGAACTCCGCCCGCGCGTCGACTACCTCGGCCGCCGCGGCGCCGCAGGCCAGCGCCCGGCTGCGGATGGTCTCCAGGTCCTCGCCCCCCTGGCCGACGTCGACGGCCAGCGCGATCACCTCGGCGCCGGCCTGCTCGGCTATCCAGCCGATCGCCACGGACGTGTCCAGCCCGCCTGAGTAGGCCAGCACCACTTTCTCGGTCACAGTCTTCTCCTCACAGCGTCGGCCGCCCTTCTGCCTGAGCGGTTCGGTCTTGCCCGGCTGGCCAGCGCCCCGGCCTGGCTGCCGCCGTGGCTTCGGTCATGCCCGGCCGGCCTGCGAGCGCCGCTCGGCGAGCCGCAGCAGCGCGTCAGCGAGCTGCTGGCCGCCCGCCGGGTCACGGGAGATCACCAGCACCGTGTCGTCGCCTGCGACGGTGCCGAGGATCGACGGCCAGCTCGCGTGGTCGATAACCGAGGCAAGAAACTGCGCGGCCCCGGCCGGGGTGCGCAGCACGACCAGGTTCGCGCTTGCCTCAGCGCCGAGCAGCAGCTCGGCGGTCACCCTGGCGAGCCGGCCGGACGATTCAGGCGATCCGGCCAGCTGCCCCGCGGCAGCCTCCGGCATCGGCTCCGCGTTGCCCTGGACGGCCGTCTGGCCCGGCGCACGAGTCCCGCGCCGCGCCCGGCCGGTACCGCCGGCTGAGACGGCACCACCGGACGATCCTGCCTCGCTGGCTGAACCCGCACCCTCCGGCGCTGCGGCACCGTCAGGAACGGCGACGCTTCCGGGCTGGCATTCGCCTCCGGGCGCGGCGGCGGCGGCGCGCGTGGCTTCGGCGGAGCCCCAGCCGGCCGAGCCAGCGCCCGCGCTGCCCGAGCCAGGGTCGCCCTGGCCGCCGTCGGCCCAGCTGCCAGGGTCAGCGGAGCCAGCGCTGGCCGGGCCCGCTCCCCCGTGCGCGTTCGCGCCCTGGCCGGCAGGCTCGCCGCCGAGCAGGCCGCCTGGCATCGAGCCGGGGCCGCCCGGCTGACCGGGCAGCGCGTAAGCCAGCGCGCCGTCGCGGCCGCGCAGCCGGACCGCGCCCAGCTCGTCAAGGTCACGGGACAGCGTGGCCTGGGTGACCCGGACGCCGCGGCGGCCAAGCAGCCTGGCCAGCTCCTCCTGCGAGTGCACCGGCGTGTCCTGGCGGGCCAGGATCGCGGCGACCTGAGCCTGCCTGGCTGCCTTGGTCATCGGGCTGGTCCAGGTCATGGCCCACTCCCCGGTACCTGGCCGACTTGCGCCACGGTGACGCCAGTGCCGTCGCTCCCGGCGTGCTGGCCCGGCCCGGCGGCGATGGCGCCGGACCCGTGCCGGGCACCGAGCAGCCACCCGAGCAGCGCCTTCTGCGCGTGCAGGCGGTTCTCCGCCTGGTCCCAGGCCAGGCTGGCTGGCCCGTCAAGCACCCCGGCCGAGATCTCCTCACCGCGGTGCGCCGGCAGGCAGTGCAGCACCCGGCAGCCGGCTGTGGCGAGGGCCAGCTTCTGCTCGTCCAGCCGGTAGGGCGTCATCGCGGCGACGCGCGCGGCTTCTTGCCCTTCCTGCCCCATCGAGGTCCAGGTGTCGGTCGCGAGGATGTCGGCGCCGGTGCACCCCTCGGCCGGGCTGGCCGTGACCGCGACCGACCCGCCGGTTCGCGCGGCGATGGCGGCCGCGGCCGCTAGCACGCCGGCCTCTGGCGAGTAGCCCTCCGGCGCGGCGATGCGCACGTGCAGGCCAGCCGTCGCGCCGCCGAGCAGGTAGGAGTGCGCCATGTTGCTGCTGCCGTCCCCGAGGAACGTCAGCGTCGTGCCGGCCAGCTGCCCGCGGGCCTCGGTGATCGTCAGCAGATCGGCCAGGAGCTGGCAGGGGTGGAAACTGTCGGTCAACGCGTTGATCACCGGCACCGGGCTGATCGCGGCCATCGCCTCGATCCGCTGCTGCCCGAAGGTGCGCCAGACGATGGCGCTGACTTGCCTGCTCAGCACCCTGGTCAGGTCCTCGATGGTCTCGCCGCGGCCCTGGTGCGTGCTCTGCTGGTCGATGACCAGCGGGTATCCGCCGAGCTCGGCGACGCCGATGGCGAACGACACCCTGGTGCGCAGCGACGGCTTGTCGAACAGCACGGCCACCGCGCGCGGGCCGGCTAGCACGCGGTGCCCGAGCCGGTCGCCCTTCATCTGCACAGCCAGCGAGAGGACTGCTGCCTGCTCGGCCGGGGAGAGGTCGTCGTCACGCAGGAAATGCCGCAGGCCTGCTAGCCCAGTTCCGGCTGGGCCAGTTCCGGCTGGCACTGTTCCGGCTGGCACTGTTCCGGCTGGCTCGGCCGCGGGCGCCGGTGGCAGGCCGCTCACCGCGCACCGTCCTGCGCCAGCAGGTCGCACGCCGCGTCCAGGATGCCGGGCAGCGCAGCGGTGAAGGAATCCGCCTGCGCGGCGCTGAGGATGAGCGGCGGCGCGAGCCTGATCGCGTCCGGCTGCACGGCGTTGACCAGGAACCCGGCCTGCCGAGCCGCGGCCTCCACAGCTGGCGCGGCGGCGCGGGAGAGGGTTATCGCCAGCCACAGACCGCTGCCCCGCACGCCGGTGATCAGCGGGTGGGTCACCGAGCGCAAACCGGCGGCTAGCCGGCCGCCGACCTGCGTGACGTTCTCGAGCAACTGCTCGCTCTCGATCGTGTCGAGCACGGCCAGGGCGGCCGCACAGGCCACCGGGTTGCCGCCGAACGTGCTGCCGTGGTCACCGCGATGCAGCGCCGCGCCGTATTTGCCCAGGCCGACACAGGCACCGATCGGCAAGCCGCCGCCGAGGCCCTTGGCGAGAGTGATCACGTCGGGCAGCACGCCCTCGTGCTGGTGCGCGAACCAGGCACCGGTGCGGCCGATGCCGCTCTGGATCTCATCCAGCACCAGCACGGCGCCGGCCGCGTCACAAGCCTGCCGCGCCGCCCGCAGGTACCCGGCGGGCGCCGGCACCACGCCGGCCTCGCCCTGGCACGGCTCGAGGAACACCGCGGCGCAGTCCTGGCCGACAGCGGTGCCGAGCGCGCTGGCGTCGCCGAACGGGACGAACGTCACGTCGATGCCGAACGGGCGGAACGGCGCCGTGATCGAGCTCTTGCCGGTCAGGCCGAGCGCGCCCATGGTGCGGCCGTGGAAGCCGCCTTCGGCGGCCACGATCACGCGCCTAGAGTTGCCGTGGTGGCGGCGCACCAGCTTGATCGCCGCCTCGTTTGCCTCCGCCCCGGAATTGCCGAAGAACACTCTCCCGTCCGCGCCGAGCAGGCCGAGCAGCCGCTCAGCAAGCGCGACCGCGCCCTCGTGCGCGAACAGGTTCGAAGTGTGCGCGAGCGCGGCGGCCTGCTCGCTGACGGCCCTGACCAGCGCCGGGTGAGCGTGGCCAAGCGCGCTCACCGCGATGCCGCCGATCAGGTCCAGGTACGAGCGTCCGTCGGCGTCCCACACCAGGCAGCCGTCGCCGCGCGTCAGCGCCACCGGCGGCACGCCGTAATTGGGCATCATCACGGCCAGCCACCGCTGCTGCAGCCGCTCGGTGGCTGTCGAAGCGGGCAAACGGGCGTCCGTAACGGTCATGCCGACCTCCTGTCCCCGGCGGCCGCTGACCGCCCGGCTTGGCCCGGCCCCGCCTGGCCGGGCACGACCATGGTGCCGATGCCCGAGTCGGTGAAGATCTCCAGCAGCACGGCGTGCGGCAGCCGGCCATCGAGCACGTGCGCCTGCGGCACGCCGCCGTTCACCGCGGTGAGGCAGGCCTGCATCTTCGGGATCATCCCGTCGCTCAGCCGGGGCAGCAAGGCGGCCAGCTCGCCGGCGACGATCTGGCTGATGACCTCGCCCGCGCCGCCGAACCCGCCAGCCGCCGCTGCGGGGATTGCCGCGCTGGCAGGTACCGCTGCCCTGCCGGCCGCTGGCGCTGCGTCGCTGCCAGCCGCTGCGTCGCTGCCGGCCGCTGCGGCGCTGCCGGGCCAGGCCGGGTAGAGGCCAGGCACGTCGGTGAGCATGACCAGCTTGGCCGCGTGCAGCGCGACCGCGACCGCCGCGGCCGCGGTGTCGGCGTTGACGTTGTAGATCTCGCCTTCGGCACCGCGGGCGACGCTCGAGATCACCGGTATCCGGCCGTCATCGATCAGCGCGGCGACGGCGCCGGTGTTGACCGAGTCGACGCGACCGACCTGGCCGAGGTCTACCGGCTCCCCGTCGACCGTGGCGGTGGCCCGGCTGGCGGTGAGCAGGTGCGCGTCCTCGCCGGACATCCCGACGGCGAACGGGCCGTGCTGGTTGATCAGGCCGACGATGTCCCTGTTCACCTGGCCGGTGAGGACCATCCGGACCACGTCCATGGCCTCGGGGGTAGTGACCCGCAATCCGGCCCGGAAGGTGCTCTCGATGCCGAGCCGGTTGAGCTGCGCGCTGATCTGCGGCCCGCCCCCGTGCACGACGACTGGGCGCAGCCCCGCGTACCGCAGGAACACCACGTCCTGCGCGAACGCCTGCAGCAGCTGCCGGTCGGTCATGGCATTGCCGCCGAGCTTGATCACCACGACGCGGCCGTTGAAGCGCTCCAGCCACGGCAGCGCCTCGATCAGCGCGGCTGCCTTAGCCTGCGCAGCGGCGGCGGATGAGGCAGCGGCCCGCGGCACAGCGGCCGGCCCGGCGACGGCCTGTGCAGTAGCGGCCTGTGCAGTAGCGGCCTGTGCTTGGGCGGCCTGGCCGGACGCGGTCACGTCGAGTACTCCGAGTTCTCCCGGACATACTCGGCGGTCAGGTCCGTGGTCAGCACGGTCGCGGTGTGCGACCCGGCGGACAGCTCGACGGTGATCGTCACCGCGCGGCCGGTCAGGTCCACCGCAGACCTGTCCTGGGCGGCGTAGCCGCCGCGGCAGACCCAGACGCCGTTAATCGCGACGCTCAGCTCATCCGGCTCGAACACCGCGTCGGTCGCCGCACCGATCACCTCGATCGCGATGGACTTGGTCGCGCCCTCCGCGTCCTGCTGCATCTGGCCGGCCAGGTCTGCGCACGCGCTGGCCAGCAGGGCGGTGAACTCGCCCGGCTCCGGCCTGACCCCCGACGCGCCGCTGGCCAGCAGCAGCACCGTGTCGTTGGTGGACATGCAGCCGTCGGAGTCCAGCCGGTCGAAGGTGGTGCGGGTGGCGTCACGCAGCGCCAGGTCGAGCTCCGCGGCGGTCAGGCTGGCGTCGGTGCAGACCACCGCCAGCATGGTGGCCAAGGCTGGTGCGAGCATCGCAGCGCCCTTGGCCATCCCGCCGATGAGATAGCCGGGGCCGGCTAGCTGGCAGGTCTTGGCGATGGTGTCGGTCGTCATGATCGCCTCGGCGGCCGCCGGGCCGCCGTCTGCCGTAGCCGCCGCCACTGCCGCATCCACGCCGGGCAGCAGCCGCTGCATCGGCAGCCGTTCGCCGATCAGGCCGGTCGAGCAGACCGCCACCTCCGCAGCCGGCACCGACAGGGCAGCGGCTAGCCGCTCGGCCGTCTGGTGGGTGTCGCGGAAGCCAGCCGGGCCGGTGCAGGCGTTCGCGCCGCCGGAGTTCAGCACCACGGCGCGCACCGCGCCACCGCGCAGGACCTGCTGAGTCCACAGCACAGGCGCCGCCTTGACCCGGTTGGCGGTGAAGACCCCCGCCGCGGCTGCTGACGGGCCTTCGTTGATGACCACCGCCAGATCGGGGCGGCCGGACTCCTTGATCCCGGCGGCGAGCCCCGCCGCCCGGAAGCCGGCCGGCCCGGTGACGCTCACGGCGCGACCCCGCAGGCGGTCAGCCCGGCGCCCTCGGGCAGGCCGAGCATCAGGTTGGCGGTCTGCAGCGCCTGGCCGGCCGCGCCCTTGCCGAGATTGTCGATGGCCGCGACGATCACCGCCCGGCCCGCCCGCTCGTCGGCGGCAGCCTGCAGGTGCACGGCGTTCGAGCCGGCCACTGCGGCGGTCCCCGGCCAGCGCCCCTCGGGCAGCACGGTGACGAACGGCTCAGCCGGGTACCCGGCGGAAAGTGCGGCGCGCAGCAGCGCCGTGGCCACTTTGGCTGACTGCCCCGCCGCCTCGCCGGCCAGCCGGGCGGTACAGGTCGCGAGGATGCCGCGCGGCATCGGCACCAGTAGCGGCGTGAACGACACCGACACCCGCTGGCCCGCGGCCTCCTGGTCAGCCACCTGCTGGTCAGCCACCTGCTGGCCAGCCACCTGCTCGCCCGCCGTCGGATGGCCCGATGCTTGCTGGCCCGACGCCGGCTGGCCCGCTGCTTGCTGGCCGTCGGTGCGCTCGCTGGCAGCCAGTGCCTCGGCGATGGCCTGCTCGATCTCCGCGATGTGCCGGTGGCTACCACCTGCCTGATAGGCCGACGTCGCGCCCATCACCTCGGTGGCCAGCAGCTCCTCGCGCGGCGAGCGCCCGGCACCCGAGGTTCCCGAAGCGGCGACCACGACGATGTCGCCCGGCTCGGCCAGCCCGGCCCTTATCACCGGGGTGAGGGCCAGGATCGCGGCGGTCGCGTAGCAGCCGGGTACGGCGGCTCGGGTTGCGGTTCGCAGCTGCGCGCGGCCGCCAGGCAGTTCGGGCAGTCCGCATGGCCAGCGGCCGGCGTGGCCGCCCTGGTAATGCCTCGCCCAGGCCTGGCTGTCGGCGAGCCGGAAGTCGGGCCCCAGATCCACGACCCGCACGTCGCCGTCCAGGGCGGCCGCGACCGGCGCGGACTGGCCAGCGGGCAGCGCAAGGAAGGCGAGGTCGTGCCCGGCGAGCGTGGTGTCGGCGGCCGAGCTGAACACCCGGTCGGCCAGCGCCGGCACGCCGGCGAGCTGCGGATGCACGTCGGCGACCGGACGGCCAGCCTTGCTGTCCGCGGTTACCGCGCCAATCTCCAGGTCAGGGTGCCCGGCGAGCAGCCGCAGCAGCTCTCCCCCGGCGTACCCGCTAGCGCCGGCCACCGCCACGCGCGCTCCCATCGACCCTCCTCAAGCTTGTGAACTGCATCGGCCGCCCGCGCCGTGACCGGTGCCGCTATCCGGTCAGTGGCGGCCCGGCCGGCCGCGGCCCGTACCGCCGGTCCCTGCCACCGCCGACCCTGCCGGTGCTGCGCCGGGCCTGGCTGGCCGCCAGGGAGGCGGCCAGTGAGCCGATCCTGGCTGACCAGCCGAACCGCTCGCCGCCTGCCGGCGCCGTCCTGAGCTCGCCGCCGATGGCTCGCCCACCTGAATGATTATGCAGACTTACGAGTTTTTATGCAACCACCTTAGTGCGTCTGACGGTGCAGGCATGATCGAATGCGCCGAGTTTGAGACCGATTGCGGGAGCCGGTTCGGGTTCGCCGGAATCTGCGGCATGATGTGTTCGCGCAGCGAGAGGAGGCCGCATGCTTGCTCGCCCGCGGGCAGCCGCGCCTGATGCCAGGCCGCGAGCCCGGGCCCTGGCCGCTGCCGGGTACGCCGCCATGACGATAGCCGTCGTGCTGGTGGCCGCTAGCTGCGCTATCGGGCACAAGGCCGGCAAGCCGGATGCGGGCTCCGGCAGCGCCACCACTGCCGTGGTGGCGAAATGCGGCAGCACCAAGACCGCGGCCAACGTACCGGTGAACATAGAGGTCGCGCGCGGCCAGGTGTCGTGCAGCCAGGCGATGACCATCGAGCGCGCTTACGCGAAGGCGATCGAAGAGGGCAAGGCGCCAGGCAACGGCGGCGGCGGCCCGGTGAAGGTGCACGGCTGGATCTGCCAGGGCTTCACGACCCCCGAGGTGCTCAAGACCGGCAACGCTTCCAAGTGCGTGCTTGGCACCAGCGAGATCCTTGCGGTCCTCCCCACCCCCGCCTGACCGCGCTGTCAGCGAGGCACCGACCGAGGTGAGCAGCAGTAACCTTGCTCGCCGGCCCAGCGCCGTATCGGACATCCTCGCTGCCGACCACGAGATCGCGGCCGGCGACTTTCACACTGTCGATGAGCTGCGTGCGGGTGTTGCCGGCATTGGCCCGCTGAGCCCGGTCGGCACCCGGACCGCGCGGGGCGCCGCCTTAGCCCGGCATCTGGCCAGCCGGCGTCGCATTGCCGCTGGCTGGCTGCGCAACTCTGGCATCCGGCGGGCCAGCCGGCGACCCGTTCTGCGTCCGGACGGGGACGATGGTCGCGCCACCGCCCGGCGCGGCCGACGCGCGCAGCAGGTCGAGAACGGACAGGCCCTGCGCTACCAGTCCGGCGATCATTTCGCTGACGCCCTGTGCGCCGTTCAGAATCGTCAGGTTCGAGTCGGCGAGCCCGCGCGACGCCGCCTCGACCAGCTTGGGCAGGTGCTCGATGATGCTGCTGGCGGCGATCAGTTCCTGGTTGCCATCGCGCAGCGAGGAGGCCAGCGCCGTGTTCGCCGCTGCCTCGCCGCCTGCTTTCGCCCGGGTGGCGTCGGCGGCAGCCGATGCCTGCACCCGCATCGCCGTGGCCTGTGCCTCGGCCAGGGTCGTGCTGCGATATGCCTCCGCGTCGGCCGTGAACCTAGCCTGGTCCCGGTCAGCCTCGGCCAGCGTCCGCTTGCGGTAGGCCTCGGCGTCGGCTGGGCGGCGCACCGCTGCCTCAAGCCGCTGCGCTGCGAGCGCCGCCTCCCGCCCGGCGAGCACCGTCTGCTGCTCGATGACCTGCTGCGACGCCTCTGCCTCGGCGAGCGGCCCGGCCTGGGCGGCCCTGGCCTTAGCTTCCTCGGTCTCCGCCAGAAACCCGGCGCGCTTGATCGCGGTGTCCCGCTCGTACTGCGCCTTCATGGCCGCGACCTGCAGTTCGCGCTCCGTTGCCTCCTGATCTGCAGCGGCCCTCGCGATACGTGCCTGGCTGGCCACCACGGCGGCGTGCGGCGCGGCGAGGTTGTTGATGTACCCGGTGCCGTCCTCGATCTCCTGAATCTCCAGCGCGTCGACGACGATGCCGAGCTTCTCCATCTCGGCGTGGCTGCCGTCCTTGACTTCCTGCGCGACCCGGTCACGCTCGCGGATGATCTGCTCGACGGTGAGCCCGCCGACGATAGATCGCAGGTGCCCGGCGAAGACGCGGCCGACCAGTACCTCCATGCGGTCTTGCTCGGACAGGAACCGGCGGGCGGCGTTGGCAATAGACACCGGGTCGTCGCCGACCTTAAAAGCCGCGACTGCGCGGACGTTAAGCCGAATGCCTTGCTGGGTGATGCAGTCCTCGACAATCTCCGATTCGCGCAGCGCCAGTGACAGCAGCCGCGCCTTCCGAAGCACGGGCAGTACAAAGCTGCCGTGCCCCGTCACGATCCGGAACTGGGTGTCATGCCTGCGGCTTTTGGAGCCAGAAATCAGTAGTGCCTCGTTGGGTGCGGGGACACGCCAGAACAACATGATGGTCTCCAGGAAGGAACCCGAGGGCAGCCCTGATAGCAACCGCTACGGGAAAGGGGTGACGAACACCGAGCGAGCAGACATGCACTCGACGACAATGACTCGGCTGTGCCGCGCTATGGGCTCGTCGGACCACGCGGCGAAGCCCTCGGCCCCGCCCCGGACCGGCAGCAATACCTCGCCAGGGCCGTCGGCCGGGATCGACACAGTCACCCTGCCCACCACCCCGAGCAGCCCGCTCGCTGGCTGCGACCCAGCAGGCACTGTCAGCACCGGCTTTCTGCACGTTGCAGCGCTCGGCTAGAGGCTAACTCATGACCCGCCGAGCACCAGGGCGCCGGCCTGCATGGATCCCGCATGGGTCCTGGCGGTGCAGCCTCAGGAACCGCCGCGTAGGACGGCGCCGGTCTGCCTGGCTGCCTCGGCGACCGCTGCGTCCCTCGCGGCTGCTGCCTCCCCGGCGGTCAGGGTGCGGTCGGGCGCGCGGAAGCGCAGCGTGTAGGCCAGCGACTTGTTGCCGTCGCCGACCTGCTCGCCGGTGTAGACGTCGAACAGCCGCACGTCCTCCAGCATGATGCCGCCGGCCGTCCCGGTGTCGCCGTCGCTGGACCCGTCGCTGTCGCCGGAGCCATCGCCGTCAGGCGACAGCCTCGCCGCGCCGGCCGTCAGGGCGGCCTCGACGTCGGCGGCAGGTACTGACTGGGCGACGATCAGCGCGACGTCCTGCGTGGCCGGCGGGTAAGCCGAGATGACCGGGGCCTGGACCGGGCCGAGATCGGCAGCCGCGGTCTCGACCGCTGACAGGTCCAGCTCCATCGCGCAGCTGCGCGGCGGCAGGCCGAACGCCTGGACGACACGCGGGTGCAGCTCGCCGGCGTAGCCAGCCAGCCACTGCTGACCCTCGCTCGGCTGCACGTACAGAGCCGCGCACCTGCCAGGATGCCAGGGCTCCTGGTGGTCAGCCTGGACGCTGAACTCGGCCCGGCTGACCCGCAGCACGATCCGGGCAGCCTCGATTGCGTCAGCCCAGCTGACCCGGCGGCCGGTCCCCCACCAGCCGGCCTGCTCGATGTCCCCGGACAGCACGGCACCGACGTGCAGCGGCTGCTCGGGCAGGGCGGCCTCCAGCGAGGCGACCTCGCTGACTGTCGGCCCGCGGTCGACACGCAAGATCGGCGCAGAACGCGGTGCGTTCGCCTTGGCCAGGAAGACAGTGCCGGTCTCGAACAGGGCGACATCGGCGAAGCCGCGGCCCAGGTTGCGGCTGAGCACCCGGAGCAGTCCCGGCAGCAGCGTGGTGCGCAGCAGTGGCTCCTCCTCGCTCAGCGGATTCGCGATCACAGGGCCGCGGCGGCGCGGGTCGTCCACGGCGAGCTGCAGCCGATCCGCGTCGGCCGCCGACGCGAACGGGCTGCTGAGCACTTCGACGTAGCCAGCGTCGGCCAGCGAGCGGCCGATCGAGCGCCGCATCCGCTGCCGCGCCGTGCGGCCGCGTCCGGGCGGTGCCTTCGGCAACCGCACCGGGACCTTCTCATATCCCTCGAGCCTGATGACCTCCTCGGCCAGGTCGCTCGGGTCGGTCAGGTCGGGCCGCCACGACGGCGGTATCACGGCCATCAGCCGCCCGGCCCGGTCGTGTCGCCCGTGCTCATGGCGCACGTGCCTGCTCGGCAGGATCGCGCCGATTGCCTCCGCCGTGCTGGGCGGCGGTCCGGCGGCCTCGTCGGTCACGCTGACCTCGCAGCCGACCTGGCGCAGCCGCGAGGTGACGGTGCTAAGCCCGTAGACGGTGCCGGCGACCTGGTCGGGGTAGTCAGCGGCGAGCACGACCGAGACCTGGTCGACCGGCGCGCTGGCGTACGTGCAGCCGGGCAGCACCGTGCCGCCGCCGAGCGCGGTCAGCATGGCCGCGGCCCTGGCGGACGCGCGCAGCTGCAGCTCGTGGTCGACGCCGCGGGCGAACCTGGCCGACGCCGGGCTCTCCAGCCGGTGCCGGCGGCTCATCCGCGCGGTACCGGCGGCGGAGAAGTGCGCGGCCTCGATCACCAGGTCAGCCGACTGATCGGTCACCTCGGTGGCCAGCCCGCCCATGGTGCCGGCCAGCGATATCGGCCCGGACGAGTCGGTGATCAGGATGTCGTCCGGGTCCAGGTCCCTGACCACGTGGTCCAGGGTCTCGAGCCGCTCGCCCTCGCGCGCCCGCCGTACCACGATCGGCCCGCTGAGGCTGGCCCGGTCGAAAGCGTGCAGCGGCTGGCCGAGCTCGACCATCAGGTAGTTGGTGACGTCGACGGCCAGTGACACGGTGCGCATCCCGGCCCTGGCCAGCCGTACCCGCAGCCATAGCGGGACCGGCGCGGCCGGATCGATGCCGTGCACCTCGCGCAGCACGAACCGGTCGCAGGCGGTGGGGTCCTCGATGCTGGCCGGGTAGACCTCGGCTGACTGGCGGCCGACCTCGTCCGGGCCGGGCAGGCCGACGTCAGCAGGGTCGGTGTAGTCCGCGCCGAACGCGATGGCCAGCTCCCTGGCCACGCCGCGTACCGACATCGCGTAGCCCTTGTCCGGTGTCACGTTGACGTCCAGGACGTCGTCGCGTAGCCCGGCGTAGCCGGCGAAGTCGGCACCGAGCGGCGCGTCGGCCGGCAGCACCAGGATCCCGGCGTGGTCTTCGCCGATGGCCAGCTCGGCCGCGGAGCAGATCATCCCGTCTGAGACGTGCCCGTAGGTCTTGCGCGCGCTGATCTTGAACCCGCCGGGCAGCACGGCGCCGGGCAGCGCGAGCGGGACGCGGTCGCCGGCCGAGAAGTTGACCGCGCCGCAGATGACCGACCGCTCGGCGTCCTGGCCGTAGGTCACCCGGCAGTACCGGATCGGCTTGCTGAACCCGGTCAGCTCCTCGATGTCCAGCACCTGGGCGACCACGACGCCGGTGATGTCCTGGCCGACGTGGTCGATCCCCTCGATCTCCAGCCCGGCGGCGGTGAGCCGCCGGGCGATCTCGGTGACGTCCGGGCCGCCCTCGTCGGCTGGCTGCAGCGCCGCGTACTCCAGCAGCCAGGACAGCGGGACCAGCATCACGCCTCCGTTCCGAACGCGCGGCTGAACCGCACGTCGCCTTCGACGGTGTCCCTGATGTCGGTGACGCCGTGCCTGATCATCAGGGCTCGCTCGATGCCCAGCCCGAAGGCGAAGCCGCTGTAGCGGTCCGGGTCGATGCCGCACGCCACCAGCACCCGCGGGTTGACCATGCCGCAGCCGGCGATCTCGATCCAGCCCTGCGAGCGGCACACCCGGCACGGGGCGCCGCCCGGCCGGGCCGAGGCGCCGCGGCAGACGTGGCATTCCATCGACACGTCAGCGGACGGCTCGGTGAACGGGAAGAAGTCGGGGCGCAGCCGGGTGCGCAGCCCCTCGCCGAACATCGCCTCGACGAACGAGCTGATCGCGCCCCGCAGGTCGGCCATGGTGAGTCCCTCGTCGACGGCCAGGCCCTCGATCTGGTGGAACACCGGGCTGTGCGTGGCGTCCAGCGTGTCGCTGCGGAAGCACTTGCCAGGGCTGACCACGTACAGCGGCAGCGGCCTGGTGAGCATGGCCCGGATCTGCACCGGCGAGGTGTGGGTGCGCAGCACCATGCCGGAGTGCCCGCCGTCCGGGCCCGCCACGAAGAACGTGTCCTGCATTTCCCTGGCCGGATGGTCGGGCGGGAAGTTCAGCGCGTCGAAGTTGTACCACTCGGCCTCGACTTCTGGGCCTTCGGCGATCTCGTAGCCCATGTCGACGAACACGTCAGCCAGCCGCTCGGCCACGGTGGTCACCGGGTGCCTGGCGCCAGGCAGCGCGCGGTCCCAGGGCAGCGTGACATCGACCGCCTCCTCGACCAGCACCCTGCGATCGCGGTCGGCTTCGAGCTCCTGCTGCCGGCTGGCGAGCGCGGCGCGGATGGCGGCCCTGGCCGTGCCGACGCGCTTGCCCGCCTCCGCCCTGGCGGCCGGCGGCAGCGCCCCGATCTCGGCGTTGGCCAGCGTGATCGGCGCCCGGTCACCGGCGTGCGCCAGCCGGGCGGCCTTCAGCTGGTCCAGGTCGGCGGCGGCGGCGATGGCGGCGAGCGCCTCGGCCTGCATCCGTGCCACTTCGTCGGCGGACAGCGCCGTGACCGGCACGGGATCGTAGCTCTTATTCGGTGCGGACATGGCTTGCTGCTCTCCTGCGGTCACCGGTGGTTGTCCCGTGGGCAAGACCCACGATCATGCAGAACGAAAGGGCCGAGCGGCCCGCCGCCGCCTGGCTGGCCAGCCTGGGCCATCACTCACCTGGCCTGGCTGGCCGTCACTAGCACTGCCAGGACGAAGCAGATGCAGCCGGTCCCGGCCGGAGCGCCCGCCGGTCAGCCGAAGTCAGGCACGCCAGCGGGCAGGGTAAATCGGAAGTCTGCCCCGCCGCCCGGCGCCTGCTGCACGATGATCTCGCCGCCAAGCGCCTCGACCAGGCCCTTCACGATGAACAGCCCGAGGCCAGCGCCGCCGCGCCGCTTCGCGCGCCAGAACTGCCGGAAGACCCGCGCCGCCAGGTCGGGCGCGATGCCGGGCCCCTGGTCGCGGACCGAGACGGTCACCCCAGGAGCGCCTGCTACCGCCGACGGCTCTACCACAGTGGTTACCGTACCAGCACCGTGTCGGACGGCGTTCTCGATGAGGTTGCCGAGGATCTGGTCGATCTTGTCGCCGTCCAGCCAGGTCTCCGGCAGCGGGCGGGTGACCTCGACCCGGAACTTGTCCTCGGCGTCCCCGGCGGCTACCCGGCCGCTGATCAGCTTGGCCGCGCGCGCCGGGATGTCAACCAGCTCGCGGTGTACCTCGATCCGGCCTGCCTCGATCCTGGACACGTCGAGCAGCTCGGTGATCAGCCTGGTGACCCGGTCGGCGTCCGCGTTGACGGTCTCCAGCATGACCTTCTTCTGGTCATCGGTGAACCTGCCCCACTTGGCGAGCAGCGTCGCGGTGAAGCCCTTGACGCTGGTCAGCGGCGAGCGGAGCTCATGCGCCACGGTCGAGACCAGGTCGGCCCGGCTGCGCTCCAGCCGGGCCCGCTGATCGCCGCTGCGCAGCGTGACCGTGATCCGGCGCACCGCGCCGGCAGCGCGCTCCCGGCCCTGGCCGTGGAGGCTGTCGCGCGGGTCACGGACGTAGCCGACCGACACCATCAGCTCGGGGCCGTCGGGCAGGTAGAGAGCCCGCTCGGGGTGCCTGGTCCGCGTCGACAGGCCGTGGTACGGCTGCGAGTGCTGCCACCAGCAGCGACCCTCGGCGTCCTGCAACGGCAGTACCGCGTACAGGTTGCAGCCGAGCGCCTCGGCCGCGCTGATGCCGGTGAGCCGGCTGGCCGCGCGATTGAAGACGATGACGCGGCCCGCGTGGTCGGCGATGACCAGGCCGTCGGGAAGGTCGTCGGCGCACACCATCGGCCCTGCCTGGCCGCCGGACTGGGTGGCGAACGCGGTGGCGGCCGGTCCTACCGGGCCGACAGCCGGCCCTGCTGGCAGCGGCTGTGCGTCACCTCCAGCCGCGCCGGCCGGTGAGGTCGCCGGATCGCCGGGCTGGCCGGCCGGGCCAGCATCCGACGAGGCAGCCGGGCCAGCATCAGACGAAGCGGGCGGGCCGACAGCCGAGCAAGCACGCGGGCCGCCATCAGACGAGGCAGCGGGGCCGACACCCGACGAAGCAGGCATGCCGACAACCGATGGGGGAACCGGGCCGACATCCGAGGAGGCAGGCGTGTCGGCACCGGGCAAGCCCGCCGGACTTGCACCTGACGAAGGGGGCAGGCCGACGCCGGACGAGGCGGACGGCGTGGTCGCGACGGGAGCTGGCCAGCTGGCCGTCGCAGCGAGGCGCCCGGACCTGATCCCGTCCACCCGACTGTGCCCTCCGCCCGCCGTCCCTGTCCCCGGCGCGACGAAAAGACCCGGCCGCGGATCCGGGGGGTTACCCGCAGCGAGTACCGCGCTGCGTGACCAGCCGCGTACCGCTCGACTCAGGCACAGGCGGGAAATGACGCAACGTGATCAAACTCTAGCGCGTCCGGCATACCGTACGGCACCCCCTGCTACTCGGAGTTTGGGATGCGCACTTAGCGATCTCATGCCGCCGCCATCCAGCACCAGCGGCCATCGCGAGTCGAATGGACCGCGTTCCAGCACCGCAGGCAGCCACTCCGAGTCCAGCGGCCGTCCTCCAGCACGCAGCCAGCTACGCCGGGTCCGCGTACCTAACTGGAAGGAAAACTGCTGTCATAGCAGCAGTTTTCCTTCCGGATCATGGGTCGGCCCGTCGGGACACTACCCGGTCAGGCTCCTGGGCCGTCGGGACGCTGGGCCAGCCGGTCAGAGCGCCGGGGCCGGTGGGGACGCTGGGCTATCCGGGCGGGTTGCTCCGGGGAGCTGGGCTAGCTGGTCAGGATCGCTGGCTGGGCGCTCAGACGGCAGCGGCGCGCTGTGCCCTGGCCGACGCGTACAGGCAGACGGCCGCCGCGGCGGCCAGGTTCAGGCTCTCCGCCTGCCCGTAGATGGGGACGGCGATGGCCTCGTCGGCCAGCGCCAGCAGGTCGGCTGGCAGGCCCCAGGCCTCATTGCCGAGCAGCCACGCGGTCGGCAGGGCGAGCTGCCCGCCGGCTTCCGCCTCGTCCAGGCTGCTTGCCGCGCTGCCGTCGGCGGCGAGGATGCACAGCCCGGCACCGCGCAGCGCGGCGACGGCGTCCGGCAGCGACACGCCGGTCACCACCGGCAGGTGGAACAGGCTGCCAGCCGACGACCGCACGCACTTGCTGTTGTACGGGTCGACCGAGGCGGCAGCGAAGATCACCCCGGCTGCCCCGGCCGCGTCAGCGGTGCGCAGCACGGTGCCCGCGTTGCCCGGGTCGCGCACGTTGGCCAGCAGTACCGCCAGGGCGGGCCGGGCCGCGACCAGCTGGTTGAGCGGCACGTCGACGAAACGACACACAGCGAGCAGGCCCTGCGGCGTTACTGTCTGCGCGAGCTCGGCCATCAGCTCGCCGGTCACCTCGTGCACCGGCACCCCAGCGGCCCGCGCGGCGGCGATCAGCTCGCCGTGCCGCGACCCCGCGTCGGCGGTCGCGAACAGCTCGGTGATCGTGCCCGCCGTGCGCAGCGCCTCGCGGACCGCCTGCGGACCCTCGGCCAGGAACAGCCGGGCGCGCTCGCGCAGTGCCCGCTTGGCCAGCTGCCTGGCGGCCCTGACCCGCGGCGACCGGCTGCCTGGCGGCAGCTGGCCGGCCCGGCCGGGGCGGGATGGCCTGCCGGCGGGGGCGGCGACGCCGCGGCTCAGCCTGCGTCCCTCAGGCCGCAGCCGTGCTCGGCGCGTCCACGTCGGCGGGCAGCGCCGTCTTCGCGACCTTCACCAGCGCCGAGAATGCGGCCGCGTCGGCCACGGCAAGCTCGGCGAGCATCCGCCGGTCGACCTCGACTCCGGCGATCTTCAGGCCCTGGATGAACCGGTTGTAGGTGATGCCGTCGGCCCTGGCGGCAGCGTTGATTCGCTGGATCCACAGCCGCCGGAACGCGCCCTTGCGGTCCTTGCGGTCGCGGTAGGCGTAGGTCATGGAGTGGAGCTGCTGCTCCTTGGCCTTGCGGTACAGCCTGGACCGCTGCCCGCGGTAGCCACTGGACCGCTCGAGCACGGTCCGGCGCTTCTTGTGGGCATTGACCGCCCGCTTCACGCGTGCCATCTGTTCGACTCCCTTGAGGCGGGCTGGGTCACTTTCCCAGCAGTCTCTTCATCTTCTTGGTGTCTGCCGGGGAAATCACGACGTCCTTCTCCAGGCGGCGGGTCCTGGTGGTGGGCTTGTGCTCGAAGTAGTGCGCCCGGTTGGCCCGGCGCCGCATGATCTTGCCCGTCCCGGTCAGGCGGAGCCGCTTCTTGGCGCCGCTGTGCGTCTTCATCTTCGGCATCTCGCCGTGCCTTTCGTTCCTGCGTGCCTGCGGCACGACGTTCCTGCCGCGCCAGCTGGCGCGGATGACTCGTGGCGCGCCGCCGGGCACGAGAGGTCGTGCCCCGTGGCGCGGGGCCCTGCTGGCGCGCCGGCGGCGCGATCGTGCGCGCCGCGGCGCGATACTGCGCTTGCGCAGCTAGCCGGCTGGCCCGATGGGCAGCAGCGAAGCTGCCCGCCTGGCCGTCCCGGTTACATCATCACCGGCCGTCAGCCTCCGGCCTGGGCGTCCTGGCCGCCCGGCTCGGCAGTCCGGTCCTGCCCGGCTGGCCGCTGGGCGGCAGCCTGGCGCGGCGCAGACGGCCGCGGCGCCGCCGGCCGCGGTGCTCCCGGCCTTGGCGCTGACGGCCGCGGTGCCGCCGGACGCGGCGCAGACGGGCGCGGCGCCGCCGGCCGCGGTGCCGACTGAGCGGCAGCCGGTCGCTGGGCCGGCTGGGCTGCGGCTGGCCGGGCATCGGGCTGGTCCGCGGCTGGCCGCGGCGCCGTCTGGGTCGCCGCCGCATTCAGCCTGGCCGCCGCCTGCGCAGCTGTCCCTGGCCTGGGCGCGGACGGCCTGGGCGAGGCCGGTCGCGGCGAGGCGGTAGCTGGCTGAGCCGGCCGCGGCTGGGCGGCCGGAGCGTCAGCCGGCTGGGCTGGCCGCGGCTGGGCGGCCGGTGCTGCTGACACCTGCCCGGCCTCGGCGGCCGCTGGCTGAGCCGCTGCCGCCCTGGCGCTCGCCCTGGTCGGGGCGGGCCGCTCGGCCCTGGCATCGGCCTTACGCTTGGTCGGCCCGATCACCATGATCATGTTCCGGCCGTCCTGCTTGGGCGCTGACTCGACGAAGCCCAGCTCGCCGATGTCACCGGCCAGCCGCTGCAGCAGCTTGTAGCCAAGCTCAGGCCTGGACTGCTCGCGCCCCCGGAACATGATCGTCACCTTGACCTTGTCGCCCTGCTTGAGGAACCGCTCGACGTGGCCCTTCTTGGTGCCGTAGTCGTGCGGATCGATCTTCGGGCGGAGCTTGATCTCCTTGATGACGGTCTGCGTCTGGTTCTTGCGCGATTCCCTGGCCTTCAGTGCGGACTCGTACTTGAACTTGCCGAAGTCCATGAGCCTGGCCACCGGCGGCCGCGCGGTCGGCGCGACCTCGACCAGGTCGAGGTCAGCCTCCTGGGCCAGCCGGAGCGCATCGTTGATCGCGACGATCCCGATCTGCTCGCCGGTCGGGCCGACCAGCCTTACTTCGGGGACGCGGATGCGCTCGTTGATCCGAGGTTCGGTGCTGATGTGACCTCCTGCGTCACTTTCTGCCTGACCGGGCATCTCCCGGCCGGGTACCTGCGCGGAGCCTGCTGAATGCAGAAGGCCCCGCAGGCCTGCTTGCGGGGCCACCGGTCACGCTGCCACTGCCCGGCGACTGCCAGGGCGACGGCTGCGCCCACGCCCGGCCGACTCGCATCCGCGCGCCGGCCGGCGCGTCCGGCCTGTCCCGGTCCGCCTGCCGGCTGACCGGCCTGCCAGGCAACCGTCAGGCTGCCGGCAGCTCTGCCGCCAGCGGCCTCGCGGTCGCCCTGCGGCATGAAACCCGCCAGCTAGCAGCTGGCCAGGTGGGAGGCGGCCGGGGTGGTCCTCCGCTTGCACGCCCGGCGCGGGTGCGCCGGGCTGGTCGTGCTGTTCAGCGTAGCGCATCTGAGTAACCAGCGGTATTCACTGCGCACGCGGCTAGGCGGGCCCTGCGGCGGCGCGGCGCTCCAGCTCAGCGGCGCCGACCTGGCGCATCGCCTGGACTGGCGCGGCGCTCCCCGTCATCAGCTCGACTTGCCTGGACGCCTGGTGCAGCAGCATCTCAAAGCCGCCCACCACCACGGCGCCGGCCTGTCGCGCTACTGCCGCGAGCCGGGTCGGCCACGGGTCGTACACGACGTCGAGCACGGCGGCGGGGACGAGCGTCCGCCGCGCCAGCATTGCCGCGTACCCATCCGCTGCCAGCGCCGGGATCGTGGAGATCACCAGCTGGCCGCGGCCGGCCTGCCCAGCCTCCTTGAACGCGATTAGCCCGACTCGCATTCCCAGCCGCGCGGCGACCTCGAGCAGGCCGCCGGCCCTGGCCGGGTCGCGCACCGCTGCCTGTGCCGCGCCGGTCCCGAGCGCGCGCAGCGCGGCGAGCGCCGAGCAAGCCGTGGCGCCGGCGCCAAGGATCACGGTGGCGTCGCCGGGCGTGACGCCGGCCTCGGCCAGGGCGGTGACGATCCCCGCCACGTCGGTGTTGTAGCCGAGCCGCGCGCCGCCGTCGAAAACCACGGTGTTGGCGCTGCCGGTGTCGGCGACCAGCGGCTCGGCCTGGTCGAGCAGCGGCAGCACGGCCCGCTTGAGCGGCATCGTGAGTGACGCGCCGGCCCAGCTAGCGTCCCTGCTGCCGAGCCAGGCAGCCAGCCCGGACTCGTCACACTCGACCGCCTGGTAGCGCCACCCGCTCAGGCCGAGCGCACGGTAGGCGGCGTTGTGCAGCACCGGCGACAGGGAGTGCGCGACCGGCGAGCCAAGCACGGCCGCGTGCCTGGCGGGCTCAGCCATCAATCTGCCCAGCCATCGAACTGCTCAGCCGCTCAGCTGCTCAGGCACCCGGATGTGAGTTCAGGTACTCGTTCAGCTGCTCCCGGTACACCTCGAACTGGGTAGCGCTGTCGGTGAACTTGGTCAGCCCAGTCTTCGGGTTGACCGTGACGAAGTACAGCCAGTTCCCCGTCGCCGGGTGCAGCGCCGCCTTGATCGCCGCGTCACCGGGGCTGTCGATCGGGCCAGGCGGCAGGTCAGGATGCGTATAGGTGTTGTACGGAGAGTTCACCGTGAGGTCCTGTGCCGTCGCCGCGATGCCGTACTGGTGCAGAGCGTAGAAGACCGTGCTGTCCAGCCGCAGATTGATGCCCTGGACGAGCCGGTTGTCGATCACCCGAGCGATCTTCCCGAAGTCAGAAACCCGGCCGCCTTCGGCCTGGATCAGGCTGGCCTCGGTGATGAGCTGGGCCTCGGTGAAGTGATCTTTCTTCGCCCACTTGGGCAGGTTGACGCTCGCCGCCTCTTCCTTGAACCGCGCCACCATGGCCTGCAGCACGGTGGTCGCGGTCGAGCCCGGCGTGACCGGGTAGGTGGCCGGGAACAGGTAGCCCTCAGGGTTGCCGTTCGCGTACGAGGGCAGCCCGAGGGCCTTGGTGTCCTTCAGCGCGCTGGCGTACTGGCTCTCGGAGATCGAGAACGAGGTGCCGGGGATCTTGGAGTGCGCGCCGAGGGTGCGGACGACGTTGACCGCGCGCAGTCCCTCGGGGAGGGTGACATTCGCCTGCACGGCCGACTTCGGATTGATCAGCGCGGTGTAGGCGGCCGTGGCGCTCATGTGCTTGTGCAGCCGGAAGTAGCCGGGCTGCAGGCTTGCCGTCGAGTTGCTGGCGTCGGCCGCGGCGATGAACGGCGCGGCGGCCGCGATCACCCCGTCGTGCACCAGCTCGGGCGCCAGCTGGTCAGGGCCGTCGCCGGGCTTCACCTGGAAGAAGACGGTGCCTGAACCGGACCCGGTGAAGTTCGCGTGCCGGCCCCGGTACACCTTGAGGGCGTAAACGCCGCCGGTGACCAGCAGCCCGAGGACCACCACGACCGCGAGCAGCGGCGCAATCCGGCGCATCGGCCTGCGACGGCGCTTCTTGCTGCCCCCGCCGGAGCCGGCGAGGCCGGGCACCAGGCCGCGCTGGCTGCCGGTGTCCGGCCTGGCCGCTGCCTGGCGGTGCGGGCCCGGCCTGCCCTGGTAGGGCTCGTCCTCTGCGTAGGCGTGGTCGAATCGGTCGTGGTAAACGTCCTGCTCGTCGGAGTAGCCGTCAGGGTCGTCCTGGTAGTCAGCTGGCTCGGCGCCAGGGTAGCCAGCCTGGCCGGCCGGATCAGGGTAGCCGTGTCCCTGTTGCGCGCCATGTCCGTAGGCCGGGTCCTCGCCGTGGCCGGCGTCGAAGGCGTCAGCGGGCATGCCGCCCGGCGGGAGCCACCGGTAGGGCCCGGATGCTTCCGGATCGCCGGCCTGGCCGCCATCTGGTGGGTAGCCGCCGTCCGGCGCGTAGCCCGGCTGCGACGGGTAGCTGCCGTCGCGCGGGAAGCCGGGACTGGACGGGTGGTTGTCACCGGCCGGGTAGCCAGGCTGCGACGGATACCTGTCGTCCGGCGCGAAACCCGGCCGGGACGGATACCTGTCGTCTGGGGCGAAACCCGGCTGCGACGGGTAACTGCCGTCGGGCGGGAAGCCAGGCTGCGACGGGTAGTTGTCACCGGCCGGGTAGCCAGGCTGCGACGGGTAACTGTCGTCCGGCGGGTAGCCAGGCTGCGACGGGTAGCTGGCGGCCGGCGGATAGCCCGGCCCGGTCCGGTAGCTGTCGTCGGCCGGGTAGCCATGACCGGCCATGTGGCCGTCCGGGCCGGCGTAGCCGTCCGGGTAGCCGTTCGCCGCGCCATTGCCGTTATCGGCGGGGTAGCCCGGCCCGGTCGGGTACGAGCCACCGCCGTCAGCATGGTCACCGGGGTAACCGCCGCCGGCCGGGTAGCCGTTCTGCCCTGAGTGGCCGTTCTGCGCCGGGTAGGCATCGTGCTCCTGGTAGCCGGCCGGTGCACCGCCAGCCGGGCCGGGATAGCCGTCCTGGCCGGTGTAGCCGTTGCCGCCGTAGCCGTTCTGCCCGTGATAGCCGTCCTGGCCTGAGTACCCGTTGCCGCCGTAACCGTCCTGGTCCTGGTAGCCCGGATAGCCGCCTTGCCCGGCAGCGCCCTGCCCGTCGTGGCCGTAGCCCGGCGGGTAGCTGTCGTCAGGACCGAAGCCGGGCGCGTAGGGGCCTGGCTGCGCCGGGCCGCGCGGGTCGTGACCGTACTGCCCGTACGGGTCGGTGGTCTCGTCGCGCTGCGGCCTTGCCCGCCTCCCAAGACCAGGCAGCCGGCCGCCCTTGCCGCTCCGGTCGTCGCGGCTCATCCGGGCCCGCCGGTGGCCGCGCCGACCAGCTCGCCCGGCGGCGCGCCGGTGGCGCGCTCTGCGTCCAGCGCATCCTGCAGCAGCAGCGCGGCAGCCGCCTGGTCGACGATGTGACGGCGCTGCCGCGAGTCCCTGCCACCCCGGCGCAGCGCGTCGTGGGCGATAACGGTGGTGAACCGCTCGTCGACTAGCCGCACCGGAATGCGGCGCAGCCGACCGGCGAGATCGGCGGCGAAACGGCGGGCGGCCGCTGCCGCCGCGCCGTCGCGGCCGGACAGGCCGGTCGGCAGGCCGACGATGACCTCGATGATCTCCTCCTCACCAGCGAGGGCGGCGATGCTGTCCAGGTCACCTTTGCCACGGTGGATGGTGGCGAGCGGACTTGCCAGCAGGCCTTCGCGATCACACCGGGCCAGCCCGACGCGCGCCGTGCCGACGTCGACAGCGAGCCTGGCCCCGGTTCTCAAGGCAGTATTCCCTGATTGCCAGGTCTCAGAACGGCGACGATGAGGCTGCGGCACGGTCTCACGGTACGGCACCTGACCCCGTTATGTCCCAAATAGCGCTGCGTACCGCGCCGAATGAGTCGTCGATGAGCTTATGCCGGCCTTCGCCGAGCGCGGCCCCGCCGCCCTGGGCTATATCGTCCTTGCCGCCGCCGCGTCCGCCCAGCACAGCGGTGCCGGCGAGCACCAGCTGGCCAGCCTTCAGGCCGCGCGCGCGGCCCGCCTCGTTGACCGCCACGACCACCGCTGGCCGCTCGGCCGGCACCCCGGCGATGACGACTACGGCCGGCCGGGCAGCGGCCACCCGGCCGCGGATGTCGAGCGCCAGCTTGCGCATCCCGTCGGCGTCGGTGCCGTCGGGCACCCGGTGCGCCACGTACGCGACGCCGGCCACATCCTGGGCACCGGCCGCCAGCTCGGCCGACTGGTCGAGCAATGCCGCTGACTGCAGCCGGCCGAGCTCTCGCTCGGCGTCCCGCAGCCTGGTGACGATGCCGGCCACCCGCTCGGGTAGCTCCTCGCGCCGTGTCTTCAGCTGCTCGGTGAGCTGGCTGACCAGCACGCTCTCCCCGGCGAGGAAGCGGAACGCGTCGAGGCCGACCAGCGCCTCGACCCGGCGCACGCCCGAGCCGATGGACGACTCGCCGAGGACCTTGACGAGCCCGAGCTGGGCGGACGAGGGCACGTGCGTACCGCCGCACAGCTCGCGGGAGTAATCGCCGACCTCGACGACGCGCACCTGGTCGCCGTACTTCTCGCCGAACAGCGCGAGCGCGCCCATCGCCCTGGCCTCAGCAAGCGAGGCCTGGAAGGCGCGGACAGCCAGATCGTCGATCAGCACCTGGTTGACCTCGGCCTCGACGTCTCGCAGCACCGAATGCGGCACGGCGCCGGCCGCGGTGAAGTCGAACCGGAACCTGCCGGGCGAGTTCTCCGAGCCGGCCTGGGCGGCTGACTCGCCGAGCGCGCCGCGGAACGCACGGTGCACCAGGTGCGTGGCGGTGTGCGAGCGGGAGATCGCCCGGCGCCGCTCGATGTCGATGGCCGCGTGCACCGGGGTGCCGACCACGATCTCGCCGGCGGTGACCCGGCTGCGGTGCACGATCAGGCCGGGCACCGGCGACTGCACATCGAGCACCTGAAGCTGGGCGCCGGCTCCCGCGCCGCTGCCCGCAGCGGTCAGCAGCCCGGCGTCGGCGAGCTGGCCGCCGCCCTCGGCGTAGAACGGGGTCCGGTCAAGCACCACGTCGACCTCGGTGCCGGCTCCGGCGGCGGGCACCGGGACGCCGCCGACCAGCAGCCCGGTCACGATCGCCTCGCCTGCCGTGTCGTCGTAGCCGGTGAACACCACCGGGCCGGACTCGTCCAGCAGCCGGGCGAACGCCGAGATGTCGGCGTTGCCGGTCTTCTTCGCGGCCGCGTCCTGCTTCGCCCGCTGCCGCTGCTGCTGCATGAGCCGCCGGAACTCGTCCTCGTCGACCGACAGGCCCTGCTCGGCGGCCATCTCCAGGGTGAGGTCGATCGGGAAGCCGTAGGTGTCGTGCAGCTGGAACGCCTGGCTGCCGCCGAGCACCGCGTTGCCGCGCCGCCTCGTCTCCTCCACTGCGGCGTCGAAGATCGCGGTGCCGGTGCGCAGCGTGCCGAGGAACGCGGTCTCCTCGGCGTCGATCACGGTGTGGATGTTCGGCGCGTCCCGGCGCAGCTCGGGATACTGCTCGCCGAGAGCGTCGATCGCGACCGAGGCCAGCTCGTGCAGGTACCGCTCGTCCTGCCCGCCGGGTGACCCGCCGCCGGAGCCGCCGCGCTGCGCGCCGGCCAGCAGCCGCAGGTTGTGCACGCTGCGGCGGAGGATCCGGCGCAGCACGTAGCCGCGCCCCTCGTTGGCGGGAATCACGCCGTCGGCCACCAGCATCACGGCGGTGCGCACGTGGTCGGTGACGACCCGCAGCGAAACGTCGGCGCGGTGGTCGCGGCCGTATCGCTGCTCAGTCAGCTCGGCCGCCCGCTCGAGCACCCGCCACATGGTGTCGATCTCGTAGATGTTGTCGACGCCCTGCAGCAGCGCCGCCATCCGCTCCAGGCCCATCCCGGTGTCGATGTTCCTGCTTGGCAGGTCGCCGAGGATCGGGAAGTCTTCCTTTCCTGCCCCCTCGCCGCGGGCGTACTGCATGAACACCAGGTTCCAGACTTCGAGGTAGCGGTCCTCGTCGGCGACCGGGCCGCCCTCGCGGCCGTACTCGGGCCCGCGGTCGTAGTAGATCTCCGAGCACGGGCCGCACGGGCCTGGCACGCCCATCGACCAGAAGTTGTCGGCCATGCCGCGGCGCTGGATCCGGTCCTCGGGCACGCCGACCTGGTCGTGCCACAGCTTGGCGGCCTCGTCGTCGTCGGTGAAGACGGTCACCCACAGCCGGCTCTCGGGGAAGCCGAACCCGCCGGCCGCTTCCGGCGCGGTGAGCAGCTCCCACGCGAACGGGATCGCCTGCTCCTTGAAGTAGTCGCCGAAGGAGAAGTTCCCCAGCATCTGGAAGAACGTGCCGTGCCTGGTGGTCTTGCCTACCTCGTCGATGTCCGGGGTGCGCACGCACTTCTGCGCGCTGGTCGCCCGCGCGAACGGCGCCGTCTGCTGGCCGAGGAAGTACGGCTTGAAGGGCACCATCCCGGCGTTGACCAGCAGCAGGGTCGGGTCGTCGGCGATCAGGCTGGCGGACGGGACGAGCGTGTGCCCCCGCTGCTCGAAGTAGGTAAGGAAACGGCGGACGATTTCTGCCGACTCCATCAGCGGCCATCCTCCGGGTGTTGGGCGTGCGGGTGGGTGCGCGGGCCAGCTTCGCCGAGCGCGGCGCGGGTGCGTGCCTGCTGACCATCGAGGGTAGGTGACCAGCCGCGCGGGTGCTGCTCCAGGTACTCGTCCATGCCGTCGCGCATGTCGCGGACGAACTGGCCGACCGTGCCGCGGCGTCGCGCGGAGCGGCCTGAGCTGCCCCGGCCGGACATGTGCTGGCCGGTCAGGCGCAGCGAGCCGGCCAGACGGCCGATCCGCCGGTAGCCGGTCACGCCGAGCGCAGCGCCGAGCGTCAGCCAGAAGCCGCGGCGGATCACGGCCGCGCTCCCCTGGCCGCTGTGTTAGCTCGTCCGGCTGGCGCCGATGGGCCGCGGCCGGGCAGCGCCACCTGCTGCGCGGTGCCGGGGACGACAGCTGCCCGGCGCAGCGCGACCGCACGGCGCAGTCCGTGGATGACCGCCGGGATGCTCGACAAGGGCCCGCCGAGTCCGGCCGACAGCTCCCTGGCCAGCCCGGTGAGCCCGGAGACGTGGCCGGACAGCTCGGCCATGTTCGCCGTCACGTCGTCCATGCTGGCGGTGATCGCGCCGGTACGGTCCAGCTGCTCGGCTGCCTGGTCGACCGCGGCCTGCGCGCTGGTCAGCAACTCGTCGGTGCGGCCGGAGTACTCGGTGACCAGGCGGGTGCCAGCCGAGATCAGCCGGGCGAGCCTGGCCAGCACGTACAGCGCGGCGCAGACGAGCAGCGCCCAGAATCCGGCTGCGATCAGGGCAGCGAGCTGGCCAGCGTTCACCCTCCGGCTCTCCTTCTGGATAAATGGCCTTCTGGCTGGGCGGCGAGATGTGTTGCGATGGCCGCGGACTCGGCCGAGCGGCCGCAATGTTACGGGAGCGACCTTACCGCTCCCCCCGCTGCCCGGCGGCGCCATCTGGCTTCGTGCCGTCATCGTGGTCCGCTGGCGCGCTGCCGTCGCCGGGGTGCCCGTCTCCGCCTGCCAGTATTGCCCTGATCCACTCGGACCGGTCGGCGTAACGGGCTTCGGCGCCGTGCCGTGACGGCTGGTAGTAGCGACGGCCGGCGATGGACTCCGGCGCGTAGGCCTGACTGACGATGCCGTCGTCGAAGTCGTGCGGGTACTGGTAGCCCCGGCCGTGGCCGAGCCGGGCGGCGCCGCGGTAGCTGGTGTCGCGCAGGTGCTTCGGCACCGGCCCGGCAAGGCCGGCCTGCACGTCGGCGCCCGCCGCGTTGATGGCACTGACCACGGCGTTGGACTTGGGTGCCAGGGACAGGTGGATCACCGCCTGGGCCAGGTTGATCCTGACCTCGGGCAGTCCGACGAACTCAACCGCCTGGGCGGCGGCGACGGCCGTCTGCAGTGCGGTCGGGTCGGCCATGCCGACGTCCTCGCTGGCGTGCACGATCAGCCGCCGGGCGATGAACCTCGGGTCCTCGCCGGCCTCGATCATCCTGGCCAGGTAGTGCAGCGCGGCGTCCGCGTCGCTGCCCCTGATGCTCTTGATGAACGCGCTGATCACGTCGTAGTGCTGGTCGCCTTCCCGGTCGTAGCGGACCGCGGCGCGGTCGACTGCGCGCTCCAGGCCTGGCAGGTCGATGACCCCGCCGTCGGGCAGGCCGAGCGCGGCCGCCTCCAGGTAGGTCAGCGCGCGCCTTGCGTCGCCGCCGGCCAGCCGGACCAGCTGCTCGCGCACCCCGTCGCCGAGGCTGACCGAGCCGGCCAGGCCGCGCTCGTCGGCCAGCGCGCGGTCAACCACGGTGATGATGTCCTGGTCGCCAAGCGGCCGCAGGGTCAGCAGCAGCGAGCGGGACAGCAGCGGCCCGACCACCGAGAAGAACGGGTTCTCGGTGGTGGCGCCGATGAACGAGACCCAGCGGTTTTCCACCGCCGGCAGCAGCGCGTCCTGCTGTGCCTTGTTGAACCGGTGCACCTCGTCGATGAACAGGATCGTCTGGGTCCCGGTCAGGCCGAGCTCGCGGCGCGCCGCCTCGATCGCGGCGCGGACGTCCTTGACGCCGGCCGACACGGCGGACAGCTCGGTGAAGCGGCGCTTGGTCACCGCGCTGATCACGTACGCGACGGTGGTCTTGCCGGTGCCCGGCGGGCCCCACAGCAGCAGCGACATCGCGGCGTCGTGCTCGGCCAGCTTGCGCAGCGGCGAGCCGTCCCTGGTCAGGTGCTGCTGGCCGACGACCTCATCGAGGGTGCGCGGGCGCATCCGGACGGCGAGCGGCGCAGCGGCTTGCGCCGCCTCTTCGGCCGCGGCGTCGAAGAGGCTGTCGCGCTGCGGCGGCCCTGTCGTTGGCACGTCACTGACAGTATCTCGGCCCGGCAGCCGGCGGCGGGCCGGCAGTTACCGGCAGTAGTCGTTCGTGGAGTTCATGACCTGGATTTTGCCGGCTGCTGTGCAGCACCCGGATGGCCGCCAGCCGGCTGGCCTGGCCCGCCGGGCTGGCCGCCGCCGGGCTTCGCGTCGATGCCGGCCTCCTTGCGCTGCGCCGCGGTGATCGGCGTCGGCGCGCCGGTCAGCGGGTCGTGACCGGACGCCGCCTTGGGAAAGGCGATGACGTCGCGGATCGAGTCACGCGCGGTCAGCAGCATGAGCATGCGGTCCCAGCCGAACGCGATCCCGCCGTGCGGCGGCGGCCCGAAGCGCAGCGCGTCGAGCAGGAACCCGAACTGCGAGCGCGCCTCGTCCCTGGACAGCCCGATCACGTCGAACACGCGCTGCTGCATGTCGGGGCGGTGGATCCGGATCGAGCCGCCGCCGATCTCCGTGCCGTTGCAGACGATGTCGTAGGCGTCGGCCAGCGCGCCGCCTGGCTCGGCGGTGAATTTGGCCGCCCACTCCGGCAGCGGCGCGGTGAAGGGGTGGTGCACCGCGGTCCAGCCGCCTTCGCCCACCTCCTCGAACATCGGCGCGTCGACGACCCAGGTGAACGCCCAGGCCGACGGGTCGATCAGGCCGCAGCGCTGCCCGATCTCCAGCCGGGCGGCGCCGAGCAGCTGGCGGGCCGCGCTGGCCTGGCCGGCCGCGAAGAAAACGCAGTCGCCTGGCGCGGCGCCGGCCGCGGCCGGCAGGCCGGAGCGCTCGGCGGCCGACAGGTGCCGCGCGACCGGGCCGGCGTCGGTGACCGCGCCGTCGGCACCGATCAGCACGTAGGCCAGGCCCCGGGCGCCGCGGGCGCGCGCCCACTCCTGCCACTCGTCCAGCTCGCGGCGTGACTGCGAGGCACCGCCCGGCATCACCACGGCGCCGACGTGCGGCGCCTGGAACACCCGGAACTCGCTTTGCCCGAAATAGCCGGTCAGGTCGGTCAGCTCGCAGCCGAATCGCAGGTCCGGCTTATCGGACCCGTACCTGGCCATCGCGTCGGCGTAGCTCATCTGCGCTATCGGCCGCTGCACCTGGTAGCCGGCCAGCTTCGACCACAGCCGCTCCACCAGGTCCTCGGCGACCTCGATCACGTCGGCCCTGGTCACGAACGACATCTCGATGTCGATCTGGGTGAACTCAGGCTGCCGGTCAGCGCGGAAGTCCTCATCACGGAAGCAGCGCACGAGCTGGTAGTAGCGCTCGAACCCGGAGACCATCAGCAGCTGCTTGAACAGCTGCGGCGACTGCGGCAGCGCGTACCAGCTGCCTGGCTGCAGCCGGACGGGGACCAGGAAGTCGCGCGCCCCCTCCGGGGTGGACCTGGTCAGGAACGGGGTCTCGACGTTCACGAAGCGGTGGTCCCGCATCACGTCGCTGACCAGGTAGGCGGCCTGCGAGCGGGCGCGAAGCGCGGCGGCCATCTCCGCGCGGCGCAGGTCAAGGTAGCGGTAGCGCAGCCGCACTTCCTCGTTCAGCTCGGCGTTGCCCTCGACCGGGAACGGCAGCGGGTCGGCCTCGGCGAGCACCTCGATGGCCACGGCGGCGACCTCGATCCCGCCGGTGGGCAGCTCCGGGTTCTCGTTCCCGGCCGGCCTGCGCCGCACCTCGCCGGTGACCAGCACGCAGTATTCCGCCCGCAGGTCGTGTGCGACGTCCTCCTCGCGGGTCACCACCTGGACGACCCCGCTGGCGTCGCGCAGGTCGATGAACACGACGCCGCCGTGGTCACGGCGCCGGGCCACCCAGCCGGCCAGTGTCACCTGCTGCCCCGCGTTCTCGCCGCGGAGCGTGCCCGCTTCGTGCGTGCGGATCATCGCTCTCCCTGCCTGTCCGGCGGCTGCCGGCTTTATGAAAGGTCAGATTCTCCGGCAGAACGAGACCGGTACCGGTGCTGCCGTCTCGCCGCGCTGATGCCGGTCACAGGCCGGTGACCGGCCCGCCGGCCGGCGCCAGCCCGGCCAGGAACGGATTGCCTGCCCGCTCGGCGCCGATGGTGGTCTGCGGGCCGTGCCCGGACAGCACGACGGTCTGGTCCGGCAGCGGCAGGCAGACCCTGGCCAGGCTCTGCAGGATCGTCGGGTAGTCGCCGCCGGGCAGGTCGGTCCGTCCGATCGACCCGGCGAACAGCAAGTCGCCGGTGAAGATGGCGCCCGCCTCCTTCTCGCCTGCGTCGGCTGCCTGATCGTCCGCGCTGCGGAAGGTCACCGAGCCGGGCGTGTGGCCCGGCGCGTGGTCGACCACCAGCCGCAGGCCGGCCAGTTCCAGCGTCATCCCGTCGGTCAGCTCCGCCACGTCGTCCGGCTCGGTGAACGTCAGCCCGCGCAGCAGCTGCTGGCCGGGCGCCAGCGGCAGGCCGCGAGCCGGGTCGCTGAGCAGGGCACGGTCAGCAGGGTGGATGTAGGCGGGGATGTTCCGCGCGCCGCAGACCGGCGCGACGGACCAGATGTGGTCGATGTGGCCGTGCGTGGCGAGCACGGCGACTGGCCGCAGCCGGTACCGCTCGATGGTGTCCTCGATGTACTGCTCGGCGTCCTGGCCCGGATCGATGATCACGCACTCCTCGCCCGGTCCCGGCGCCACCAGGTAGCAGTTGGCGGCGAACGACCCCGCCGGGAACCCGGCGACCAGCACGATTCCTCCTCAGGCGGCCCGGCGCGCGCGGCGGCCAGCGGCCAGCAGCGCGATGTGCGTTACAGGCTACCGATGGCTTTGCCTGGCGGGCGTGCGGGCTGGCCGGACGGCCGGGTTGCAGCGCCAAACCGGTACGACACCGAACAGATAACAGCCGACTGCGCTGACGCGCCCGCGCCGGTACGATTCGCGCAGTTTCGCTTATCGCAGGAACATGGCAAACGGGCTGATCGCAACCATGCAGTACGGCAACAGGCAATGCGGCAACAGGAGGCCATCCGGTGGCGGGTAGGAGAGAGCGGCAGCGCAAGCTGGCCAGGGAGCGGCTCGAGCGCCGGGCCGTCAAGCAGGCGCAGCACGACCGCAAGGTCCGCCAGCTAGGCATCAGCGCGCTGGCCGCCGTGGCGGTCGCGGCGATCGTCGTTGGCGGCGTCTTCCTGTTCAAACCCTCGTCGCACCCGGCAGCTGCCGCCGCTTCGCCGCCGAGTCCCGCGCCGAGCTCCGCGGCGCCGAGCCCGTCGGCGTCGCCGGCCGCCGTGGTGCAAGAGCCGGCCCATCACTGCAGCTACACCGCCGGCGGCACGGCGGCGCGCAAGGTCAAGCTGCCGTCGGCCAAGCCTGACTTCAAGGCCGGCTACCAGGCGACCATCACCACCAACCGCGGCGTCATCAAGATCAAGCTGCTGAACAGCGAGGCGACCTGCACGGTCAACTCGTTCGTCTCGCTGGCCATGCAGAAGTACTTCAACCACACCCCGTGCCACCGGCTGGTCACCCAGGGCATCTACGTGCTGCAGTGCGGCGACCCGACCGGGAAGGGCACTGGCGGGCCCGGCTACAGCTTCAGCGACGAGAACCTCACGAAGCTGGCGAGCACGGTGAGCAGCTCGGGCGTGGCGACGTACAAGACCGCAACGGTGGCGATGGCCAATTCCGGGCCGAACACGAACGGTAGTCAGTTCTTCCTGGTCTACCAGAACAGTCCGCTTCAGCCCAATTACACGCCATTTGGCACGATCACCGGCGGGCTCAAACTCATCCAGCAGGTAGCGAAGGCCGGCAGCGACAACTCCAACGGGGCAGGTGACGGCCATCCCAAGGAGAAAGTCACCATCGAGCGCGTCACAATAGAGAAGACCTGACAAGGCACCGCTGCTCCAGTCAGGTACCGAGCAGGAGGTTTGCGGTGAGCACCGCCAACGATCCGTGGGGCCGGGTAGACGACGAGGGGACCGTCTACGTCCGTACTGCCGAAGGCGAGCGGGTGGTGGGCTCCTGGCAGGCAGGCAGCCCGGCAGAGGCGCTCGCGTTCTTCACCCGCAAGTTCGAGTCGCTGGAGACCGAGGTCAGCCTCCTGGAACAGCGGGTGCGGAGCACGGACCTGTCCCCCGCCCACGCCAGGGCCACGATCACCCGGCTGCAGGAAACGCTGTCGGAAGCCCGTGCGGTCGGCGACCTGGATGGCCTGCGCGGCCGGCTCGAGGCGCTCACCGGGCTGGTGGACCACAAGCGGGAGGAGCACAAGGCCGCTAGGGAGCACGCGCGCACCGAAGCACTCGACGTTAAGGAGCGCATCGTCGCCGAGGCGGAGCGGATCGCGGTGGAGGCGACCCACTGGAAGGCCAGCGGCGAGCGGATGCGCCAGCTGCTTGACGAGTGGAAGGCGGCGCCGCGTGGCGACCGGCAGGCCGAGACCGTGCTGTGGAAGCGGCTGTCCGCGGCCCGCAACGCGTTCACCAAGCGCCGCAAGGCTTACTTCGCCGGCCTGGAGCAGGAGCGCGAGCAGGTCAGGACCGTCAAGGAGAAGCTGGTCACGCAAGCCGAGGGGCTGTCGTCATCGACCGACTGGGGGACGACGGCCGCCTCCTTCCGCGAGCTGATGCGCTCCTGGAAGGAGGCCGGGCGCGCCGACCGGGGGGCCGAGGAGGAGCTGTGGGGCCGGTTCAAGGCCGCCCAGGACACTTTCTTCCAGGCGAGGTCGGCGGCGTTCTCGGCCAAGGACGCGACGCTGCGCGAGCACGCCGTGGTGAAGTCGGGCCTGCTGACCGAGGCAGAGCGGCTGCTGCCGGTGACCGATCACCGGGCGGCACGCACGACGCTGCGCGGCATCCACGACCGCTGGGAGCAGGCAGGCCCGGTCCCGCGCGATGAGCAGGACCGGCTGGAAGGCGGCCTGCGCCGGGTCGAGGACGCGATACGCAAAGCCGAGGAAGCGCACTGGAAGCGGTCCAACCCCGAGGCGCAGTCCAGGGCGAGGGGCGCGGTCGAGCAGCTGCACACCGCCATCACGTCGCTGGAGAAGCAGGTCGTGACGGCGCGGGAGAAGGGCGACGAGCGCGCGGAGCAGCAGGCGCAGGAGGCGCTTGACGCTCGCAAGTCGTGGCTCGCCGAGGCCGAGCGCACGCTGGCCGAGCTGTCCAGCTAACCGCTGCCGGCCGCCCCGGCCGGTTGAGTCGTGGTCCCGGCGGCGTCCTGGCTGATCAGCGGCCGTCCAGTCCTGGCGAGCTTGCTTCCTGGCTGGTCAGCGGCCGTCCGGTCCTGGCGAGCTGGCGTCCGGGCTTGTCAGCCGGCGTCTGTGCTTGGCGAGCCGTTGTCCCCGCCGGTGTCCGGCACTTCGATCCTGGAGATAGCCATGCCGATGGACTGCAGCCGCTCGAACGGCTCGTCGTAGCCGCGTTCGAGCGAGGCGACGTCCATCAGCACGGACGGGCCCTCGGCGATCGAGGCGGCGATGACCGAGGAGAACCCGGCCCGCACGTCGGGCACGTCCACGGTGGCGCCGACCAGCGTGGACGGGCCGCGGACCACAGCGGAATGCAGGTAGTTCGCGTCGTGGAAGCGACAGGAGTTACCGCCAAGGCAAGTCGGGAACAGCTCGATCTCGCAGCCGAGCCGGTTCAGCGCCGGGACGTAGACGAACCGGTTCTCGAACACCGTCTCGTGCAGCACCGACAGCCCCTTGGCCTGGCTCATCAGCACCAGCAGCGGTGTCTGCCAGTCGGTCATGAAGCCCGGGTGGGTGTCGGTGTGCACCGCGGCTGAGCGCAGCCCGTCCGGCGCCGAAGCAGACAGGTACCCATCGGCGATGCCCAGGTCGGCGCCCATCCGGCGAAGCGTGTTGACGGCCGTCACCAGCCGCTCCTGGGCGCAGCCGTGCACCCGGACGTGCCCGCCGGTCAGCAGCCCGGCGACCAGGTAGCTGAAGGCCTCAAGCCGGTCGCCCTGCAGCCTGACCGTGGCGCCGTGCAGTCGCTCGACGCCCTCGATGATGATCCGCCGGTCTGGCTGCAGCTCGATGCCGGCGCCCATCCGCTGCAGGAACAGCGCCAGTTCGATCACTTCTGGCTCCACCGCGGCGTTGGCGATGACCGTGCGGCCCTCCGCCAGCACCGCGCTGAGCAGCACCGACTCGGTCGCGCCGACGCTTGGGTAGGGCAGCGTGATGCGAGCGCCGGTCAGCCGCAGCGCCTTGGCGTGGATGCCGTGCTCGTGCGCGGTGATCTCCGCCCCCATCGCCTGCAGCGCGGCGAGGTGGAAGTCCACCGGGCGGGCGCCGATCTGGTCACCGCCGACGCCTGGCACGAACGCCTCGCCGGTCAGCGCCAGCAGCGGGCCGATCAGCAGCAC
>DASXMR010000137.1:0-4148 GCA_036495525.1 Streptosporangiaceae bacterium | reverse complement strand
CCGGCTCGGGTAGCCGCCGGTCGACCTTGACGTCGAGGTGCACCGGGATGGCGGACCGGCGGGCGAGGGTTTTGAGTGCGGGGGGCAGTCCGCCGTCGGCCAGGATCGCGGGGTGCAGGCCGCGGGCGATTTCGCGCAGGTCGTCGAGTACGCCGTCGAGCCCGGTGGCGAGCTGGTCGAGTTGGTTGCCGGTGCCGGGCGGTGCGTCGGCTTGGGCGGCGCGCAGGTTGAGGGCGAGGTAGACCAGGCGTTGCTGGGCGCCGTCGTGCAGGTTGCGTTCGATGCGGCGGCGGGTGGCATCGGCGGTGGCGACGATCCGGGCGCGCGAGGCGGTGAGGGCGGACTGGGCCTCGGCGTTGGCGATCGCGGTGGCGGCCAGATCGGTAAACGCGGCCAGCCGCACCTCGGTACCGGCCGGCAGCGGCTCGCGCTTGGACGCCACGTACATACAGCCCCAAGGCCGCCCCTCGGCGCTGACCGGCACGCCGACCCCAGCGCGCAGGCCGAGCCCCCGGGCTTCCTGCGCGGCCGGGCCTGAGGCGCTGGCGTAGTCGTCGATCCGCGCTGCCCGGCCGGTCTGGAACACCAGCGTGTTCACGTTCCGGCCACCGGTGCCCCACCCACTGCCGGCAGGGAAGACTGTGCCGGTGCTGGTCCAGCCGCCGATCACCCTCGCCGCTCCGTCGGGGCCGAACCGGTTGATCGTCGCGTAATCGGCGTGCAGCAGCTGCGCGGCTTCCTCGGTGACCGCGGCAAACACCCGGGCCGGGGGCGCCGCGTCGGCGACCAACGTCGCCACCCGGCGCAGCGCGGCCTGCTCATCGGCGAACCCGCGCAACTCCACGCGGGCCTGGGCGTTGGCGATCGCGGTGGCGGTCAGCTCGGTGAACCCGGCCAGCCGCGTCTCGGTACCGGCCGGCAGCGGTCCCTGCGTGGATCCCACGA
The DNA here is from genome assembly GCA_036495525.1 of Streptosporangiaceae bacterium. Lineage (GTDB taxonomy): Bacteria > Actinomycetota > Actinomycetes > Streptosporangiales > Streptosporangiaceae > DASXMR01. Next base: position 3,203 of record DASXMR010000137.1, on the reverse strand, counting down.
TCACGACGCCCCACAGCTCGCCCTCGACGCTGATCGGCACGCCGAGGCCCGCCCGGACGCCGAACTCGCGGGCCTTGACACCCGGGCCCGACGCATCGGCCAAGTCGTCGAGCCGCGCCGCCTGGCCTGTCTTGAGCACCATCGTGGTCAGGTTCTGCCCGCCGATAACCCACCGGCTGCCGACAGGGAAGACGGTGCTGGTCGCGCCCCACGCGCCGATCGCTGTTGCCATACCGTCTGGGTCGTACCTGGCTATCGTCGCGTGATGAGCGCCCAGCAGCCGCCCGGCCTCCTCGGTAACCGCGGCGAACACCTCCTCCGGGGCTGCCGCCCGTGCGACCAAGGTCGCCACCCGGCGCAGCGCGGCCTGCTCCTCGGCGAACCCGCGCAGTTCCACCCGGGTCTGGGCGTTGGCGATCGCGGTGGCGGCCAGTTCGGTGAACCCCGTCAGTCGCGCCTCGGTGCCCGCGGGCAGCGGTCCCTGCGTGGAACCGACGACCACGACGCCCCACAGTCCGCCCTCGACGTGGATCGGCACGCCGACCCCCGCGTAGGTGCCGAACTCGCGGGCCTGGGCGGCTGGGCCCGACGCACCGGCGAAGTCGTCGATCCGCGCCGCCTGGCCGGTCCGGAACACCATCGTGAGCAGGTTCCGCCCGCCAATGCTCCACCGGCTGCCGACAGGGAAGGCAGCGCCGGTGCTGCTCCACGCGGCGACGAACGTTCCCATGCCGTCCGGGTCGTACCGGCTCATCGCCGTGCGATTGGCCCCCAGCACCCTGCCGGCCTCCTCGGCTACTGCGGCAAAAACCTCCTCAGGCGCCGCCGCGCGGGCCACCAGCGTCGCCACCCGCCGTAGCGCCGCCTGTTCCCCCGTGAGCCGGTCATCGCCGGTCCGCTCAGGCAAGGCCGCCATCTTCCTGAGGGTACTCGCGTGGGCATTGTGCCTGTTCAGGTGCCAGTTTGGTGATACAGCAAGGCCAGGATCGCGGTCCTGGAAGGCCAAGCCAGCGGGTCAGCCGGCTGGCACCTCTGGCAGGCTGGCGGCTCAGGGTGGAGGTTCTAGCTTGCTGGCGGCGGAACGTCGGCTGGCAGCTTGGCCGGCGGCTGATTGCTCCCGGCAGATGACTTGGCCGCGCCGGCGGAGGCGATGATGACGAGCACGATTGCCAGCCACTGCCGGGCAGCCAGCGCCTCGCCAAGCAGCGCCAGGCCGACTAGGGCCGCAACTGCGGGTTCCAGGCTCATCCAGATGCCGAAGACGCCCGCCGGAACTCGGCGCAGCGCCTCAAGTTCGAACCGGTACGGGATGACCGATGACAGCAGCCCGACGGCCAGCCCCTCGGCGATCGGACCCGGTTGACTGAGGGCCGGGCCCGCTTGCGCGACCGCCGGTCCTGTCACCGTCAGCGCCGCCACGATCATCGCGATGACCAGCCCGGAGGAGCCGCTGAACCGCCGGCCGGTGGCCCGGCTGAGCAGAATGTAGGCAGCCCAGCAGGTGGCCGCGATGAGACCGAAGGCAATGCCAGCCCCCGTGATGCTCAGCCCGAACAGCGGCCCCGCTGAGCGGCTTCCCGTTGGGTCGGCCGAACCGCTGGCGAGCCGGACGCCGCCCTGGGTCAGCAGTAGTACGCCGGCGGCCGCGAGCAGTACCCACAGCAGGTCCAGGCGCCGCCGGGACGACGCGACGGCAACGGCGAGGGGGCCGAGGAACTCGATCGTGACGGCAACGCCGAGCGGTATCCGCGCGAACGACTGGTAGATCGAGAAGTTCATCGCGCCGAGCACCAGGCCGAACGCGACGGCAACGGAGAGATCGCGCCAGGCGCGTTCGGCCACCACTGTCCGCAGGGTTCTGGCGAGTGCGCGCCCGCCGAAGGCAGCCATGATCGCCGCCGCCCACCAGAGCCGCAGTCCGGTCACGCCGGCTGGGCCTGCCTGGCTGAACATGCGAGCGGCGAGCCCGGCGCCCAGCTGAACAGAGATGATTCCTGCGAATACGAGCATCGACGCGGGGGCCGCGCGAAGCGGTGACCGGGCGCGGACGGCTACTCCCAGCGGAAGGTCCTGACGGCAAGTGCGATCGCGACGATGGCCCATGCGCACAGCACCAGCAGGTCACGGACCGGCAGCCCAGCGGAGTGCGCGAGCGTGGCGCGCAGCCCGTCCGACAGCGCCCCGGCAGGCAGGAGCTTCAGCACTGGCCTGACGGCGGCAGGGAACTTGGTCAGCGGGAACAGGACCCCGCCAAGGCCAAGCAAGATCAAGTAGAGCAGGTTTGCCCCTGCCAGCGTGGCCTCGGCTCGCAACGTGCCTGCTATCAGCAGTGCGATTCCGCTGAACGCAGCGGTTCCGGCCAGCAATAGCAGCGGTACCCATGCCGCCGCTGCCGGGCTTGCCACCGGGCGCCAGTCGAACAGCGCACCGATGAGCAGCACGATCGCGAACTGGCCGAGCTCGACGGTCAGGACGGTGAGTGTCTTGGCGGCAATCAGGCCACGACGTGACAGCGTGGTCGCACCAAGCCGCTTGAGCACGCCGTACCGCCGCTCGAATCCGGTGCCAATGGCCTGGCTGGTGAACGCGGTAGATAGCACTGCGAGGGCAAGGATGCCCGGCACCACGAAGTCGATCCGGCTGCCGGAGCCGACGCTGATCATCCCGGTCCTGCTGCTGTTCGCATTCGGCCACGTGGCGCTGGTCAGCGTGGGCAGCGGCAGCCGGATCGACTTCGTGGTGCCGGGCATTCTCGCTCTGGCCGTGCTCTCGACAGCGTTCACGAGCCAGGCCATCGGCACTGGCTTCGAGCGGCGCTACGGCGTGCTCAAGCGGCTCGGGGCGTCTCCGCTTTCCCGTCGCGGCCTGATCGCGGCGAAGACCCTGACAGTGCTTATCGTCGAGGTGGCGCAGGTCGCGATCGTCCTGCTCGTCGGAGCTCTGCTCAGCTGGGCGCCGGCCGCTAGCGCCGCCGCTGCGATCTGGGTGCCGCTGCTGCTGCTGGCCGGCACCGCAGCCTTCAGCGGCCTCGGCCTGCTGCTGGCCGGCACGCTCCGGGCAGAGGCAACGCTCGCCGCAGCGAACCTGCTCTACCTGATCATGCTCGGCCTGTCCGGCATCTTGGTCCCGCTGACCAAGTTCCCGGCGGGCGCACGGCCGGTGCTGAAACTGCTGCCGGGCGGCGCGCTGGCCGACGGCCTGCG
>DASXMR010000136.1:0-39565 GCA_036495525.1 Streptosporangiaceae bacterium | reverse complement strand
CCCCCCCCCCCCGCGCCGGGGCGGCGATCCAGAGATCAGCCGTCAGTTGGGGATCAGCTTGTAATCGCCCTTGGCGTTGATCTTGAACAGGAAGAACTTGCCGTTCACCAGGTCCCCGTGCGAGTCGAAGGAGATCGGCTGGCCGAGGATCGAGCTCGGCTCGCTGGTCTTCTTGATCGCGGCGAGCACGTTGGCGCGGCTCGGCGTCTGGCCTGCCTTGCAGACCGACGAGATGGCCTCATCGATGACGTGCGTCGCAGCGAAGACCGGCGGGCCGAAGGTGCCGAAGGAGCCGTACTTCTGCTTCGCGGCCTGGGCGATCGCCTGGTCGGCCGGGATCGCGGTGATGTCCGGGCCGAACGAGGACACGTACGAGCCGTTGATCGAGAACGTGCCAGGCGAGAACAGCCCGTCCGTGCCGAAGATCAGCGCCTTCTTGTGCTGCTGCGCCAGGTCGCGGCCGAACTGCTGCGCGTTGGCGGCCACCTGCCAGGGCAGCACGACCACCGAGGTGCTCGGCGTGACCTTGGCCACCAGCGAGGAGAAGTCGGTCTGCGTCTGCGGCACCGACTCGTGGTCGACCGTGATGCCCGCCTGCTTGAACACCGGGGTCATGGCGGCGACCAGGCCGGTCGAGTACGACTCCTGGTCATCGACGATCATCAGCGACTTCGGGTGCAGGGTCTTCACGATGTAATTGGCGTCCTGCGGACCCTGCACGCTGTCCTTGGAGACCACCCGGAAGAACGTCGGGTAGCTGCCCGTGGTGAGCGCCGCCGCGGTAGCCGAGCCGGAGATGAAGGGCAGCCCTGCCCTTGCCATCAACGGGCCGACTGCCTGCACTTCCTGGCTGCCGGCTGGCCCGACGACGGCGACGATCTTGTTATTTGAGGTGAGCTGCTGGGTGACCGTGGTCGCCTGGGCCGGCTTCAGCTGGGTGTCGCCCTGCACCAGGGTGATCTTGGTGCCGTTGGCCTGGTTATCCATTGAGAGCGCCAGCTGGGCGAAGTGCAGCTGCTCGGTGCCGAGCACCGCCACTGCGCCGGTGATCGGGGCCTCGATCCCGATCTGCGCGACGCAGGATTTCGTGCTGGTACCGCCGCCGCTGGCATTGCCGCCGCCGCCACCACCGCCGCTGCTTCCGCACCCCGCCACGGCCAGCGCGCTGAGCGCGACCGCGGTCGTGATGACACGAGCCTTCATCATGCCCCTCCATTGTCCGGACACCCGGCCGGCGGCCAGGTGTTGTATAGCCCGGTTGTGCCTGGTTGCTTCTTGTCGTCCGATGCCTTCGGCCGACCGCTACGAGCGCGAATGGGCCGTCGGCGGGTGGCCGGGATAGCCGCGATGCAATCCCGGTGCGCCGCTGCGCTGCCGGTCAGGCCGGGCCGAGCGTGAGAGCGGGCGCGGAGCGGTCACGTTCCGCCCCATCTAACATTACTGGCAGCAATTGAACCGTCACTTTCCGGGGCCGTTCCCTGTCAGTCATGCACGGCACGGAGTGCGAAGCGACGGGTCAATGTCCCCCCAGCCGGGTCGGAAGGCGCGTCCCTGATCAAGGTATTGCGGTGCACAGTAGTGCACAGCTATGGGTCAGTTGAAGACTGGTTACGCAGTTGTTAGCTTATTCCGCTTCGTTTTCGGCCGTCACCGGTCCGCTAGACGACGGATCCCTGGAGGATCTCCGCGAGCTTGCCCGAGTTGATGTTGCCGCCGGAGACCACGCACACGACCTTGCCTTCTCCGGCCCGGCCCGAAAGCGCCGCGGCTGGCGCGAGCGCGCCGGCGCCCTCGGCGATCACCCGGATCCGCTCGGCGAGCAGCCGGACGGCGGCGGCTGCCTCGCTGACCGGTATCGCCAGGGCGCTGTCCACCAGCGGGCGCACGAGCGGCCACATTGAGTCAAGCACACGCCGGCTGCCCGAGCCATCGACAAACGACGGCTGGTACTCGACATCGGCCGGCTGCCCGGCGGCGACCGCGGCGGCCAGCGCCGCGCCGCCCTCCGGCTCGGCGGTGATGACCCTCGCCTGCGGTCGCATGGCCTTGATCACGCTGGCGATCCCGACCGTGAGCCCGCCGCCGCCATAGGGGATCACCACCGCGTCGGGATCGGGCAGGTCCTCCAGGATCTCCAGCCCGATCGTGCCGTTGCCGGCCATCACGGCGCTGTCCTGGACCGGATGCACGAATAGCCCGTCGGTGCCCTCGACCCGGCTGGTGACGATCACGTTCCACCAGTCGTCATACGGCAGCTTGCGTACCTCGCCGCCGAGCCGCCTGATCGCGGCCAGCTTGGCTTCCGGCGCGTGCTCGGGCACCACGATGGTGGCCGGCACGCCAAGCTCCCTGGCAGCCCAGGCGACACCCTGGGCCATGTTCCCCGCGCTGGCCGTGACCAGGCCCCTGGCCCGCTGCGATGGCGGCGCCTCGAGTACCGCGTTGGTCGCGCCGCGGATCTTGAATGAGTTGACCGGCTGCAGGCACTCGAGCTTCAGGTAGATCTGCGCCGGCGCGTCCTCGACGTGCAGCCGCACCAGCGGGGTCCTGATGGCCGCTCCGGCGATCCGCGTCCGCGCCGCCTCGATGGCGCCCAGCTCGATCACGGCCCGGCCTCCCCGTGCACGGCCCTGGTCCGGCTCACAGCTCGACCTCGGTGCCCAGGCCGCGCGCCCTGGCCGTGGCGACCGCGGTCTGCGCCGCGGCGAGATCCTCCACGGCCAGCCCGAGCGACCGGAACATGGTCAGCTCGTCCTCGTCGCGCCGTCCTGGCGCGGTGCCGGCCAGCACCTCGCCAAGTTCACCGCGCACGTGCCGGTCACCGTCGATCAGGCCTTCGGCGATCGCGAGCGCGAACTCGCCCGCCTCGCTGCGCAGTGACTCGCGGCTGTCGCAGTACAGCGCGCTGGCCGCCACCGTGGCCGTGTCGATCTCGCGGTTGCGCGGCGTGCTGGCGCCGACGGCGTTGACGTGCGCGCCCGGCTTCAGCCAGGCGCGCTGGAGCACCGGCTCGCGCGCGCTGGTCGCTGTCACCACCACATCCGCGTCCTGCACGGCGGCCTGCGCGCTCGGCGCCGCGGCCGCCTGCCAGCCCTGCCCGGCGGCCTGCCCGGCCACCGCCTCGGCGTGCTGCGCGGTCGGCGCGTAGACCAGCACCCGGTCAAAGTCGCGTACCCGTGCGAGCGCGGTCAGGTGCGCCCTGGCCTGGGTGCCTGCGCCGAGGATTGCCAGCGTCCGGGCGCCGGGGGAGGCCAGCGCCCTGGTCGCCACCGCGCTGACCGCGGCGGTGCGCACCGCCGTGATCGCCGAGGCGTCCATGATCGCGGTCGGCTGGCCGTTCTCCGCGTCGAAGAGGGTGACCAGGCCCTGGTGAGCGTCCAGGCCGCGGGCCGGGTTAGCGGGGATGATGCAGACGGTCTTGAGGGCGAACGCCGCGGCCGCGCCGTCGGGCGGCGGTCCGGCTTCGCCGCCTCGCTGGCCGCTGCCGCCTGGCCGGCCGCGCCAGGCGGGCATCAGGCCCATGAAGCCGGCCGCGCCGGGCGGCGCCATCACCGACCGCAGTGGCATGAACGTCTCGCCGTTGCCGTGCGCGGCGAGCACGGCGGCCATCGCCTGCTCGCAGGCCTGCGGGGGCAGCGCCGCGAGCACGTCCGCGTGGCTCAGCACCAGCACCCTCATGACGTCATCACCGCGGAAAGCTCGGCGCGCTCCGTCTCGGTCAGCGGATGCTGCAGCGCCTCGCTGACCGGCGCCAGGTGCTCGGGCCGGCCCGGCCCCGTCACCACCTGGGTGACCCGCTCGTCGGCGAGCAGCCAGGCCAGCGAAAGCCCGGCCATCGAGACCTCGCGGCCGTCGGCGATGGCCCGCAGCCGGTCAAGCGCGTCGAAGGTCCGGTCAGCGACGAGGTCGGCGTACGGGTCGGGGCGCTGGGTCATCCGCGACCCGGCCGGAAAGGGCTCGCCGCGCCGGTACTTGCCGGTGAGCCAGCCGCCAGCCAGCGGGCTGAACGCCAGGTAGGCGACCTGCGCGCGTTCGCAAAGCCCGAGCAGCTCTGCCTCGTCCTCGCGCGAGAGCAGCGAGTAGGAATTCTGGATGGCCTGCGGCGCGCCGGCCGCCAGCGCCGCGGTGAGCTGCCCGGCGCCGAAATTGCTGACCCCGTAGTCGCCGACCAGGCCCTGCTCCTTGGCCTGCCCGAACGCGCCGAGCGTGTCGGTCAGCGGCACCTGCGGGTCGAAGTCGTGCGCCAGGTACAGCTCTACCCGCTCGACGCCGAGGCGCTCCAGGCTCTGCGGCAGCTGGCGGGCGACCCGCTCCGGCGCCAGGCCGCTGTCGGCGCCGGCCCGCATCGGGTTGAAGGTCTTCGTGGTGAGCTCGGGCCGCACCCCGCGCGAGGCGATCCACCGGCCGATGGTCTGCTCGCTGTGGCCGCCGCCGTAGGCGTCAGCGGTGTCGAAGTGGGTGATGCCCAGCTCCCAGGCCGCATCCATGATCGCGAAGGCCTGGTCGTCGCTGATCCCCTGGCCGAACAGTTCCGGCGCGGAGCCGATCCCGCCGAAGTTGCCGCAGCCCAGCGCTACCGCCGAGATCGTCTGCCCGGAGCAGCCGAGCGGGCGCCTGCCCTGCTGCGCGGCACTCACCCGCGGCTGCCAGGAGCGATCACTGCGACATTCAATCAAATGCCAGGCCGGCCGGGCAATGCGCGGCGTCGCGGCACGGCCGGGCGCGCGGCAGCCGGATGGCCAGGCGCACGGGTGCGTCATTGGCGTGGCTGCTACCGCACCAGCTGCACAACCTGCGGTTGCCAGCCCGCCGTGACGGCTGGGCCTGGCTAGCGGCTGGGCAGGGTGTGCTCCTCATGGTCGAGCTCGCGCTGCAGCTTGCGCAGGCTCTCGTCGGGCAGCCGCCCGAGGTCACGCCAGCGGAGCAGCTCGTCGCGCTGGGCGTCGATGACCGCGTGCCTGGCCCTGACCACCGCCTCGAACTCGGGCGTCCAGCCGGCGTCGCCTTCCTCCGCTTCCTGCAGCATGCTGATCCGCGCCAGGTAGCGCTCGGCGCGCTGGCGCAGCGACGCCCGCAGCGTGTCGGCAGCGTGCCTGGCGATCTGATGCTCGGCCTGCATCTCGTCGAGCATGCTGCTGGCTGACCTGACCGCGGCCAGCCTGGCCTCGTTGCGCAGCTGGGCGGCCTCGGCCGGGTCCGCCTGCAGGCCGAGGCGGCGCAGTAGCGGGGCGAAGGTCAGTCCCTGGCCTACCAGGGTGACGAGCACCACCACGTAGGCGCACAGCAGCATGAGGTCACGGCCGGGGAACGGCGCGCCGCCCGCCACGGTCAGCGGCACCGCGAACACCGCGGCCAGCGTGATCACGCCCCTGGTCCCGGCCCAGCTGAGCGCGGCCACCTCGCGCAGCTTCAGGGTCCGGTGCTGGTCGCCGAGCTGCCAGCCGAACCAGCCGGGGACCAGCTGGGTGAGGATCAGCCAGAGCGGCCGCACCAGCAGCACCGCCGCGAGGGTAACGGCGATGGCAGCGATCACGGTGCCGGCCGGCTCGCTGCTCAGCCCGCGAATGACGTCCGGCAGCTGCTGCCCGATCAGCAGGAAGACCAGTCCTTCGAGCAGGAACTCGATCAGCCGCCAGACGGCGCCGGTCTGCAGCCGGCTCGCGCCCGACAGGTCCCGCGGCGCGTCATGACCGGCGATGAGCCCGGCGATGACAACGGCGAGCACGCCAGACACGTGCGCTTCCGTGCCCGCGTAGTAGGCGACGAACGGGGTGGCCAGCGATGCGGTGTTGGCCAGCAGGGGGTCGGCCAGCAGCGGCCTGGCCAGCCGCAGCACCAGCCCGATGCCGGCCCCGATCAGCAGCCCGCCGCCGGCGGCGAGGACGAACCGGCCGCCAGCGCCCGCCCAGGAGAACCCGGCCCCGACCGTCGCCGCGACCGCTAGCTGGTAGGTGGTCAGCGCGGTGGCGTCGTTCAGCAGGCCCTCGCCGCCGATCAGGGTGGTGAGCCTGGGTGGCAGGCCGGCCTGGCGGCCCACCGACAGCGCGGCCACCGGGTCAGGCGGCGCGACCGCCGCACCCAGCACCAGCGCGGCCGCCAGCGGCAGGCCGGGCACGACGAGCGCCACCAGCGCCCCGACGACAAACGCCGTGATCAGCACCAGCACCACCGACAGGCTCGCGATCGGCCGCCAGTTGGCCCGGATGGCGAGCAAGCTGGAGCGGCGGGCCGCCGCGTACAGCAGCGGCGGGATCACCAGCACGAGCACGAGCTCCGGGTCCAGGTGCAGGTTCGGCCCCGGCAGCAGCGCGTAGACCAGGCCGATCAGGGTGAGCACGATGGTGTACGGGACCGCGAACCGGTCGGAGAGCAGCTTCGCGGCGAACACCACGGCGACCATGGCGAGCACGAACGCGACGTGGTCCAGCATGGGACCATTGTGCGCAGTAGCCCGTCGGAGTCGCTCGGTCACCTTGTGTGATCACGATGAAGCTGGCCAGTGCACGGCCGGGCGCAGGCGGCGGGGCCGGGCCGCCAGCTCGTGACTCCCTCCGCCGCGAGCTGGCGGCCGGCTGGCCCGGCGGCTGGCTCAGCCTGCCGCGAGCGGATCCCCGGCGAGCGCCTCCTCGCCCTCGAGCAAGGCCGGTGCCCGCGCCAGCACGTCGGGCCGCAAGGCGCCGAGGATCAGCGCGTACAGGCCGCCGACCACGATCAGCGCGATGGTGAGCCAGGGCAGCAGCCGGTAAGCGCCTGCCTGGCCGGGCCGCAGGTCGCCCCAGATGGGGATGGCCAGCACGACGATCCCGACGATGGGCGTCACGACCCATAGCCATGGGTTCTTGCGCACGCCACGGGCGCGGAACCTCCCGTACTCGACGACCAGCGCGATGTTCGCGACCAGGTACATGATGATGAGGCCGAGGATCCCGTAGGTGCTGAGGAAGCCGACGGCGGTGCCGGGATCTGTGATGGCGGTGGACACCAGGCCGATGATGATGCTCGGCGCGACGAACGCGACCGCCGCGGCGGCCGGCGTCCGGTACCGCGGGCTGACCGCGGCGAGCGCCCGGCTCCACAGCCCGCCGCGGGCTCCGGCGAAGATCACTCGTGAGGTCTGCGTGTTGGCCGCGACGTACGAGCTGGTAACGCTGGACAGGAAGATCCAGGTGATCAGCGGCGCAACGAATGGCACGAACGCCTTGGCCGCGGTGTGGAACGGGTTGCCGTCCGCGGCCAGGGTGCCGGCGTGACCTGGACCGAAAGCGATCACTAGCGCATACGAGCCGAGCACGTAGATGACGCCGCTGATCACCACCGCGCCGATCACGGCGAGCGGCACCGTCCGCCGCGGATCGCGCGTCTCCTCGGCGAGCGGTGCCGCCGCCTCGAACCCGCCGAACGCCAGCACCGCGAGGCTGAACGCCAGCAGCACGTCGGAGGCGTGCCCGCTCGGCCAGGCGAACGGCGCGCCGGACAGTCCGGTAGTGCCGCCGCGGACCAGGATCGTGACGCTGAGCACGAGCAGCAGCAGCACCTCGAATACGTAGAGCACGACCGTGGTGCGCACGCCGAACTTCAGCCCGATCACGACCGGCGCTACCACGATGACGCCGTACACGATGGTGGTCAGCTGGGTGATTCCCCAGATGTGCGGGTCGCCGAACACGTTCTGCACGATGTAGCTGCCGACGAAGATGTAGATGCCGCCGAACGCGATGATGTAGCCGAGGATCGTGATCACCCCGATGGCGGTCGCGACCTTGGTGCCGATGGCCCTGGTGATGTACGTGATGAACGAGCCGGCGCTGGGGTAGACGCCGGCGAACTGTGCCAGCGTGCTCGCGGTCGCCACCATCCCGACCATGCTGATCAGGAAGATCAGCGGCGCCGAGGCGCCCGCGAGGCCGACCATCAGGCCGGTGGTGAAGAACAGGTTGAAGGCGGGCGCGATCTGCGCCACGCCCGGCATGATGACGCCGAACAGGCCGAGCTGGCCGCGCTCAAGCGCCTGGCTGGATTTCGCTGTGGTGGCCATCGCGCTAGCCCTTTCCGTGCCGCCGGACGAAGTCAAGGAAGGTCTGGTTGAACTCGGCGGGGTGCTCCCAGACGCAAGCGTGGCCGCCGGCCGTGGTGGCCCATTCCGAGCCGGGGATCGCGTCGTGGATCTGGCGTGACAGGGAGACGGGGATCAGGATGTCCTGGTCGCCGGCCAGCACCAGCGAGGGCACGGTGAGCTGACCGAGCCGGCTCAGCGCGTCGTGCTGCTGGATGACGGCCAGCTGAGCCAGGTAGGCGGGCACCGGCTGGTCCATGTACCGCATGGCCGTCTCGAACTCGGCTAGCTCAGCCTCGCGCTGCTCGAAGAACGGCAGGGTGAACGCCCACAGCGTGACGTCCCGCATGACGAAGGGCACGCCGAGTACCTGGGCCATGTCAGCCCACATCGCGAACATCCGCGAGCAGAACGGCCCCGGCGCCGCGTAGGTGCAGGCGAAGGTCACCGAGCGCAGGTCGCCGGAGTAGGCCAGGGCATACTCCTGGGCGATCATGCCGCCCATGGACACGCCCATCAGGTGGAAGCCGGTGATGCCAAGCGAGTCGACCAGCGCCTTGGCGTCGTCGGCCATCATCCGGCTCGAATAGGGCCCCGCTGGCTTGGCGCTGGCTCCGACGCCCCTGTTGTCGAAGCGGAGTACCCGGTAGCCGGCCTCCGCGAAGTCCGGCGCCTGGAATACCCAGGTTTCCAGGTCGTCCGCCAGGCCGTTGATCAGGACGATGGTCTCCTCGCCGTCGCCTTCCAGCTGGTAGTTGAGCTCAATTCCGTTAACCCTGGCTACGGCCATTCAGATCTCCCTCTGATCGGACCCTGATGCGAGCGTGCAGCGCGCGGAGCATTTCCTCGGTGAGCGAGAAGTGCTCTGCGGCCAGTCGCGCAGCGTTCTCGGCGTGACCGGCGATGACGGCCTCGGCAAGCGCCGGGTGCTGGTCAAGCGCGCGGTGCCGTACCTGCGGGGTATAGGGCTCGGCGTCGAACCCCAGGCTGACCTCGCGCCTGACCCTGGCGCTGAGCTCGGCCAGCCGCGCATTGTGGGTCGCCTGGGCGATCGCGTGATGCAGCACGCGATCGGCGAGGCGGGACGCCGCCCGGTCAGCGGCACCGGAATACTGCTGGACGGCAGCGCGGATCTTCTCGATGTCGTGGTCGTTGCGCCGCTGCGCAGCGGTCCGCGCGATGAGCTGCTCGACCAGGCTGCGGAAATCGAGCACTTCGGTCAGCTCTGCCCAGGCGGGGACGAGCGTCCTGGCGATCATGTCGTCGGCATCGGCGCCGAGCCCGGTGCGGACGAAGGTGCCCCCGCCGCGGCCGCGCTTCGTGCTGACGTAGCCGGCGGCCTGCAGCCGCTGCAGCGCCTCACGGACGGTTGAGCGGCTCACTTCCAGCAGGCCGGCCAGCTCACGCTCGGTCGGCAGCCGCTGCTCGGGGACGAATTCGCCGAGCGCGATAGCGGTCACGATGCGCTCGGCGATGCGCTCGCCGGCTGTGCGCATCGGCATCGGCGCGAGCAGCGTGCCAAGGTTCGCTGCGGCGTCCTGAGCCGCCGCGCGCTCGCCATTGCCATCACCGGCGGCGTCCGGCAGGCGGCGATCGTCCCAGCTAGCTGCCGTCCCTTCAGCCATGCTGCCCCCATGGACTAAAGGACTGAGTTATAGACCATTATGGGAATCGGCGCTGCCCGCGTCAATGGATCACCGCGGGCTAGGCTCGCGACCGTGCAGCTGATCAGGTACACGCACGCGTGCGTGCGGGTGGAAGCCAACGGCGCGGTGATCGTCATCGACCCCGGAGTCTGGAGCGAGCCGCGCGCGCTGGCGGGCTGCGACGCGGTGCTCATCACGCACGAGCACGGCGACCACATCGACGTGCTCCGGCTGGCCGGCCTTGGCGTGCCGGTCTATGCCCCGGCCGCGGCCAGGATCGACGAACTGGAGTTCACCGGGCTGCAGCCGGGTCAGGAGGTCACGATCGCCGGCGTCCACGTCCTGGCCGTCGGTGGTCAGCACGCGACGGTCACCGACGGCCAGTCGGCCTGCGCCAACCTCGGCTACCTCGTCGGCGGGCAGCTCTACCACCCCGGCGACGCGCTGCACGTGCCTGACCGGCGGGTGGAGACCCTGCTCGTGCCGATGCAGGCGTCCTGGCTGAAGACCACCGAGGCGATCGAATTCGTCCGGGCCGTCGGGCCGGCCAGGGCGTTCGGCATCCACGACGGCCAGCTGAACGAGCGCGGGGTAGCCAGCGTGAACTTCTGGCTGACCGAGGCGGCCGGTGACCGCTACCGCTGGCTGGCGCCCGGCCAGAGCGCCTGACCCGCGCTATCACCCGAGCAGGCGCGGCCGCCGGCGGTCAGCTCAGGGGCTGCCGGCCGACGGCCGCTGCGGTGCTCTGGCTGCTGGCCTCAGCGCGCCGTGGCGCTGAGCTGCCGACTGGCCGGATGAGCCGCGGCAGCCAATTCGCGCCTGATCCAGCCGTCGAGGACGTCGTCGCTCTCCCAGGAGGTGATCAGCGCATGGCGCGGTCGCGGGCCCGGGTGCCAGACCACGTGATAGAGGCGCTGGGTGTCGATGACCAGCTGCATGCCGGGATGCAGCACGATCCGCGTCTCGGTCGCCGGGTCGTCCTTCGTCTCCCGCAGGATGAATACCGACTGCCCGGCGGCGTTGTCGAGCTCGAGCCAGGACCGCACGACCCAGCCTGAGCCGTCCGGGTTGAGCCTGTTGTTGTCGTCCAGGTGCAGCTGGCGCAGCGCGGCTGCCTCGTCACTGGGGTTGAGCTTGATGACCCGGACTCGGCCGTAGTTGCCGCCGATGTCCTCGACGTAGCTGGCCAGGCTCGGCGCGAGCTTGCGGTTGCTGGTCCAGATGCCATCCTTGTCCGGCCTGCCGTGGTCCCAGAAGCCTCGGCAGTCCAGGTCGCCGGTTGCCGATGTCAGCGGCGCGAAGTTCGTGTCACCGCCGCTCTTCCAGTCCATGTACTCCAGCGACTGCCAGTCGACCTCCGGGACGGCAGGGCCGCCGTAGTCGCGCAGGATGACAAATCCTTTTTCAGATAGTATGTCGAGCTTGCGGTGCACGCATTACCCCCCGATTATCTCCGGACTCGGCTTCCCCCAATTCCGAACGTGCTTCCCCGGCGGGGCCGGGCTTACGCGGGCATGCCGTGCAGTCTGGCGCTCCGATGACGGGTATTTGGTGCGCCGATGACGCGGCCGTCCGGCGCGCCGCTTTGCAGCGCGAGCTGAATGCATTCCGGCCGGCCGCTACAGCCGGCCACCGGTAAAGCTTTCGTCAAATTGCGACTTCCCCCAGCGTGCCACGTGGCGGAACGGATAAATCCGCATCGGGGGGAAAGCTATGGCGACCGACAACGTTGTCCGGCGTACGGACATCTACAACGACCCGACGTTCAATTACGTGCAGTTCTGGGATGGCCGCGACTACGAGCACCATGCCGAGGTCATCGCGCTGCGCCGTCTGCTGCAAGGCCGCAGGTTCCGTCATGCCGTAGACGTCGGCGGCGGGTACGGCAGGCTGAGCGTCATCCTGGCTGATTACGCGGATAAGGTGACGCTGGCCGATCCGAGTACCCAGCAGCTGGACCTTTCCCGGCACGTTTTCGGCGACAAGGTGACGATCGACCGGCAGCTCATGGACGCGGCGAACCTGAAATTCGCCGACGACAGCGTTGACCTGGTTGCGTTCATCCGGGTGCTGCATCACCTGCCCGACCCGGCGGCAGAATTTGCCGAGCTCGCCCGCATTCTGCGACCCGGCGGGCACGCTGTGGTCGAGATGGCCAATTCGGCTCATGCGGCCAACCGGCTCAGTTACCTGGCGCGGCGCAAGCGCATCCCGCTGACCGCCGTGGATATTCGCTCGGAGGTGTCCAGAGAACAGGGCACCGCGCCCTACGTGAATCATCACCCGCGCACGATCGAGTGCCAGCTCGCCAGGGTCGGGCTGCAGGTACGCGAGGTCCTGTCGGTTTCCAACCTGCGGCACCCGCTGGTTAAGGCCGTCGTGCCGCAGCAGGCCATGCTGGTGGTCGAGCGCGCCGCGCAAAAGCCGCTGGCCAGGGTCTATTTCGGGCCGAGCACGTTCTTCCTGCTGCAGAAAGGCACCGGCCAGGGCAGCTAGCGCGGCCAGGCAGCCAGCTGGCCTGACCCGGCGCAGGCAGGCTCAGGACTGCCTGCGCCGGCCAAGCCGCTAGCTGAGCGAGGGCACCCGCCGCTCGCCGTGCTGCCCGCGGTGGCTGTCATGGCCGCGCAGCGGCTTGCGCATCACGAACTGGTCGAGCGGTGAGTAGACCGCCGAGCCCGCCGTGGCGCCCAGGTGCGTGACCGTGATCGAGGTCGTGCCGCCTGGCTCGTGCGGCACGAAGTCGAACGAGGCGAAGCCGTACGGCGTCTGCAGGTCGCGGTAAGCCGACCAGGGCGCGGGCTCGGTCGTGGTGATGCTCGCCCGCTGCACCTGCGGACTGCCGGGGCCGACCGAGGTGATCAGCACGCCGTCGTGCGGCATGTCGAAGTCGGCCAGCGGGGTAGGCGCGGAGTGCCCGCCACCGCCGATGATCATGTGCACGAGCCCGTCGCTGGTGTCCATCAGCGCCGGGTCGGTGCCCTGCGGCGCGGGCGTGAGCAGGTCGCTGCCCCCTAGCACGCCGCGGACCGGGAAGGTCCGCTCGAAGTGATGCTCGTGCCCGGAGACGATCAGGTCCACCCCGAACTCGTCGAACAGCGGCATGAACTGCTGCCTGATGCCGAGGTCGGCGCCGTTGAAGTGGGCCGACGACATGGCGACCTGGTGCATGCAGACGATGATCCAGTCGATCTCCGGCGACCTGCTGGCCTCGGCCAGCTCGCGCTCAAGCCAGGCGCGCTGCGCGCCCTGGCTGTACCCGAGGAGGTACGGCTGGTCATCACTGGCCGCGTAGCCGGGCACGTTGTCACGGCGGAACGCGCTGAACCCGCCGTCCTGCAGGCAGACGTCGTCGTTGTTGATGGAGATCACCCGGATCGGGCCGGCCGTGAAGGCGTACCAGTTCCCCTGGAACTGCCGCGAGCCGTTGGAGGGCAGCTCGAACCTGGTCAGGTACGAGCTGAAGCCCTGCGGGCCGTTGCCCACCTCGTTCTCGTGATTGCCAGCGCACGGCATCCAGGGCCGGAACTGGGCCGACCGCATGTCGTTGCCGAAGAACGAGCTCCAGGTGGCGACCGGCTGGTCACTCAGGTTGGCGTAGCACAGGTCACCGTTCATCAGGTGGAACAGCGGGTCGAGCGCGTCCACGGCATCCACGATGAAGCCCGCGTTCGGCGTGTTCGGACCGAGGCCGGCGCCCACCGGGGCGGGAATGGACTGGTCACCGAAGCTGGTGAACCGAAAGCCCCGTGACCGGCCCGCTGGCGCGGTGCGGAACGTGCCGCTGACCGGCGCCGCGCCATCGTGCAGCACCTGGTAGGCGAACTGGCTGTCCGGCTCGAGGAAGTCGAGCGCGGCGTGGTAGGTGAACACCGTCTCGCCGGTCAGCGCCTCTGTATAGGTGCGCTCCATGGCCGGTATCTGCGAGCCGAAGTCCCGGCCGTGCGCGCGGCCGATCCGCAGCCGGGGCCGGCGCACCCGCTCGGCTGCCGCCCAGGACACCGCGACCTGGGTCGCGGCCAGAGCGCCGAACTGCAAGTGCACCTGCTCGGGCGGCGGCGCGCCGGCCGCGTTCGCGCTGCGGACCAGCGACGGTGCGCTGCGCTTGCCAGCCAGCGGAATCGCGGCGGCTGCCAGGCCGCCGCCCACCAGGACCTGGCGGCGGGACGGGTGCTCTCCGTTGCTCATCGCGGCTCCCCTGAGGGTTGCGTGCAGATTGGCTCAGTCCTCGCGAAAATCCTTTCGCCGAAGGGCTGCCGCCAGCGTTCACGCCGGATGAACTCAGGCCGTCGCCATCGTGAAGCCTTGACCGGGCCGCGGTTGCGCTAGCCGGCCTCGACCGTCAGCAGCGTCCAGCCGCCGACGCATATCCGGTCGCCGTCGCGCACCGGTACCCGCACGCCAGCAGCGACCTCCTGGCCGTTGACCTGGGTGCCGTTGGCTGAGCCTGGGTCGAGCAGGGACCAGCTTCCGTCGCTCTCCGCGGTCAGCACGGCGTGCAGGTGCGAGATGCCGGTGTCGGTCGGCGGGCCGGTCAGGTCGATCTCCGGCTCGAGCCCGCGGGACACGCTGCGCCGGCCGATCCGCATCTCACCGCCCGACAGCCGGAACCTGCGCACCGGGCAGTAGGCGGGGAACTCGATGGACGCCGCGTCCGGCCCGCCGCTGGCCACCACGCTGTCGAAGTAGGCACGGTCCGCGGTAACCACCACGGACCAGATCCCGGCGGCCGGCCCGGTCCGGCCGGGCGCTGGCGCTGGCAGGCCGGCCGCGGAGCCCGCCGCCACGCTGGCGCCGGCCGTGAAGTCGTAGCCGCACGCCTCACAGAACTGACCGGACCGGCCGGTCCCGCAGTTCGGGCACGGCTCAGCCGGCTTGGCTGGCCCGGTCGCGGCCGGACCGGGACCGGCGGCCGGGCTGGCTGACCCGGCCGCGGCGCTGACTTGGCCGGCGCCGGCCGATCCGCCGATGCGCATCCCGCAGATGTCACAGAAGTCCCCGGCCGCCGAGTCGTGGCCGTTCGGGCACAATGCCATGGCAGCGCTACTTCCTGGTCCGTACGGTTCTTGTTGACCTGGTATCGAGCGCCATCTCGTCGGCTTCGGCCACCGCTCGCTTGAGCCGCACCGTGCCGGTCTCGACGTCGACGACATCGACGACCTTGGCCAGCAGCCGCGCGGTGCCGTCATTGCCCGACGAGTGGGCGAGCGCGACCGCGCGGCCCAGCTGTGACGTCGCGGTGTCCTCGTCGCCGCGCTTGCGCGCCTCAAGCCCGTCCTGGATCGCCTGCGCGAGCTCAGCTTGCCCGGTGTAGTGCGCGACCTGCGAGTTGATCCGGGTGGACAGCGCCTCGTCGTCGGTCCACACCGCGCGTACCAGGCCCTGGCCGTGCACGTCGGAGCCGACGAGCAGGCTGACCCGCGCCGCCAGCATCTCCTGGCCGAGGCCAGCTGGCGGCACCTGGACGCAGACGTGGTAGTCGCGGCTCTCGCCCGCGCCCCAGGCGCCAGTCGGGTAGTCACCGGCCTGGGCGCCCGACTGAGTGCGGCGCCCGGTCAGGTCCTCGACCGCCGGCGCTACCTGCTTGACGAACCGCACGGATGCGCTCCTTGGCGTCCACACCCGCAGCGCCACGTCGGCCACTTCCTTGGCCATGGCGCTGTGCATCATCGCCTCGAAGTCGGCGGCCAGCCCGGCCGGATCCGGCACGATGTCGACGCTGCCGAGCAGGCCGCTGGCAATCCGCCGCAGCTCGTCGACGACCCAGTCGGTGCCGACGCCGCGGCAGTCGCAGCTGAACTCGCCCTCGCACAAGCCAATCGCCGCCTCGAGGTCGGCGGGCGACTCGTGCTCGTTCTTGCCGTCGGTCAGCAGGATCGCGTGCCGCAGCGTTGCCGGATAGGAGCCGAACAGCTGGTAGGCAAGTCGCAGCCACTGGCCGATCGCCGTCCCTCCGGACGGGCGCAGCGTCTCGACCGCCAGCTTGGCCTGCTGCCTGATCTGCGCGCTGGCCACGACCATGCTGCCGTCGGGCGGGAAGACCGGGCGGGCAAGCTCGGTGCCGGCGACGACCGCGAACGCGGCACCGTCGCTGATCACGTCGATCGCCGCGGCGGTGGCGACCTTTGCCTGCGACATCTTGGATGGCGGCGAGCTCATCGAGCCTGAGCAGTCGATGATGATCACCTCAGCGGTGCCGGCCGGGCCGGCTGCGTCAGCCGGGCTGGCCTGCCCGGCGTCGGGGGAGGTCACGGTCACGATCGCGTTGGCCTCCTGACCCCCCTCTGGCAGGTACTCGTTCTGGAAGACATCGACGGTGAAATCGTCCTGGCTCATCGTCCGTTCTCCTCCGGGCGGGTCAGGGGTCAGGCTGGTCTCGGGTCAGGCGGGTGCCCGGTCAGGGCAGGGGCAGGTTGCTGTCGTCACGCTGAGATCTCCACGGTCAGGCCCGTGGCGTCGCCGGACGGATCGTCGCCAGGCTGATCCGCGCCAGCCTGGCCAGGTCCGGCCTGCGCGGTGCTGGCGCCGGCGGCGTCGGACTGCGCCACGCTGGCCCGGCCGGCCTCGGCCTGCTCGGGTTCGTGCGGCGCGGGCGGGAACGGAACCAGCACCGCGGTGATGTTGTCATGGCCGCCAGCCGCGAGCGCGAACTCGACCAGCCGTCTCGCCGCGGCCAGCGGATCGGTCAGCGCGCCCGGCAGTGCCAGCTCGGCCAGCCCGGCGGCGTCCCCCAGGTAGTTCCACAGCCCATCGGAGCAGACCAGCACCGCGCCGCAGCCAGGCGGGCTGAAGGTGGTCACCCGCGGCTCCGCCTCGTTGTCCGCGCCGAGCCAGCCAGTCACTACGTGCGCCTGCGGCGAGCTGGCGGCATCCTCGGCAGCTAGCAGGCCGGCCGCCACCATCTCGGCGGCCAGCGAATCATCACTGGTCAGCTGGCGCGCTCCAGCCGGGTCGGCCGCGTCGAGCCAGTAAGCCCGGCTGTCACCGAGCGAGCAGGTGATCACCTGGTCCGCGGCAACTACCGCTGAGACGAAGGTGGCCGACGGCGGGTCGGCACTGCCCGACAAGTCCGGCGCGGCTGGCTTCCCTGGCGCGGCTGGCGCGGCCGAGCTGGCTGGCGCGGCCGAGTTGGCTGGCGCGGCCGGGGTGGCGGGCGCCACCGCCGGCCCCTCGCTCAGCGCCGCCACCGCGAGCTGGGCGGCCTGCACCGCGAGACGTGAAGCGGCCACGAGATCGCCGCCAGCCAGCGCCGCATCAGACAGCGCCGGCAGCGCGCCCCTGACCGCGGCCAGCGAAGCCTCGTCGCCGCGAGCGGCGCCGGACACGCCGTCGCACACCACGGTGATCGCCGCCGGGCCGCGGGGCGTGCGGGCAGTGGCGACCGCGACCGCGTCCTCGTTCCGGTAATGCCGCAAACCCTTGTCGGTGACGGCGGCCAGCACCGCCAGGTCCGACTCCCAGTGGTCGCGCGGCGCGGGCGCCTTTCGGCCGCAAGCCTCGCAGTAGCCGTCGGCGCCGACCGGCCCCGCACTGCAGTACGCGCAGCCCGCTGCCGAGGTAGCGGATGCCTGCTGGCCGATTGCCGGCTCGCCTGCTGGCTGGCGGCTAGCGTGACCAGCCCCATCATGCTCGGTCAGCGGGGCCTGGCAGTGCTCGCAGAAGTTGTCCTCCGGCCAGACCGCGGCAGCGCAGACCGGGCAGGCCGCCCGCGCCGCCGATTCGCCGGTCACGACCAGGTCCTCGGGCGTATCTGGTTGGCGAGGTCAACCAGCTCGATCCGGCGTTGCTGCGGCGCCAGTCGTGCCTGCGCCCGGTAGCTGGCTTCCAGGCCGGACCGCAGCCCGCGCTCGTCGGTCTGCGCGCCGAGCAGCTGCCCGCCCACCTGCTGACCGCCGAGTACCCGGTTCAGCGCGGCCAGCAGCACTTCCGCCGTCAGGTGCTGGCGCCGCATCGGCTCGAGTCGCAGCTGGCTAAGCTGCCGTGCCGCCTGCGCCAGGTCCTCGGCGGGCACCCACAGCTGGCCGGGCGCGGGAGCCAGCCGGATCCGTATCGCGGTGACCTGCGCGGCGACGTGCTGGCTGGAGGTGGCCGGTACCGCGTCGAGCACCTCGAGCGCGCCAGCCAGGTTGGCCGCCCGCAGTCGGATCCTGGCCAGCGCGAACGCCGCCGTGACGAACGACCAGTCGGCGACCCAGACGACGTGCAGCATGCTGGCGGCGGTCACCAGGTCGCCCGCCGCCTCGGCAGCCAGGCCGAGCGCGAGCTTGGGTGCCAGCTCGCCGGGCAGCGTGTCGAGCACGGCGTCGAACGCGGCACCGGCGCTGCCCCACTTGCCGCCAGCCAGTTCCACCAGGCCCTGGTACCAGCGCAGCCGCCAGTCGCCGGGGTCGGCCGCGGCCGCGGCAGCCAGCTCGACCTCAGCCAGCCCGGCCTGGCCGGCCATGATCAGCGTTCTGGCCAGCGCGTAGCGGGTCTCGGCCGACTCGGCCACCGCTGCCGGAGTGCCCTGCTCGCCCGCGACGGCGGCGGACAGGGCGGCGATCCGCTTGGCCGTCTCCAGCGTGCTCAGGGTGGCGAGAAAGCCGGCCGCCGGGTCGGCGGCATCTACAACAGGCACCGGCAGCCCGGCTGCAATCTGGGCGGGCGGCGGCGACGGCCAGCCGTCGGCCGCGACGCCAGGCTGCTCGGTCGGCGGCACCCCGATCGCCTGCAGCTCGACGCTGAACAGCGCGGAGAACGCTGGCCTGCGCTGCCCGTCGGCGGCCGACAGTACCTCGCGCAGCACACCCGTCAGCTGCTCGGCCATCTCGCTCGCCGAGCCGAACCGCTGCCGCGGATCATCGCTGGTCGCCCGCCGGATCGCGCGCAGGAACGAGTCGTGCTGCGCCAGTACCGGCACCGTCGCCGGGTCGGGCAGGCTGCGTGAGTAGGTGCTCTGATAGCCGGTGAACTCGAATGTCAGCACCGCCAGCGCGCGGCCGACGGTGTACAGGTCGGAGGCCGGTGACGGGCCCAGCTCCGCGATCTCCGGAGCCTGGTAGCCGACGGTGCCGAAGATCGGCCTGTCCTCGTCGTCGATCCGCCGCACCCCGCCCATGTCGATGAGCTTGAGCTGCTCCTCGGTCTGGATCACGTTGTCCGGCTTGAAGTCGCAGTAGACCAGGCCTCGATCGTGCAGGTAACCGAGCGCCGGCAGCACCTCGATCGCGTAGGCCAGGGCCACTGGCACCGGCAGCGACTCGCCTGCTGCCCGGCGGTCAAGCAGCAGCTGGCGGAGCGAGCGCCCGCCCACGTACTCCATCACGATGTAGCCGGACTGCTCGCCGGTGCGCCGGTCCGAGTGCTGTACGAAGTTGTAGACGTCGACGATGCTTGGATGCTCGACTTCGGCCAGGAACCTGCGCTCGGCCACCGCTGCTTCCAGCGCCGCGGCGTCGCCGGTGTTGAGCAGGCCCTTGAGTACCACCCAGCGCTGGCCGAGGTTGTGGTCGGTGGCGAGGTAAATCCAGCCGAGCCCGCCGTGCGCGAGGCAGCCGACGACCTCATACTGGCCAGCCAGCACCTCGCCGGGCTGCAGGCGAGGCAGGAACGAGTACCGGGTGCCGCAGTGCGGGCAGAATCCCTCGGCCAGGCCGCCTTGACTGCCGCGGCTGCGGCCGACCGGCTGCTCGCAGTTGCCGCAGAACCGCTTGCTCTCCGCTACCTGGGGGTCGGCGAGCACGGCGCTGGCCGGATCCCGCGCAGGCACCGGTGCGACCTCCACCAGGCCCGCGCCGAGCCGCCCGCGGGCAGAGCGGATGGTCCCTGACCGGCCGGCCCGGCTCACGCTGGCCGGGCCGCTTCCCCGGCTGCTCGCTGATGGTCCGCTGGCTGCGGCCGCGCCGGCCGACGGGCCAGGCCGGGCCGGCCCGGCGGCAGGCTGGGCGGCCAGGCCGCAGCCGTTGCAGTAGCCGCTCTCGATCGTGCCGTCGCAGCCCGGCCTGCCGCACGCCGGGCCGGCTGCGCTGAGGGTCGGGCGCGGAAACGCCACCCCGCAGGTGGTGCAGTAGCCGTCTTCGACGATGCCGTCACAATTCGGCATGCCGCACGCCGTCCCGGCCGTGGCTCGCGGCTTTCCCGCTGTCGTCATGCCCGCCTCCCCTGCGCGCCGAGGGCCAGCACCGCCCGCTGGTAGCTGGCGACCGCGGCGGCCGCCGCCGTGGTGTCGCACGGCGCCGTCCACAGCAGGTCTCGCGCCTGCCGGTAGAGCTGGCCGAGTGGCGCGTCGTCAGCCGCGCCGAGCCTCGCGGCCTTGGCCTGGTAGGCCTCGAGCAGCCCGCGCAGCTCCTCGCGGCGGTCGAGCTGGGCTGTCGCGGCTCGCTCGGCGTCCCGGCAGCGCTCGGTAGCCTGCGCTGCCTGCCGCCGCAGCGTGTCAAGCTCGGTCGCGAGCCTGCTCCACCGGCCGCCGGCCCGCAGCCCGTCCAGCGTGGCCAGCCGGCCAGCCAGCGGGGCCAGGTCGGGCAGCGGCGGCAGCGCGCTGGTGAGGCTGACCTTCGCCGCGGCACGCTGCCGGGCCACCTCGGCGTCCTGCCGTGCGCTCGCCGCTGCGGTCACCGCGGCCGTCACCGCCGCGATCCGGCCGGCCGTGTCGTCGTGCAGCTTGCTGAGCTCTGCGGCGCGGGTGCTGACCGCGGCGACCTGCCGCCGCAGCCGGTCCAGCCTGCTGGTATCTGCCGTGCCGTGCTGCCAGAGCGAGAGCGGGTCGCTGTTCAGCGCGCCGCGCAGCTCGCCGAGCGTAGCCCCGGCCGTCGCCGTGAGGCCGGCCAGCTCGTCGTCCGCGATCCCCGCGGCCGAGCGCTGCGCCAGGGCGAGGTCAGTGGCCGCCTGCTGCAGGCCGTCGGCGAGAGCGTTCCACACCGTCTCGGCGGCCGCGCAGACCATGCTCACCCGGCTGTAACTGCGTTTCATCTGGCCGACCGCGGCCGTCAGGCTGACCGGTGCGCCCGGCCCGGCCGTCAGCTCTCGCTGGCCGATGGGCGGGGACGGCAGCGTCACCTGCACCGACAGCCCGGACAGCAGCGCGTTGATCTTCTCGATCTTGCGCCCGGTGGACCAGCCGAGGCTGTCGGCCAGCTGCCCGGCCTGGTCCACCACCGCCGAGCAGGCATTGAATGTCTGCCACAGCGCCGCCAGCTCGGCCTCAGCCGCTGCCCACTGACCGCCGGTCGCGCCGGTCAGCGGGGCGCCGGCCAGCATCCGCTTGCCGAAGCTATCGTCGAGCTCGAGCAGGTTGGCCTGGATCGCGTCCCGCTCGGTGCTCGCTGCCTGCACGGCTGCCCTGGCCTCCTGCCTGGTCAGCGCCGCGGTCATGGCCGGCCCCTGGCTGTCACTGATATTCCGCTAGCCGCTGCGACAGGCCCCAGGCACAGCCGGCCGCCATCAGCACGGCCGCGACCAGGAAAGCGATCGCCAGGCCGTCGAACGCGCTCGCCGCTGACCGGGCGCCGGCCGAGAAGACAGACTGGTCAGCGGCGATGGCCCGGCCGAGGTCGCCCTCCAGCCGGGTGAAGTAGGGCGTCGAGCTGCCCGGCCCTGAGCCGATCACCAGGTGCGTCTCCGCGGTGTAGTTCGCGGCCAGGTCGAGGCTGAAGATCCGGGCGCTGACCGCGTACCAGGCTTGCGCGTCCCGGCCGGCGGTCGCCACCAGCCCCGCTTCCCGCTGGCCGGCCGAGGCGCCCGCCGCGGCGCCAAGCAGCGAGCCGGACCCAGGGCCGATCTGCCGCCTGGCCGCGGTGAAGTCACCCTGGAAAGAGGTGCTGCCGCTGCGCGAGATCAGGTTCAGCGCCTCGTCGCCGCGGGCTCGCTGCACGTTGATCGCGGCCTGGTCCAGGGCCTGCTCAGGCACCGAGCCGTGCGACTCCGCTCGCTGCAGGTCGGCCCGGGCCACGGCGAAGGCGGCCAGCAGCCACACCGCCGCGACGGTCAGCAGCACGGTGGCGCCGAGCAGCCCGAAGTTGACGATGCGGCGGGTCCGCCTGGTCAGCCAGCGCTGGGCGCGGAAGAGCAGCAGCGCGAGCAGCACGGAGAAGATCAGCGCGGCGGCGACCCATGGCAGCCCGGTGGCCTGCGCGCTGCGCGCCGTCAGCCGCGCGCTTTCCTGCGTGTAGACCGCCCTGGCGGCCGGCAGCAGGGTCAGGTGCATCTGCGCGGAGGCGACCTGCATGAACGAGCCGCCGGTGAGCGGATAGCCGAGCGCGCTCTCGGCCCTGGCTTCCTCGACGTAGCCGGTGTACACCGGCAGCCCGGCCGACACCGCTGACAGGCTCGCGCTGAGCGGCGAGCTGGCCGATGCGGTCGCGTTCCTCAGCGCGGACACTTCGGCACCCGCGCGCGCGATGTCACCTTGGTAGCGCTGCCTGGCGGCCAGCCGCTCGGTCGGCCCGGCAAGGAAGGCGGTCGTCGCGGTCACGTCAGCGTCCGACAGCGCCTGGTACATCTGGCGCGCTTCGAGGGTCAGCGGCTCGCTGGTCCGGACGACGCCGGCGGCGGCTGACGCGTGCAGGCTGGCCGTCCACGCACCCAGTGCGCCCCAGCCGAGAGAAAGCAGCACGAGCGCGACCATGAGTACCGCGATCCGCCTCGGCGTGGTTGCCGTGAGTCGTCCGCCGACCGCGTTTCTCCTCGTGGTCTTCTGCGCTCTGGCGTGCTGCCCGGCGGGCTGCTGGGCAGCACCGGGCGGACTGGTGATCACCGGATCCTCGCGATCTGCGCGTCGGCCAGCGCCGCCGTTGCAGCCGGCAGCGGCTGGAACCTGACCTGGCTGAGGAAGGATGGCTGGTTCCCGGTCGTGATCGCCCAGTGCAGGAATGCCTGCAGGTCGCGCGCCCGTGCGGGATCCGGCTGGCGGGTCGAGACGATCGCGTACTCGTAGTTCACGATCGGGTAGCCCGTCTTCGCCGGGCCGTTGACCATCGAGATCGTCTCGCCGGGCGGCAGCAGCGTCACGAAGCTGGCCGCGGCCGCCTGCATGGTCGCCGTGGTCGGCAGCTCGAACTGGCCGGATGCGTTCGCCAGCGCCGCCTCGCCGAGTCCGTCGGACAGGGCCTGCGACAGGTAGCTGATGCCGATGTAGGCCACGCACCCCGGCGTCGCCTGGCAGCCGCTGACCATGCCGCTGTTGCCCTCCTCGGCGTGCGAGAGCGGGACGTGCGGCCACGCGACGGTCGTGCCGTAGCCGATGGCGCTGTTCCACGCCGCGTCGCCGGTGGCCAGGTAGCTGCTGAACAGGAACGTGTCACCGGAGCTCTCGGCCCGGTGCAGCGGTACCACCCGGATCGCGGGCAGCCGCAGGCCGTGGTTGAGCGCCTGGATCGCCGGGTCGTCCCATCGGGTGATCCGGCCCTGGTACATCTGCGCGAGCACGGCGCCATCGAGCCGCACGTGCGTGCCCGGCGGCAGCTCAGGCAAGTTGTAGTTCACCTGCTGGGCGGAGACCGCCAGCGGAATGTTCAGCAGGCTGGGGTTCGCGACGAGGTCACCGCTTGACAGGTATGCATCCGAGGCGCCGATGCTGGCCGTGCCGGCCGAGGCGCCGCTGATCCCGGCGCCCGAGCCGGTACCCGCCGTGGTGATCGTCACCTGGCTGAACTGGCGGTGATACGCCTGTGCCCAGGCGCTCAGCAGCGGCAGCAGCAGCGTGCTGCCGGTCTCCGCGAGCGCCATCCTGGCTGGCGCGGGGGAGCCTGGCAGTCCGCCGGCCGGGCCGCTCTGCCCGGCCGCCGCCGGGATAGCGGGGAGCGCCGGGCCGACCGCGGTGCACGCGGTGACAAGCCCGCTCAGGGCCGCTGCTGCCAGTACGGTCAGCACGCGCGATCTGCGTTTCACCGCGGTCCCTCAGCCCCAGTGGTACCCCGTGTAACCGCCACTAGCAGTGGCGGTGAGGAACGTGCGGGAATATGTCATCAGATTCGGTCAATCGCCGCAACCTCGCGGCGCCGCCGCCAATGATCCGTGCCGTTTGCAACGCGCCGGATACGGTCCGGGCGGGCTGGGTTTCTGGTGAGCCACGGGCGCAGACCGGATCGCGCATCAGGCGGGCTGGCCGGGCCACGGCACCGTGCCGCCCTGCTGCTGGCGATGTCCTGGGCGGCTGGCGAGGTCCGTCCGCTCCGCCACAGTTGTAGTGCGCAACTATTACGGGGTACAGTCGCCGCCGTGACAGTTGCTTCCTGCAACTCAGCGAGCTGGCGTACCTGAAGAGATGCCGCGCCGACGGATGAGCCGCAGCCAGGCCGCACTGCTGGTGGCGCTCGGCATCGACAACGTCGGCTCCGGCCTGTTCCTGCCGCTCGCCGTGGTGTACGCGACCAGGGTCGTGCACCTGCCGCTCGGTACCGCCGGCGCGCTGATCTCGGCTGGCACCGTGGCGGGTCTCGCTGTCCCGCCGGCCGCCGGGCGGCTGGTCGACCGCATCGGTCCGCGCCTGGTCGTGATCGCGGCACAGCTCTTGCAGGCGGCTGGCGCGGCGACCTACCTGCTGGCGCACTCGGCCGGCGCGGTACTGGCCGCGGCCATCCTGCTCGGCGCTGGCCAGCAGATGTTCTACAGCTCGCTCTTCGCGCTCATCGCTGATGTGGCGCCAGCCGGCCCGCGTGACCGCCCGTTCGCGGTGGCCGCCATGGTCAGGTCTGCCTGCTTCGGCCTCGGCGGGCTGATCATCGGCGCGCTGCTCGCCGGCGGGGGGACGGTTGGCTACCGGATCGCGGTCGCCGCGGACACGGCCAGCTTCCTGGCCTGCGCGGTGCTGCTGGCGGCGTGCGTGCGCATCGGGGCGCAGCGCCGCCCGGCAGCAGCGGCCGCGCGATCCAGGTCCGCCCGGCTGCTCACCGACTGGCCGTTCCTGGCACTGATCGTGGCTAACGGCCTCAGCGCGCTGCCCAGTGACATCTTCCTGGTGGGCATGCCGGTCTACGTGCTGGTGCGGCTGCACGGGCCAGCCTGGCTGCCAGGCACGATCCTGGCTCTGCTCACCGCGCTGACCAGCGCGGGCGCAACGCTGGCGCTGCGGCTGGCAGGGAACCGGTCCAGGGTGGCGGTGCTGCAGGCGGGCGCAGCCCTGCTGGTGCTCTGGTCCGGCGCTGCGCTCGCGGCCGTGATCGTGCCGGCCTCCTGGCGACCTGCTGAGCTGCTGGCGATCACGGTGGTGCTGGCATCGGCCAGTCTGCTGTCAGGGCGGGCTAGCGCCCTGGCCGAGGCGGCTGCCCCGCAGGCGCAGCGCGGTCCCTACCTCGCTGCCTTCCAGTACGCCTACGGGGTAGCCGGCGTCCTCGCGCCCGGCGTCGTCGCGCTGTTCTCGGTGGCGCTCTGGCTGCCGTGGCTGATTGCCGCGGCGAGCGCCGGGCTGGCGATCATCGCGCTGCGCGCGCTGGCCGGTCACCTGCCGCCGAGCGCTGTGTGGCCGCAGCCAGCCGGGCCGGGCGCTGCGCCAGTGCCGGCAGCGGCGCGGCAGGCCGGGCCCGCGGCGGTGACCCAGCGGGAGAGCCCGTCGTGAGCAGCGCGCTCGGGCAGACGGGTCGCTGACGATCGCCAGCGACGGCAGGCGCTGGCGCGCTGACGCTGGCTCAGCCAGGCCGCCCGTCCTTTGGCTCGCCGTTCTCGCTCTTCGCAGGCAGGTGCCGGAAGCCCGGATGAATGCCTGGCTGTAGCTGGTGCCCGGCGGCGAGCCTGGTGAGCAGGCCGCAGAGCTGCCTCCGCTCGGCCGCGGTCAGTGGTCCGGCGATGGACTGCTCGTGCTCGGCAGCCGCCGCGTCCAGGCTCCGCAGCGCGTCCTGGCCCTTGCCGGTCAGGTGCAGCGCGTAGTTGCGCCGGTCCTGCTGGTTGCGCTGGCGCTTGACCAGCCCCCGCGCTTCGAGATCGCCCACCAGCGCCACTAGCCGGCTGGCCGGGGTGCCGAGCCGCGCGGCGATGGCCTGCTGGCTGAGGCCTGCTTCCCGGCCGATCAGCCGGAGCAGGCCTG
Source organism: Streptosporangiaceae bacterium (assembly GCA_036495525.1). Taxonomy (GTDB): domain Bacteria; phylum Actinomycetota; class Actinomycetes; order Streptosporangiales; family Streptosporangiaceae; genus DASXMR01. The sequence continues at coordinate 13,875 of DASXMR010000136.1, read as the reverse complement.
CCTGCGGGCGGGAGAAGCCGAGCGCCGCCGCCCGCTCCCCGAACTGCCCGGCGGCTAGGGCGCCGAGCTGCGCGAGCAGGAACGCGATGTCAGTCCGCTTGGCCGCCGCCTTGCCTGCTGGCGCCCCGGTCGTCATGGTGATTATCATACACGGTTGACAATGATTCGAATTTGTAATTATTTTGAGTAGTCATCATCTCACGCTGGCACCAGGAGGGTCCATGTCCGCACAGGCCAGCCGCCGCAGGCCGCAGGGCGGCCCGCCGCCGCTCGCGCCCGCTCTCGCGTACGGCGGGCTGATCGTCGCCGCAGCCGCAATCGCGGCTGGCGGCCCGTGGCCCGGCAGCACTGCTACCGCGGCGCTCGGCTATGCCCGCGGCCACGCCGGCCTGCTGCAAGCCCAGGCGTTCCTGATGTTCGCCGCTGCCGTGCCGCTGGCCATCTGGGCGGCCACCATCTACCGCAGGCTCCTGACGCTCGGCGTCACCGCGCCCGGAGCAGTGATCGGGCTGTCCGGCGGCATCCTGGCCGCCGCCGCGACCGCTGTCTGCGGCCTGGTGACCTGGACGCTCGCGCAGACGGCGGCGGTCGCCGATCCGGCCCTGGCGCGGCTCCTGGTGGACTTTGGCTTCGCGGCGGGCACGGCTGGCGCGGTGGTGCCGCTCTCGCTGCTGATCGCCGGCCTGGCGGTGCCGTCGCTGATCCTGCGGCTGACGCCGCGCTGGCTCGCCTGGTCCGGACTGGTGCTCGCGGCGACCGGCATGCTGTGCACGCTCACCCTGCTTGTCCCGGCACTGAACCCGGCGCTGGCCGTCGCCCAGTTCGGCGCCGTGGCCTGGCTCGTCGCGATGAGCGTCAGGCTGCCGGCGACGCGGCACGAACTGCGCGCCAGCCCTGCCGTCCCCGCCGCCGCCTGACAGGCCGAGCTCCCGCCCGGGCGCCGCTGGCGGCTCCTGGCCAGGGCTTGTCCCGGCGGTGCCGACCCGGCTCGGTACGTCGCCGGGCCGGCCGCAATCATGGGCGGATGAGCGTGACCCGGCTGATCAGCGTCGCCGATGCCCCAGCCCTGGCCGACCTCCTGGTGTCCAGCCGTGACTTCCTCGCGCCGTGGGAACCGGTCCGCGCCGAGAGCTACTTCACCGAGGCCGGGCAGGCTGAGTCGCTTCGTGCAGCGCTGCAGCGGCACGGCGAGGGGCTGGTCAGGCCCCACGTTATCCTCGGCGACTCGGGCCAGGTGGCTGGCCGCATCACGCTGAACAACATCGTCCGCGGCGCGTTCCAGTCGTGCCAGCTCGGCTACTGGGTCGGCGCCGCCTACGGTGGCCGCGGGCTCGGCACGGCTGCCGTGCGCGACATCATCGGCGTCGCCTTCGGCGAGCTGGGGCTGCATCGCATCGAGGCAGCGACGCTGCTGCACAACGTGCGGTCGCAGCGGGTGCTGGAGCACAACGGCTTCGCCCGCTTCGGCGTGGCCCCCCGCTACATCCGGATCGCGGGGAAGTGGCAGGACCACGCCGTCTATCAGCTGCTGAACGAGAACTGACCGGCAGGCTGCAGCCAGAGCAGAGCAGCCAGGGCGGAGCAGCCCGGGCGGAGCAGAGCAGCCGGAGCACCCACGACTGCCGAGGTCACCGCCGTCCCGCCGGCCGGGTTCAGGCACCTCTCCGGGCCACCGGCCTGACCGCGAAGGCATGGCGGCTGGTCCCGGCTCGCGCGGCAGCCGCCGCCGCCCAGTGGTTTCAGTGCCCGGTCACGGACGGCTGGCCAGGCCGGCCGACGGCCAGACTGGCGGTAGCACGGTCTGTCGCTGGCCGCCGGAACGAAGTGCCTCATCCGGCGGCCAGCGGCTGACGGCGCTTGACTTTACCTGAGCGGCCTGACCGGCAGCTGGCCGAGCTTGCTGACGAAGCCACGCCTGAGGATCGCGCTCTTGCCAGAGACTTCACCTGTCTTGACGTTGAAGTCCCGCTCGCCGATGTACTGCAGCGTGTGCTCGTCGAAGATCCACTCGATGCAGTTTCCGGCCGATGGCGGGCCGCCTGTTGGCCACACGATCCCGATCCCGTGCCTGCCGACCGCATTCGTCGCGCCGGGGGCCACGGTCGCGCCCGGCAGCAGGGCCGCTGCCCGGTAGAGCGCCGCCGCTGCCGAGGGGGGCACGATCGTTTCGCGGATCAGGTCACCGATCGCCTCTGCCGGGTCGACGTTGATTTTCTTTCCGTCGCGCCTGAGGTACCTCAGCAAGGCATTCGGGTTGACCGGAAGTGACTGCAGCAGCCGGTAGCTGGGATCTCCGACGGTGCCTTCGCTCGGGCAGGTGACGCTGGAATTGGGTGACGGGCCGTCCACCTTGCCGTTCGTGACGCCAAATGGCGATATTGGCATGCTAGAACCATGCTCGGTGAGCCGTCCGGTCACGCAAATGTTCGCCACCGGCAGCCAGATCTGCCGCTCATGCAGCTTCGCCATTGTCGCAGTCTCGTGGCCATTGGTTATCGTGTCGTCCTCGTAGGCGACCTTGCTGCGGATATACATGAACTCGCTGTCGCGCACGACAGGAACCGGCCCGCTCCCGGCTGCGTTGGCGATCTTGGCGAGTAGCCGGGCGGCGGGGTCGTGGCGACGGTCGGCCGGCAGCCGGAACGGTGCGGGCGGGTGGTGAGCTGCGGGGGTGGTGCCACCGGGGACCGGTCCTCCGACAGGCCCGCCGGACTGCGGCGGTGGCTTGCTGCCCGCTGACAGGCTGTGCCCGGCGACGATTGCGGTCGCGGCCACCGCAATCGCCACGACGCCGGCCCCCGCGACGGCGACGAGGCGGCGCTGGCTTTTCCGCCTGTCAGGAATGGCTGGGCCGCTTACCGGACCAGGTCGGCCGAGTTCGGTCATCAGGTGCTCCTTGAGGATCTGCTGGCGGCCTGCGGGCAGGTCCCGTTCTCCTGGCACCGGAATCAGCCGGGCGAGTTCGGTGATTTCCGGCTCGAGCCGGAATTCGTTGCTATTCACCGGGGTCCTTCCTGCATTGACCGGATCGCGTTCTCGCGGTCACCCCTTACCTGTTCGCTCGGGAAACAGGGTTCCCGGCCCGGCTCATGTCCTCGGGTGGCGGTGAGCTTTTGCAGCTTTCGCCGCGCCCTGGACAGCCGCGAGCGCACGGTGCCAACCGGCACACCGAGCGCTTCAGCGGCCTGCGCGTAGTTGAGGCCGGACCAGACGCACAGCGCGATGACATCCCGCTCGTCGCTACGCAGGTGGCTGAGGGCAGCGCGCACGGTGTCCAGGCGCGCGGCGTCGTCGAGTCGGCTGACGAGCTCGTCGGCGAAGTCCGGCAGGCCGGCTCTCTGCTGCAGCCTGGTCATCGCCGCCTGCTGCCGCCGTGCGCTCCTGGAGACATTGCGGGACACGTTGAGCGCGATGCCGAGCAGCCAGGGCAGGAGCGACCCGCCAGCCGGCCGGATCGTGCTGCGCAGCCGCCAGGCTTCGAGGAAGGTGAGCGACACCACCTCTTCCGCGATCGACCAGTTACTGGTCAGCCGGAAAGCGTAGTTATATACCGCGCGGGCATGCTGCTCGAAGAGCAAGCCAAACGCGTTCTTGTCTCCGTCGCGCACCAGGGTGCGCAGATCCGGCCCCACTCTCTGCACTGTCCGATCAGTGTCCGCGAGTTCCCGCCGGACGTCCCCGTAATTGCGAGTCGGGGAATTAGGTGCTCGGCCGCCGCCGGCCTGGCACCGAGGCGGGCGCGGTCAGCGCTTGCCGGCTGCCGTGCCGCCGGGCAGGCAGGTCGGGCGCGGGCCGGACCCTGGCGGCCGGCAAGCGTGCCGGTGCCGGTCAGGCGCCGATCGAGAATTCGCCCAGTCGTGCCCACAGGTCGCGGTACTGGCGCAGCGCGGCGCGGAGCTGCTCTGTGTCGTCGTCGCCCGACTGCCAGGTCGCGTCGAGCGAGCTAAGCCGGTCCTGCACCAATGCGACCAGCGCGCTGGCACTGTCGCCGGCCAGGCTGGCCGCGAGCTCAACCGAGCGCCGCGGATCGTCGACGAAGGTTGCCTGGATCTCGTGCCAGGGGCCGCCGTTATCGTGGCCGGCGCGGTCGCCTGCCACTCCGGCGGTTCGGTCGCCGGGCATCTGGGCGGTTCTGTCGCCGGGCACCGGGACGGCTTGGTCGCCGGGCACCACTGCACGCGCGGGCGTCGGCCCTGACTCTTCCAGCGGGTCCTCGATGGTCACCGCTGCCGCTGGCTCATTGAACGCCGGGGCGTCCTGGCGCACCGCGGCGGGAGGTCCCTGCGGGGACGCCAGGCTGTCGTCTCCGGCATCTTCGCGGCTCAGCACGACCGCGTCGTCGTCGTCCAGCAAGTCGGGCCGGTCATTCTCCTGGTTGCCAGGCTCGCCAGCCTGTGAGCGCGGGCTACCCGGCCGGCTGCCGCCGGGCGCGGCTCCCTCGGCCCGGTCGCGGCCGCCGAATCGGCCAGGCTGCTGCTGCGCTGGCCGGCCAGCCGTAGAGAGGGCCTCGTCGTGCCGCAGCTCGCCGTCGCCGGGCGGCAGGTCGGCATCGCTGGCCGCCGGGCGCTGGTCGTCTCGCTCTGCTGGTGAATTCATGGCTCAGCTCCTTCGCCGCTGCACCGGGACGCCGCCGTCTGCGGCAGCCGTGTCGTCAGCTCGGGTGGCCGGATCGGCGGTGGCATCGCGGTCAGCGGCGGCCGGGTCACTGGTCGCAGCCCTGGGGTCGGCAGGCGTGGCGTCGTCAGCCGGCGGGTCACCGCGCGTTCCCGCCGTGTCCGAGCCATCGCTGGTCGCGCCGAGCAGCTCGCGGACGAGCGCCCGGTAGTGGATCATGGCCTGCCGCAGTTCCTCGGTGCTGGCGGTGCCTGCGACGGCCTGCTGGCTGATCTCCTCCGCCGCGCGGTAGCGCGCTAGCGTGTTTGCGTGGTCGACAGACAGGTCGGCGATCATCTGCTCGTGGTCCTGGGTCGGGTAACCGCGGTCGGACATCACCGCTGACACGAGCACGTGAGAGGCAGCGACGGCCTCCTGCGGGGCATCGACAAACTGCTCCTGCAAGCCGGTCCACTGCGCCGCGTAACGGTCCCTGGCCTGCTCGCTCAGCGGCCGCAGCTCGAGCTGCCTGACTCGCTTCTCCCGCTGCGTCAGCTCTGCCTCGGCCTTCAGCCTGTTCTGATGCTCGCCGATCGCGCGGTCATACTCCGGCCCGAATCGCTGCTGCAGCCGTCGGCGGCGCTGAGCGGCTGCCGCGACCGCGGCCACCGCGACCACCACGAGGATGACGACGATAAGGATGACGATCGCCGTTCCTGACACGTGACACCACCTGCTTTCCGTTGAAGCCAGTCCGGTGCCCGGCGCCCGCCCGGTCAAACTTTCCCGCGTGGCCCGGCGGGCCTGCAGGCAAAGCGCAGCCGAAATGGCCGGCGAGGCAGTCTGGCCATTCCGGCCAGCGGAATGCGCACCGCGGCCGGGCAGGCGCAAGGCCGCGGTGGCAGCTCAGCTAGAGCGCGTGTTGAGGCCCGGGCATCGGCGACCGCGGGTCATCCCGGCCTTGCTCACAGCCGGCTGGCGGCCAGTGCCTCCGGCAGGGAGCAGAGCCTGATCCCCAGCTGGTCGATGAGGTCGCGTACTTCCTGGTCGGTGACTACCGCGAGGTCAGAAACCCGGTAATCCGCTGCCCACCGGTAGGGCACTGAGCCGGGTCCCGTCAGCGACTCAAGCTCGGAGCCCGGCACGCCCGGATGGCAAACCAGCAGGTGCGCGCCGGGCTCCAGCGCACGCAGGTAGCCGAGCAGCCAGGCCTTCTTGCCGGCCGCATCCCTCGGGCTGAGCTCGCTGAAACTCGCGAGCTGGCCGCTGACCTGGTCTGAGTAGAGGAACGGAACGCCGGCCCGCTTCGACACCTCGGCATAAGCGGACGGCAGCGTCGAGCCCATGTGGTGGTCGAGGTAGTCGAGCCGCAGGCCGGCGGCGGAGAACCGGTCGACCTGCGCGAGCAGCTCGCGGACCACTTCGTCGTGCTGCACGTGCTGCTTGGCCGCCTCGACTGACGGGCGGAACGTGCCGTCCTCGCCTGCCAGCGACGGCCCGTCGGTCAGCGGGCGCCAGCGGAAGTAGTCCCACTCGCAGGTGAGCGTCTGGTGCGCGCCGAGCGGCAGGCCGGTTTCGCTGGCGATCCGCGCGGCCTCGCCGAACCACGGGCACGGCGCCATCGTCGAGGACGTCGTGACGATGCCCTCGGTGAAGGCGCGCCGGATGCCCTGGTTGACCGCGTGGCACATGCCGAAGTCGTCACCACGTACGACGAGCCTGACCTGACCGTTCGCGCTCACCTGGGCTCCCTGTCGCGGTTCGCGTTTCGTTGCGGCCATCATGCCGCAGCTGCGCGGCCGGCGGCGCCGCGACCGCGGGTGGCAGCGCGCTGGTCTCGTCGCTGCGCCGGGGCATGCGGATGCCAAAGATGGGGTGTCTGCCCGATGCGGGGCCTGGCCAGCGCGGGCGATCCTCGGGGAGCGAGCCGGCCGTCCGTCCGGCTGCCAGCTCACCGAGGGAGGGACCATTGGCTGGCAAGGCGGTGATCAGCCTGACGACCGGGCTTGAGGATCCGGAGAAGGTCACGGTGGCGCTGCTGGTGGCCGTCGGGGCAGCCGAGCAGGAGCGGCCGACGCTGATGTTCCTGACTAAGGAAGCGGTCCGGCTGTCGCTGGACGGCATCGCTCAGGGGGTGGCGTGTGACGGCTGCCCGCCGCTGCCCGAGCTGATGAAGCGCTATGAGCAGGCCGCCGGGCGTTACCTGGTATGCCCTATCTGCTTCAGCGCACGGCAGCTCGGTGCAGACGCACTGCTGGTGAACGCGACGCTCGGCGGCACCATGCCGCTGTGGGAATGGATCGGCGATGAGGGCGCGACAACGTTCAGCTACTAGCCCCGACGGCATGGCCGGTGTCGCCGCGAGCGGCGCCGCCGCGAACGGGTACGACGCGGCTGACAGCACCGCGCTTGGCGAGCGCTTCGCGCGTGCGCTGGCCGCCAGGGACGGCGAGGCGATGCTCGCAGTGCTGGCCGACCCGGTGGACTTCGCGGCGCTGACGCCCGGCCGGCCCTGGCAGTCAGCGGCTGCCATCCAGGTCGTTGATGACATCATCCTTGGCCGCTGGTTCGGGCCCGCCAGGGCGCAGGCACTCAGCCTGCAGTCGGTCACCAGCGGGCGGGTCGGGGCCTGCCAGCACGTCGCTTACCGCTTGCTGGCTGACACCAGTGATGGCCAGCACCTGGTGGAGCAGCAGGCCTACTACCGCGCCGACGGCGGGCAGATCACCTGGCTGCGGGTGCTGTGCTCGGGCTACCAGCCGGTCCCGGTCCGCGGCTAGCGCCTGGCCGCCTGGCGGCCTCGCGGCAGGCGGCTGCCGTCAGTACCCTGCGCGGTCCGCTTGCCCGGCCCCGATGAGACCGTTAGCGGCCGCGTAGAGGCTGGCCATGGCCCGGTTGGCGGTGCCGGTCTTGGCGTAGATGTGCTCGACGTGGTGCCCGGCCGTCTTCGGCGAGATCACCAGCTGCTCGGCGATCTGGCGGTTCGACAGGCCCCTGGCCAGCAGCCGGAGCACATCGACCTCGCGGCTGGTCAGCCCGGCCGGCCTGGCTACCCGGCGCGCCTGGCGGTGACCGGCGGCGGTGAGTACGGCGGCTACCGCATCGCCGTCAAGCTGGCCGGCCCGCACCTGGGCACGCAGCGCGTCCGCCGCCTCGGCTGGCGCGCAGGCAGCCCGGTGCGGCCGCGGCTCGGTGCGCGCGTGATAGGCGTCGGCCGCGGCGAGAATCCGCCCGGCCGGGCTCAGCGCCTGTCCGGCCAGCCCGCGCGGGTACCCGGATCCGTCCAGTCGCTCGTGATGCTGGCCGGCGATCGCGGCCAGCGGGGAGAGCGCGGCGGAGCGGGCCAGCATCCGCTCGGTCAGGTACGGGTGCAGCCGGACCCGCTCGGCCTCGCCGTGGCTGAGCGCGCCTGGCTTGTCCCAAATCGTGTTCGGCACGCCGAGCCGGCCGAGGTCATGGACAAGTCCGGCCCTGCGCACGAGCAGCGCGGCCTGGTCGCCGAGCCCGAGCGACCTGGCGGCCTCGGCAGCCAGGTCGGCCACTCCGCGCGAGTGCCCGATGGTGAAGGGCGACTTCACGTCGGTGAAGTCGGCGATCGCCTCGAGCGCGGCATCGAGCCTGGCGTCGGTCAGCGGCGCGCTGGGCGCCAGCTCGGCGCCGATCACGGTGTCCCAGTCGGTGGCCTGGTCAAGCTCGGCGAGCAGCTCCTCAGCGTGGGCCGCGAAGACGCCGGCGACATGCGGGTCGAACTGGGTGCCGCTTCGCTGCCTGGCGACGTCCACCGCGGCAGCGGTCCCCGCCGCCCGGTGGTAGACCTCGACCACGTCGGCCAGGGCAACGAGCCGGGACGTCAGCAGAATCTGCTCGCCTTGGGCTCCCTTCGGGACGCCCTTGCCGTCCCAGCGCTCGAAGGTCTGCTCCACGCTGTCGCGCACCCGCTGGTCCAGGCCAAGCCGGGCGGCCAGCTGGTCGGCGGCCTGCCAGTGGTTGTGCAGCATGGCCTCGGCCGCGCGCCGTCCATCGGTCAGGAACGCGGCGCCCAGCCTGATCCGCTCAGCTGTCGGCCGCCCGGTGCCCAGGTGACGGAGCATGAACAGCGCCTCCGCGGCCGGGGTGGCGAAATCGGTTCGCCGGAAGTCCGTCTTCAGCGCGGTGTCGTCGCCAAACCAGCGGGCCTGCTCGTAAGCGTCCACGTGGCAGCCAACCCACGCGATCAGCCCGGTGTAATAGATGACCTCGCGATCGCTGTCGGCCACGCCTAGCAGCCGGCCAAGGCGCAGTGAGATCAGGCACTGCCGGATCACGTGCTCCATGGGCTGGCCCATGCCCAGGTCAGCGGCCAGCGACAGCACGGCCAGCAGCTCCGCCAGCCGGATCCCGGTCCCGCCCGCTGATCCGCCAGCGGCCAGGTCCTGGTCAGCTGGCATCGCGGTGCGGCTGCTCGCCGTCCGGCGGAGTATCAGCCCGGCTCAGGCTGACCTCGACTCCGCCGGTCAGTGTCTGCAGCACAACGCAGTAGCGTTCAGTGGCCGACAGCAGGTCCGCGACCTGCTCGGGCGTCGCGGCGGTGTCCAGGTCGGCCAGCAGCCTGATGGTGCTGAAGCCAACCTGAGCATCCCTGGCGATGCCCAGGGTGCCCCGGAAGTCCAGCTCCCCCTCGGCGTGCAGTCGTCCGCTCACCTGCAGGCCACGGGCGGCGGCGATGGCGCGCATGGTCACCCCGGCGCAGGCGGCCAGCGCCTGCAGCAGCATGTCCCCCGAGCATGCCAGCGCGCCTTCGCCGCCGGTCGCCGGGTGCAGTCCGGCCTCGACAAGCTGGTGTCCGGTCTGCACGGAGCAGCTAACCTCGCTGTCCGACAGCTCCGCGCTGGCGGACAGCGTGACGAGCGCGGCGGGTGGATCCGCCCGGTAACGCTCCTTCAGCGGCCGCTGCCGTGCCCTGAGGTCAGCTGCGTCCATGGGGTATCCCTCTCCGGTGGTCGGGTCGATAACGGTGGTGATCTCGCGGACGTGGTTGCACGGGAAGCCGCCCGTCGCGGCGTGCTCCTCGATGCTCGCGGGCGCTGTCGGCGATGTAAACCCAGAACAGCTTGTCGTCGGTGACGTAGCTGTGCAGCCACTGTGCCCGCCCGGCCATGCCTTCAAGCACCTCGTTGGACTTGCGGGAAACCGCCTGCAGCTGACCGGCGCTCAGCTGGCCGGCGCCGGGCAGGTCACGCTCTATCACGTACTTCGGCATCGATCCCGCCAGTTTGGCTTTGCCTCGCCGCTCATGGGCTGACTATGCGACGATTCAGCCTCCCTGTACTTGCTGGTGATGGGGGGCGAGGGCGACGCCGAGCTGGTGCCGATCGCGTCCCTGCTCGACCCGCCGCCCTGGGATCAGCTGCCGGTTGTCAGGCACGGCCGCGGTGGTGCCCGGACCGATGTCGTCTGCGGTTATCTCGACTCTGACGACGCGCTCTTCGATCCGGCGCTTGCCGCGCTGCCGCCGGTGATCCCGTGCTCGCGCCGGCGCTCGCTCTGCTGCACCAGCACCCCGAGCGGCGGTGGACAACCGGGGATCTCGCGGCGGCGGCCGCGGCGTCGCGCTCGACCATCGACCAGCGCTTCCGTGACCTGCTTGGCCGGCCGCCGATCCGGTACCTCACCGACTGGCGCATGCACCTTGCCGAGGACCTGCTGGCAACGACGACGCTTACCGTCGCGGCCATCGCCGGCCGGGTGGGCTACGACGCGGAGGAAGCGTTCAGCCGCGCCTTCCGCCGGGCGCACGGCAGCCCGCCCGCCCAGTGGCGCGCCGCGCTCGCGGCCCGGCGCTCAGGAACCGCACAGGCCGGCTGAGCCGGTGCCGTCGCGCGCTGTCAGCGCTTGCTCAAGGTGCTGGCGGCCTGCAGCGCAGCCGTCACCAGGTGCGCGTAGAGCTGGCCGCCGTCCGGGGTCGGGTGCACGTCGTCGTCATAGAGCAGGTCGGTGCGGTGGTCGATGGCCCCCAGCCAGTTGACGAGCACGACGTGCGGGTCGTGGCTAGCGGCCGAGGCGAGTACCTCGTTGTCGGAGTTCTGCCACGGCCGGGGGACGAAGGTGTTGACCAGCACCAGCCAGCGGTGCGGCCCGAGGTCGCCGAGCAGCTGCCTGACCTGGCTGCCGGTCACGGTGCCGTTGGTGCCGAGCCCGACGAGGACGACGGGCCGCAGCGCGCCCTGCCTGGCGAGGTGGCCGATCAGCTGCAGGCCGGCGCTCATCTGACGGCTGACCTGTGCGTTGATGTAGATGCCCGGCAGCGCCGAATGCAGCTCGGGCGCGGCGGCGAGCATCACCGAGTCGCCGACGGCCGTCACCATCGTGCCGGGCACGTGCCGCGGCAAGGTGGTGACGATGTGATGTGCCAGCGCCGCCGGGGCGATCCGCTGAGCGTCCCGCCGGCCGCCGGCTGTGCCGTCCTGGCCTGCCTGGCCAGGCTCCTGCTGTCCCTGGCCGACCTGAGAGGCCGCACTGACCTGGGCTCCGGCAGCGATCTGCTGCTGCAGCGTCGGGCCGGACTGTGACTGTGCGAGGCCGTATCCGGCGAAGCCGGCCACGCAGACGACGGCCAGCGGCGCGAGCAGTGCCAGCCCGCTGGCCGGCGCCCTCGGCGCGGTCATGAAGGCCTGCCGCAGGCCGGCTAGCCAGCCGCTGACGGTGCCGCGCAGCCCGCCGCGCAGGATCGGCTCCTCGATCCAGCGCCATGACACGGCGGCCAGCGCGATCGGCAGCGCCGTTTCCAGCAGCCGGATGGGCACGGTGTCGGGGTGGCGGCTGGCCAGGGTGCCCGCGATCGCGATCACCGGCCAGTGCCACAGGTAGATGCCGTAGGAGCGGAGGCCAAGCCAGCGCAGCGGCGGCCGGCTGAGCAGCCGCCCGAGCACTCCGGGGCTGGCCGCGGCGAGCACCACCCCGCCTGCCGCGACCGCGGCGATGCCGAGGCCGAGCGGGTACATGATCGGGTCGGCGCCACCCAGGTAAATCACCAGCAGCGCGAGAACGAGCAGTCCCGCCGCGCCGATGACGTCCAGCCGCTGCCGCACCGCCGCGCAGGACAGCGCGCTAATCCTGGCCAGCGGCCAGGTCAGCGCCAGCGCGGCGCCGACCAGCAGGCCGCTCGCGTGGGTGTCGGTGCCGTAGTAGACCAGCGAAGGATCCGAGCCGGGCGCGTAGACCAGCAGCATCAGCAGCGCGGAGGCGGCCGCGCCGGCCCAGGCAATGCCGATGCGCAGTTCCCTGCGCTGCACCCGGAGCAGCACGAGCAGCAGGATCAGCGGCCACAGCAGGTAGAACTGCTCCTCGACCGCCAGCGACCACAGGTGAGCCAGTGGCGGCAGCGGGCCGAACGTGTCGAAGTATGACTGGTGATGCAAAGCCTGCAGCCAGTTGCTGGTGTAGCTGACGGCGCCGAGCAGCGCCGACCGCAGCTTGCCGGCCTGGTCTGGCTCCAGCACCGCCACCGCCGCCGTGACCGTCAGCAGCATCACCGCCAGCGCAGGCAGCAGCCGCCGGGCCCGGCGGACATAGAAGCCGCGCATATCGAGCCGGCCGTCGCGGCCGAACTGGGCGGCGAGAAGATCAGTAATCAGATAACCGCTAAGCACGAAAAAAACATCGACGCCGAGGAACCCGCCGGGCGTGGCGGAAAGGTTCTCGTGAAATGCCATGACGGCGAGCACGGCAAGCGCCCGCAGGCCGTCGAGGCCAGCCGCCCGGCGGGGGGCCTCCCGCCGCTGGTCGGCCGGAGCGGGTAGCGGGCTGGTGCGGCTGGCACGCACCGTGGTGAGGAGGCCCACGGCCACGATCTAGTCCTCCCTGACCTGGCAGATCGTCGCTTATCCAGTCGGCTGCGCGCAAGCTCGTACGCGGCAGCCCGGCAAGGTGCTCCCCGCTGGTAGCAGCCCATCGCCCGACCGGCACGGGCTAGCTTAGTTTTTGCTGTGCCCCCCGGTGAGCAAACGCCACGCCCTGTGCGTGTTACGCATCACAGAATTGCCATAGCGGCTATTGATGATCACTCATCGGCTGCGGTGACCTGGAGCTGATCGGCGGCGAATCGTACCGTTAGTACTTCGCCGGCTGCCACCTCGGCTGCCGCGCGGGCGACGTTGCCGTCCGCATGCTGCACAATCGCGTAGCCGCGGCGCAGCGTCGCGGCGGGGGACAGGGCGAGCAGGCGCGCCCTGGTATGGCCGATTTCCCCGGCCGCCGCGCTGAGGCTCGCGGCCAGGCACCGCCGGGCCCGCTCTGACAGGGCGATCACCTGCTCCAGCTGCCGGTCGATCTCGCGCGCCGGGCTGGCCAGCGCCGGCCGGGAGCGAATCGACGACAGCCAGGATCCCTCACGGTCGAGCCGGCCGGCCAGGTGGCGCCGTGCCCTGGCGCGCAGCTGGCCGATCAGCTCCAGCTGCTCGGCCACGTCGGGCACGACCCGGCGTGCCGCGTCGGTCGGCGTCGAGGCCCTGATGTCGGCGACGTGGTCCAGCAGCGGCACGTCCTGCTCGTGCCCGATGGCACTCACGACCGGGGTCATGCACGCGGCGACCGCCCGGATCAGCTCCTCGTCGGAGAACGGCAGCAGATCCTCAATCGAGCCGCCGCCCCTGGTGATGATGATCACCTCGACGGCCGGATTGGCGTCAAGCTCACGCAGCGCGCCGATGACTTCCGCCACCGCGTGCGTGCCCTGCACAGCGACCTGCAGGGTGCGGAACCGGACAGCGGGCCAGCGCCGGGCGGCGTTGCGGCGCACGTCCCGCTCGGCCGCTGAGTCGCGACCGCAGATCAGCCCGATCACGGCGGGCAGGAACGGGGGGCGACGCTTGCGCTCTGGGGCGAACAGGCCCTCAGCGGCCAGCGCGCGGCGCAGCAGCTCAAGCCTGGCCAGCAGCTCGCCGACGCCGACCGAGCGGACCTGGATCGCGCTCAGCGAGAAGGTCCCCCTGGCCGTGCCGAATTCCGGCTTCGCCCAGACCACCACCCGGGCGCCGACGCCCGGCTCCGGTCCGGCGGCGGTGAGCGCCGGCAGCGGGCAGATCACCCGCACCGACACCGCCGCGACCGGATCGCGCAAGGTCAGGAACGCCGTGCCGCCGCGCTTGTTCAGCTCGGCTATCTGGCCCTCGACCCAGACCCGGCCGAGCCGCCCGATCCAGTCGCCGACCAGGCGCAGCACGGTGCGGACTGGTACCGGCGACTCCGCGCTGGTCTCAAGCGGCACGGCCGCGCTCCTGGCCGGGAGGCAGCCGCCCCCCTGAA
>DASXMR010000135.1:0-59880 GCA_036495525.1 Streptosporangiaceae bacterium | reverse complement strand
CGGCGAGGGTGCAGAATATTGTGCTATGCCGGACATCACTGACACCAGCCCAGGGCCGCGTGCTGTTCGCGACGTGGCCGACGCCTACGTGCTCGCGCGTGCGGAGCTTGACCCGCTGATCTCCACCCAGCTCGGGCTGCGCCGGGATGACGACCGGCTGCCTGACTACTCGCCCGCCGGCCAGCAGGCGGCCGACGACCTGGACCGCGCCACCCTCGCCAGGCTCGGCGAGGCGGTCGCCGTCGGGGTCGCTGACGGTGACGAGCGCCGCTGCGCCGGGCTGCTGCGGGAGCGGCTTGAGGCCCGGCTGGCGGCCAGCGCGCAGGGCGAGCACCTGCGGCAGGTGTCGAACATCTTCGCGCCGCCATCGCGGGTCAGGTCCGGCTTCCTCGGCATGCCAGCCGCCACCGAGGAGGACTGGGCCGTCATCGCCCGCCGGATGGCCAGGGTGGGCGACGCGCTCGGCAGCTACCGCGCGGCACTGGCGGAGGGCGCGGCGCGCCGGCTGGTGGCCGCGCCCCGGCAGGTCAGCACCATGACCGGGCAGCTCGCGCAGTGGAGCGCGGCAGCCGGCGGGCGTGGCTGGTTCGCCGGGTTCACCGAGCAGGCCGACGTGTCGCCGGCGCTGCGGGCCGACCTGGATCGCGCCGCGACCGGGGCTTCGGCCAGCGTCGAGGAATTGCGCCGCTGGCTCACCGAGGACTACCTGCCGCGCGCCGACGGCGCGCCGGACGCGGCCGGCGAGCAGCGCTACCGGACCGGCGTGCGGACCTGGTGCGGCAGCAACCTCGACCCGGTCGACGCCTACGAATGGGGCTGGGCGCAATTCCGCGAGCTGCAGGCGCAGATGACGCAGGAAGCGCAGCGGGTACTGCCCGGCGCCACGGCGATCGAGGCGATGCGGCACCTGGAACAGCACGGCGAGGCCGTGGACGGAGTCGAGGAGATCAGGCTGCGGTTGCAGCAGCTGATGGACGAGGCGATCGAGAACCTGGACGGGACGCACTTCGACCTGGCCGACCGGGTGAAGGTCGTGCAGGCGATGATCGCCCCGCCTGGCAGCGCCGCCGCGCCCTATTACTCGGGCCCGACCAGGGACTTCTCCCGCCCCGGCCGAACCTGGCTGCCGACCCTCGGCAAGGACAGGTTCCCGCTGTGGGGCCTGGTGAGCACCTGGTACCACGAGGGGGTACCTGGTCACCACCTGCAGATCGCGCAGTGGACGCACTTGTCAGATCAGCTGTCGATGTACCAGACCAGCGTCGGCGGCGTGTCAGCGTGCAGCGAGGGCTGGGCGCTGTACGCGGAGCGGCTGATGGACGAGCTCGGCTACCTGAGCGATCCCGGCAGGCGGCTCGGCTTCCTGGACGCCGAGAACATGCGCGCGATCCGGGTGATCGTCGACATCGGCATGCACCTGCAGCTGGAGATCCCGGCTGACTGGCCGGACGGCGCCGGCCAGCGGTGGACGCCCGAGCTGGCGGAGAAGTTCTTCGTGACGCACTGCGGCCGTGACCCGGAGTTCATCGCCAGCGAGATTATTCGCTACCTGGGCGCTCCCGGCCAGGCGA
This sequence comes from Streptosporangiaceae bacterium, assembly GCA_036495525.1. Lineage (GTDB taxonomy): Bacteria > Actinomycetota > Actinomycetes > Streptosporangiales > Streptosporangiaceae > DASXMR01. The sequence goes on along the minus strand of DASXMR010000135.1, from coordinate 58,309 downwards.
TCAGCTACAAGCTGGGCGAGCGTGCCTGGCTGGAGGGCCGGTCAGCCGCGCAGGCCGCCAGCGGCAGCAGCTTCGACCTGAAGTCATGGCACATGGCGGCGCTGTCGCTCGGCGCGCTCGGGCTCGATGACCTCGCCGCGGAGCTGGCTGCTCTCTAAAAACCATGTCGATGGCTAGTACAAGGAGAGCCGGCTGGCGTTCTAGACTCGCTGCGTGAGCACAGGTGCGGCCGTCGAGATCGCCAGCCTGGTCAAGCACTACGGGCGTACGGCCGCGGTGTCAGGTCTGTCCATGCGGGCCGAGCGGGAGCAGGTAACGGCCATCCTCGGGCCCAACGGCGCGGGCAAGACCACCACCATCGAGATCTGCGAGGGCTTCCGCAGCGCCGACGAGGGCATCGTCCGGGTGCTCGGCCTCGACCCGGCCAGGGATGGCCGGGTGCTGCGGCCGAGAGTCGGGGTCATGCTGCAAGCAGGCGGCATTCCCACATCAGTGCGGGCGGGTGAGTACCTGCGGGTGATGGCCCGCTTTCATGCCCGCCCCATCGACCCAGGGCTGCTGCTTGAGCGGCTCGGCCTGACCGGCTGCGCGCGGACACCTTACAAGCGCCTGTCCGGCGGGCAGCAGCAGCGGCTGTCCCTGGCCGCGGCGATCATCGGCCGCCCTGAGCTGGTCTTCCTTGACGAGCCGACCGCGGGCCTTGACCCGCAGGCCAGGCTCGCCACCTGGGAGCTGATCGCCAGCATGCGCGCCGCCGGCGCGGCAGTGATCCTCACCACGCACTACATGGAAGAGGCGGAACGGCTCGCCGACCGGGTGGTCATCGTCGACCACGGCACCCTCGTCGCCGAGGGCACGCCGGCCGAGCTGACCGGGACCGCCGGGCAGCTGCGCTTCCGGGCCGAGCCGGGCCTGGACACCGAGAGCCTGGTCGCCGCGCTGCCGGCGGGCAGTGCAGCCAAGGAATCACCGGCCGGCCACTATGTGGTGGAGGTGCACGACCGGGTGACGCCGCGGCTCATCGCCGCGGTGACCGCGTGGTGCGCCGAGCACGGCGTGCTGGCTCAGAGCCTGCGGATCGAGAGCCGCACGCTGGAGGACATCTTCCTGGAGATCACCGGGCGGGAGCTGCGGTCATGAGCGAGGTCACGGCGCGGGACTGGCCAGCGCCAGCCCCCGGCGCCGCGCCGCTTGCAGCGATGATCGCGGCGCAGGGCGCGCTCGAGCTCCGCACGTTGCTGCGCAACGGCGAGCAGCTGCTGCTCACCCTCGTTATCCCGGTGCTGCTGCTCGCCGCGTTCGGGCACGAGCCGCTGACCAGCGTGCCCGGTCCGCGGATCGACTTCATCGTGCCCGGCATCCTGGCTCTCGCGGTGCTGTCAAGCGCGTTCACCAGCCTGGCCATCGGCACCGGCTTCGAGCGCCGATACGGGGTGCTCAAGCGGCTCGGCGCCGCGCCGCTGTCCCGCGGCGGGCTGATCGGGGCGAAGACGCTGGCTGTGCTCGGCATCGAGGTGCTGCAGGTGATCGTCATCATCGCGGTCGGCGCGGCCCTCGGCTGGCGGCCGCACGGCGGGGCGGCCGGAGCGTTCTGGGTGCTGCTGCTGCTGCTCGCCGGGACCGCGGCGTTCAGCGGGCTGGCCATGCTGATGGCGGGGACGCTGCGCGCGGAAGCCACCCTGGCCGCCGCCAACCTGCTCTACCTGGTCATGCTCGGCCTCGGCGGGATGGTGTTCGCGCTGAGCACGTTCCCGGCATCGGCCAGGCCGGCCCTGCGGCTGCTGCCGGGCGGCGCGCTGAGTGACGGCCTGCGCGCGGTGCTGCAGCACGGCAGCGGCCTGCCCGGCCGGGACCTGGTGGTGCTGGTGGTGTGGGCCGTCGCCGGGATCGGGCTGGCCGCGCGCACGTTCCGGTGGGAATAGCGGCTTCGTCGAGGCGGTGGCCCCGTCCGGCCGGCCTGCTGCACGCCGTGCCGCCGCCGGTGCTGCTGCTGACCGGAGCAGTCTCAGTCCAGTTCGGCGCCGGGCTGGCCGGCCGGCTGTTCGGTCACGTGCCGCCCGCCGCGGTCACCGGCCTGCGGCTGTGGTCCTCGGCGATCCTGATGGCCGCGGTCAGCGGCCGCGGCACCGGGCGCACCGTGCGGGGTGTCATCCGGGACCGCGCCTGGCGAGACGGGGCCGTCGTCGTGGCCTTCGGCGTGATCCTCGGCCTGATGAACTTCTCGATCTACCAGTCGTTCGCCCGCATCCCGCTGGGCATCGCCGTGACGATCGAGTTCCTCGGCCCGCTCGCGCTGGCGGTCGCGTCGTCGAGGCGTGCCATCGACCTGGTGTGGGTCGCGCTGGCCGGGGCTGGCGTGCTGCTGCTGGCCAGCGGCGGGACCACGACGGCCAGCGGGTCGGCTGAGGCCAGCGGCGGCTCGGCGACGGTCGCGCTCGGAGTGGTCTTCGCCCTGATCGCGGCGGCCTCCTGGGCTGCGTACATCCTGCTCAGCCGCGCGACCGGGCGGCGGTTCGCCGGGTCGTCAGGGCTGACCATCGCGATGATCGTCGCCGCGGTCGCGGTCACGCCGGCGGCGGTAGCCACCGGCAGCGGCGAGGCGCTGCGGCTGCCGGTGCTCGGCACCGGCATCCTCATCGGGCTGCTCTCGTCGGTGATCCCATACGGGTTCGAGCTTGAGGTGCTGCGCCGGGTGCCCGCCCGGGTGTTCGGCATCTGGATGAGCCTGGAGCCGGCCGTCGCCGCGCTGATCGGCCTGCTGCTGCTCAGCGAGTCGCTGGCAGCGCGTGAATGGGCCGCCGTCGGCTGCGTGATGGCCGCATGCGCCGGCTCGGCGCTCGGCCGGGCCGCTGACGCGCCGGCCGGCCCGCCTCCCCCGCCGGGATAACGCTGCCTGCCCGCGGTGCTGGCGCCGCCTGGCCGGCCACGATCAGCAGGAGAACGAGGCCACCCGGTGTGCCAGTCCCCGCAGCGCCATCGGGCAGGGCGGGCCAGGCGCAGGGCCGTGCCGCTCCTACCATGGGTGCGTGACCCGCCTCGATGCGCGCGCAGCGCGGCCTGCCCGGCCGCAGCCGGGAAGCTGGCTGCGCCGGTGGATCAGCCAGCTGCTGGCGCCGTCGCCAGCGCTGCTGCGGCGGGTCGCGCTGGCCGGGCTGCTGGCCTCCGCGCTGATCATTCTCACCGGCGCGGCCGTGCGGCTCAGCCAGTCCGGCCTTGGCTGCCCGGACTGGCCTGCCTGCACCGCCAGCGCACCGGGCCCCGGCGACGCCACCGGCAGCTCGCTGCTGCACGAGTGGATCGAGTTCGGCAACCGGCTGGTCACGGTCGCGATCTTCGTGATCGCCGTGGTCGTGTCGGTGGTGACTTGGCGGTTCACCGACGCTTCCGGCCGCCGCCGGACCGACCTGATCTGGCTCGCGCTGGCGCAGCCAGCCTCCATCGTGCTGCAGGCAGTGCTCGGCGGCGTCGTGGTGCTGACCAAGCTGGATCCGGTCTGGGTGTCGGTGCACTTCCTGGCGTCGATCGCGCTGATCGCCGCCACCGTCGCGCTGTACGTGCGGTGCCAGGAGAGCAGCGAGCCGGCCCGCTGGCTGGTCAGGCGCGAGCTGCGGCTGCTGGCCAGGGCGATGGTCGGGGTGCTGGCGCTGATGATCGCCGCCGGGACGGTGGTGACCGGCACCGGGCCGCTGGCCGGCGCGCGTGACGTGGCCAGGTACCAGCTGCCGCTGACCGGGGTCACGCAGCTGCACGCCGACATCGGCTGGCTGCTCGGCGGCCTGATGACCGGCCTGGCGCTGTGCCTGTGGCTGAGTCCGGTGCCGCGGCAGGCGGCGCGGCTTGGCTGGCTGCTGCTCGGGCTCATCGCCGCGCAGGGCGCCATCGGGTACGCGCAGTACTTCAGCGGGCTGCCAGCGGGGCTGGTCTGGGCACACGTCTGCGGCGCCGTGCTGATCTGGATCACCGCGCTGCGACTGCGGTTCGCGCTGCGTGACCGCGGCGACATCACCGCGCCGGCCGGCCTGGACAACGCGGCCGGGCGGGTCCCGGTCAGCTAGCCGGGCGCACAGTCACTGTCCGGCTGCCCGCCAGGCGGCGTACCTTCCGCGCGTGAGCCGCGCTGCGGTAGCTTTCGCTCATGCTGACTGCCGCCGTGAACGGGATCGATATTGCCTACGCCGACAGCGGCGGGGACGGTCCCGCAGTCGTGCTGAGCCACGGCTACCTGATGGACAACTCCATGTTCGAGCATCAGCTCGCCGCGCTCCTGCCCGAGTTCCGCGTGATCACCTGGGACGAGCGCGGCTTCGGCGGCACGCCGGCGCCGGGCCCGTTCAGCTACTGGGACTCAGCCCGCGACCTGCTCGGCCTGCTTGGCCACCTCGGGATTGGCAGTGCCGTGCTCGGCGGCATGTCGCAGGGCGGCTTCCTGAGCCTGCGCGCCGCGCTGCTGGCGCCTGAGCGGGTGCGCGGGCTGATCCTGATCGACAGCCAGGCCGGCCTTGAGGATCCGGCGCACCTGGACGGTTACGAGCAGATGGAGACGATCTGGCAGGAGCACGGCCCGGCGCCGGTCCAGGAAGCCGTCGCCTCGGTCATCCTCTGCCCTGGTGAATGGTCCGGCTGGTACGCCAGGTGGGCGCTGCTGGACAACGACGGGCTCAGACACTCGTTCCGCTGCCTGGTAGACCGCGACGACATCACCAGCAGGCTCGGCGAGATCACCTGCCCGGCGCTGGTCGTGCACGGTACCGCCGACGTCGCGATCCCGATGTCGCGGGCGCAGGAGCTGCACGACGGGCTCGCGGGCAAGACCAGCCTGGTCACCGTCGAGGGCGGGCCGCACGCCGCGAACCTGACTCACCCCGACGAGGTCAACGCCGCGATCCTGGAGTTCCTGCACGGCCTGAGCTGACGGCTGCCGGGCACGGCAGGCAGGCACGAGCAGCGGGCGGGTTTTCTTCGCCCGCGGTTCACCTGCGGGCGCGGTTACCGGCGCAGGCCGCGGGGATAGGGTTTTTCTGGTGCCCACTCCCGGAAGGAGCCTGTCCGCCGTGAGCAGTCAGATGCAGCCCGTCCTCGAATGGTCGGACGACGACGCGCGGACCGTGGACCTGATCCGCGTCCTCGCGATGGACGCGGTGCAGCAGGCCGGGTCGGGTCACCCTGGCACAGCGATGAGCCTCGCGCCCGCCGCCTACCTGCTGTACCAGCGGATCATGCGGCATGACCCGGCCGACCCTGACTGGTACGGCCGGGACCGGTTCGTGCTCTCCTGCGGGCACTCGAGCCTGAGCCTGTACATCCAGCTCTACCTGTCCGGTTACGGGCTGACGATGGACGACCTGAAGGCGCTGCGCACCTGGGGCAGCCGGACGCCAGGTCACCCGGAGTTCAAGCACACGCCGGGGGTCGAGACGACCACCGGGCCGCTCGGGCAGGGCATCGCGAACGCGGTCGGCATAGCGATGGCCGCGCGGCGCGAGCGCGGCCTGCTCGATCCAGCAGCCGCGCCGGGCACCAGCCCGTTCGACAAGACCGTCTACGTGTTCGCGTCCGACGGCGACATCGAGGAGGGCATCTCGCACGAGGCCTCAGCGCTGGCCGCGCACCAGCAGCTCGGCAACCTCGTGCTGGTCTACGACGACAACGACATCTCCATCGAGGACGACACCGCGATCGCGAAGTCGGAGGACGTCGGCGCCAGGTACGCGGCTTACGGCTGGCACGTGCAGCGGGTGAACTGGCGCAAGCCCGGCGGCTACCGCGAGGACGTCGACGCGCTGTACCAGGCCCTCATCACCGCCAGGGAGACCACCACCGCCCCGTCGATCATCGTGCTCAGCACGATCATCGGCTGGCCGGCCCCCACTAAGCAGAACACCGGCGCGGCCCACGGCTCGGCACTCGGCGCTGACGAGGTCGCCGCGACCAAGAAGATCCTCGGCTTCGACCCGGCGGTGTCCTTCCCGGCTGAGGAGGCGCTGGTCGCCCGCGCCCGGCAGGTCGCCGACCGCGGCAAGCAGCTGCGGGCGAGCTGGGACGAGGCCTTCGGCGCGTGGTCGACGGCGCGGCCGCAGGCAAGGGAACTGCTCGACCGGCTGTCGGCGCGGCAGCTGCCGGACGGCTGGACCGCGGCACTGCCCGAATTCCCGCCGGACGCCAAGGGCCAGGCGACCAGGAGTGCGTCCGGCGCCGTGCTGAACGCGCTCGCGCCGGTGCTGCCTGAGCTGTGGGGCGGCTCGGCTGACCTGGCCGGCAGCAACGACACGACGATGAAGGGCGAGCCGTCCTTCATCCCGGAGATCCACCAGACGAAGATGTTCCCCGGCAACGCCTACGGCCGGACGCTGCACTTCGGCATCCGCGAGCACGCCATGGGCGCGATCTGCAACGGTATCGCGGCGCGGGGCCTGACCAGGCCCTACGGCGGCACGTTCCTGGTGTTCAGCGACTACATGCGCCCGGCGGTGCGGCTGGCAGCGCTGATGGGCCTGCCGGTGACGTATGTCTGGACGCACGACTCGATAGGCCTGGGCGAGGACGGCCCGACCCACCAGCCGGTCGAGCACCTATGGGCGCTGCGCGCCATCCCCGGCCTCGACGTGGTCAGGCCGGGCGACGCGAACGAGACCGCGGTGGCCTGGCGCACCATCCTGGAGCGATCGGGCCGGCCGGCCGGGCTGTGCCTGACCCGGCAGAAGATCCCCGTCTTCGACCGGTCAGGCGAGCTGGCCAGCGCGGCGGGCACCGCCCGCGGCGGCTACGTGCTCGCCGACGCGTCGTCCGGCGAGCCGGACGTGATCCTCATGGCCACCGGCAGCGAAGTGCAGATCGCGCTTGAGGCCCGCGCCGCGCTGCAGGCGGAGGGGATCCCGGCGCGGGTGGTCTCGATGCCGTGCCTGGAATGGTTCGCCGAGCAGGACGCTTCGTACCGGGAGGAGGTGCTGCCCGGCAGCGTCCGCACCAGGGTCAGCATCGAGGCGGGCATCGCACTCGGCTGGCGCGGTTACGTGGGCGACGCGGGCGAGTGCGTCAGCCTCGAGCACTACGGGGAATCCGCCGATTACCAGTCGCTGTACGCCGAGTTCGGATTGACCACCGAGCGGGCGGTGCAGGCCGCGAAGACCAGCCTGGCCAGGTCGCGCTAGAACGGCTGGCCGGCCAGCGCAGCGGGAGGAGGAGTTAGCCATGACGTCCGGACAGACCGATCCGCTTGGCCAGCTGTCCGCGGCAGGAGTTGCCGTGTGGCTCGACGACATCGGCAGGGAGCGGCTGTCGTCCGGCGGCCTTGCCGCCCTGGCGCGTGACATGCACGTAGTCGGCGTGACGTCGAACCCGACGATTTTCGCGCATGCCCTGTCAGCAGGTAGTGCCTACCAGCAGCAGGTGGCCGACCTGGCGCTGCGCCGGGTCGGCGCTGACGAGGCGGCCAGGGCCATCACCACCTACGACATTCGCTGGGCCTGCGACGTGCTGCGGCCTGGCTACGAGGCCAGCGGCGGAACTGACGGGCGCGTCTCGATCGAGGTGGACCCGCGGCTTGCCGCCGACACCGAGCGGACGATCGCCGAGGCGCGGGCGCTGTGGTGGCAGGTGGACCGGCCGAACCTGTTCATCAAGATCCCGGCGACCGAGGCCGGGCTGCCGGCCATCACCCAGTGCCTGTCGGAAGGCATCAGCGTGAACGTGACGCTGATCTTCTCCCTGGAGCGCTACGGGCAGGTCATCGACGCGTTCATGGCAGGCCTGGAAGCCGCGGCCGGCCGTGACGTCGCCGCCATCAGCTCGGTGGCGTCGTTCTTCGTCAGCAGGGTTGATACCGAAGTCGACCGGCGGCTGGACAAAATCGGCACGCCGGAGGCCGCCGGGCTGCGCGGCAAGGCGGCGATCGCCAACGCCCGGCTCGCCTACGAGCTGTTCGAGCAGCGCTTCGCCAGCCAGCGGTGGGCAGCGCTGAGCGTGCGCGGCGCCCGGCGGCAGCGCCCGCTGTGGGCCTCGACCAGCACCAAGGACCCCGCGTACCCCGACACGCTCTACGTGACCGAGCTGGTCGCCCCGGACACCGTCAACACCATGCCCGAGTCGACGCTGCGTGCCATGGCCGACCATGGCGAGCTGCACGGCGACACCGCGCGGGGCGGCTACGACGAAGCGCGGCAGCTGTTCGCGCGGCTAGCCGGCCTCGGCATCAGTTACGACGACGTGACCACCGTGCTCGAGCAGGAAGGCGTGCAGAAGTTCAGGGCCTCCTGGGACGAGCTGCTGCGGAGCATCAGCAGCGAGATGGCCGCGGCATGACCTTCACCCCGGCCGTCCCGGTCAACCCGCTGCGCGACCCGCGCGACCGCAGGATCCCCAGGGTGGCCGGCCCTTGCGTGCTGGTGATGTTCGGCGTTACCGGCGACCTGGCCAGCAAGAAGCTGCTGCCGTCCATCTACGACCTGGCCAATCGCGGTCTGCTGCCGCCCGGCTTCGCGCTGGTCGGATTCGCGCGGCGGAACTGGGCTGATGAGGACTTCGCGCAGCTGACCCACGACGCGGTCAAGGAGCACGCGCGCACCCCTTTCCGCGAGGACGTCTGGCTGCAGCTCAGCGAGGGCGTCCGCTTCGTGCCCGGTGAGTTCTCCGACGACGCCGCCTTCGATCATCTCGCGCAGACCGTCGCTCAGCTCGACGATGAGCGCGGCACCGGCGGCAACTACGCGTTCTACCTCTCCGTGCCGCCGAGCTCGTTCGCCACCGTGGTCCAGCAGCTGCGCAGGTCAGGGCTGTCCACCGCGGCGCCAGGCCCCGGCGGGCTGCAGCCGTGGCGGCGGGTGGTGATCGAGAAGCCGTTCGGCCACGACCTGGCCAGCGCGCGCGAGCTGAACGCCATGCTCGACGACGTGTTCCCGGCCAGCTCGGTCTTCCGGATCGATCACTACCTGGGCAAGGAGACGGTGCAGAACCTGCTCGCGCTCCGCTTCGCCAACACGCTGTTCGAGCCGATCTGGAACCGCCGTTACGTCGACCATGTGCAGATCACCATGTCGGAGGACATCGGCATCGGCGGCCGGGCCGGCTACTACGACGGCATCGGCGCGGCCAGGGACGTGATCCAGAACCACCTGCTGCAGCTGCTGGCGCTGACCGCGATGGAGGAGCCGCTGTCGTTCTCGGCTTCGTCGCTGCGAGCCGAGAAGGAGAAGGTGCTGTCGGCGGTCCAGCTGCCAGCCGACCTGGCGGCCGGCACGGCCAGGGGGCAGTACGCGGCCGGCTGGCAGGGCGGGGTCGAGGTGCGCGGCTTCCTCGCCGAGGACGGCATCGCACCGGACTCGGTCACCGAGACCTACGCGGCGCTGCGGCTGACGATCGACACCAGGCGCTGGGCTGGCGTGCCGTTCTACCTGCGCACCGGCAAGCGGCTGCCGAGCCGGATGACGGAGATCGCGGTCATCTTCCAGCGAGCGCCGCACCTGCCGTTCGCGGCCACCGACACCCAGGAGCTCGGCCAGAACGCCCTGGTCATCCGCGTGCAGCCGGATGAGGGCGTGACGATGCGGTTCGGCTCCAAGGTGCCCGGCTCGGCGATGGAGGTGCGGGACGTCAACATGGACTTCGCCTACGGCGAGTCGTTTACCGAGTCGAGCCCTGAGGCCTACGAGCGGCTGCTGCTCGACGTGCTGATCGGGGATCCGCCGCTGTTCCCCCGGCAGGAGGAAGTCGAGCTGTCCTGGCAGATCCTCGACCCGGTGGAGGAGTTCTGGGCGGCTGGCGGCAAGCCGGAGCAGTACCCGGCCGGCACGGCAGGCCCGCCAGGCGCAGACGTGATGATGGCGCGCGACGGGCGCGCCTGGCGGCGGCTCTAGCCGTCCTCGGCGGCGAGCCGACCGGAAGGAAGAGGCCACCGTGCTCATCGACCTGACCGACACCAGCACCAGCGAGATCCGGGCCACCCTGACCAGGGTGCGTGACCAGATGGGCTGGCCGACCACCGGCGTGGTGCTGAACCTGATCATCATGACCGACGAGTCGGCCCAGCACGACGCCGTGCGCGCGGCAGGCTACGCGGCCCGCGAGCATCCCTGCCGGGTGCTCGGGCTGATCGCCAGGGACCCGCGCGGCGCATCCCGGCTGGACGCTGAGGTCCGGGCCGGCGACGGCGCATCGGGGCAGACACTGCTGCTGCGGCTGTACGGGCCGATGAGCCTGCACCCGGACTCGGTGGTCACGCCGCTGCTGGTGCCAGACACCCCGGTGGTCACCTGGTGGCCGCGGCCCGGGCCTGGCTGCCCGGCTGCAGAGCCGCTTGGCCTGCTCGCGCAGCGCCGGGTGACCGACGCAGCGCAGGCCGTCTCCCCCGCCGCCGCGCTCGCCGCGCTCGCCGACGGGTACCGGCCGGGAGACACCGACCTGAGCTGGACCAGGGCCACTTCCTGGCGCTCGCTGCTGGCCGCGACCCTCGACCAGCCGCACGGCGTGATCAGCGGCGGGACTGTCATCGCGGAACAGGACAACGCCAGCGCCGACCTGCTGGCCGCGTGGCTGGCCAGCCGGCTCGAGGTCCCCTTCCGCCGGGACACCTCGGGCGGCCCCGGCATCACCCAGGTGACGTTCGCCGCGGCTGACGGCGAAATCACGATCAGCCGGCCCGATGGCCGGACCGCCACGCTGAGCCGGCCTGGCCAGCCGGACCGGCACGTCGCGCTGCACCGCCGCGACGCCGGTGAGCTGCTGACCGAGGAGCTGCGCAGGCTCGACCCGGACGAGGTGTACGGCGAGGCGCTTGCCCGCCTCGCCGCCGATCTCGCCGCGGCTGGCCAGCGCGACGGCACGGGCTCAGCCGAGCAGGCAGCGGCCGAGGGAGGCTGACCGTGACCGGCCCGACGATCTTCGTGTACCGGGACGCCGGCCTGCTGGCCAGCGCCGCTGCGGCCCGGCTGGTGACCGCGCTGGCCGACGCCCGCGCCCGGACCGGCCGGGCATCGGTGGTGCTGACCGGCGGCGGCATCGGCACCAGGGTGCTCGCCGCCGTCGCGGCCGAGCCTGCCAGGGACGCCGTCGAGTGGCCGGCCGTCGACATCTGGTGGGGCGACGAGCGGTTCCAGCCGGCCGGCGATCCGGAGCGCAACGAGACCGGCGCGCGCGCTGCGCTGCTCGACCACGTCGCCGTCCGGCCGGACCGGGTACGCGCGATGCCAGGCCCGGACGGGCCGGACGGCGACGACCCGGCAGCAGCGGCCGCGCGGTACGCGGGCTGGCTGCGGGAGGCGGCCGGCCCGGCCGAGCCGGCCGGCGTGCCGGCTTTCGACGTCCTGATGCTGGGCATTGGCCCGGAAGCGCACGTTGCCTCGCTGTTCCCGGGCGCCCCGGCAGTCGCCGAATCGCGCCGGACAGTCGTCGCGGTGCCCGACTCGCCGAAGCCGCCGCCGGTCCGGCTGTCGCTGACGCTGCCGGCGATCCGCGCGGCGCGGCAGGTGTGGATCCTGGCGTCGGGTGCGGAGAAGGCAGCAGCGGTCGCCCTGGCGCTGTCGGGGGCCAGTCCAGACCAGGCCCCGGCGGCCGGCGCCAGGGGAATGCAGCGGACGCTCTTCCTGCTGGACGCCGACGCCGCCGGGCAGCTGCCGGCCGCCCAGCGCTCGCCAGCCGCGCGCTGACCGCAGCGCCAGCCACGCACTGACCGCAGCGCCGGGCGGGCGCCGATGGCAGCTGCCGGGCAAGCCGGAAAACGCCGCCAAAGCCGGATGTTCTGGTGACATCTGCGCTCGCTAGCTACGATCACGCAGTGACCTCGGACGCCGCAGATCGCGCCGGCCGCGATCACCTCATTGTCTGCGGGGACGATGCGCTGACCGCGCGGGTAGCCGAGGAGCTCACCGCCAGGTACGACCAGACGGTCACCGCCATCGTGCGGTCGGCCAGCAGCGGTTACGGCCAGCGCATCGCCCGGCTTCCCGGCGTGCGGGTGATGGAGCGCGCCGAGCTTGACCACCGGGCGTTCGTCGACGCCGACGTGGCGTCAGCCAGGGCGCTGGCCGTCCTGCACCAGGACGACCTCGGCAACTTCCACGCCGCGCTGCGCGCCCAGGAGCTGAACCCTGATCTGCGGCTGGTGCTGTCCATCTTCAACACCGGGCTCGGCGAGCGGATCGGCACGTTCTTCAGCGACTGCGCGGTGCTGTCGGAATCGAGGACAGCCGCGCCGTCGTTCGTGGCCGCTGCGCTTGGCGAGCCGGCTCCCAGCCATGTCCGGCTGGCTGGCCGGACCCTGTATGTGGCCAGGCGCGATGCCGTCCGGCCCGACCGCGTGGTCTGCGGCCTGGGGACCGACGCGGAGGCTGGGGTGCCGCGGCTGGTCGGCCCGGCCGACGCCAGCGCCGGGCTGGTGCTCGTGGTGGCCGATGGCGCGCCGCGCAACCCGCTGGCACGGCGGCGCAACCCGCTGCGCGCGGCGTGGCGGCTGCTGCGGATGCTGTTCGGTCATCGCATCGGCGCCGCCTTCGCCGTGCTGATCGCCGTCCTGCTGGCCGGGTTCGCGCTGCTGGCCACCGTCTTCTCGGCCGGCAGCGCGCTGTACCTGACACTGCTCGACGCGGCGGGCGCCGCGGTGTCTGATTCGACGCTGCCCGGCACCGAGAAGCTCGCGCAGACGATGCTCACCTTCGACGGGATGGCATTCCTGCCGCTGGTGACCGCGGCGGTGGTCGGCGCCCGGCTGACCGGCTCGGTGCACGGGGCCAACCGGCAGCTGACCGACCATGTCATCGTCGCCGGGCTGGGAAATGTCGGCACCAGGATCGTCGGCCAGCTGCATGACCTGGGCATCGACGTCGTCTGCGTGGACCGCAGCGGCAGCGCCGCCGGGATTGCCATGGCCAGGCGGCTCGGCCTCAAGGTCGTGATCGGCGAGACGCATCGCGAGGAGACCCTGCGCGAGGCAGGCGTCGGCACCTGCCAGGCGCTGGTCTCGGTGACTAACAGCGATATCGCGAACCTGGAGACGGCGCTGCACGCCAGGGCGCTCGCCGAGCAGCCGAAGATCGTGGTCCGGCTTAACGACGACGACCTCGCGGAGCGGATCGGCAAGCACGTGACCAACACGATCTCCAGGTCCGTCTCCTACCTGGCCGCGCCGGCCTTCGCCGCGGCCATGCTTGAGCACCGGGTGCTGAGTACCATCGCCGTCGGCCGGCACGTCCTGCTGATCGCCGACGTGGTGATCGGCCAGCACTCTGAGCTGGAGGACAGGCCGCTCGACGAGGTACACGACGGCGGCGGCCAGCTCCGGGTGATCGCGCTGCGCCGGCCAGGGCTTGATGCCGTCGACTGGTCGCCGCAGGCGCAGTACCGGCTCAGGGCGCAGGACCGGCTCGTGGTGCTCGCTAACCGGACCGGGCTCAGCAGCGTGCTGACCCGCAGCCAGGCCGGCTAGCCGCTGCCCGGCCGCGCCTGCTGCCCGGCCCGGATTCGCTGCCTGGTGACCTCGTAGAGCGCGACGGATGCGGCGCTCGCAGCGTTCAGCGAGCTCGCGGCGCCGGTCATCGGTATCCGCACCACGACGTCGCTGAGCTGGCGCCACGCCGCGGCGAGCCCGGTGCCCTCGTTGCCGACCAGCAGCAGCACGGGCCCGGTGAGATCGGTGTCGAAGATGTCCTGGCCGCCATTCTCGTCGGCCGCGGCCAGCAGCACCTGATGGCCACGCTCGCGCTTGGCTGCCAGCCAGCCGGCCACCTCGTGGTGCGACCGGCAGCGCACGACCGGCAGCGCGAACAGCGAGCCGGTGCTCGCGCGCACCGCACGCGGATCGTAGATGTCGGCCGCGTGACCGGTGACGAGCACGCCGCTGCCGCCGAAGGCGTCGGCGGAGCGGATGACCGCGCCGACATTGCCCGGCAGGGCCGGGCGGTCAAGCATGACGCCGAGGAAGCTGTCCCTGACCGGGATGCGGTCCAGGTCGTCGGCCGGCATCTCGACGACGGCGACGAGCTCAGGGCTGCCGTCCGGCTTCTCGGCCAGCTCGGCCAGCAGGCCAGGTGCCATCGCCACCCGGCTCGCGCCGGTGCCGTGCAGCAGCTTCTCAGCCCAGTCAGAGAGCGGGCGGTCGGCGTCGTAGATCAGCGAGCGGATGCGCCAGCCGGAGGCGGCGGCCAGTGAGATCGGCCGTACGCCCTGAACCAGGAACTCGCCCGAGCGCTGCCGCCTGGCCCTGTTGCCGAGCAGTGCCTGCCATTGCTGAAAACGGGCATTGCGTGACGAGATGCGCAGCACGCCGGCCACCTGCCGCCTCACCTCCTGCCAGTCAGCCGGCCGGCCGGATCCGGCCTCGCGCGGACGAGACTAAACCAGCCGCGGCCGCACGCCGCTGACCTTCGCCGCAGCCGGTGCCGCGGCTGCGGCACCCTGGCCTGGCAGGGGCGACTGGGGAGACTCGCACATTGGTGACAAAAAATGGGTCTCCCCTGAACCACAGCGACGGAGTTACGCTCAGGGCAGATCTTCCCTCATGGTTCTGCTGAGCCAGGTGTGAAGACCAGGAAGGTCGTTGTATGGCCGGTTATCTGCCTGTCTGTCGTGACACGCATGTTCTGCGCGTCCAAGTGCCGCTGCCAGGCAGTTGTTCTGTATTGCTCGACGGCCATTCACGGCATTCCGCCCCGCTACAGCGCCCCCTGCCTAACCGCCTCGGCGGCACCGAGCGGTCCAGGCCCCACTCCCGTCAGGAGGAATGACTTGAGCACCACCGACGATCGGCCCGCTGCCCAAACGGCAGCCCCGGCAACCGGGATCGCCGATCCCGCGCCGCTCGGGCTTGCCGCATTCGCTGGCACGACGTTCCTGCTGTCTGTGGTGAACGCCCACTGGGCCACCAGCAGCACGGGCGACGCGTGGCTAGGCTACGCCTTCGCCTGGGGCGGCTTCGTGCAGCTACTCGCTGGCATGTGGGAGTTCCGCAACCGGAACGTGTTCGGATCGACCGCGTTCTCCTCGTACGGCGCCTTCTGGATCGGCCTCGGGCTGTGGGCGCTGCTCGTGCACCCGACAGGCAACCAGGCCGGCAAGGACCTTGGCTGGATCCTGCTCACGTTCGCGATCTTCAACACCTACATGCTGATCATCAGCACGCAGATCAACACAGCGGTGTTCGGCGTCTTCCTGACGCTGGAACTGACGGAGATCTTCCTGTTCATCGGGAACTTCGCCAACAACACCAACATCATCAAGATCGGCGGCGTCATCGGCGTCATCACCGCGCTGGTGGCGTTCTACACCTCAGCGGCCGGGGTCGCCAATGGCCTCGGCGGCAGGCTGAGGCTGCCGGTCGGCGGGCCGCTTGGCGGCTCAAGCTGACGCCAGGCGTCGCTAGCTGAGGCGGGTGATCCCGGCAACTTGCCCGAGTTGCCGGGATCACCCATCTTGGTGCCGTCGGTAGCGTGGGCACGTGGATCTGCGAGAAAAACGGCAACTCGACGTAGCCAAGCAGGTAGCGATGGTGAAGGCGCGCACCAGGCCGTGGCGGTCGATCTTCGCGCTAGTGCTGGCCATCGCCGCGATCGCCGCTGGCAAGTGGCTTGGCTCGCCCGTCACAGCCCGCAACTGCGCCGCTCATCCGGTAATCGGAACGAGCTGCGGGGCGGCCAAGGCCATCACGGTGGCGGCAGCAGTTGCTTTCGTCATCTTCGGCCTGAGCGCGGTGCTCGGCCTGTCCGGCAAGGCCCAGAGCGCGCTCGCGCCAGGCATCGGCTCAGCACACGCCGGAATAGTCCGCTATGCGCTGGTACTGGCCGGTGCGATCATTATCCTGCTGTCCGCACTCGGGCTGCTGAACGTGTCGGTCGGCCAGCTCATCGTCGGCGGCGCGCTGACCGGCGTGCTGATCGGGATCGCGGCCCAGCAGGCGCTCGCGAACATCTTCGCCGGAATGGTGCTGATGTTCGCACGCCCGTTCAGCGTCGGCGACCGGGTGTGGATCCGCTCTGGTGCGCTGTCCGGCACGCTGGAGGGCACGATCGCCGAGATCGGCATCAGCTACGTCCGGCTGGAGAGCACTGACGGGCTGCTGTCGCTGCCGAACTCGCAGGTCCTGGCGGCTGTGGTCGGACCGGCCGGGGAGCCGGCCGGGAAGCCAGCCATGCTCGCCGCCTGGCAGCCGGGCAATCCAGGTATCGGGCTCGCCGGTGCGTTCGCCGCGGCCGATGCGGAGGCAGCGGGGCCGGCTGATCAGCCGGGCAGCGGTCCTGGGCACCAGGGCGCAGGCGGCAGCAACGCTGCTGACCGGCACCGGGGCAATGCTGGCCAGCACGAGGATGCCGTTCCCCCGGTCCCGTTCATCGCTGGTCAGCCAACGGACGGCGCGGGTCGGCCAGCAGCAGGCGGCAGCCAGCGCCAGGACCGGGCTGATCAGTCAGGTAACGGCGCGGCGGGGCCCGGTCAGCAGGCCGGAAGCCCGGGCGGCGAGCCGGGACGCGGCAACCAGGACCAGCACGGCGGACCGGCTGGCGCGGCCTGAGGCAGGTCCCGGCACCGCGGCGAACAGGCGCCTACTGCCAGCAGGCGGCCGGCCGGGTCGGCCCGGCACGAGCCAGGTGGCAGGCTCCCGCGCTGCTGGCCGAGGAGGTCCCGGCTGGCGTGCCGCCGCCGGGCTTGTTACCTCTCCGGCCCGGACAGCAGGAAGGCCGGCGCCCAGACCACGGGCGCCGGCCTCGGCCGTGCGTTAGCTGACCCTAGTGACTCTGCTCATAGTCGCGGATGACCTGAGTAGGAATCCGGCCCCGATCGCTCACCGTCATGCCGCTGCGCTTTGCCCACGAACGGATTTCAGCGCTGCGCTGCCGGTGTGCGGTTGTCCTGCGCTTTGTCCGCGGTATGCGGCTGGTAGCGCGGCGCGCCTTGTCCGCGAAGCGCTTCACGACCTCGTCGAATTTCTGGCTGTGCTTCTCGCATAGGTCGATCTCATAGTCCCGCCCGTCGAGGCTGAACGTGCGCGTCAGCTGCTCGCCGCTCGGAATCTCTTTAGAGTCGTAGTCACAGGCGAATGTAACCGATACCTTCTGTGCCACTTGCGTTCCCCCTTCCCCCGTCGCACGTATATCCCCAGGCTTCACGCATCTGTAACGGCGCGGGGCAACGTTTCTCCGAGGGTCTGATAATCACCCATCGTACCTGGTCAGCACCTGTGCTCAGAGAGTGTCCCGGCGGCTATCCCGCCGCCGCTCAGGGCCGCTGGCGCTGCCCGCCAGCTGCGAGTAGCGATGCGAATCGGCGGCCAGAACGCCTTCTGCGCCGGCACTTTCGGCGTAGCCGTTAGCCCTGATCTGGGTGGCAGAATCGTCGCTGGCCCGATACTGGCCGCCGGCCGTCTGCTCCGGCCATGCCGGACTAGCGGCGCCATGATTGCCGCCGCCTGGTGATTCCGGGTAACCGGGATCGGGGTGGCCGCCCGGCTGGCTGCCAGTGAAGTGGCGGTTATCTGGGTGCCCTGGGGCTGCGCGTCCGCCGTGCTGGCGCCGCTCGGCCGGATCGCCGGGTGCAGGTCGCTGGCCAGCGCCGTAGTAGCCATTGCCGTGCCCCCCTGGCGCGGCGTAACCGTCGTGCCGATAGCCATTGCCCTGGGTGCTGCCGCTGCCGTAAGGGTCGGCGCCGCCCCGGTCGCCGTAGCCGCTTCCGGGGCGAAGGTGCGCGTCCTGCTGGCCAGCCGCTTGCCCGGCATAGCCTGCGCTGCCGCGGGCTGGGCGGGCGCGGTCCGCCTCCTGGTAGCTGCCGTCCGTCGGGGCGGTGTCGGCGTTCCGGTACTGGCCGGCCGTATCGGGCCGGTCGGGCCAGGCAGGGCCGGCGTGCCAGGCAGGGTCGGCGTCGCCGGGCGGGTAGCCGGCCAGCTCCTCGCGGTACGCCGCGGGCTCCACCGGGTAGGCAGCCGGGCCTGGGTAGGCCGCGATGCCTGGAACGCTCTGCTGGCCTTGGTAGTCCCGCTGGCCGGGATGGCCGGTGCTTGACTGCCGGTAGCTGCCGCCTGGGTAACCGGACCGGGGCTCGTCGCCAGCCTCCCGATAGCCCGGCTGGGGGTAATCCCCGCCCGGCTGGCCGGACGGGGAGTAGCGGGTCTCGGGGCCGCCCGCCCGGCCGGGCGGGGAGTAGCCGGTCTCGGGGCCGCCCCGGTGTGCCGGGCCCGGCTCACCGGGCGACCGGCGGCCGTGCTCGGGTTCAGGCTGGTAGCCCGGCAGGTGCTGCTGTGCGGGCCTGGCCTGGCCGGCCGGCTCCTGCTCGCCGGCGAGCACCGCGGCGCCAGGGCCGCTGCGAAGTAGCTGCACCATCCGCGGCAGGTCGTCGATGGCCAGCCGGAAGGTGCCGGTGCAGACGCTGCCCTGCCAGATGCTGAATACGGCGACCGCGCTATCGGAATACCAGCTCAGGCGCATGCTCCGGGCGCTGCCCCGGACGTCGAAGAACACCTCGCCCAGACGGGGCAGCGGCACGGCGTCGGGCGACGACATGTTGCCTATGGTTACCTGAGGCAGCTCTTTTGTCCACTTGATCGTTACATGCGGTGACAAGCAGCCGTTTGGCGGTAACACGCGGTGACAGCGCCTGGTCCACCCAGCCGGGCTGAGCCGCCACCGCGCAGCCGGCATTATTGCGGTCCGGCCTGCGAAGCGGCTCATCCGGTGGCATGATGATTCGTCGGTCCCGCTTACCCGCTTCCGGCCGCGCTGCTGTCTTCGCGCTGCGGCCCGAGCTTGGCAAGGGAACACCGCGGCCGTCCCGGGCGTTGCATATTCCGACGGGGCGAATGCCGTATGGCGTGAGATTCAGGTTCGGCAAGCCGGGCGCCCCGCTGGGCTTACTGAGGAAATTCAACGGCTAGCTGGTTGAGGAGAGCTGTCCATGGCTGAGGTTCGTCGTCAGGCCGCCCTTATGCAACGGCCGAGTTGGGGCTGGCAGGATGACGCCGCGTGCCGCGGCCATGATGTCGTGCTCTTTTTCGGGCCGGATGGTGAGCGGCAGCCCGAGCGTGACATCCGCGAGCGCAAGGCAAAGGCGGTCTGCGCAGCCTGCCCGGTCAGGGCGGAGTGCCTGGGCTACGCGGTGTCGAGGCCGGAGAAGTACGGCACCTGGGGCGGGCTGAACGAGGACGAGCGGTCTTCTGAGCGCCGCCGCCGGATGCGCCGGGCCAACGCGGCCTGAGCCGCCGAGCTTAAGCAGCCGCCGCAGCATGACTGCGGCGGCTGTTTGCGGGAAGTACTTCAGCGTGATTTGCCTGTCATGCCGTCGTCAGGAGCACCGGGACTGCCCCGGCGGTACCTGGTGCGACTGCCAGCACCTGCCGGCGCCAGAGCCAGCCGAGCCCCGGCTCGGCTGGATAAGGCAGGGCTGACGGCCCGGCGGCGGGCGGCCAGGAATAGCCAGCCGGGACGGCTCGTTGCCGCAATCGCCGGAAGCACACCAGACGCGAGCGCCCTGCGGCCGGGAGGACAAGAGATGACACTCCTGACTTTCACGACAGAGCATGCTGTGCCGTCTTTCACCCCGTACTGTGACAAGGTGAGTCTCGCCAGGCCATCCGGGCAGCGAGCCAGCCGGCGTAGCACGTGCCAGCCGGCGGCCAGAGCGCTAGCCTGTGCCGTAGCCGGAGTGCGGGCTTGAGCCCCGGTGGCGTGCCCAGCGCCAGGGACGGATCGCCGGCAGCGGGGGCCGACCGGACGGAGGAGACCACGCGGATGGAGAGGCTGGCCGCTGATGCGGCGGAGAGCCTGGCCGGAGCGCCGGCTGACGAAGTGGTCACCTGGGCAGCGGAGACCTTCGGCAATCGGATCTGCATCACCTCCTCGATGACCGACGCCGTTGTCGTGCACCTGGTATCCAAGCTCAAGCCGGGCATCGACGTGCTGTTCCTCGACACCGGTTACCACTTCGCCGAGACGATCGGCACCAGGGACGCGGTGTCGGCGGTCTACCCGGTCAACGTGGTCAACGTGACTCCGGCCAGGACGGTCGCCGAGCAGGACGCCGAGCTGGGCCCGAGGCTGCACAGCCGCAACCCCGACCTCTGCTGCTACCTGCGCAAGGTGGTCCCGCTGCAGCAGGCACTCGGACCCTACGACGCCTGGTTCACCGGAGTGCGGCGCGAGGAATCGGACGCGCGCAGCGACACCAAGGTCGTGTCGTGGGACGACAAGCGCCAGATGGTCAAGGTCAACCCCATCGTCGAGTGGACCCAGCAGGACGTCGACGACTACATCGCCGAGAACGGCGTGCTGGTCAACCCGCTGGTCTATGACGGCTACCCGTCCATTGGCTGCGCCACCTGCACGCTGCGGGTCGAGCCGGGAGCCGACCCCCGCAGCGGGCGCTGGGCCGGCACCGCCAAGACCGAGTGCGGCATCCACCTCTGAGCACGGCCGGCCCGGCGCAGGTGACGACTTCGCGGCACGTCACGCACGAGGTCACCAACCAGGTACCGCCGCTGGCCGGCTACGACACCGCCGGCGAGCAGGCGCTGCTCGAAGCGGTCCGGCGGGAGGGCGCCGGCTGGGCCGAGGCCGAGCTGCGGGAGCTGGGCGAGCTGGCCGGCGCCGAGCAGACCATCGAGCACGCCAGGCTCGCCAATGACCATCCGCCGGTGCTGCGCAGCCACGACTCCTCAGGCCGCCGGATCGACGAGGTCGAGTTCCACCCGTCCTGGCACGCGCTGATGACCACCGCTGTCTCGCATGGCCTGCACGCCGCCCCGTGGGCCGACGCCAGGCCGGGCGCGCACGTGGCGCGCGCCGCCAAGTTCTACGCGTGGACCCAGGCAGAAGCCGGCCACGGCTGCCCGGTGTCGATGACCTACGCCTGCGTGCCGGCCGTGCGCCAGCAGCCCGAGCTGGCCGCGCGGTTCGAGCCGCTGCTGGCCAGCCCGGTCTACGACCCTGGCCTGCGAGTTCCAGACGGGAAGGCCGGCTTGCTGGCCGGCATGGCCATGACCGAGAAGCAGGGCGGCTCGGACGTGCGCGCGAACTCCACCCGCGCCGAGCCGGCTGGCGACGGCAGTTACCTGCTGACCGGGCACAAATGGTTCTGCTCGGCACCGATGTCCGACCTGTTCCTGGTGCTCGCGCAGGCCAGCGAGGGGCTGAGCTGCTTCCTGCTGCCGCGGGTGCTGCCGGACGGCAGCCGCAACGCGATGTACCTGCAGCGGCTCAAGAACAAGCTCGGCAACCGCTCCAACGCGTCCGCCGAGGTGGAGTACGCCGGCGCGGTGGCCTGGCCGGTCGGCGCGCCCGGCCGGGGGGTGGCCACGATTATCGAGATGGTCAGCGCCACCCGGCTGGACTGCGTGCTTGGCAGCGCCGCTGCCATCCGCCAGGCGTTCGCCGCGGCCGCGCACCATGCGGCCTTCCGCCTGGCTTTCGGCCGCTACCTCGATCAGCAGCCGCTCATGATGAGCGTGCTCGCCGACCTCGCGCTGGAGGCGGAGGCCGCGACGGTGCTGGCGATGCGGCTGGCTGGCGCTGCTGACCGGGCGGCGCGCGGCGATGCCGCCGAGGCGGCGCTGCTGCGGCTGGCGCTGCCTGCCGCCAAGTACTGGATATGCAAGCGCACCCCGGTGGTGACCGCCGAGGCGCTGGAGTGCCTGGGCGGCAACGGCTACGTGGAGGACTCCGGGCTGCCGCGACTGTACCGGGACGCGCCGCTCAACTCGGTCTGGGAGGGGTCAGGCAACGTCACCGCGCTGGACGTGCTGCGCGCGCTGGCCCGCTCGCCGGAGTCGGGTGACGCACTGCTGGCCGAGGTTGCGCTGGCGGAGGAGGACCGCGCGGCACCGGCCGCAGCGGCGCTGGCCGGGGCCGCCGGGGCGCTGCGCTCGGCGCTGCGCGAGTCGGCCGGCCTCGCCGCGGCGGGCGGCGAGCAGGCCAGGCAGGCGCAGTACGGCGCGCGGCGGCTGGCTGGGCTGATCACCCTCGTACTGCAGGCAGCGCTGCTGGTGCGGCATGCGCCGGCCGCCATCAGCGACGCGTTCTGCGCGTCCCGGCTGGCCGCGGCCGGCGGGCCTGCCGGGCCCGGCGGGCCTGCCGGGCCCGGCGGGCCGTTCGGCACGCTGCCTGCCGGTCTCGACCTCACCGCGATCCTGGCCAGGGCCACGGCCAGCCTGCCCGGCAGGGCGGCCGGCTGATGCAGCCGTGGCCGGGGACTGCTTATCCGCTAGGCGCCACCTGGGATGGGTCGGGCACCAACTTCGCGATCTTCTCCGAGGCCGCCGAGCAGGTCGAGCTGTGCCTGTTCGAGCCCGGCGAGGATGCCGCGGGCGACGTCGAGAAGCGGATCTGCCTGCCGGAAGTGGACGGCTTCGTCTGGCATGGCTACCTGCCGGGGGTCGGCCCTGGCCAGCGGTACGGCTACCGGGTGCATGGTCCTTACGAGCCGCGTCTCGGCCACCGGTGCAACGCGGCGAAGCTGCTGCTCGACCCGTACGGCAAAGCCGTCGATGGCGACGTGCGCTGGAACGAGGCCCTGTTCGGCTATCAGGGCGGTGATCCGGCGTCGGTCAGCAGCACTGATAGCGCCTCGTTCATGCCAAGGAACGTGGTCATCAACCCGTACTTTGACTGGGCCGGCGACCGGCAGCCGCGCCGGCCTTACCACGAGACGCTGATCTACGAGGCGCACGTGCGGGGGCTGACGCTGCGCCATCCTGGCGTCCCTGCGCAGTGGCGGGGCAGCTACCTCGGCCTGTCCTCCCCCGTCGTCATCGAGCACCTGACCAGGCTCGGCGTCACCGCCGTCGAGCTGATGCCGGTGCACCAGCACGTGACCGAGGGGCCGGTATCAGCGCGCGGGCTGACGAATTACTGGGGCTACAACACGATCGCGTTCCTCGCCCCGCACAACGGCTACTCGCGGGCCGCCGAGCCGCACGACTCGGTCGCCGAGTTCAAGTCGATGGTCAGGACGCTGCACGAGGCCGGGATCGAGGTCATCCTGGACGTCGTCTACAACCACACCGCCGAGGCCGGGGCGCTTGGGCCGACGCTGTCCTTCCGCGGCATCGACAACGCGGCGTACTACCGGCTCGCCGATCACGACCCGTCCGTCTACCTCGACTCCACCGGCTGCGGCAACAGCCTGAATGTCCGGCACCCGCACGCGCTGCAGCTGATCATGGACTCGCTCCGGTACTGGGTCCAGGACATGCACGTCGACGTCTTCCGCTTCGATCTGGCCGCCGCGCTTGCCAGGGAACTGCACGACGTGGACCGGCTGTCGGCGTTCTTCGACCTGGTGCAGCAGGATCCGGTGGTCTCGCAGGTGAAGCTCATCGCCGAGCCATGGGACGTCGGCGACGGCGGCTATCAGGTCGGCAAGTTCCCGCCGCTGTGGTCGGAGTGGAACGGCAAGTACCGCGACACGGTGCGCGACCTGTGGCGCGGCCGGCCAGGCACGCTGCCGGACTTCGTTTCCAGGCTGGCCGGGTCGAGCGACCTGTACGAGCACAGCTCACGGCGGCCGGTCGCCTCGGTGAACTTCGTCACCTGCCACGACGGCTTCACGATGCACGACCTGGTCAGCTACAACGGCAAGCACAACCAGGCCAACGACGAGGGCAACCGGGACGGCACCGACGACAACCGCTCGTGGAACTGCGGCGTCGAGGGGCCGACCGTCGACCCGGCCGTCACCAGCCTGCGCGCCCGCCAGGTCCGCAATCTGCTGGTCACGCTGTTCTGCTCGCAGGGCATCCCGATGCTGCTGGCCGGCGACGAGCTTGGCCGCACTCAGGGCGGCAACAACAACGCCTACTGCCAGGACAACGAGGTGTCCTGGGTGGACTGGTCAGCCCTGGCCAGTGAGGCTGACCTGATCGGCTTCACCGCCGAGCTGTCCCGGCTGCGCCGCGAGCACCCGGTCTTCCGCCGGCGCCGGTTCTTCACCGGCCAGCCAGGGCCGGCCGGCGCGGGCGGCGACCCGCTGCCCGACGTGGTCTGGCTGACTCCGGCCGGGCACCCGATGACCGGTGCCGACTGGCGGGCCGCGCAGGCGCAGGCGCTCGGCGTGTTCCTGAACGGCTCAGCGATCACCGCGCCTGGCCCGCGGGGCGAGCAGGTGCTTGACGACGACTTCGTGCTGCTGTTCAACGCCGCCGCCGGGCCAGTCACGTTCACCGTGCCGGCCGGCAACGGCAGCCAGGACTGGCTGCTCGTACTCGATACCGGCGCCGACGGTGATCAGAGCGGCCCGCCGGCCAGGCAGCTGCCCGGCGGCCAGGCAGGCGCTGCCCGCACGGTGCGGCTGGGCGACGCGCTTGACGTGGCCGGGCGCTCGGTAGCTGTGCTGCAGAGCCTGCGGGCGGCTGGCCGCTAGCGGCCGGCCGCCGTCTGGTTGACTGGCGTCCGTGCGCCAGATCCTTCCTGCCGCCGGCGGCGGCCGCGAGATAGCCCCGGCCGGATGCGAAGAGCTCACCCCCGAGATGATCGACGCGCTCGCCGAGCTGTACGCATATCCGCCTGCTGCCGCGACGCGGCCGTGGGTGCGCGCGAACATGGTCTCGAGCGCAGACGGGGCGGCGTGGCTGCGCGGCCGGGCCGGCGGCCTTTCTGGCCCCGCCGACCGGGCCGTGTTCTCGGTGCTGCGCAGCATGGCTGACGTCATCCTGGTCGGGGCCGGCACCGCCAGGACCGAGCGGTACAAGCCGGTGCGGGACAGCGAGGTGTGGCCGCAGCTGCGGGTCGGCCGGACCCTGACGCCGCAGATAGCAGTCGTCAGCGGCGCACTCGACCTCGACCTGCACAGCCCGCTGCTCGCTGGCGGCGACGGCAAGGCGCGCACGATCGTCCTGACCACCCCAGCCGCGCCTGCCGCCCGGCGGGAAGAAGCCAGCCAGACGGCTGACGTGATCGTGGTGCAGACCGAGGACACCGTCACGGCCGCGGCGGCGATCAGCGCGCTCGCAGCGCGCGGTCTGACCAGGATCCTGACCGAGGGGGGTCCGCACCTGCTCGGCCAGGTCGTCGCCGAGGCGCTGCTCGACGAGATCTGCCTGACCTACAGCCCGCTGCTCGTGGGAGGCGACGCCGGGCGGATCCTGGCGGTGCCGCCGAAGAGCGCCGCGGCACGGGAAGGAGCGCCTGGCTCAGGCCAGGCCGCCTCGTCCGGGCTCACCCTTGCGCACGTGCTGGAGGACGAAGGGCACCTGCTGTGCCGGTACGTGCGCGCGGAAGCTGACCCGGCCGGCTGACCGGCCGGGTCTCCTTCACAGCGGCTTGCGTCAGGCCGGAACGGGCTCAGGCGCCGCGGCGCAGCCGCTCCAGGGCCTCGGCGAGGATCGCGGCGCCGTCAGTGTCGTTACGCCGCTCTTTGACGTAGGCCAGGTGGGTCTTGTAGGGCTCGGCATGCGGCGGGGCTGGCGGACTGGTCTCGTCCTGGCCGGCCGGGAAGCCGCAGCGCGGGCAGTCCCAGGTCTCCGGCACCTGCGCGTCGCTGGCGAAGCTGGGTACCGTCTCGTGCCGGTTAGCGCACCAGAAGGACACCCGCACCCGCGGAGCCGCCTCGCCGCGCTCGGCCTCGCCCATAGGGCCAGCCCCGACCCGGCTGCCGCGAATGGCATTGCCACTGCTCACTGCTCACCCCTCGCCGTAAAAGACGCGCTGTCTGCCTGCACTGCTGAGCCGCGGGTCACCCGCCGGGTCAGCGGTTAATCAGCAAGCCAAGAGCGACGATGCAGACGAACCACAGGATGCCGGTGAAGATCGTAATCCGGTCCAGGTTCCGCTCGACCACCGAAGATGAAGCCAGCGACGAGGATACGCCGCCGCCGAACAGATCGGACAGGCCGCCGCCCTTGCCCTTGTGCAGCAGCACCAGCACCATCATGAGGATGCTCGCGATGATCAGGACGATGGAGATGGCGAGAATCACAGCTGGTGGTGTCCCTCCGCGCGTACGGCTCAGGCCTTGGCGATCATCTCATGATAGCGGCAGATCCTGGCGAACTCGCCCGCATCAAGGCTCGCTCCGCCGACCAGGGCCCCGTCGATATCCGGCTCGGCCATGATCGCGGTCATGTTGTCGGGCTTCACTGACCCGCCATACAGGATACGCACACCGTGTCCGGCTTCGTTACCGTGATGGGCGGAAATGCGCTCGCGGATGGCGCCGCAGACCTGCTGCGCGTCCTGCGGCGTGGCGACTTTTCCGGTGCCTATCGCCCACACCGGCTCATACGCCACCACCAGCCCTTTCACCTGCGTGTCGGTGAGCTGGGCCAGGCCCCCGTCGAGCTGGGCCGTGCAGTGGCTGAGCTGCTCCCCCGCCTCGCGCACCTGCAGCGTCTCGCCGATGCACAGCACCGGCGTGATGCCTGCCCGCAGCGCGGCGCGCACCTTGGCGTTGATCAGGTCGTCTGACTCGCCGTGGTACTGCCGCCGCTCGGAATGACCAGCCAGCACGTAGCCGCAGCCGAGCTTCGCCAGCATCGACCCGGATACCTCGCCGGTGTAAGCACCGTCGTCGTGCGCGGAGATGTCCTGGGCGCCATAGCCGATCCGCAGCTTGTCACCGGCGACCAGCGTCTGCACGCTGCGCAGGGCGGTGAACGGCGGCAGCACCGCCACGTCGGTCGCGTCGTAGTCCTTGCCGGTGAAGGTGAAGGCCAGCTTCTGCACCAGGGCGAGCGCCTCGAGGTGGTTCTTGTGCATCTTCCAGTTGCCGGCCACCAGCGGCTTGCGGCCGCCACGCTGGCTCATCCGCGGTCCTCAAGCGCGTCGAGGCCAGGCAGCCGCCCGGCCTCGAGATACTCAAGGCTGGCCCCGCCGCCGGTGGAGATGTGGCTGAAGGCGCTGTCCGGAAAGCCAAGCAGCCGTACCGCTGCCGCCGAGTCGCCGCCGCCCACCACGGTCAGCCCGGCTACGTGGCTGATCGCCTCGGCCACCGCCCTGGTGCCCGCCGCGAAGGCGGGGAATTCGAACACCCCGACCGGCCCGTTCCAGAACACCGTGCGAGCGTCGGCCAGCTTGGCCGCGAACAGCGCCCTGGTGGCCGGGCCCATGTCCAGGCTCTCCCGGTCGGCCGGGAAGTCAGCCGCCAGGTACACGGCATGCTCTGCGTCGGCCGCGAAGCCGGTCGCGCCGACCAGGTCGACCGGCAGCACGACCTCGACGCCGTGCCGGGCGGCATCGGCCAGTATGCCGGCCACCTGCGGGATCATGTCCGGCTCCAGCAGCGAACGGCCGGTCTGGTGGCCCTGCGCCGCGAGGAAGGTGTACGACATGCCACCGCCGATGATCAGCCGGTCGGCCTTGCCAAGCAGGCTGCCGATGACGCCGAGCTTGTCCGACGGCTTGGCCCCGCCCAGCACCACGACATACGGCCGGGCCGGGTCCCCGGTCAGCTTGCGCAGCACCGCGGTCTCGGCCAGCACCAGCTGGCCAGCCGCGTGTGGCAGCAGCGCGGGCAGGTCATAGACGCTGGCGTGCTTGCGGTGCAGCGCGCCGAACCCGTCGCCGACGTACAGCTGAGCCAGCCGCGCCAGCCGCGCGCCGAGCTGACCGCGCTCGGCGTCGTCCTTGCTGGTCTCGGCCGGCTCGAAGCGCACGTTCTCCAGCAGCGCTAGCTGCCCGTCGCGCAGGCTGGCCACGGTCGCGGCGGCTGAGTCCCCAGCCACGTCGGCGGCCATGCTGACCGGCCGGCCAAGCAGCTCAGCCAGCCGGGCCGCGACGGGTGCCATGGACGGGCCGCCGGCCGCGCGCTCGGCATAGTCGCTGCCCTGCGGCCGGCCCAGGTGCGCGCAGACGACGACACGGGCACCGCGGCTGGTCAGGCTGGTTATGGTCGGCAGGCTCGCCCTGATCCGGCCGTCGTCGGTGATGGAGCTGCCGGCGAGCGGAACGTTCAGGTCGGCGCGCAGCAGCACAGCCTGGCCGGCCACCGCCAGCTCGTCAATTCCGCGCATGCCCCGCGGGCCCTACGCCGGGCCGGGAAGTCTCGAGCAGACCAGGGCGGTGAGGTCGGCGAGCCGGTTGGAGTAACCCCACTCGTTGTCATACCAGCCGATGACCTTGACCTGGTCGCCGGCCGCCATCGTGAGCAGCGAGTCGAAGATGCACGAGTACGTCGTGCCGACGATGTCTGAGGACACGATCGGGTCGCTGGTGTAGTGCAGGTAGCCCTTCAGCTGGCCGTCTGCGGCCGCCCGGTAAGCGGCGTTGACCTCGTCCTTGCTAACCTCGCGGTCGAGCTGCGCCACCAGGTCGGTCACCGAGCCGTCCATCACCGGAACCCGCAGCGAGAGGCCGTCCATCCGGCCCTTGAGCTCGGGCAGCACCAGCGCGGTCGCCTTGGCCGCGCCGGTCGTGGTGGGAATGATGTTCTGCGCGGCCGCCCGGGCCCGGCGCAGGTCCTTGTGCAGGGAGTCCTGCAGTACCTGGTCGCCGGTGTAGGCGTGCACCGTGGTCATCAGCCCCCGGACGATGCCGAAGCTGTCCTGGAGCACCTTGGCCAGCGGCGCGACGCAGTTGGTAGTGCAGGACGCGTTGGAGATGATCACATGCCGGTCCGGGTCGTAGCTGTCGTCGTTGACGCCCATCACGATCGTGACGTCCTCGTCCGTGGCGGGCGCGGAGATGATCACCTTGCTGGCGCCGGCCTCGATGTGCTTGCGCGCGTCGGCCGCCTTGGTGAACCGCCCGGTCGACTCGACCACGACGTCCACGCCGAGCTCGCGCCACGGCAGGCTGGCCGGATCACGCTCGGCCAGAATCCTGATCGTGTGCGGGCCGGCGTGGATCTCGTCGCCGTCGGCCGACACGTCCATGCCGAGCGTGCCCAGCAGGGTGTCGTACTTGAGCAGGTGCGCGAATGTGGCCACGTCGCCCAGGTCATTGGCCGCGACGATCTCGAAGGCTCCCGAGCCGGCGCCGGCATTCACGGCGCGCCAGAAGTTCCGCCCGATCCGGCCGAACCCGTTGATCCCCACCCGGACTGTCACTGCAGCGTTCCTCCTCCTCGTCGGGGCCTGATCTGCCAGGCCCCGCGCCCTGGCCGGCCCGGCGACGCCCCGCGCGACCGGAATATCCAGGCCGTCTTTGACCCTACACGCCAGCCGGCGGCGCTGGCCTGCACCGCAGGTCAGCGCATGAATTTCGGGACGGCTAAGGGACCAGCATGTCCGGGGTGAGGTGCGCCTCGGTGCTGGGCACGCCCAGCTCGACGGCCCGCCGGTCGGCGAGGGCGAGCAGCCGCCTGATCCGGCCAGCGATCGCGTCCTTGGTGAGGGCCGGCTCGGCGAGCTGGCCGAGCTCTTCCAGGCTGGCCTGGCGGTGCTTAATCCGCAGCTGGCCGGCCACGATCAGGTGCTGCGGCGCGTCCGTGCCGAGGATCTCCAGCGCTCGCTCGACCCTGGCGCCGGCCGCGACCGCCGCCCTGGCGCTGCGCCGCAGGTTCGCGTCGTCGAAGTTCGCCAGCCGGTTCGCGGTCGCCCTGACCTCGCGCCGCATCCGGCGGTCCTCCCAGGCGAGCACGCTGTCGTGCGCGCCGAGCCGGGTGAGCAGCGCGCTGATCGCGTCCCCGTCCCTGACCACGACCCGGTCCACCTCGCGCACGTCGCGCGCCTTCGCGTGGATCTTCAGCCGCCGCGCCGCGCCGACCATCGCGAGCGCGACCTCGGGGCCGGGACAGGTCAGCTCCAGGGACATCGACCGGCCGGGCTCGGTCAGGCTGCCGTGGGCGAGGAACGCGCCGCGCCAGGCCGCCTCGCAGTCGCAAGTGGTGCCGGCCACGACCTGCCGCGGCAGGCCGCGCACCGGCCGGCCGTGGGCGTCGACCAGCCCGGTCTGCCTGGCCAGGCTCTCCCCGTCCCTGGTCACCCGGACGACGTACCTGTTGCCCTTGCGCAGTCCGCCAGGGGCGAGCACGGCCATCTCGGAGGAATGGCCGAACACCTCGGCGATGTCCTTGCGCAGCCGGCGCGCCGCCGCGCCGGTGTCGAGCTCCGCCTCGACCACGATGTGGCCGGCGGCCAGGTGCAGCCCGCCGGCGAACCGCAGCATGGTGGAGACCTCAGCCTTCCTGCAGCACGGCTTCAGCACGGTCACGCGGCTGAGCTCGTCCTTCACCAGGCTGGTCAGCGCCATGGGCGTCACTCCCCCTCGAATATCTGCGCGAATGCGCCGGCAAGCCGGCGCGGGTCGTGGCGGGGCGAGCCGTCCGCCATGGCGAGATCCGCCAGCACGAGCCGGCCGCCAAGCAACGTGGCGGCCTTCTCGAGCTCCGCCGTGGTGCCCGCCGCCGCGCCGCGGTCGGCCAGCACCACGTCGATCGTCAGCTCAGGTGCGTGCTCAGCGAGCACTTCCAGGTGGGCGTGCGGCGAGAAGCCGTCGGTCTCGCCCGGCTGCGGAGCCAGGTTCAGTGCCACTAGGCGGCGCGCTGGCGTCGCGAGCAGCGCGCTGGCCAATTGCGGCACCAGCAGGTGCGGCAGCACGCTGGTGAACCACGAGCCGGGCCCGAGCACGACCCAGTCAGCTGAGCTGACCGCGGTCACCGCCTCCTGGCGGGCGGGCGGGTCCGCGGGAACCAGCGACACCGACCGCACTCGCCCGGTGGTGGTCGCGCACGCTACCTGGCCGCTGACCGTGCTCAGCTCGTCGGGGAACGCAGGGTCGGCGCCCTCTACCTGGGCGACGAGGTCGAGCGGCACCGCGGACATCGGCAGCACCCGGCCGTGCGCGCCGAGCAGCCGGCCGACCCAGTCCAGGCCCTGCACGGTGTCACCGAGCAGCTCCCACAGCGCCACGATCAGCAGGTTGCCGACCGCGTGCCCGCCCAGCTCCTGGTCGCCGGTGAAGCGATGCTGGACGACCTGGCTCCAGGTGTTCCCCCAGGCATCGTCGCCGCACAGCGCCGCGAGTGCCATCCGCAGGTCACCGGGCGGCAGCACGCCGAACTGGCGGCGCAGCCGCCCGCTCGACCCGCCGTCGTCGGCCACCGTCACGATGGCGGTCAGCTGGCGGGTCACCCGGCGCAGCGCGGACAGCGAGGCGTACAGGCCGTGCCCGCCGCCGAGCGCGACCACCTTGCGGCTCAGCGGGCGGGCCGCGCCGGCGCCGGCCAGGTCCGCTGGGAGCATGTCCGGCTGACCGGTCGTCACGGCCTACTCACGCCCGAGGTCCCGGTGGCTGACCTGGATGCCCGGCCACGATCCGGCCAGTCGCGCAGCGAGCTCCTCGGCGATCACCACGCTGCGGTGCTTGCCGCCGGTGCAGCCGACCGCCAGCATCACATGCTGCTTGCCGCCGCCCGCGTAGCCGGCCAGCGTGACCCGTACGGCCTCGCCGTAAGCGCGCAGGAAGTCGCTTGCCCCGTCTTGGTCAAGCACGAAGTCCCTGACTTCGCGGTCCTGCCCGGTGAGCGGGGCGAGCGCGGCCACCCAGTGCGGATTCGGCAGGAACCGGCAGTCGGCGACCATGTCCGCGTCCACCGGCAGCCCGTACTTGAAGCCGAAGGACACGACGCTGACCCGCAGCGTCATGTCCGCGTCGCCGCCGAACGCGTCGCGCATCCTGGCACGCAGCTCGTGCACGTTGAGCTCGGTCGTGTCGAGCACGAGGTCCGCCTCGGCGCGCAGCCCGGCCAGCTGCTCCCGCTCGGCCGCGATCCCGTCGATAACCCGGCCGCCCTCCTGCAGCGGATGCGGGCGGCTGACGCTGTCGAACCGGCGCACCAGCGTGTCGTCGGCCGCCTCGAGGAAGACAACGTAGGGCCGCACCCCCCTGGCGTCGAGCTCGCCGACCGCCGACTTGAGGTCGGTGGAGAACGCGCGGCTGCGCACGTCGACGACGGCGGCCAGCCGCGGCACCGCGCCCTTCGCCCGCCTGGCCAGGTCAGCCATCGTCGGCAGCAGGTCGGGCGGGATGTTGTCGGCGACGAACCAGTCCAGGTCCTCCAGCGACTTGGCCGCCGTGCTGCGCCCTGCTCCCGACAAGCCGGTAATGATGACGATCTCCGGCGCCGCCCGGTCCTGCGTCATGACGCGCCCCCCGTGCGCTCCTGTCCGGCCTGCTGCTGGCCGGACTCCCCCGCTGCCGTCCCGTCGCGCTGCAGCGCCGTGCTCACCGCCTCGGCGATCCGCGGCCCGATGCCGGGCAGCGCCGCGATCTCGTCCGCCGGCGCGCCGGCCAGCCTGCGCACGGAGCCGAAGTGCCGCAGCAGCGTAGCGCGCCTGGCGGGCCCTAGGCCCGGTACCGCGTCAAGCTCGCTGCTGGTCATGGCCGCTGCGCGCTTCTTGCGGTGATATGTGATCGCGAACCGGTGCGCTTCGTCGCGCACCCGCTGCAGCAGGTACAGGCCCTCGCTGCTGCGCGGCATGATGACCGGGCTGTCCTCGCCGGGCAGCCAGACCTCCTCAAGCCGCTTGGCCAGGCCGCACACCGCGACGTCGACGATGCCGAGCTCGTCCATCGCCCGCACCGCGGCCGCGACCTGGGCGGGACCGCCGTCGATCACGATGAGGCTTGGCGGGTAGGCGAACTTGCGCTGGCTGGCGGGCTCGGCGGCGGCCAGTGCGGCAGCGACCGGGTCGGCGAGCTCATCCAGCTCGGCCGCGGCCTGCTTCTCCTCCAGGTAACGGCGGAACCGGCGGGTGATCACCTCGTAGATGGCCGCCACGTCGTCGGTGCCGCCGGTGCCCTTGATGCTGAACCGCCGGTACTCCGACTTGCGCGCGATCCCGTCCTCGAACACGATCATCGACGCGACCACGTGAGTGCCCTGCAAGTTGGACACGTCGTAGCACTCGATCCGCAGCGGCGCCTCGTCCAGCCCGAGGGCCTCCTGGATCTGGTGCATCGCCCGGCTGCGGATGGTGAGGTCGCTGGCCCGCCTGGTCT
This sequence comes from Streptosporangiaceae bacterium, assembly GCA_036495525.1. Lineage (GTDB taxonomy): Bacteria > Actinomycetota > Actinomycetes > Streptosporangiales > Streptosporangiaceae > DASXMR01. Next base: position 25,478 of record DASXMR010000135.1, on the reverse strand, counting down.
TGTGCAGCGCCAGCGACTCGCCGGCGTTCCTTGACACGGTGTCCAGCAGCGCCTTCTTGTCACCGCGCCTGGGAACCCGCAGGCTGACCCGGCTGCCGCGGCGGGCCGCCAGCCATTCCTCGACCGCTTCCGGGCTCGGTGGCAGCTCGGGCACCAGCACCTCACGGGGCACGGCTGCGCGCCCGCCGCTGCTCCGGCCTGCCCCGGCCCGGCCCGGCCCAGTCCGGCGGCCACGCGAGCGGGCTGGCCGGCCGGGGCCCGGCTGCTCCTGCGCGGCGTCGGCCGTTTCCTCGCCGGCCACCCGGTCGTCCCGGTACACCTGGCCGAGGAACTGCTCCACCAGCTCGGCGGTGCTCACGTCCTCGACCTTGTCCACGACCCAGCCGCGCTGCCCGCGCACCCGGCCGTCTCGCACGTAGAAGACCTGGACCGCCGCCTCCAGCTGGTCCTCGGCCAGGGCGATGACATCGCAGTCAGTGCCGTCGGGCAGCACGACCGCCTGCTTCTCCAGCGCCCGTTCCAGCGCCTTGATGTCGTCGCGCAGCCGCGCCGCGCGCTCGTACTCCTCGCCGCGCGCGGCCTGGCGCATCTCCGTCTCAAGCCGCCGGGTGAACTTGCCGGTCTGGCCGGCCATGAAGTCGCAGAACTCCTCGGCGAGCTGCCGGTGCGCAGCCGCGTCGATCCGCCCGACGCACGGCGCGGAGCACTTGCCGATATAGCCGAGCAGGCAGGGCCGGCCGATCTGGCCGGCCCGCCGGAACACGCCAGCCGAGCAGGTCCGCACCGGGAACACCCGCAGCAGCGTGTCGACGGTGTCGCGGATCGCCCACGCGTGCGAGTACGGGCCGAAATACCGGGTGCCGCGGCGCTTGGCCCCGCGCATCACGGTGACCCGCGGGAACTCCTCGTCCATCGTCACCGCGAGGTAGGGATAGCTCTTGTCGTCGCGGTACCTGACGTTGAACCGCGGGTCGAACTCCTTGATCCAGGAGTACTCCAGCTGCAGCGCCTCGACCTCGGTGCCAACGACAGTCCAGTCGACCTTGGCGGCCGACCGCACCATCGACTGGGTCCTGGGGTGCAGGCCGACGTAGTCAGCGAAGTATGAATTGAGCCGGGAGCGCAGGCTCTTGGCCTTGCCGACATAGATGACCCGGCCGTGCTCGTCGCTGAACCGGTACACGCCGGGCGACTCGGGAATCGAGCCGGGGGCCGGCCGGTAGGTCGCCGGATCTGCCACGCTGTCACTCTATTCCGGGGTGCTGACCCCCCGTGTCCCCTCAGCCGGGGCGAACACCACCACGGCCGCCAGGTCCTCGGTGATGCCGGTGAACCGGTGCGGCTCGCCGGCCGGCACGTAGAGCACCGAGCCGGGCACGGCTGGCGCCCTCGTGCCGCCGGCCTCAAGGGTTGCCCGGCCGACGGTGACCAGGTAAATCTCGTCCTCGGCGTGCGGCTCCTGGTCGTCAGTGCCGCCGGCCGGGATGGAGTAGGTGCCCACGCTCAGGTCGGCGACCCGCAGCTGCTCGATCCACTGCGCCTGCTGACCTGAGTCCGGCCGGGTGAACGCCCCGGCACCGGTGATGTCCTGCATCGATGGCCCCTCGCTGCTCGTCCCGCGAAGCGACCAGTCTGGCTGACCAGCGAGCGGCTGTCATGTGCCAGGCTGTGCCCATGCCAGCAGCTGCGGTGCTCACGCTGGCTGCCGCGGCCGCGTGGGCTTACCTGCTGGCAGGGCACGGCCGGTTCTGGCGCACCGGTCAGCGGCTGCCAGCCGTCACCGCCAGGCCGTCCAGCTGGCCCGCCGTCGTCGCGGTGGTGCCGGCCAGGAACGAGGCAGCCGTGCTGCCCGGAACGCTGCCTGCGCTGCTTGGCCAGCAGTACCCCGGCCCGTTCACCGTGATCCTGGTCGACGACGACAGCAACGACGGCACGGCCGAAGTGGCAGCCAGCGCCGCCGCCGCGCCGTCCGCCGCACCATCGGCTGGCGCGGCGTTGCGTGTCATCGCTGGCACGCCCACCCCGCCGGGCTGGGCCGGCAAGGTCTGGGCGATGGAGCAGGGCGTGCGGGCTGCTGGCGAGCCCGGGTACCTGCTGTTCACCGACTCCGACATCGGCTACGCGCCTGGCACGCTGGCCGCGCTGGTCCGCGCCGCCGAGTCCGCTCGCCTTGACCTGGTGTCGCAGATGGCGCTGCTGCGGGCTGCGACGTTCTGGGAGCGGCTGATCGTGCCGGCCTTTGTCTACTTCTTCGCGCAGCTGTACCCGTTCGCGCTGGTGAACCGGCGAGGCGCGCGGACCGCGGCGGCAGCCGGCGGCTGCATGCTGGTGCGCCGCACCGTGCTGGAGAAAGCCGGCGGGCTGCAGCGGATACGCGGCGCGCGGATCGACGACGTGGCTCTCGGCCGGCTGCTGAAGCGCGGCCAGGGCGCGGCCTGCTGGCTCGGGCTCAGCACGGAGGTGACCAGCGAGCGTCCCTACCCTGGACTGGCGCAGCTGTGGGACATGGTCGCCCGCAGCGCCTACACCCAGCTGCGCTACTCGCCCCTGCTGCTCGCCGGCACCGTGGCCGGGCTTGCCTGGCTCTACCTGCTGCCGCCGGGCGCCGCGCTGGCCGGGCTGATCGCACTCGCGGCCGGCGGCGGCGCCACGGCCGGCTGGCTGCTGGCCGCCGGGCTGGCCGGCTGGGCGCTGATGACGGCCAGCTACGTGCCGATGCTGCGGCTGTACCTGCTCTCGCCATTGCGGGCGCCAGGCTTGCCGCTGATCGCCGGCCTGTACGCGGCCATGACCGTGGACTCCGCCCGCAGGCACCTGGCCGGCCGCAGCGAGTGGAGGGGCAGGGCCGTTTGATCGGGGGGACGGCCCCCGGGCCCCGCATGCCGTTCGCTCGGGCCAGCCTTCGGCCGGCCGTCGCGTCCGTCATCGCGCCGCTAACATCACGGTGATGGCGGAGGCGGGCTGATGACGGAACAAGCAAGTGCGGCCGACGGGGCCGGCGAGGTTGTGATCGACCTCAACAGTGATGTCGGCGAGAGCTTCGGCGCGTACCGGATGGGCGCGGACTCCGAGCTGCTCGGCGAGATCAGCAGTGCGAACGTGGCCTGCGGTTTCCACGCCGGGGACCCGCGGACGATGGACGCGACCGTGGCGCTGGCGGTCAGCCTCGGCGTGACCGTGGGGGCGCACGTCTCCTACCCCGACCTGGTCGGCTTCGGCCGCCGCCGGATGATCGTCAGCCCGGCCGAGCTGGTGACCGACGTGCTGTTCCAGATCGGCGCGCTGGAGGCGTTCTGCCGCCGGCACGGTACTTCGGTGCGGTACGTGAAGGCGCACGGCGCTCTCTACAACGACCTGGCCGACAACGAGGCGCTGGCCGGCGCGCTCGCCGAAGCGGTGCTCGGATATGGCGGCGACCTCGCCGTGCTCGTGCTGGCCGGCAGCCCGGCGGTCGAGGTCATGGCGTCCCGCGGCATCACCGTGCTGCGGGAGGGCTTCGCCGACCGCGGCTACACCCCCGCTGGCCGGCTGGTGCCGCGCAGCGAGCCAGGCGCGGTGCTGACCGACCCCGACGTGGTCGCCGACCGCGGCAGTCGCATCGCGTCCGGCCAGCCGGTGCCCGCCAGCGACGGCACGCCAGTCACGGTGGCCGCCGACTCGATCTGCCTGCACGGCGACACTCCAGGCGCGGTCAGCCTGGCCCGCGCGCTGCGCGGTTCGCTGGCCGAGCACCAGATAGCAGTCCGCGCGTTCGCCTGACCTGGCGCGGGCCCTGCCCGGACTCAGCGGAGCCGGGCGCAGCCGGCCCTTACTGCGCCCGATCGTTGCCGCTGGCTATTCCTCGAAGGCGGACAGCGGCGGGCAGGAGCACATCAGGTTCCGGTCGCCGTACGCCTGGTCGATCCGGCGTACCGGGGGCCAGTACTTGAACCGCCGGTCGGCCGGCACCGGATACGCCGCCAGCTCGCGGTCGTAGGGGTGCTTCCACTCGCCGGCCAGCAGCATCGAGGCGGTGTGCGGTGCGTTCCTCAGCGGGTTGTCGGTCGCATCCAGCTCGCCGGACGCGACGTTGCCGATCTCGGCGGAGATGGCGATCATGGCGTCGCAGAACCGGTCAAGCTCGGCCAGGTCCTCGCTCTCGGTCGGCTCGACCATCAGCGTGCCCGCGACCGGGAAGGACATCGTCGGCGCGTGGAAGCCGTAGTCAATCAGCCGCTTGGCGACGTCCTCGGCGGTGATCCCGGTCCTGGCCGTGATCTGCCGCAGGTCGAGGATGCACTCGTGCGCGACCAGGCCGGCCTGGCCGGTGTACAGCACGGGGAAATGCGAGCCCAGGCGCCGGGCCAGGTAGTTGGCCGACAGGATCGCCGTCTGGGTAGCCTGCCGCAGCCCGTCGGCGCCCATCATCCGGACGTAGGCCCAGGAGATCGGCAGGATCCCGGCCGAGCCGTACGGGGCGGCTGACACCGGGCCGACGGGGCCAGCCGGCTCGTCAAGCGCCGGGTGACCGGGCAGGAACGGTGCCAGGTGCGCGCGCACCGCCACCGGCCCGACGCCAGGCCCGCCGCCGCCGTGCGGGATGCAGAAGGTCTTGTGCAGGTTCAGGTGCGACACGTCGGCACCGAACTCAGCCGGCCTGGCGAGCCCGACAAGCGCGTTCAGGTTCGCGCCGTCCACGTAGACCTGGCCGCCTGCCGCGTGCACCAGGTCGCAGACCTCGCGCACCGTCTGTTCGAAGACGCCGTTGGTCGACGGGTAGGTGAGCATGATCGCGGCGATCGCGCCCGCGTGCGAGCCGAGCTTCGCGCCGAGGTCGGTCAGGTCGATCGCGCCGTCCGAGCCGCACTTGACCACGATCACGCGCAGCCCGGCGAGCACGGCGCTGGCCGCGTTCGTGCCGTGTGCGGAGTCGGGTATCAGGCAGACCGTGCGGTCCGGCTCGCCGTTGGCCCGGTGGTAGGCGCGGATCGCCAGCAGCCCAGCCAGCTCGCCCTGCGACCCGGCATTCGGCTGGACGCTGACCGCGGCGTAACCGGTGATTTCGGCCAGCGCCTGCTCCAGGCCGCTGATCAGCTCCCGGTAGCCAGCCGCCTGCTCCGCCGGGGCGAACGGGTGCAGCGAGGCGAACTCCGGCCAGGTGACCGGCTCCATCTCGACGGCCGCGTTGAGCTTCATCGTGCAAGAACCGAGCGGGATCATCGACCGGTCGAGCGCGATGTCCATGTCGGCGAGCCGGCGCAGGTAACGCAGCATCGCCGTCTCGCTGCGATGGCTGGAGAACACCGGGTGGGTGAGAAACTCGCTGCCGCGCAGCAGCCCGGCGGGCAGGGCGCTGCCTTCGCGATCGCTGCTGACCAGGCCCGCGCTTGCTTCCCGGCCCGCGATGGCCGCGAGCACGTCACGCAGCTGCTCGTCGGTGGTGGTCTCGTCGCACGCGACCTGGACCACATCCGGCCCGGCCAGGCGCAGGTTGTAGCCCGCCTGCCTGGCGCGCTCGACGACGGCTTCTGCTGCCCCTGGCACGCGCACGGCGACGGTGTCGAAAAACTCGCCGTGCACCGTTTCTAGGCCCAGCTCGCGGACGGCGCCGGCCAGGGAAGCCGCCTTGCCGTGCACGCGCAGCGCGATCGCGCGCAGGCCGTCCGGGCCGTGGTAGGTCGCGTACATGGCGGCCATGACCGCCAGCAGGACCTGCGCCGTGCAGATGTTGCTGGTTGCCTTCTCCCGCCTGATGTGCTGCTCGCGTGCCTGCAGCGCGAGCCGGTAGGCCGGATGGCCGTCGGCGTCGACGGAGACGCCGACCAGCCGGCCTGGCAGCTGGCGGCGCAGCGCGTCGCGCACGCAGATGTAGCCGGCGTGCGGGCCGCCGTAACCCATCGGCACGCCGAAGCGCTGGGTGCTGCCCAGCGCGATATCGGCGCCGAGCTCGCCAGGCGGCCGCAGCAGGGTCAGCGCGAGCAGGTCGGCCGCGACCGCGACCAGCGCGCCGCTGGCGTGTGCCGCCTCGATCGCCGGGCCCAGGTCACGGACCTCGCCGCTGGCCGCCGGGTACTGCAGCAGCACGCCGAACAGCTCGCCGTCGCCCTGCGCGGCGATCAGGTCCGCGGTGACCCGGCGGGTGACCAGCTCGATGCCGAGCGGCTCGGCCCTGGTGGCCAGCACGGCCAGAGTCTGCGGCAGGCAGCCCTCGTCGGCCAGGAAGACCCGGCCACGGCCGGCTGCCCGCCTGGCCAGCGTCATCGCCTCGGCCGCCGCGGTCGCCTCGTCCAGCATCGAGGCGCCGGCCACCGGCAGCGCGGTCAGGTCCTTGACCATCGTCTGGAAGTTCAGCAGGGCCTCAAGCCGGCCCTGCGAGATTTCCGGCTGATACGGCGTGTAAGCGGTGTACCAGGCCGGGTTCTCGAGCACGTTGCGGCGGATCACCGCCGGGGTGGTCGTGCCGTAGTAGCCGAGCCCGATCATCGAGGTGAGCACCTGGTTGGAAGCGGCGATCCGGTGCAGCTCGGCAAGTGCCTGCGGCTCGCTCAGCGCTGGCGGCAGGCTCAGCGCGCGGTCAGCGGCCAGCCCTGCTGGCAGCGCCGCGGCGGTGAGCTCGTCGAGCGATCCGTAGCCGACCACGGCGAGCATCCGGTCCTGCTCGGCGGCCGAGGGGCCGATGTGCCGGTGCGCGAAGTTCACAGGGCCTCCTGAGGAGCCGGGTCCCGCTGCCGCGGACAGTGCCTGCTCCCCCTCTGTCACCTCGCGCTGCCGCGATCGCGGCGTCGCCGCGCTGGGTTTCAGAGATGCTTGTCCCGCCCGGTCCTTTTGCCTGAGAGGTTCCGGGGAGGTTGCCCCTTCGGCGCCCCGCGCTGGCGGCACGGGATCTCTCCCGGGCGGTGTCATCAGCCCAGCTGAGCCTACCCGAGCCGGGCGCCTGTACGGCGGAAGCAGCGCTGATAAGCGGCAGAACGCAGGGCAGCGCGGTCAAGGCGGGCCGCAGCTCAGTGCCCGACAGGCAGAACGCGGCCTTCCTCAGCCGGTCTTGCGCGCCCGCCGGCGCCCGGCAAGCTCATCGGTGAAGCCGGCGCCCGGCTCGATCTCGCCGCCAGTCTCATCCCCCGGCGCCCGCTCGGCTGGCAGTTCCGACAGGGTCCCCTCGACCTCTCGCCACACCCGGCCAAGCGCGATGCCGAACACGCCCTGGCCGCCTTGCAGCAGATCGACGACCTCGTCCGGCGAGGTGCACTCGTAGACGCTGACTCCGTCGCTCATCAGCGTCACCTCAGCCAGGTCGCTGGTGCCGTGGCCGCGCATGTGCTGCACGGCTGCCCTGATCTGCTGCAGCGAGATGCCGGTATCGAGCAGCCGCTTGACCACCTTCAGCACGAGGATGTCGCGGAAGCCGTAGAGCCGCTGCGAGCCGGAGCCAGTAGCGGCGCGTACCGTCGGCTCCACCAGCCCGGTGCGCGCCCAGTAGTCGAGCTGGCGGTAGGTGATCCCGGCGGCCTGGCAAGCGGTCGGGCCGCGGTAGCCGACGTCGTCCGGGCTTGGGTCTCCGGCTGCTGAAAGGCCGGATCCGGCCGATGCCTCGTCACCGAACAGCAGACCCTGCTGCCCGGTCAGCCTCGTCGGCTTGCGCCGCTGCGTGATCGGCTGGCCGGATGGCGCGCCGTCGGCGCCGTGAGGCCGGCGGGCGCCCGCCGCGTTGCCGCCACCGCTGGTCCCCGCCACGCCCACCTCCTGCCAGGGGAGCAGAACCCCCGGTACTCGTTTCGCACGGTAGGCCGGCAGCGGTGACCGCGTCAACGATCGGATGCGGCGCGTCGCGGGTCAGTCGAGTCGTGACAAACCAGCACTCCGCGCCTGGCCTGAATCGAGCCTGGCCCGCCAGCTATTTGGCGCCTGGACTTGCTGCTGGAGGGACTGCGCCTGACCGGCGTCGTGGCCTAGCTGCCGCCCTCGGTTAGCAGCCGAAGACAGCCAGCGCAGGCGCCGTCAGCGGCACTCGCTCGCGGCCTGCCTCGTCATGCTGAGCTGCCGAAATCCTCCGGCGTGATGGTGTCGAGGAACTCCCGGAATTTCTCGACTTCGTCCTCCTGCTCGTCTGGAATAGGCACGCCCGCTTCGTCCAGGATCTCCTCGCTAGCGAAGATTGTCGCGCCGGTGCGGAGCGCCAGCGCGATGGAGTCAGAAGGCCGGGCGCTGACCTCCCGGCCGTTGGAGAAGATGAGGTCGGCGAAGAAGATCCCGTCCCGCAGGGCGGTGATGTTGACGGTCTTGAGCTGGACGTTCAGCGCTTCGAGAACGTCACGCAGCAGGTCATGCGTGAGCGGCCGAGGCGGCACCATGCCCTGCTGCGCGAAGGCGATAGCTGTTGCCTCCATTGGCCCGATCCAGATCGGCAGGTAGCGGTCTCCCTGCGTCTCTTTCAGCAGGACGATGGGGCTGTTCGTAGGCATCTCAACGCGGACGCCGACGACCTCCATCTGCCTCACGGCGGCTCCGTCCCTCACATGCGCGTGCTGCGCTGTCCGGCGTAGTGGACCGTGCTCGAAGGCACTCCCTTTGTCAAAGTACACCGCGATCTGGTGTCCGATGTTCACGGCCTGGGTTGCCTGGCCGGCGCCCCGTCATGCGCGGGCATCTGACCACGCCGCGATCTGGTGTCCGATGCTCACGGCCTGGGTTGCCCGGCCGGCGCCGCGTCATGCACGGCTGGCCGCAGCGCTAACCCGGCCGATGTAGGTCTGGGCGGGTTCGCAACCCGCTCGATGCGCCAACCGGCACCGAGAGCTATGCGCTGGCGCCTGCTATGCCGCGGTCATCCGCCCGGTGACCGGGCGGATCTGCCGTGGCCGGCGCGCGCATGACGCCGGCTGGCGGCCCGGCCCCGGCGAGCGGGGCGCCGGGCAGCCCGGCCTCGGCCAGTGCGGCCTCGACCAGCGCCCGGTGCAACGGCAGCAGCAGCGCCGCGACCTGCCTGGCCTGCTGGCCAGCTAGTTCCCTTGACTGCGCGCTGCGCTGCCGCAGGATCGGCGCGACCACTTGCTCGACCAGCGACACCTCTCGCTCGGCCGCGGCGCGCACCGCCCGCAGGTGCCTGGCCTGCACCCCGAAGGGGGCCAGCGCGGCGACCGCGACGGCCGCGTCAAGAGCGTCCGGCCCGTAATGCCGCCCGGACCGCCGGACCAGCCCGTACGCCTCAAGCTCGGCCAGCTGAGATTCGTCGATGCCAGCAGCCTCGAGCAGCTCGCGCCTGCTGAGCAGCACCTCTTCGGCCCGGCCGCCGCCGCCGTCTTCGTCGTTGCCCTGGCCGTCCGGGTGGCCGGGCCCGGCCAGCTGCTCCCTGATGACCCGCAGCGGCAGGTAGTGGTCCCGCTGCGCGGTGAGAATGAACCGCAGCCGCTCGACGTCGGCGGGGCTGAACCGGCGGTACCTGGACGGCAACCTGGCCGGCGCGATCAGCCCCTCGGACTCGAGGAAGCGGATCTTGGACACCCGGATATCCGGGAATTCCCCCCTGAGCTGGGCCAGCACCTCGCCGATGCCGAAGTAGGCCTGGGCAGACTGCGCGTTCATCCCCCGACCTGCGCGCCCCCGCTGCCGTATCCGGCCTGGGAGCGCGGGCCGAGCAGGAACACCAGCCGGAACTTGCCCACCTGGACCTCGTCCCCGCCGTTCAGGTCGGCCTGCTCGATCCTCTCCCGGTTCACGTAGGTGCCGTTGAGGCTGCCCACGTCGCGCACAGTAAACCGGGAGCCCTGCCGGTAGAACTCCGCATGCCGGCGGGAGACGGTCACGTCGTCGAGGAAGATGTCGCTGTCCGGGTGCCGGCCGATCAGGGTCAGGTCGCTATCCAGCAGGAACCGGCTGCCCGCATTCGGCCCGCGGCGTACCACCAGCAGCGCGGTGCCCGACGGCAGCGCGTCCAGGGTCGCGGCATCGGTGACCGAATCCTCGCCGAACTCGGCCTCGGGCGCATCCACGCCGCTGACCGAGAACACCGACGTCGTCTCGGCGCCGCCTTCGCCCTGCCCCCGGACCAGCGGGTTGCCGCACTGGGAGCAGAAACGGGCACCCTCGTGATTCGCCTCGCCGCAGCGGGTGCAGTAGACGCTCGGCATGCCGCCTCCCAGCCTCCCGTGCGACTGCGGCGCCCCGGCGGCCACGAGGTCGGCCTGGGCTTGCCGCGGCGCGTATTCCGGTGTTGCCGTCCAAGGTACCGGGGCCGGCGCAGGCGGGTCCACGCGCCGCGCCCGGCGCCTGCCCCAGCGGCGCCTGGCTCTGGCTGGCTCCGCTGTGCCTGCTGCGCCCCAGTCAGATGCATCTGGCCGCCCTGCGGCCACACGGGCCCGCTCGCGACGCCTCCGCCACATCTGGCCGCACCTCCGACGCGTTCTGCCACCTGACGACGAAAACGCGATTGTCTCACGGCAGCGGGCCTTCGCGCCGTCACTCGGCAGCCTCCGGCCGGAAACCCGCAGGCCGAACGCCCTGCCTCAGGGGCCGGTCTGCTCGATGACGGCCGCCCACTCGTCCAGCAGCGCCTGCGCGGCGTCACCGTCAGTGCCCTCCGCCCACAGATGGGTGACCGCCTCGGACGGGTCGGGCAGCAGCAGCACCCAGCCGCGCTCCGGCTCGATCACCCGGACGCCGTCCGTGGTGTCGAGCTCCCGGTCCCCGGCGGCCTCCACCACGGTGCGCATCACGATCCCCTTGGCCGCCCACGGCGTCGGCACGGAGCGCTTCAGCAGGTGCGCAGACGGAATCCTGGCGTGGATCTGGCTGAGCGGCAGCCGGGTCCTGGAGATCAGGCCGAGCAGCCGGGTAAAGGCGGCGAGCCCGTCGATACAGCGGGAGAACTCTGGCACCACGAAGCCACCGCGACCGTCGGCTGCGAAAATCACGTCGTCGCCGCCGGCGGCCTGGTAGAGCCCGTGCAGCGACGTCGGCGTCCAGTCCACCTGGACCCCGTGGTAGCGACTGACGTCCTCGGCCACCCTGGTAGTGGTAACCGGCAGGGCCACCCGCCCTGACCGGCGCTCGGCTGCGATCAGGTCAAGAACCACCAGCAGTGCCCGGTCGTCGCTGATCATCGCGCCGCGCTCGTCTACCAGCGTGATCCGCTCCCCGATCGGATCGAACCGGACACCGAACGCGGCCCTGGACGAGGAGACAACCTCGGCCAGCCGGTGCATCCCGGCGCGGACCTGGGCCAGCGACTGGGTGGGTGACGCCTCGTCGAGCCGGTTGTTGACGGTCAGCACGTCGACCCCGATCCGGCCGAGCAGGCCGGGCAGCACCAGCGACGCCGTGCCGCCGGCGCAGTCGGCGACGACCTTGAGCCCGGCTCCCCGCACGCCGGTCATGTCGACGCAGCGCAGCAGCTCCTGGGTGTAGGCCTCGATCACCCGCGGCGGGTAGGTCAGCTCGGCGATCTCGCCAGGGAATGCCCTGCGGTACTCCTGCCGCGAGAAGACCCGCTCCAGCTTGCGCTGCGCGGCCTCGGACAGGTCGGCGCCCTGCTCGTCGAGGAAGATGATGTCGATCGACTGCGGGTCGCCGGTCGTGGTGCGCAGCGCGATGCCGCCGCTGTACTCACTGCGCGCGGTCTCGAACCTGGCCACCGGCAGCGGCTGGGCCTCCAGGTCGACGACGTTGATCGCGCTGGCGTTGAGCGCGCCGTGCACCGCGCGCTTGAGCGCCCTGGCAGCTCTTGAGGCGTCCCGCGAGGTGGTCACCACCGACCCCTTGCGCAGCGTGCTGGCGTAGGCACTGGCCAGCCGGACGCACAGCTCCGGAGTGATCTCGACGTTGATCAGGCCGGACACCCCGCGCGGCCCGAACAGGGTGCGCTGGCCCCGTGACTCCCAGATCACGCTGGCGTTGACGACGGCGCCCGCCTCGATGGTCTTGAACGGGTAGACCTTGACGCCAGCCGAGACGTAGGCCTCGGGCTCGATCACGCACTCGTCGCCGATGACCGCTGATTCCTCGATCCTCGCCGATGCCATCACGTCAGTGTTCTTGCCGATCACGCAGCCGCGCAGGGTGGCGCCGGTGCCCACGTAGACGTTGTTGTGCACGACCGCCCGGTGCAGGAACGCGCCCTCCTTGACCACCACGTTGCTGCCCACCACGGTGTATTCCCGCAGCTGCGCCCCGGCCTCGACCTTCGCGTAGTCGCCGACGCAGAGCGGGCCGCTGAGCGTGGCATCGGGGTCGACCTCGGCGCCCTCGGCGACCCACACCCTCGGCGACACCTCAAAGCCCTCGATGTCGACCTCCACCTTGCCGGTCAGCACGTCGGCCTGGGCCTTGAGGTAGCTCTCGTAATTGCCGACGTCCTCCCAGTACGCGTCGGCCACGTAGCCGAAGATGGGCGCGCCGCGGTCGAGCAGCCGCGGGAACACGTCGCTTGACCAGTCCACCGGCTCGCCAGGCTGCACCTCCTTGAGCACCTCGGGCTCCATCACGTAGATGCCGGTGTTCACGGTGTCCGAGAACACCTGGCCCCAGGTGGGCTTCTCCAGGAAGCGCTGGATCCGCCCGTCGTCGTCCGAGATCACGATGCCGAACTCGACCGGGTCGGGAACCCTGGCCAGGCCCACGGTCACCAGCGCGCCACTGTCCCGGTGGAAACCGACCAGGTCGGTCAAGTTCATGTCGGTGAGCGCGTCGCCCGAGATGACCAGGAACGACTCGTCCCGCAGTGCGTCCTCCGCGTTCCTGACGCTGCCGGCGGTGCCCAGCGGCGTCTCCTCGGTCGCGTACTGCAGGCTCATCCCGAAGTCCTCGCCGTCGCCGAAATAGCTGCGCACCATCGAGGCCAGGAACTGGACCGTGACGACGGTGTCGGCGAAGCCATGCCGCCGCAGCAACCGCAGCACGTGCTCCATGATCGGCTTGTTGACGACGGGCAGCAGCGGTTTCGGCTGGTTGGCGGTCATGGGCCGCAGCCGCGTGCCCTCGCCGCCCGCCATCACCACGGCCTTCACGACTGAGTGCGCTCCCTTCGGCTTCTTGTCGGCTGGCTGGCTGATCCGCCGGGGCCGCATGCCGCTCGCCGGCAGCCGCCGGTCAGGTCCGGCGCGCCTCGCTTCCGACAGATGGCCGGCCGGCCAGCCGCTCATCGGCTATCAGCCGCCTGGCCTGCTCGCCGTACAGCACGGCGGAGATCCAATACAGTGCACTTCCCCAGATAGCGAAGGCCCAACCGGCGACCCTGGCCGTCTCCGCGTAGCTGCTGGCGTGAGATCCGAGCAGGAGCAGGGGAAACGCGTAGAGCAGGCAGAGGGTGGCCGCCTTCCCGGCGAAGCTGACCTGCAGCGCCGGATAGCCATGCCGGCGCAGCACGCCGAGCACGCCGCCCATGGCCAGCTCACGGGCCGCGAGCACGCCGACCAGCCACCACGGAATGATGCCGCGGACAGCCAGGGCGATGACCGTGGCAGCGATATAAAGCCGGTCGGCGGCGGGGTCGAGCAGCTCGCCGAGGCTGGTCTGCTGGTGCAGCGCGCGGGCTAGCTTGCCGTCCAGCCAGTCTGAGGCGCCTGACGCCATCAACAGCCCGAGCGCCCACCAGTCGGCCGTCTGGGTGCGCGGGCCGAGCAGCAGCCAGAGGAACACCGGCACGCCAGCCAGCCGCGCGGCACTGATCGCGTTGGGAATGGTCAGCACCCGGCCGGCCTGGGCAGGCTCGGCCAGTCTGCCCCCGGCGCTGGCGGTCATCCTGCCGTTCTGCTCGCTCATTGCTCCTCGCTGAGCTGTCCCCCGCCGCCGACCCTACCTTCCCCTGGCCCTCGGGGGCGGCCGGAGCGCGCCGCATTCGGGCCAGGACGCAGCGAATAGGCCCTGGCTGGCCCGGGCATGGTCAGCTCGAACGGCCGGGCTCGGGGCTGAGGGGGAAGCGATGGATGCCAGGGGCCTGGAGACGCTGCTCGCCGTCGCGCTGGTGGCGGGGCTCGCGCCCATCGTCGTCGCCGCGCTGCCCGGCCGGATCCCGCAGGTCGTGGTGCTGATCTTCGCCGGGATCCTGATCGGCCCGCACGGTCTTGGCCTGGCCGACACCCATAGCATCCAGCTGCTGTCGAACGTCGGGCTCGGGTTCCTCTTCCTGCTGGCCGGCTACGAGCTTGACCCCGCCCTGCTGCGCAAGCACGCCGGCAAGCTGGCCATCATCGGCTGGCTGGTGAGCGCCGTGCTCTCGGTTGGCGCCGTGGCCGGCCTGGAGTCCCTCGGGTTCGTCCGCGACTTCGTGCCGATCGCACTGGCGCTGACCACCACGGCACTTGGCACGCTGCTGCCGATCCTGCACGACAACGACATGCTGGCCGGCAAGTTCGGCCGGTACGTACTCGCCGCCGGGGCGGTGGGCGAGCTGTTCCCGATCATCGCGATCTCGCTGTTCCTCACCAAGCGCGGTGAGTTCACCGCCGTGGCGTCGCTGCTGGCGGTCGCGGCCGGCGCGCTGCTGCTGACGATCGTGCCGCGGGTCATCGGCCGGCCGAGGATGCGGATGGTCGTGCGGCAGGGCCAGCGGGCGACCGCGCAGACGACCTTGCGCTGGACCATCGTGCTGCTGCTCGTGCTGCTCGTGCTCGCCGAGCAGTTCGGGCTGGACGTGGTGCTTGGCGCGATGCTGGCCGGCATGGTGCTGCGCACCTGGACCCGGCAGATGGAGGTGGACGTCGAGGCGCTTGAGCACCGCATCGACGCGGTTGGCTACGGGCTGTTCATCCCGGTGTTCTTCGTCTCCTCCGGGATGACGCTGGACGTCAAGTCGATCGTGGCGAACCCTGGCCGGCTGCTGGCCTTCCTGGCGCTGCTGCTGGTCGTCCGCGGGCTGCCATCGCTGATCGTCTACCGGCGCTCGCTGCCGAGGCGAAAGCGCATCGAGATGACGTTCATCACCGCCACCACCATGCCGCTGCTGATCGCGCTGGCCGAGATCGGGCAGCAGGACGGCGTCATGCTGCCGGCCAACGCAGCCGCGCTGGTCGGCGCCGGCGTGCTGTCGGTGCTGATCTACCCGGCGGTGGCCGTGGCGCTGGCCCGCCGCGATCGCAGGCTGATCGGCCGGGTGCGGGTACCGGGCGCAGCGCTGGCAGGTGCCAGCCCGGGCGCGGAAGGCGCGATCGAGGAGGGCGGCGTCCTCGCCCAGGGGGCACTGGCCGATGCCGGGGTAAGCCCGGGCGCGGAGGGCGCGCTCGCCGCTGACCCGGTCAGCCCGGGAGCGGAAGCCGCCATCTCCGACGGCCGCGCCAGCCCCGGTGCCGAGCGCGCCGCGCGGCAGGGCAACATGCCCGGCGATGCTGACGGCGGCTGAGCGATCCGTACTCGGTTTGCCTCGCCGGGGTCGGGCGGACAGCCGCGCGGCCGGTCAGGCAGCCTGGCCGGCGGTGAGCTGCGCGTGTCCAGCCCGGGCCATGACTGAGGCCTGACTAGGCCGCTTCCCACAGTGTGGCGATGCCCTGGCCGACCCCGATGCACATGGTCGCGGCGCCGCGCCTGGTACCGCGGCGGCGCATCTCGTGCAGCAGCGCGGTCGTGATCCTGGCACCGGAGCAGCCGAGCGGATGCCCGATGGCGATCGCGCCGCCGTTGACGTTCACCAGGTCCTGATCCAGCTTCAGCTCGTCGAGCACCGCCACGGCCTGCGCCGCGAACGCCTCGTTGACCTCGATCAGGCCTAGGTCGTCGACCTGCCAGCCGGCCCGCCGCAGCACCCTGGTCATGGCAGGCACCGGGCCGATGCCCATGTAGTCCGGGTGCACGCCGGCCGCGCAGGTGCCGACGTACCTGGCCAGCGGCCTGGCCCCCGCGGCGGTCATCGCCTGCTCCGACATCAGCAGCAGGCCGGCTGCGCCGTCGTTGAGCGGCGAGGAATTCCCGCCGGTGACCGTGCCGTCCTTGCGGAAGGCCGGCTTGCGCGCCGCCAGGTCGTCGAGCGTCAGGCCGGGCTTAATGCCCTCATCCTGGCTCACCTCGCCCTGCGGTGCCTGCACCGGGACGATCTGACCGCTCAGCAGCCCGCCGGCCCTGGCGGCGGCGGCCTTCTGATGGCTAGCCAGGGCGAACTGGTCCTGCCTTGACCGGTCCACGCCGTAGCGCTCGGCGACGTTCTCGGCGGTCTCGCCCAGCGTGATCGGCGGATACAGCTGCTGCATCAGCGGGCTGACAAGCCGCCAGCCGAGCCTGGTGTCGGCCACGCCGGCGTCCCGCTGGAACGGCTCAGCCGCGCGGGGCAGCACGAACGGCGCCCTGGTCATCGACTCGGTCCCGCCCGCCAGGCAGATGTCAGCATCGCCCGCCGCGATAGCGCGGGCCGCGCCGCTGATCGCCTCCATGCCTGAGCCGCAGAGCCGGTTGACCGTCGCGCCTGGCACGTCCACCGGCAGCCCAGCCAGCAGCACGCCCATCCTGGCCACGTTCCTGTTGTCCTCGCCTGCCTGGTTTGCGGCGCCCCAGTACACATCGTCGACGGCGGCCGGATCGAGCCAGCCGCTGCGGGCGACCAGCGCCCTGATCACCTCGGCGGTCAGGTGGTCGGGGCGCACCCCGGCCAGCGCCCCCTTGATCTTGCCGACCGGCGTGCGGCACGCGTCGACGGCGAACACTGCGGTCATCAGCCACCTCCTGCTGCGAGCCCGCCAGCCCGTGCCGCGCTCACCGCGCGGCTACCCCGAGACTAGCCGCGCGCCCCGGCCTGTCCACAGCGCCGGTGCTGGCCCCCTGCCAGTGCAGGCGGCGGTCACTCCAGCCGGTCCTCGATGAAGGCGGCGAGCGAGCCGAGGGTAGCGAGCGCGTCCAGGTTCAGGTCCTCAGCGGCCACGTCCACGCCGAACCGCTGCCGCACCCGGCGCAGCAGCAGGGTGCCGGTCAGCGAGTCGAGACTGACGCCGGTGCCGAACAGCTCGGTCTGCGGCGGGAGGGCGAGCAGCCGCTCATTGCCGGTGACCTCGGCGAGCAGCTGCCGCAGCGCGTCGGTCACCGGCTGCTCGCCGGTCACCGGCCGGCCGCCGCGCTCGCCCAGCCGGGCAGCTCGGGAAGCTCGCCGGTGACAGGCCTGGTGAACAGCGCCGTCACCTGGCCGTCAGGGCCGGGGGCAGCCGTCGCCGCCGGGGCAGTGCAGGCCGGACCAGCGGCGGCCAGGGATGGGCTGGCCGGACCAGTGCCGGGCGGGGCAGGGCCGGCCCGGAACCCGGCCCGGCTGAGCGCGATCCGCAGCGGCACGTTCCTGGCGGTGACCAGGCACGGGACCGCGACCTGCGCGGCGCCGGCGGCCGCCGCTGCGCGGCACAGCCAGGCGAGCAGCGCGTCGATGACGCCGCGGCCCAGCGCCCGGCACGACATCATCAGCATCGGCAGCCGCCAGCAGCGCGGTTCGCTGCTGTCGATCACGCAGCCGCCGACGAGCCCGTCATCACCGAAGGCGTCGGACAGCCGGACGGTCACCACCTGGCGCTGCGGTGCGCCGATGAGCGCCGCCATCTCGTACTGGCCGATCCCGGCGCCGGCCGAGTTGAGCTGGTGGGTGCGCTCGGACAGCTCGTGCATCCGCGGCGCGTCCGCCGCGGCTGCGGGCCCGATGACGACCCTGGTGCGGCAGTACCGCAGGAAGTCGTCCCTTGACCCGCCGAAGGCACGGGCCTCCTGCTCGCGCCGTCGCCGGGCTGCGTACATCCCGGCGCGGCCGCGTGCCTCGCCGGTCACCACGGCCGGGCTGAACTCGGGCCACCCGGCCATCTCGGCGGCGTCCTCCGGCGACAGCACCAGCAGCTCCGGCAGCGCGAAGCTGACCTCGGCCCGCTCCAGCGCCTCGTCGTCGACGAACGCGACGGCGTCCGCGGCGAAGTCGAGTTCCGCCAGGATCCGCCTGATCGCGTCGGGCTTCGCATCCCAGCCGCACTCGGCGGCGGCGAAGTCCACCCCGGTCAGCGCAGCGACGTAGCCGGCCGCTTCCGGCGGGTTGCGGCTGGCCAGCGCCTGCAGGATGCCGCGGCCGGCCAGCTCCCGCAGGACCGGGACGAGCACCTGGCTGGCGGGCGGCGGCTCAGCGCCAGATTCCAGGTACACCCCGTCGAGCAGCGTGTTGTCGATATCCCAGATCACGCACTTGATCACGGGAGCACGCCGCCCGAGCCTGGCATCCGCCGCTCCATGGTCACGTGCGTCGCCTCGAAGCCGAACTTGCGGTACAGCGCCCGCATGCCCAGATTGCCCGCGTGCACCTTGCCGGTCAGCTGGGTGAGGCCGGCCTCGGCCGTCGCGCGGAGCACTTCACCGAGCAGCAGCTCGCCGATCAGGCTGCGGTCCGGCACGTCAGCGACGGCAAGCGAGCGGAAGTTGCCGTACCGTGCGCCGGTCAGCGAGTTGGTGCGGGCCGAAAGCCAGGCCCAGCCGAGCGGGTCAGCCGGCCGCTGCGCGGCGACCGCGACCAGCGCGACCTCGCCTGACTTGCCCAGCGCTGCGAGCACCCGCTTGCGGTGCAGCCCGGGGTCGGTGATCGCCTCGGCGCCGAACGAGGCCAGTGCGATGTCCACCTCGAACCCGGCGATCGCGTCCAGGTCCGGCTCGGCCGCGGCCCGGATCAGGTAACCGCCGACCTGGCTGCCCTGCTCGGCTGCGCCGCTCATCGCTGCTGCAGCGCCATCGGGCGGAAGACTGTCCCGCCGCACTGCGGGCAGCCAGCGTCCTGCAGCGCGGCGATCCGCGACCATTGCGCGCCGGGGCCAACCTGGTGCACCGCGCCGCACCCGGTGCAGCGGTACGGCCGGGTCGCGGCTGACCGCCAGTCCGCCGTGTAGAGCGGGCCGGTGTATGCCGCGGTCAGCAGCGGGGCTGTGCTCTCGGTGCTGCGCAGGTGGTAGAGGCTGCTCACCCCGGACAGGATCCCCGCGCCCTGGTAGGCGTTGAAGCCGGGCTGCAGCGACCGCATGGCCAGGCCAAGCTCGGCGATGACCTGCTGGACGCGCAGCGTCTCCAGGGGCCTGCGGGCGCCGAAGGAGAAGAAGAGGTGCCTGCCAGGTGCCTGCTCAAGCGCGGCCACTGCCCTGGACAGGAACACCTCGGCGCCGGGCACCGTGTACGGCGGGTCGGTGCAGGCCACGTCGAAATTTCCGGTTAGCGCGGCCGGCAGCGGCTCACGCAGGTCGTGGCTGATGAGCTCGACCTGAACGCCAGTGCCCGCTGCCTGGTCGGCGATGCACGCCAGCACGTCGGCGTCAGAGTCGACGACGGTCAGCCGCCGGATGCTGCCGGCGCTGCCGGTGAGCCGGGCGAACCGTGCGATCGCGACGCTGACCAGGTCGTCGTCTCCGAGCAGCAGAATCCGCTGGCCGGCCAGCGCGCCGCTCTCGTGCATCCGCAGCACTCGCCGGATCTTGGTCAGCACGGTGCAGTGCGTCTGGTCCAGCTCCGGCTTGGCCAGCGGCGCCGCGGCCGCGGCCAGCTCCAGCTCGGCGGCCAGCTCGGCCAGCTCGGCTGGCACCGTGACGCCGGTGCCGGCACAGTCCTGGCACACGGCGCTGAGCTGAGGCTGGCCGGCGGCCAGCAGCTGGCGTGCCTCGCTGGTCAGGGCGACCGGCCGGGAGCGGTCGACGATGCCGCGCTTGCGCAGCTCGCCGCACACGGCGGTGACGATCGGCACCGGCAGCTCAGCTTGCCGGCCGATCTGGCTCGCCGCGACCGGCTCGGACCTGGCCACGACGCGCAGGATGTCGCGGACCCCTGACTCGCCCTCCGCCAGCCCTACGGCAGCGGCAACCTCGGCGATGACTGCGTCCAGATCCATGCGCTGCGTTTCGTCCCCGTTGGAGATGCCCTGCCGGTGCCGGCCAGGGCGGCCCGGCGGTGATCCGGCCGGGCCAGGTCAGTACGGTATCCTCCCACATCATGCCCGGCATGGAAGCGGCGAGCAGGTACGCGGAGCTGCGGCGCCAGGAGGCTGGCACGCCGAAGGTCCTTTACGCCGTGGATGCCCGCCTGGCCCCGTCCTCCCCTGCCGCCGAGATCGGCCCGCTGACCGAGGCCTCGGTCGCCGCGGTGCGGGCAGGCGGCGGACACGTGCTGGAGACCAGCCACGTCGTGTTCCCGAACGGCGCCGTCACGCTCGTGCTGATCCTGGCAGAGTCGCACCTGAGCATTCATACCTGGCCGGAAGAAGACCTGATCGCGATCGACCTGTTCAGCTGCGGCGCGATCGACGGCCAGGCGGTGGTGACGGAGCTGGTGGACGCGCTGGGGCTGCAGCAGCCGCGCGTCACCATGGTCGACCGCGGCAGGCCGCTGCCCGGCGCCGGCTAGCTGCGGAGGCCGGCCTGGCGCTGCGGCATCGGCTGGACGACGTAGCCCGGAGGGAAGCGGTGCATGGCCGAGCATGAGGTGGATGTCGTCGTCCTTGGCATGAGCCCTGGCGGGGAGACTGTGGCCGGCTCGCTCGCCGAGGCCGGCCTGGCGGTGGCCGGGGTGGAGAAGCGCCTGGTCGGCGGCGAGTGCCCGTACTTCGGCTGCGTCCCGTCGAAGATGATGATCCGCGCCGCCAACCTGCTCGCCGACACCCGCCGGGTGCCCGGCATGGCCGGCGCGGCCTCGGTGACCCCAGACTGGGCGCCGGTTGCCAGGCGGATCCGCGACGAGGCGACTGACACCTGGGATGACACGGTCGCTGCAGACAGGTTCATCGGGAAGGGCGGCGAGTTGTTCCGCGGCCACGGCCGGATCACCGCGCCCGGCGAGGTGACGGTCGGCGGGGCGGTGCTGCGGGCCAGCCGCGGGGTCGTCATTGCCATCGGCACCGAGCCGGTCATCCCGCCCGTGCCCGGCCTGGCTGGCACGCCGTACTGGACCAACCGCGAGGCGATCGAGACCGAGCAGGTACCCGAGTCGCTGCTCGTGCTCGGCGGCGGATCGATCGGCACGGAGCTGGCACAGACGTTCGCGAGATTCGGCGCCACGGTGACGATCATCGAGGAGGGCGAGCGGCTACTGCCGGGCGACGAGCCGGAGGCCGGCGCGCTGATCGCCGGCGTGTTCGGCCGCGAGGGCATCACGGTGCTGACCGGCACCAGGGCCACCGAGGTGCGGCACGACGGGAGCCGCTTCACCCTCCGGCTGGATGATGCCAGTCAGGTCAGCGGCGCGCGGCTGCTGGTGGCGGCCGGCCGACGGGCTGACCTGGCCGGCGCCGGCCTGGCGGCGGCCGGCCTGGACGAGAGCGCCGACGTCGTCGGCGTTGACGGGCACATGCGGGCCGCGCCAGGGGTCTGGGCGCTCGGCGACGTGACCGGCCAGGGCGCGTTCACGCACATGTCGATGTACCACGCGGAGATCATCGTGGCCGACGTGCTCGGCCGTGAGCATCACCCGGCTGAGCTGCACGCGGTACCGAGGGTCACCTTCACCGACCCGGAGATCGGCGCGGTGGGCAGTACCGAGGCCCGGGCCAGGCAGCAGGGCATCGCCGTGCGCACCGGCTTCACCAAGCTGCCGCAATCGGCCCGCGGCTGGATCCACAAGGCGGGCAACGACGGCTTCATCAAGCTCGTGGCTGATGCGGACCGCGGCATCCTGGTCGGCGCCACGTCAGCTGGGCCGGCCGGGGGCGAGGTGCTCAGCATGCTGACGCTCGCCGTGCACGCGCGGGTGCCGGTCACCCGGCTGGACGAGATGATCTACGCGTACCCGACCTTCCACGGCGCGGTCCAGGACGCCGTGCGCAGCATCGGCTGAGCCGCTGCGGCAGCCCGGTCAGCCCCAGACGTCCGCCGCCGTATCGACGATGAGCCGCAGCTTGGCGAACTGCTCGTCGGCGGTCAGCACGTTCCCCTCGACCGTGGAGGAGAAGCCGCACTGCGGCGACAGGCACAGCTGGTCAAGCGGGACGAACCTGGCTGCCTTGTCGATCCGCCGCTTCAGCGCGTCGCGGTCCTCCAGCTCGCCGCGCTTGGTGGTGACCAGGCCGAGGACGACCATCTTGCCCTTCGGCACGAACCGCAGCGGCTCGAAGCCGCCGGAGCGCTCGTCGTCGTACTCCAGGAAGAAGCCGTCCACGTTCAGCTCGCTGAATAGCGCTTCGGCGACGAAGTCGTAGCCGCCCTCGGCCGCCCAGGACGAGCGGAAGTTGCCGCGGCACATGTGCGTGGTGACCGCCATGCCGTCGGGCTTGCCAGCCAGCGCGTCATTGACCTGCCTGATATAGCGCAGGTGCAGGTGCTCGGCGTCCTCGCCGCGCTCGGCGATCTCGGCCCGCTGCGCCGGGTCGTTCAGGTAGGCCAGGCTGGTGTCGTCGAGCTGCAGGTACTGGCAGCCGAGCGCGCCAAGCCGGCTGACCTGCTCGGCGTACGCCGCGGACAGGTCGCTCCAGAACTCTTCCATGTCCGGGTAGACGGCCGGGTCGATCGAGGCGGGGCCGCCGCGGTAGTGCACCATGTTCGGCGACGGAATGGTCAGCTTCGGCGTCGCATCGGTCACCGCGGACTGCAAGTAAGCGAAGTCGTCGGCGAAGATCGTGTGGTCGAGCCTGATCTTCCCGCCGATGTGCAGCGCAGCCGGGGTGAACTCGATCTGGCCAGCGGCGTTGCGGAACCGGACGGCCAGGTTGCCTGGCGCCTTGCTGATCCCGCCGAGCTGGTAGATGAAGTCCATGTGCCAGGAGGCCCGGCGGAACTCGCCGTCGGTGGCTGACTGCAGCCCGGCTTGCTGCTGCCTGGCGACGACATCGGTGATCGCGGCGTCCTCGGCTGCGCGCAGCTGCGCTGCGTCAATGGTGCCGGCCGCGGCGCTGGCCCTGGCATCGAGCAGCGCCTGCGGGCGGAGCAGGCTGCCGACATGATCGGCGCGGAAGGGGGGTGTGCTGCGCATAGCGGCCATGGTAAGGATCGCTGCCCCCGGCTCAGCGCCCGCCGGGGGCCCAATTGCGGCGCCTGGCCGGCCGTCTGGCGGAAGGCACAACCAGGCAATGCAGGGAGCGGGCGGCTGGCCAGAAGGCCTCGTCGGGCGGCGGGTACCTTGGTTGGCGGCGACGGCGGATCGTAAAGTACCGCTAGCGGTATTTTAGAAGCGAGCCGCCAGAACGCGAGGGGAGCCAGCAGATGGGAGTCGGCGAGCTGGTCCAGTCCGGGCCGCTGCTGCTCGCGCTGCCGGTCGCTGCCGCAGCCGGGGCCGTGACCTTCCTTTCGCCCTGCTGCCTGCCACTGGTGCCGGGTTACCTGTCCTACATCACCGGCATGTCCGGGATCGGCATCGCCGGCCGCGGCGACGCCGAGGACGCCGGGAGTGAGCCAGCGCTGGCGGGCGCGGCTGCCGGGCCGGGCGGTTCGGCCGGGTCAGCGAGCGCCGGCGGGTCAGCCATCGCCGGACCGGCAGCCGCGGTGACGTCAGCCACCGCGGCGGGCTCGGTGACCGCGGCCGGGTCGGCCGCCGCTGGCCAGGCCGGCTTCGTCGCCGGTACGGGCCCTGCTCAGCGGAACCCGGCAGTCGGCGCCGGGCGCGGCCGGGCGGTCGCCGGGACGGCGTTGTTCGTGCTTGGCTTCTCGGCCGTCTTCGTCAGCGAGGCCGTGGTCTTCGGCGGCATCGGCTCGGCGCTGCGCAGCCATCAGCAGGGCCTGTCCCGTGCGCTCGGCGTGCTGCTGATCGTGCTCGGCCTGCTGTTCGCCGGCGCGTTCGACCGGTTCAGCTTCGCCGGCCGGATCGTCCGGCCGTCGGTGCGGCCGCGGGCCGGCCTGGCTGGTGCTCCGCTGCTCGGCGTGCTGTTCGGCGTCGGCTGGACGCCGTGCATCGGCCCGACCCTGGTCGCGGTGCTCACCCTGGGCACCACCACCGGCACCGCGCCAAGGGCCGCGGTACTCGCGTTCGTCTACGGTCTCGGGCTCGGCGTGCCGTTCCTCATCGTCGCCTTCGGCCTGCAGCGCGGGCTCGGCATGTTCGCGTTCGCCAGGCGGCACGGCCGGCTGATCGCCCAGATCGGCGGCCTGATGCTGATCATCGTCGGGGTACTCGAGCTGACCGGCGCCTGGGGCCAGGCCGTGAGCTGGCTGCAGGTGCACTGGATGTCGGGCTTCAACTCGCCGCTGTAGCTCGCCGGCTCGGCTCAGCCCGCCTAGCCGCGCTGCGACGTCAGCGGCAGGCTGCCAGCTTCGCCCCGCTCGGCGCCTCCGTAGCCGTTCGCCGGCTACCAGGGCAAGTACACGACGATGCCGCCGCGCACCATCGTGCCGAGGCCGCTGCAGAAGCCGCACCCGCCGCTGTGGGTCGCCTGCAGCCGCCGGGAGACGATCCACCTGGCCGCGCGCAGCGGCATGGGCGCGCTGTCGTTCTCCTTCGCCGAGCCGGAGGACGCGGCCAGGTGGGTCACCGAGTACTACGACCTCATCGCGTCGGCCGAGTGCGTGCCACGCGGCTTCGCGGTCAACCCGAACGTCGCCATCGTGCTGCCGATGATGCTGCACCGGGACGAGGCCACGGCGATCGAGCGCGGCATCGACGGCGCGCACTTCTTCGGCTACTCGCTCGGCCATTTCTACGGCGGCTCGCATGTGGTCGGCGACACCGACCTGTGGCAGAGCTTCGGCGAGAACCGGGCCGAGCAGGGCTTCGCCAGGGAAATCGCGTCGGCGGACGCGGCGCCCCTGGCGGTGCGGCTGCTGCAGGCCGGGCTCCGCTCGCTGCGCGGCGCCATCGGCACTCCCGGGCAGGTCACCGACCTGATCGCGCGTTACCAGGCGGCGGGCGTCGATCAGGTCATGTTCGTCATGCAGGCGGGCAAGAACAAGCACGACCACATCTGCGAGAGCCTTGAGCTGTTCGCCAGCGACGTGCTGCCCCGGTTCGCCGAGGGCCGCGAGAAGGGCGAGGCAGCGAAGGCCGACCGGCTGGCGGCGGCGGTGGAGCAGGCGCTGGCGCGGCGCAGCCCCGCGCGCACGCTGCCGGCCCCTACCCGATCGACGAGCCGGCCGAGCTAGCCGCCGCGCACCAGGAGCGGCCCGCCCAGCCAGCGGCCAGGCTGGCCATGGCTGGCCGCAGGGCTGGCGCGTCGCTGCGCCGGCGGGCGCGCTCAGGCGCGGGCAGGCGACGGGACCCGGCGGCGCTGGGACATCGTCGTGCAGGACGGCGCGGCCGCCGCCCGGCAGGCTGGCGACGGCGAGGCGGCGCTGACCATCCGGCTGCCGCTTGCCGATTTCGCCCGGCTGATCAGCCAGCATGGCTCGTTCATGGCTCTGATCATGGACGGGACGATGACAGTGGAAGGTGACCTGGCCCTGGCTGGCCGGCTGGCGGAGATGTTCGGCGCCCAGTCGGCGTACTGACCACGGCCGGCCGGGCCGCATGGCCCGGGTCTGGCAAGGTCAGGCCGTTTGCTGGCAGTCTTGGGCTTGACCGGCATATCGGCTCATAACCAGAACGAGGAGCACAATGGCGCTGCAGGACCGTCTAAGCGACGACGTGCGCGAGCTCGAGCAGGACATCACGCAGCTCAGGCACCGGCTGCACCAGCGGCC
>DASXMR010000134.1:0-131320 GCA_036495525.1 Streptosporangiaceae bacterium | reverse complement strand
CAGCAGCTAGTACGGTGAGCGCATGACCGATGAGGGCGTCGTCGTCTGGTACAACCCGCGCTGCTCCAAGTGCCGCGGTGCGGAACAGCTGCTGGCCGCCCACGGCGTCCCGGCGCAGCGGGTGCTCTACCTGGACAGCCCGCCAGCCCGCGACGAAATCGTCCGCGTCCTCGGCCTGCTCGGTACCGGCGATCCGCGCACGCTCGTCAGGACCAGCGAGTCCAGCTACCGCGAGCTCGGCCTGGCCGAAGCCTCAGCGGACGAGCTGATCGACGCGATGTCACAGCATCCGGAGCTGATCCAGCGGCCAGTGGTCATCTGGGCCGACCGGGCAGTCATCGCCCGGCCGCCGGAACTGCTGCTCCCGCTGCTCACCGATGGCCAGGCCACCGCCCCGGCCTAGGCACCAGCCCCGGTCTGCGCCAGCCGACGACGTCGGCGCTAGCGGTTGCCTCGCGTAGCCCGATTCGGCCAGCGCTAGCTGTCCGCCATCCACGGATCGATCAGGCTCACCCCAGTTGCCGTGAAGTCCGCCGTGTTACGAGTCGCCAGCGTCGCGCTGTGCGCGAGGCAGATGGCGGCGATCTGCGCGTCAGCAGTGCTTATCGGCCGGCCCGCCCGCTCACGCCCGGCGACAATCTCGGCGTATAGCTCAACGGCTCGGACGTCGAAAGGCAGCACCCTGCCGGCGAATTCATCGCGGATGAGCGCGTGAACGGCCCGCGCTAGCTCGGCTTGGCGGCGGCCATCTGGCAGGCGCCGCACGCCGTAGGCGAGCTCTGCGGCCGTGATGGCTGTGATGGCCGTCTCCTCAGCCGACAAGGCGTCGAGCCAGGCGACGACGCCGGGATCCGGCTCCTTCCGGGTGGGCTCCGAAACTACGTTGGTGTCGAGAACGATCACGCGTCAAACTCCGCCGCACGCGGCAGTTCGCTGCGTTCCGGCAGCTCCCCGTCGGTCCAGCCGATGCCAGCGAACCGTTCGTGTATGCGGGTGCCGAGGCCCCGCTCGGCTGCCTGTTCCTGCAGCTGCTCCTGCAGGATCGCCCTGACCTCAGCTTCCATGGAGCGGCCATGCCGCGCAGCGACCACCCGCAGCCGAGCGTGGGTCTGTGCGTCCAGGCCCCTGATCGTCAGCGAAGCCACTTCCATCCTCCAAATGAATTCATTGCTAGCAATGCAATCATACTACCGTAGGGCCCATGGAATCCGAACGGCTGGAAACCCGCCTCGGCCCCCTCGCCTGGCAGTCATCGGGTCACGGTCCGCCGCTCGTCTTCTACGCGGGGGCGCTCGCGAACGGCGACCTGTGGCGCGACGTCATCGCCGCGCTGGCGGACCGCTACCGCTGCATCACGATCGACCTGCCGCTCGGCTCGCATCGCTGGCCGCTGTCACCAGGCGCGGACCGGTCAGCCGCATCCCTGGCCGGGCTCCTGCCCGACTGCCTCGAACTGCTCGACCTGGAAGATGCCACGGTGGTCGCGAACGACACGGCCGGCGGGCTGCTGCTGCTGTCGCTGGCCAGCGGCCACCCCGCGCTTGGCCGGGCGGGCCGCCTGGTGCTGACGAACTGCGAGAGCTACGACCAGTTCCCGCCCGACAAGCTCAAGAAGGCGGCGGCCATGTGCCGCAGGTTCCCCGCCGTCGCGCGGGCAGCGCTGCGGATGCAGGCCCGGCTGGCGCCGCGCCGTGGCGTCGCGACCGTCACCGCGGCTGGCCTGGACGATGAGCGGATGGCGTCGTTCTTCGGCCCGGTCCGGCGCGATCCGCGGATCGCTGATGACCTTGTCGCGGCGATGGCCGGAGCCCGCCCAGAGCTGCTGCTCGACGCCGCCAGCGCGATCCCGCGGTTCGGCCGCCCGGTCCTGCTGGTCTGGGGCGAGTCGTGCGAGTTCTTCCCGGTAGCGGGCGCACAGCAGCTCGCCTCCGACTTTCCGCAGGCCACGCTGATCCAGGTAGCCGGGGCCAAGACCTGGGTCCCGGTGGACAATCCGTCCGCCGTGTCGGACGCCATCAGCGCGTTCGTGCCTGCGCCAGCGCCCTGACGGCCGGCGGCTGACACCCTGGTGGCCGCAGCGACGGGGGGTCCGGCGGCGCGCTGACGGCGAATGAGTGCCGGCCCGCTAAAGTGCGGGCTCACGCGGAATTCACAGACGACTTTGCTACCGGTTCATGGTTCCGGCGTGAGCGTGCGGGGCTTCGGGCCGGCCAGACCGGGGCGGTAGCTGAGGTAGACGGCGCCGCTGGTGAACTTCCGGATGTCCAGGAGTTCCAGATCCAGCCGGACACCCGCCGGGAGGGCCGGCTTTCCGGCTCCGACGATGACCGGCACCAGGAACAGCCGCAGCTCGTCGA
Source organism: Streptosporangiaceae bacterium (assembly GCA_036495525.1). Classification (GTDB taxonomy): domain Bacteria; phylum Actinomycetota; class Actinomycetes; order Streptosporangiales; family Streptosporangiaceae; genus DASXMR01. The sequence goes on along the minus strand of DASXMR010000134.1, from coordinate 128,963 downwards.
CCAGGCCAGCCTTGAGGGCCTGCCCGGCCAGGTCAGCGCCGCCGATGGACAGATCCTGCCTGGCATCCTGCTTCAGCTGCATGATGTCGTCGGGGACGAAGGCTCGCTCTAGCCGTGTCCTTGCGGTCGACACCGAGGTCATGGTGGCGGAGAACACGATCTTGCTGGCAGCCTGCCAGAGACGGGTGAAGTCCCGTTCGTAAGGCGACTGTCCCGGCTGCTGGTCGGCGGTCTCCCAGTACCGCATGGTCTCGTACATCCGCCGTCCGTACAGGTAGGTTCCGGCAGGCCGCTCCAGCTCATTGATGAAACTGAGCAGTTCCGGTCCTGGCGCACCCCAGTCGAAGCCGCCGTCCGCATCCTCGACAAAGCCATCGGCTGAGGCGATTGCCGAGTAGATGAGCCTGGCCATCAGGTCATGACGACGACGGCGGTGCTGATGGGGCTAGTCAGTGGCATTCAGGATCTACCTCGCTCCGGGCGCAGCCGGCCGGCCAGCCGGCTCCGCTGTGCTGAAGACCTTTCCCTGGCCGCCGTGGTCATCGCCGTTCGCTGGCCCGCCTCCGACCCAGGACGCAGGTACCGGGGGTCAGCTGAGCCTGACGGCGAAGTTGTAGCAGCCGTAGCCCACGTTACGCAGGTGCACGAGCGCGACACCCGGCATTGCGAGCAGGCCGCGAATGACGGTCATGGCGTGCTCGCCGTCGCTGACCAGGACGCCGCCGGTGATCTTGCCCTCGTGGCTGTAGGCACGCACGACCTGCTGGCGGTGACGGAGCCCCGGCGGGTACTGATCCGTTGTGCGGTAACCGTCGCACGGGCTGGCATGGATGAAGACCGGGCCGCGCTCGGCGTAGGCGCCGCGCGTGCCTGGCGGGGTGTAGGCGATGAGCAGCAGCTCCTCGCCGGGCAGGGACTCGCGCAGGCAGCACCGCAGCGGGCTGCCCCCGCCGGTGTCCGCCTGGGCAGTCACCTGATGCCCGGCCTCATCGACCCCGGCGGACCGGACCTGGTCGAGCGTGGCAGGCGGGATCGCCTCGAAGATAAGCCCGCCTTCAGCAGCGATGTCAGCGGCAATCTCGTCTGAGGGTCGTGTCGTCATACCTGGTAGACGCTGGCCGCAGCCAGGACGTGAGGTGCATCACGGGTGTTCAGGGCAGCACCAGCGCCGGTTAGCATCCTGGAGCAGCCGGCTAATCGAGCCGCGGAGGGGACGTGGTGGGCATGCAGCAGGACGATGTCGTCATCTACTGGCGGCCGGGCTGCGCCTACTGCCTCGACCTGCTGCTGCGCTTGAGCTGGACGCGGCTGCGCTACCGCAAGATCAACATCCGCAGTGATCCAGACGCGAAGGCGTTCGTGCGCTCGGTAGCGAACGGAAACGAGACGGTGCCGACCGTGGTCGTGGCCGGCCGGGCGATGGTGAATCCGTCCAAACGGCAACTGCTCGCCGAGGTTCGAGCCCATGCCCCGCAAGCGCTCTCCTAGCTGCCGCCAGCCATTTCGGCGCGCCCGGCCGGAGGCGATTTATGCAGGCGCCGGCCAGCCATTGCGGCGGCAATGGACCGCATTGCGTGTAGCGGGCTGAGGTTACGGGTAGCTGCCACCACTGCTGCCTGAGCGCCCTGGGTGCTTCCGCCCGAGCGCGGCTGGCAAACGCATCCGGAGCCGGCGGGCAGGGACCGAAACCAGCGACGGCGAACGGGGCAGCGGCATGACTGCAGAAGAACCACGCGAGCGATCTCAGGAAGCCCGGCACGCGGCGAACGAGCAGCGGACCCTTGAATCCGCCAGCCGGAACCGGAAGCTGGCCGCGGCCGCTCTGCTCCGGCTGGGCGCAGACTGCCCGCGGGAGCTGGAGGAGGTAGGGACCGAGGTCATCCTGCACTCGCAGTGCTCGTGGTCGCAGATTGGCGGCAGGCTGGGCATGAGCCGCAGCCAGGCCGTCCACCGGTTCCGGCGGCTGCTCAGCGCGGCCGGCGTGGCCGATGGCGGCCCACCGCGACCGGCAGCCGCCGGCGACCAGCCCTGAACCGCTCTCTAGGCTGCCGCAAGGCCGGACCCTTCGAGCACAAGGGCAAAGGCCCGGCAGCCATGAGTACGCCGGTTCGGGCGGCTTTGCTGACCAGATGGGGCAGGTCTGGTGGCGGGCTAGGCACGGGGGGATCGCGACCTCGCACCAGACGACCTTGCCGCTCTCGGCGGCGTCGTGGCCCCAGGCGTCGGCCAGGAAGTCAACCAGCAGCAGCCCGCGACCGTGATCGCCGGTGACATCCGCCTCCTGCAGGACCGGGAGGGCGGGGAGCGACCGCGGTCGAGACCGTCGGCGGCACGATCGAGGTCACTAGCCCGCCATCCGGCGGCACTACGCTGCTGGTCACCATCCCGGTCCCGCCACGGTCGCAGCCGTGACCCAGATTCACCGATCCCTGGCTTTCCTGCTAGCCGCAATGCGCGGTGCTGTGCGGGCTGGAATGCTGGACGGGTGACCTTCGGTGTCCTGATTGTGGATGACAACCAGCTGTTTTTCGAGAGTGCTCGGGTTCTCCTGGAACGCGAGGGAATGCGCGTTGTCGGCGGCGCCAGGACTTCCGTGCAGGCTCTGCAGCGTGCAGAGCAGCTCCGGCCGGAGGTCGTCCTGATCGACATCAGACTTGGCGATGAGAGCGGGTTCGACCTTGCCCGCCGCCTGGCCGAGCGTGACCGGGGCGGCGAGGCGGCCACGGTTCTGATATCGACGCATCCGGAAGCGGACTACGCGGATCTCATCGCAGAGAGCCCTGCTGCGGGGTTCCTGCCGAAGGCGGACCTGTCGGCGGATGCCATCCGGCGGATCGTGGACGGCGTCGGGCCAGGAGCCCTGCCCGGCGCTGGCATGCGCTGAGCCTCGCCGCCCCGCCTGGCCGCAGCGCGACTACCTGGCCGTGCCCGGCGGTGCGGCCGGTGCGGCGCTGGGCACCGCCGGAAGATGGACGTCCAGTGCAGTTCCGTGGCCGGGCGGGCTGAGGACGGACAGCGTCCCGCCGAGCGCCTCGACACGGTCCTTGAGACCGGTGATGCCGGAGCCGCGGCTGGGGTCGGCGCCGCCGACGCCGTCGTCCCGGATCGACAGCGCGAGGGTGCCGTCGCGGCCGTCCACGCGCATGGAGACGGCCGAGGCACGGGCGTGCTTTGCCGCGTTGGCGAGCGCCTCGCAGGCGACGTAATAGCCGGCCGCCTCGATGTGCTCGGTGGGCCTGGTGCCGAGCTTGAGGTCGAGCTCGACCGGTACCGTCGAGTGTCGGGCGAGCGCCTTCAGCGCGGGACCGAGCCCGGCCTCGGACAAGATGGCCGGGTGGATGCCGCGTGAGATCTCCCGCAGTTCCTCCAGCGCGGTCCCCAGGCCGTCAGCCAGCTGCGACAGCTCACCCTGAACCTGGCCAGCGAGCGGGGGGGCCATTGCCCCGATGGTACGGGCCTTGAGCGCGAGTGCGACCAGCCGCTGCTGAATACCGTCGTGCAGGTCACGCTCCAGCCGCCGCCGCGTTTCGTCGGCGGCGGCGACGATCCGGGCGCGCGAGGCGGACAGCTCGCTGCGGCTCTGGGTGTTGGCGATGGCGGTTGCCAGCAGCTCGGTGAACTCGGCCAGACGCTCCTCCGCCAGCGTGGGCAGTGGACCCTCAGTGGACGCGATCGTCGCCAGCCCCCATACGGCGCCGTTCACGATGATCGGCGCGGCGGCGACGCTATGCAGCCCGACCTCGCGCGCTGTGACAGCGAACGCGCCGCGCCGGTGGGAATAGTCCACCACCCGGCCCGGCCGGCCGGCTTGTCGCACCTGCGCGGCCAGCCCCGAGGGATGGTAGGGCCACCGGGTGCCCGGCTGGAACCGGTGCGGCCGGTCGCTCCACGCCGCTACCACCGTCGTCGTCTCGTCGTTTTCATATCGCTGGACTGCGGCGACCGGCAGGTGCAACACCTGCGCGACCTCGCGGGCAACGGCTGCGAAGATCTCCTTCGTCTCCGCTCCCAGTGCCACCAGGGTGGCCACCCGCCGCAGCGCCGCCTGTTCCTGCGCCAGCCGCTCGACCTCGGCCCGCGCATCGGTGTTAGCGATGGCGGTGGCCACCAGTTCGGTGAATCCAGCCAGGCGGTCGAGGGTGTCGACTGGCAGCGGCGCGCGGTCGGAGCCGGCCGCCACCACCACCGCACCCCAGACTCTGCCGCCCGCGAGGACAGGTACCCCCGCCGCCATGCCGATGCCGAGATCCCTCGCGGGCCCGGTAATAGCGCTGCTGATCTGCGCGTAGTCGTCGATTCTGCGCGGCTGGCCGGTCCGCTGCAACGAAGCGACCAGGCCCGGGTCGCCGGCCGGACAGGGCCAGGGCCGGCCGAGATAGGACGAGACCCCGCCTGCCCCCGCGATCACCGTCGCCATCCCCTCGCGCTCATATCGAAACAGCCCCACCAGCGGAACCCCGAACAGTCCGGCGACTTCGGTGGCCACGGCTGTGAAGACCTCGCCGGGCGGGACCGCCTCAGCGACCAGCGTCGCCACGCGGCCGAGCGCCGCCTGCTCGGCGGCGACCTGCTCCAGTTTCGTGCGCGCCGCGGCGTTCGCGATCGCCGTCGCGACCAGCTCGGTGAATGCCCCGATACGCGTCTCGGTGTCCGAGGGCAGCGGCTCTGGCCGCGAGGTGCCGACGGCCAGCACCCCCCACACCTGCCCGCCCGTTAGGACCGGAGCACCGACCGCCGCGCGAATCCCCAGGGTCCGGGCGTGGTCGGCGAGCGTGCCTGTGGCGCCGGCGTACCGATCCATGCGGGCCGGCCGCTGCGTCCGGAATACGCTGGGAACGACGCCGTCCCCGTCCAGCCGCACCCGCAGGCCAACCGGCGGCGATTCTCCCCGCAAGTTCCACCCCGCCACCATCGAGGCCATCTCATCCCGCTCAAAGGCCATCAAGTAGGCACTGTCGAGGTGCAGGAGCTTCGCGGCCTCTTCGGTCACCGCCGCGAAGACCTCTGCAGGCGAGAGTTGGCGGGCGACCAGCATCGTTAGCCGCCGCAGCGCCGCCTGCTCGTCCGCCCGCACAGCCGCTCCTGACCTGACCCGGCCCGGTCGCGGTCGGTTGCGGCAGCGAACGCCGCGCCCGCCGCGACGGCCAGGACGATTTCGCCCTGGGCAGCCCCCGCCGCCGGCCCGATCACCAGGCCGGCCCGGCTGCCCTGCCTGGCCGGCTCGGTACGTCCGGCGGAGGCTGCCCGGCGCCGTCCTAAAGTCGAGACTAGCCACCTGGCGCTCCGAGCCCGCGCGGCGAGGCCTGACCGTCGCCCGACGTGGCCGCCAGGCGACCTGGCAGCGGCAGGGTCGATAATGCAAGCATGACCGACAGCCGGCCCCTGGCCGGCCCGTCCCGGCGGAACGGTGACGGTCGCAGCATGAGCGGCCCGCGGGTGCTCCTGGCTGAGGATGACGTCCTGCTTCGTGAGGGCCTGGCCAGCCTGCTCGAGCGCTCCGGTTATCAGGTGGTGGGGCAGGCGGGCGACGGGACGGGACTGCTCGCCATGGCCCGCGAGACCGCGCCTGAGCTGGTCGTGGCCGACATCCGGATGCCGCCAACGCACACTACTGAGGGACTGCAGGCGGCCCGGATGATCCGCCGCGAAATGCCCGATACCGCCATCCTGGTGCTGTCGGCCTACGCCGAGGTCGAGCACGCCATGGAGCTGCTGGCCAGCGGACGCCGGATCGGCTACCTGCTGAAGAGCCGGGTCTCCGATGTGGACGAATTCCTCGACACCCTCCAGCGGGTCGTCAGCGGGGGCTCAGTCGTGGACCCTGCGCTGGTCCGTGAGCTGGTGACCGCCAGCCGGCGCGACGACCCCCTCGAAGCCCTCAGCGCCCGCGAGCGCGAGGTGCTCGCGCTGATGGCCGAAGGGCGGTCCAACTCAGGCATCGGACGGCGGCTGTGGGTCACCGAGGGAACCGTTGAGAAGCACGTCCGCGGCATCCTCACCAAGCTGAACCTCACCGAGGCCGACGATGATCACCGCCGCGTCCTCGCCGTGATCACCTTCCTCGACGCCCGCTGAGCCTGCAGGCGGCAGGCGGCCCGTCCGCTACCGCCCTTCGCTAGTCCGCGCCACGTCCCGCTGCAGTGACTTTGCCCCGGCCCATACCTGCTAGCGGGCAGGCCGGCAGTTCCTGCTGGCCGGGTGGTCACCCTGGGGGCTCGCCGCGATGCGCCAGAACAGCGGGCGCGGCATCGTCGGTTACACGGGGAACCGTCAGCGTCCCCCCGGCGCAGAGGGGGCCCGGGGGGACCTGACTAGGGAGGAAGCAATGATCAAGTCACTCACCCAGCGGGACGTGCTCAGGCGTCCCTGGCTGGTGCTGGCCCTGCTCGCCGCCGTCGCTGCCGCCGTAGTACTGGGGGCGTGCGGCTCGTCCGGCGGCTCATCCGGGAGCTCCTCTGGGAGCTCTTCGGCGTCCGGCAGTCCCGTTTCAGCGGCCTCGAGCACCCTCAAGACCGCCACGATCGGCGGCGCCACGGTGCTGACCAACAGCAAGGGCTTCACGCTCTACGCGTTCGCCCCTGACACCGCCACCAAGTCCAACTGCAACGGAGCGTGCGCGCAGAACTGGCCGCCGGTGAAGGGGCCGGCGAAGACGTCCGGTGCTATGGGCACGTTCGGCACGATCCAGCGATCCAGCGGCTCAGCCCAGGCCACCTTCGACGGGCACCCGCTCTACACCTTCGTCGGCGATACCGCTCCCGGCCAGGCCAAGGGAAACGGCCTGACCGCGTTCGGCGGCATGTGGCATGAGGTCACCACCTCAGGAAGCGCGCCTGCAGGCGGCTCGTCATCAGGCGCCGGCACCGGCGGCTACTGATCCGGACCGCACCAGAGCAACCGGAGGACAGACAGATGACGCAGCACCGGGACAGCATGGTCAGGTCAGCTACGACGGCGGCGGGGCCAGCCGCACGCGGGCACGCAGGACCGCCGCCGCGCGGCTGGCCCCTGGCCATCCTGCGGGTGGCGGGGTCTGGTCTGCTGATTGCAACTGCAGCGATCCATCTCGACCTTTACCTGACCGGCTACCGGTCGATCCCGACGATCGGCTGGCTGTTCCTGCTGCAAGTGATCGCGGCCTTCGGCATCGGGCTCGCTGTGCTGGCCATCCCCGCGCGGTTCGTCGTCAGCGGCCGGCTGGCCGCCGCCGCCGGAGCGGGCTTCGCCCTTGCCACCCTGGCTGGCTACCTGCTGTCAGTCTGGGTGGGGCTGTTCGGATTCACCGAGGTCCGCACGACCGCCGGCATCGCGGCGGGCGCCGTCGAGGTGGCCGCGTTCGCGGTCCTGGCCGCGCTCGCGCTGGCACCCGCCCCGGCTGCGTCAGCCGGGCGCGCGGCATCGGCCGCATTCCCTGCCCAGATCCCGGCCGCGATCGGACGGGCAGCCGGGATGACCGCCGCCGCCCTGGCGGTGGCGGGGGCGGTGCTGCTCGGGGTCGCGGTGGCGGGAGCCAGCTCGACGGGACCAGCGGCCACGGGGGCGGCCCTGAAGACCGGCACAATCGGCGGGACGACGGTGCTGACCAATGCGAAGGGCTTCACGCTCTACTCGTTCGCACCCGACACCCCGGCCGGCTCCAGATGCTACGGCAGCTGCGCCGCGTACTGGCCTCCGGTGACTGGCACTCCCGCGGCCGGCGCAGGCCTACCGGGCAAGGTCGGCACGATCACCCGCACCGGCGGCGCGCACCAGCTCACCTACAACGGTCACCCGCTGTACACCTACATCGGCGACTCGGCGCCCGGCCAGGCAAGAGGCAACGACCTCAACCTGAACGGCGGCCTCTGGCATCAGGTGCCGGTGTCCCGGTGACGGCGCCTGATATCGATGGAGCACGCAATGGAAAGGTACGACTTCATTGTCGTCGGTGCGGGGACGGCGGGATGCGCGCCGGCCGCACGGAGGTCGGAGCACGGCAGAGCGCCACTACGCCGAATCCGGCCGCCCGTGAGTCACGCCCGGCTGAGCTCAAATACGGCCTGATCTCCCGGCCGCAGCTCGCGGACATCACCGGGTATGCCGGCCAGTATCGGGTGACTCGCGCGCTCGGGATGAACGGCGAGCGTCAGCCGGCCGGCGCTGAGCGTAACGAGGACCGGGGTCTCGCGGAACTGCACGGGGAACGACAGGCCAGCGAGCCCGGTCGGCAGCCGGGGATCGAAGTACAGAACGTCGTCGCGGATGCGGGCACCCGCGTAGTACCGCTGCATGACGTCGAGGGTCCCGGCCATGACACCCAGGTGGATCCCTTCCTTCGTAGTCCCGCCCTGGATGTCGTCCGCATCGCTGCGCAGGGCGACGAGGAACCGGTCCCACGAGCTCTGCGGGTCGAGGCCCGCGAGCACCCCCGCGTGGGTGACAAAGCTCAGCGTCGAGCCGTGCGAAGTCCGCTGGTCGTAGTAGGTCACGTTCCGCATGGCGATGTCGTCACCGTAGTCGTACCCGAGCCGCCCGAAGATCTCGCGCAGCTCCTCGCCGGAGAAGAGAAAGAAGAGCATCACCGTGTCGGCCTGCTTGGTGATCTTGTAACGGTTCGGGTCGTTGCCTTCCGCCCTCAGTATCCGGTCGAGCCGCTGGATGTTGCCGTACTTCGCCCGGTACGCGTCCCAGTCGAGTTCCTCCAGGTCGCCATAGCCCTCGAACTGGCTGATGATCCGGTCGCCGTGGAAGGGCACGAACATCCGGCGGCTCATGTCCTGCCATCGGGCCAGCTCGTCGTCTCGGATGCTCAGCCGCGCCCGCAGGTCCTCGGCGCGGCTGCCGGGGAGCAGCGTCAGCACTTTGCCGGCGATATCGCACAGCCACGCCACCATGATGTTGGTGTAAGCGTTGTTGCGCAGCCCGCCCTCCGCCGCGTCCGGGTACTTCTCGTGGAACTCGTCGGGGCCCATCACGCCGTGGATCTCATAGCGCTCCCGCTCCGGGTTGAAGTGGGCGATCGATGCCCAGAAGCGCGCGATTTCCAGCATCATCTCCGCGCCGTAGCCGTCGAGGAACTCCAGGTCATGGGTGGCCTGGACAAAGTTCCAGACGTTGTAGAAGATGGCGGCGCTGACGTGACGCTGATTGTGGCTGAGGTCGGGCTCCCAGCGGCCGGACAGCGGGTTGAGGTGGACCCGCTGACTTTCCTCGGTACCCTCGCTGCCGCTCTGCCAGGGGAACATCGCGCCCTGCCATCCTTCGTCCCTGGCCGCTGCCCGCGCCTCCCCCATCCGGCGGTAGCGATACATCAGCAGCCCGCGGGTGACCTCCGGCAGGCGGAAGTTGAAGAACGGGAACGCGTAGATCTCGTCCCAGAAGACGTGCCCGCGGTACGCCTCGCCGTTGAGCCCGCGCGCTGGCAGCCCCGCGTCCAGGTCGGCGGTGTGCCTGGAGCAGACCTGGAGGAGGTGCCCGATGTGCAGCCGGAGCAGCTGCTGCACCTCATCGTTTCCTGCCGCGGGCATGTCACACTGCCGCCACAGTTCGTCCCACGCGGCAGCGTGGCGCCGGAGCGAGGCGGCGAATTCGTCGTGCCGGGCCGCGGACGTAGCCGCTCTGACCAGAGTGTCACTGACCGCCGGATCGCGTGAGGTGTAGAACGCCACCGTCTTCTCGACCCGGGTGGCGACGCCCTGGCGGACGTCGAAGGCCAGCACCTGCTGAATGTAGTCCTCCATCTGGTACAGCGTCCTGGCCACTGGCAGCTGCTGCCCGTCGCTGAAAACCCGGGTGCGGGTCGCCTGGCTGATGTACAGGTTCGACTGCCGGGTCTCGGCCTTCAGCGCGATGACCTCGGGCCCGAACGTCCGGGGCGAAACGGGGTTCAGGTGGCGGCCCTCGAGCTGCCGGTAGCGTGCCACACCGCCGTTGCTCACCCGGCTGTCGAGTGCCGAGATCACCTCGACCTGGCCCGACCAGTTCTCCGCGATGAGCGTCCACTCGATCGCGGCGTGGTGAACGTCGGCCATGCTGACGAACCGGCGGCTCAGCAGCGTTGTCTCGCGCCCGCTGGCATCGCGAAAGCGGACCTTGCGAGCGCACGTCGCGTTCCGGATGTCGAGCTCGTGGCGGTAGCTGACCAGTTCGACCGCGGCGAGCCTGATCACCTCCTCGCCTTCGATGCGCAGCTTGAGGACCAGCCAGTTCGGCAGGTTGACCAGGTCCTCGTTGAGTACGGGCAGCCCGCCAAGGATGGTCGTCTCGCGGTTGTAGCCGCCGTGCGCGTAGGTGCCCGGATAGTGCACGCCGTCGGCCTCTTCCCACTCCGCGGCGCCGCGGGCGCAGAGGTAGCCGTTGCCGGTGGAGGTCAGCGCCTCCCGCAGCCCCTCGGCTTCGGGATCGAAGCCGTCATAGGCGAGCAAAAAACCGTCCACAGCACCTCCAGCCGTCGCGGCCGCCCTTGCGGTCACGACGGCGGGCCGGCCGCCTCCATGGTGTACCCGCTCCGCTCGTTCTGCATGTGCTGGACTCAGGCGCCTAGGGGATCGGGCCGCGAAAGGGGAAACGGGAGAGCAGCGAGAACCGCCCGCGAACTTGCTCCTAGGACCGGGGGCCGTACGCCGCGAGGATCTGCCGCTCGGTTTCCGCCCGTGGCAGGTAGACGTCCAGATCCGTGCCGGCGCAGCGCTGGGCGCCCATGGCATTCCCGTACTGGCAGGCCACGACGTAATCCCGGTATGTCAGGTAGCCGTACGCTAGTCCGCCAGCGAACGAGTCCCCGGCTCCGGTCGTATCCACGACATCCTTCACCTCGATGCGATCGACGTACTCCTCGGCGACCCCGCCAGAGCCGTCAAGGAAAAAGGCTCCGCAGCCCCGCTCGTCGAGGGTCACGCATACCGCTCCGACGCCGCGGTCCAGGCAGTGTCGCGCCAGGTCGCGCAGCCGTTCGTCGCTCAGCCTCGGCGGCTCGGCGGCCACCTGCGCAGACTCACCGAGCCACGTCGAGGTCGCCTCGTCGAGGTTCATCTTGAGGATGTCGACGTAGGGAAGCCACACGTCCTGGTCGGCCCACACCCGCGGATGGCGCTCGCCGCTGCGGGTCAGCGTCGTCGCAGGACCGTGGGCGTCCAGCAGCACGGTTGCGCTGCTGTTCTCCTTGATGTGCCGCAGCGTTGGCTGCCCCACCTCATAGTCGGTGATGGGGACACAGACGAACACGTCGGCGTCGAGGACCTTCTCGACGTCGGCAGGCAGGACCGGGTTCATGAAGCTCGTCTGCCGCTCGACCCGGCGATTCTGGTCGAGATAACGCAGCTCGACCACGTCACCCTGGTCGGCCAGCGACGTTATGCCGGAGGTGTCGATATTCGGGAAGGACTCCAGGATCTGCTTGATCGGACCCTCGTCCTCGCGCCGGACGTGTGACACGGGGACGACCGTGTCGCCCGGATCCAGCAGGGCAGAGAGCGCAACCGCCGTATACATGACGCAGCCGTACTTGCTGAACCGCTCACCAGCATGGGTCAGGATCTGGTCGCGGGGGATCGAGCCCAGCACAGCAACCTTGCGGCGCGCCCGCGTCTTCATGTCACTCATCACCAACGCCTCCGGCGCATGTCAGCATCGGACCCCGCGCGAGGTGACGGCCCCAGGTCAAAGCGACCGCCCCTGAGCCGAGCTGCTGCCTCATCCTGCCGGCAGCTGCCCCGAAGGAGCAATGCCCGCTCACCACGACGTGGTAACGGGGCCTTCTGGCTGCTCATTCACCCGCAGTCCGGGCTGGATGTTGCCAGCCTTCGCTGGCTCGCCGGTTTCACGGCGCTCTGTGCTGCCAGTGCCACCGCAGGCCAGGCAGGCGCGAAAAGGGTCATGACGGCAGCAGGCACCACCGGCCAGCGACACGATCGAGCCCGGCTCCCAGAGACAGGAACCGGGCTGTGACCTGCTACTTCATGAGTAGCCCCGACCGGATTTGAACCGGCGCTACCGCCTTGAGAGGGCGGCGTCCTGGGCCGCTAGACGACGGGGCCAGGCACGCTGCCGGCCCTTCGGACCAGCAGGCTGTCCGCATGCCGACCCGGCCGGGGCCGGGTGCAGCAGGACTAGTCAAAGCCTCAGGCATCGAGCCCGCGCCTGCGCTCCGACCGCCGGTAAAGGTTAGCGCACCCGCCGGGGTCAGCCAAACGGCTGGCGGAGTGCCGCTCGCGTGCTGACGTACTACCCGCTCACCCGCAGCAGGCTGGCGCGCACGGTGAGGGGCCTGTTCAGCCGCGATCCGAGCGTTGCGGCCGGCGGCCGCAGGCCATTCAGGTCCGCTCCCCGGATGCATAGATCGCCGATTGCGAGGTAATTAGCGAGCATGCTGGAATTCATCATTGTCCTCGCGATCATCGGACTCGTCGTCGGCCTGATCGCACGGCTGCTCGTGCCGGGCCGCGACCCGATCGGGCTGCTGGGCACCATCCTGCTGGGGATCATCGGCTCATTCGTCGGCTACTTCCTCGAGCGGCTGGTCGAAGGCAAGCACGTCAACTTCACCCACTTCCACAGCGCCGGCATCGTCGGCTCGATCATCGGCGCCATCGTGCTGCTGCTGATCCTGCGGGTCACCGGGCTGGAGCGCGGCAGGAGCAGGCGCTAGCCGCCAGCCACGCCACGGCCATCGCCCGTCGGCCCATCACCCGCCGGCCTATCCTCCGCCAGCCCATCCTCCGCTAGCACCACCCCGAAGATGGCGCAGCGCGGGTGCCCGGTGCGGGCATCCGCGCTGCTCAGCTGCTCAGTCGCTGACAATTACTGTCGCTGGGGTACCAGGACTCGAACCTAGACTAACGGGGCCAGAACCCGTCGGGCTGCCAATTACCCCATACCCCATGGGATCGGGCGCTGCGGCCCGGTTGCGCCTGTGCGAGTGTAGCCGACGAGCGGCGCGCCGGCCAAAGAGACCATGACGGCCGGCGGCGTATGGCGCTGGTTCAGTCCCGGTCGGTGACCGGGTTGCTGAGCCTGCCGATGCCCTCGATCGTCACCGCCACGTCGTCGCCATCCTCCAGCGGGCCGATGCCGGCCGGCGTGCCAGTGAGCAGCACGTCGCCAGGCAGTAGCGTCATCACCGAAGTGACATAGCTGACCAGCGAAGCGACGTCGTGCAGCAGCAGCGAGGTACGCGAGTGCTGCCGCACCTCGCCGTTCACCGTGGTGGTGAGCTCCAGGTCAGCCGGGTCGAGGTCGGTCTCGATCCACGGCCCGAGCGGGCAGAACGAGTCGAAGCCCTTCGCCCGCGCCCACTGGCCGTCCCTGGCTTGCAGGTCGCGCGCGGTCACGTCGTTGGCGCAGGTGTAGCCGAAGATGATCTCGCTGGCCCGGTCAGCCGGCACGTCCCGGCATAGCCTGCCGATCACCACGGCGAGCTCGCCCTCGAAGTCGGTCCGGTCCGAGATCTTGACCGGCCGGGCAATCGGGTCGCCGGGGCCGGTGACTGCCGTCGATGGCTTGAGGAAGATCACCGGCTCTGCTGGCGGCTCGCCGCCCATCTCCCTGGCATGGTCGGCGTAGTTCTTCCCGATGGCGACCACCTTGCTGGGCAGCACCGGCGCAAGGAGGCGGACCTCGGCGAGCTGGTAGCGGTTGCCGGTGAAGCTGATGCTGCCCTGGCCGATGCCGAACGGGTGCCCGCTGAGCTCGGTGACCACCAGCCGGCCCTCCCCTGGGCCGGCCGCGGCCCCGTCGGGCTGGGCGCTCTCGACCACCCCGTAGCTGACTTCTCCGCCGGCGGCGAACCGCGCTATCCGCATGCTGTGCTCCCCAGGGCCGTCGCTGATCAGGCCGAGCCTAGCTGGCCCCCGCAGCGGCGGCCCGGCCAGCGCCGCGGGGGAAGGGCAGGCCAGCGCCGGCGGCGGCAAGGACGGGCGGCTGGACGCTGCTGCGAACAGCGGCCGGCCCGCGCCAGGAAAGGCGGAGCCGGCCGTATGCGATCCGTATGACTTTCATATATCCAGGTCACGATCTTCGCCCTATGCTCATCCATAACCTGGCCCGGGCTGAGTGGCGCCCGCGCTGCGGAGCCTTGTGGGAGGGGCCATGTCCGGTGACACCAGCGTCTACGAGGGAGTCATGCCGTCGCGGGAGGGCCAGCTCTCCCTCGAAATGCACGGAATGGCCCCTATTCCGGAGGAGAACAGGTACGGCGGACTGCACCGGGTCTTCACGGTCTGGTTCACGCCGAACCTGGTACCCGCGGCGTTCTTCCTCGGCGCGCTGGCCCCGGTGCTCGGCCTCAGCTTCGGCCTGGGGCTGCTGGCCATCGTGCTCGGCACCCTCCTCGGTGCCCTCCCGGCCGCGATCATGTGCAGCTGGGGCCCGCGGACCGGGCTTGGGCAGCTTCCGCTCGCGCGACTGCAGTTCGGCCGGACCGTGCCGGTGCCCGGCCTGCTGATGTGGCTGTCGACGATTGCCTGGGACGCCATTAACGCGATCTTCGGCGCGGCGGCGATCCACCTGCTGATTCACGTGCCGTTCTGGGTGGGCCTGTTGATCGTGCTGGCGATGCAGGGCGTGCTCGGCATCTTCGGCTACGAGATGATGCACACGTTCGAGCAGTGGGGCTCGATCGTCCTCGGCGTGATGTTCATCGTCATCACCGTGAAGATCGTCCAGATCGGCAACTTCCACGCGGCCGGCAGCGTGCACGGCGGGCTCGCCGTCGGCACGTTCGTCCTGATGACGACCATCGCCGCCAGCTTCGTCATCTCGTGGGGCGCGTACGCGGGCGAATACAGCCGGTACATGAAGCCGGGCACCTCGCGCCGGGCCATCTTCTGGCTGACCCTGGCCGGCCTGGGCATCGCCTCGATATGGGTCGAGGTCCTCGGCCTGGCCGCCTCGTCGGCAGCCGACAACGCCACGTCCGGCGGTATCAGGCACCTGCTGGGCGGCGGGTTCCTCGGCGGCCTCGCGCTGGTGGCGATCTGGATCGGCACCGTCGCCGTCAACGCGATGAACGACTACTCCGGCTCGCTGGCGCTGCAGTCAGCGGGGTTCCGCGTCCGTCGGCCCGTCGTCGCGATCATCGTCACGGTGCTCGCGTTCTTCCTGACGCTGTGGCTCAATACCGGCGACCTGGCGACAAAGTTCGAGAACATCCTGCTGTTCATCACCTACTGGATCCCGCCGTTCGCCGCGATCCAGATGGTCGACTGGCTGCGCAAGCGCGGCCAGATGAACGTGCGTGAGGTGGTCGGCTCAATGCTGAAGCCGGGCTGGGACGCGCTGATCTCGCTGGTGGTCGGCTTCGCCGCGGCGCTGCCGTTCATGAATACGGCTCCGCTCTACGTCGGCTGGGCCACCTCGCACTGGCTGCAGGGCGGGGACATCGCGTTCCCGGTCGGCTTCATCGTCGGCTGGGTGGTCTACTCGGTCATCCGGCGGGTCGAGACCGGCTCTGCGCACGACGAGCCCGCCGGCGAGTCGGCCGGGCTGGCCGCGATGGTTGCCGATGACTGACCGCCGTCGCCCGTGATCGACCTGCTCATCCGCGGCGCCCGGCTGGCGTCGGACCCGGCTGGGCCGCCGCGTGACCTGCTGATCGACGACGGCCGGTTCGTCGCGATCAGCCCAGCGGCAGCCGATCCGGCCGGCGAATCCGACGCGCGGGCGGTTATCGACGCCGGCGGCGCGCTCGCGTCACCGCCGTACGTGGAGCCGCACATTCACCTGGACGCGGTGCTGACCGCTGGCGAGCCGCGGTGGAACGCCAGCGGCACGCTGTGGGAGGGCATCGCGTGCTGGGCCGAGCGCAAGCCGATGCTGAGCCGCGACGACGTGGTGAGCCGGGCCGAGGAAGTCATCCGCTGGCAGGTGGCCAACGGCGTGCTGCACGTGCGTAGCCACGTGGACGTGACCGACGCCGCGCTGACCGGCCTGCGCGCGCTGGCTGAGGTGCGGGAGCGGGTCGCGGACGTGGTGAACCTGCAGCTGGTCGCGTTCCCGCAGGAGGGCATCTGCTCGTTTCCCGACGGAGCGGCGCTGCTGGAGCGGGCGGCCGGGGCTGGCGCGGACGTGATCGGCGCGATCCCGCACTTCGAGGACACCAGGGAAGACGGCGTCCGCTCGCTGGAGATCGCGGTGGACGTTGCCCGGCGGCACTCGCTGCTGGTCGACGCGCACTGCGACGAGATCGACGACGACCAGTCGCGGTTCGTCGAGGTGCTCAGCGCGCTCGCGCACCGCACCGGGCTGCGCGGCAAGGTGACCGCCAGCCACACCACGGCGATGGGCTCGTACAACGCGGCCTACAGCTTCAAGCTCGAGCGCATCTTGTCCCGGGCCGGCATCAACCTGGTCAGCAACCCGCTGGTCAACCTGCACCTGCAGGGCCGGCTCGACGATTACCCGAAGCGCCGCGGGCTCACCAGGGTGAAGGAGATGCTCGCCGCCGGGATCAACGTCGCGTTCGGCCACGACGACGTGATGGATCCCTGGTACCCGCTGGGCACCGCCAACCCGGTGCAGGTCGCGCTCGTCGGCGCGCACGCGGCTCAGCTCACCTCGCCGGCCGAGGTCGCGGAGTGCTTCCGGATGGTGACCGACCGGGCCGCCGCCGTGCTCAGCCTCGGCGAGGACTACGGCATCGCGCCCGGCCGCCCGGCGAGCATGATGCTGCTGCCAGCCGCCGATCCGTTCGACGTGCTGCGGCGGCAGGTGCGGCCGTCGCACGTGATCTCCAGGGGGCGGGTAGTGGCCACGACGCCGCCCTCGGTGACGACGCTCGCCTGGCCGGACCGCGAGGCTGAGCAGGTCGACTTCATCCGGCAGCGTGACGCGGCCGCTGCCACCTGGCGGTCAGCGCACGGCGCGAGCACGGCCCGGGCAGCAGGATGAACGAGGTCGAGTCCGGCTGGTCGCAGCTGACCAGCCCGACTATGCCGGCGGCGCCCATCGCCTGGCCGCCGGGGGTCACCGCGGCGGCGTGCCTGACCTTCGACATGGACGCCGAGGCGCCGATGCTGACCGCTGACATCTCCGCGGTCAGCCGGATGACGCCGATGAGCCACCAGTCCTACGGGCCGCTGGTCGGCGTGCCGCGGATCCTGGGGCTGCTTGACCGGCACGCGATCAAGGCAACGTTCTTCGTGCCTGGCTACTCGGCGCACCGCTACCCCGCCGTGGTCCGCGCGATCGCCGAGGCCGGGCACGAGATCGCGCACCACAGCTACTTCCACGAGGACACCACCGGCATGGACGCCGCCACCGAGGCGGACATGCTCGACCTCGGGCTGCAGGCCCTCAAGGACGTTGCCGGGGTGCGCCCGGCCGGGTACCGGGCGCCGATGTGGGAGCTCAACTACCACACCCCGGCGCTGCTCGCCGACCGCGGCTTCCGCTACGACTCCAGCCTGATGGATGCCGACTACCCGTACCTACTGGCCGCTGGCGACGTGCCCGGCACCGACACGCTGGTGGAGCTGCCGGTGTCGTGGGAGCTGGACGACTGGGAGCAGTACGCCTACCTGCCCGGCCTGACTGGCTCGGGGCTGATCGAGAGCCCGGCCAAGGCGCTGGAGATGTGGAACCTCGAGCTTGAGGCGATGCACCGGCTGGGTGCCGCGTTCATCCTGTGCTGTCATCCGTTCCTGACCGGACGGCCAGCGCGCGTCGAGGCACTCGAGAAGCTGATCGAGCGGATGAAGGCGCTGCCCGGCATGTGGATCACCACGATGGGCGAGCTCGCCGCGCACGCAGAGGCGCTCGGGCTCACGCCACGGACCGTCGCGCAGCCTGTGCTGCCCAGCGACGCCTACTGGATCGGCAGACCCGGCGGTACCGCGCCGCCCGGCTCTGGCTAGCCAGCCCTCGCTGACCGGCCCTGCCTGGACCGGCACCGCCTGGCCCGGCCCCGCGCCAGCGCTGACCGCCGCCCCCGACGAGCGCACCAGGAGATGCGATGCCCGAGCAGACCAGCCAGCCCGTCGGCCCGGTAGACGGCCGGATCGTTCCCCGGTTCGCCGGATCTGGATCGTTCGCGCGGCTGCCCGAGATAGACCGGGTCAGCGACTACGACGTCGCGGTGCTCGGCGTGCCGTTCGACAACGGCGTGTCCTACCGGCCGGGAGCGCGGTTCGGCCCGATGGCGGTGCGGCAGGCGTCACGGCACCTGCGGCCAGGTCATCATGTCGAGCTTGGCTGCACGCCGTTCAGCACGATCCAGGTCGTCGACGCCGGTGACGTGCCGGTCACGCCGTTCGCGATCGACGCGGCGATGCAGCAGATCACCTCCCACGCTGACGAGCTGATCAGGGGCGACCGCACGGTCATCGCCGTCGGCGGGGATCACACGGTCGCGCTGCCGATGCTGCGCTCCGTCGTGCGCGAGCACGGCCCGGTCGCGCTCATCCACTTCGACGCGCACCTGGACACCTGGGATACCTATTTCGAAGCGCCGGTCACCCACGGGACGATCTTCCGCCGGGCGTTCGAGGAGAACCTGCTGATCGAGGACCACTCGATTCACGTTGGCATCCGCGGGCCGATCTACGGCGAGGCAGACCTGACCGACGACGCCGGGTTCGGCTTCGCCGCGATCAGGGCCAGCGACATCGACACGATTGGCGTGCCAGGCGCGCTCGACGCGATCACCAGGCGAGTCGGTGACCTGCCGGTGTACCTGTCCATCGACATCGACGTGCTTGACCCGGCATTCGCGCCTGGCACCGGCACGCCGGAGGCGGGCGGGCTGACCAACCGGGAGCTGCTGCGGGTGCTGCGCGGCCTGGGCGGCGTGCACCTGGTCGGTGCCGACGTGGTCGAGGTGGCGCCGGCCTACGACCACGCGGAAATCACGTCGATCGCGGCTGCCACGGTGATCTTCGACCTGATCACCCTGCTCGCAGCCGGCAAGGCAGCTCGCCGCGGGTGCGGCGCCCGCCGGGCGGCTCGCTGCCGCTGAGGCTGGCTAGGCCAGCAGGCTGGCGTGGCCGCTACTGCACGTAGCCCTCGACCTCGCTGACGGGCCGGCTTGCTGCCTCGCCAGGGTCCTCGCCGTACTCACGCCGGGCGCGGCGCTGCCGTAGCAGGTCCCAGCACTGGTCCAGTTGTTCCTCGGCCTGCCTGAGCCGCGCGTGCTCTTCCTCGCCGGACAGCTCGCCAGCGGCGAGCTTCGCACGCAGATCATGTTCGGTCTTGATCAGCTCGTCGATGTGGCCGAGGATCTGCTTGTCGTCCATGTCACATACCGTAGGTTGCCAGCTGGCCTGCCGCGACCGCGGCCCCGTGCGACCAGCAAAGCCCGACCTGGAAAGATGGTGACGATGCGACCGTCCTCCTACGACGTGGTGATCGTGGGCGGCGGGCACAACGCGCTGGTGGCCGGCGCTTACCTGGGCCAGGCTGGCCGGTCAGTGCTGATCCTCGAGCGGCTCGACCACGTCGGCGGGGTGGCCATCTCCGCGCGCGCCTTCCCAGGCGTGGACGCCCGGCTGTCGCGCTACTCCTACCTGGTCAGCCTGCTGCCACGGCAGATCATGACCGACCTCGGCCTGCCGGTCGAGCTGCGCCAGCGGCGCATCTCCTCCTTCACCCCGGCTGGCGACGGCGGGCTGCTGGTGGACAACGCTGACCCGGCCGGCACCGCGGCCTCGTTCCGCGCGCTGACCGGCGGGGAGGCCGACTGGGCTGGCTGGCAGTCGCTGTACGCGATGACCGCGAGGCTGGCCGAGCGGATCTTCCCGACGATGACCGAGCCGCTGCTCACCCGGCACCAGCTGCGCGGGCTGACCGGTGACGACGCGGCCTGGGCCGCGCTCATCGAGAACCCGGTCAGCGAGCTGATCGAGGCGCAGCTGACCGACGACACGGTGCGTGGCGTCGTCGCCACCGACGCGCTGATCGGCACGTTCGCGAGCCTGGACGAGCGCAGCCTGCGGCAGAACCGCTGCTTCCTCTACCACGTCATCGGCAACGGCACCGGCGCGTGGGACGTGCCAGTCGGCGGCATGGGCGCGGTCACCGACGCGCTGCGCGACGCCGCGCTGGCCGCCGGGGTGCAGATCCGCACCGGCGCCGAGGTGACGGCCATCGACCCGGCCGGCGAGGTGCAGGTGCGCAGCGCGGACGGCGACTACGCGGTCGGCGCAGGTCACGTGCTGGCCGGAGTGGCGCCGTCGATCCTCGCCAGGCTGCTCGGCGAGGACCACCCGGCGGCACCGGAGGGCGCGCAGCTGAAGCTCAACCTGGTGCTGTCGCGGCTGCCGCGGCTGCGCGACCAGGCGGTCGACCCGCGCGCCGCGTTCGCCGGCACATTCCACGTGCACGAGGGCTACGCCGAGCTGGACGAGTCCTACCGGCAGGCGGCGGCCGGTGACATCCCGGCAGCCGCGCCGTGCGAGGCGTACTGCCACTCGCTGACTGACAGCTCGATCCTGGGCACCGAGCTGGCCGCCTCGGGCGCGCAGACGCTGACCGTGTTCGGCCTGCATATGCCGGCCCGGCTGTTCGCCGCCGACCCGGATGGCGCCAGGGAGGCAGCCCTGCAGGCGACGCTGCGCGCGATCAACTCGGTGCTCGCCGAGCCGATCGAGGACTGCCTGCTGACCGACGCCGAGGGAAAGCCGTGCCTGGAGGTCAAGTCGCCGGCTGACCTGGACGCCGAGGCGGGGCTGCCCGGCGGGCACATCTTCCACGGCGACCTCAGCTGGCCGTTCGCCGACGATCCGGCGGACGCCGGGCGCTGGGGCGTGGAGACGGCGCACGAGCGGGTGCTGCTCTGCGGGGCAGGCGCACGGCGCGGCGGCGGGGTCAGCGGCATCGGCGGGCACAACGCCGCCATGGCGGTGCTCGGCCGGGGACGGTCCTAGCCTCTCGCCGGGACGAGCGGGGCCGGCCGGGACCGGCGGGCGCCGACCTCGTTCTGGCTGATCATGGCGAGCCCGCTCGTACGGTGTACGTTTGGGGCATGCAGCTGACCCGCGAGCGCATCGTGACGGCCGCGATCGGCCTGATCGAGCGTGAGGGCGCCGAGGCGGTGTCGATGCGCCGGGTGGCGACCGAGCTGGGCTGCGGCGTCATGTCGCTGTATAACCACGTGCCGAGCAAATCAGCGCTGCTGGACTACGTGGCCGAGCGGGTGATGTCGTCAATCGAGTTCACCCCCATGCCGGAGGCGAGCCTGGCCGACCAGGTTCGCGCGCAGGCACGGGCTTTCCGCGCGATCACCCGCAGCTATCCCCGCTGCACAATGGTCGCAGTCAGCCGCCCCACCTTGTCGGTCACCGGGATGCTGCCGATGGAGCACGCGCTGGCGACGCTGCGCGAGGCCGGCTTCGCCGGGCCCGACGCGGTGCACATCGTGCACGCGTTCGTTGCCTACATCGTCGGCTCGCTGCTGCGCGAGATGGGCGTGTCGCCCGGCCTGGCGCCGGACGGCACGGCGCACCGGCCCGTGCTCGACCCGGCTGTCTTCCCTCAGGTCACCGCCCTGGCCGGCGAGCTGATGCGCAAGGACCCGGACGCCGACTTCGAGTTCGGCCTCGAGCTGCTCACCAGGGCGATCGATGCGATGCGGCCAGCGCGGGTGAGCTGAGGCCGTCCCTTAATGGCCATTGACATACGTACACCGTACGTGCTTGGCTCTGATCATCACGTACGGCGTACGTAGGAGGTCACGTTGTCGACCCGCGACCTGTACACCACCGCTCCGCAGGAGCCAGGCTGGCAGATCCCCATGTCCGGGGACGCCCGGTTCAGCTGGGAGTACGACGACGGCAGGGAACGGCTGCTCGCCCTGTACCAGAAGGGCAAGGACAAGCAGTGGGATGCCGTCAAGCGGATCGACTGGAACCTCGAGGTGGACCCGTACGACGTGCTCGGCGTCCCGGACGAGTCGATGGCCATCTACGGCACCAGATACTGGGACCAGCTCGGCCCGCAGAACCGCAAGGAGCTGCGCCAGCACCTGGCATCCTGGCAATTCTCCCAGTTCCTGCACGGCGAGCAGGGCGCGATGGTGTGCGCGGCGCGGATCGTCGAGTCAGTGCCCGACCTGGACTCCAAGTTCTACGCCGCGACTCAGACGATGGACGAGGCCAGGCACGCCGAGCTGTACGCCAGGTTCCTGCAGGAGAAGGTCGGGCTCGTCTACCCGATCAACGACCAGCTGCAGACACTGCTGCATGACACCCTCAACGACTCCCGCTGGGATATGCCGTACCTCGGCATGCAGGTGCTGATCGAGGGCCTCGCGCTGGCCGCGTTCGGCATGCTGCGCGACGTCACCACCAAGCCGCTGCCCAAGCAGATCCTCGCGTACGTGATGCAGGATGAGGCGCGGCACGTCGCGTTCGGCCGGATGGCGCTGCGTGACTACTACCAGCAGCTGACCGCGAAGGAACTCGCCGAGCGTGAGGACTTCGTCATCGAGGGCTGCTACCTAATGCGGGACCGGCTGCGCGGCGACGAGGTCTGGGAGAACTTCGGCATCCCTGCCGATGAGATCCGTGAGCTCGCGAACGGCTCGGACTACCAGAACGCGTTCCGCTCGCTGCTGTTCAGCCGGCTAGTGCCGTGCGTGCGCGATATCGGGCTGTGGAGTGAGCGGCTGCAGCAGGCCTACGCCGACATGGGCGTGCTCGACTCGGCGAAGGCCGACCTCGAGGCGCTGATGCACCGGGACGAGGACATCGCCGAGCAGCTGGACGCGCAGCGGTTCGCCGCCGAGGAGGCCGCGCGGGCGGAGGAAGTCGCTGACGTCATCGCGGACGGCGGGGAAAGCTAGCTAGCCGCCCCTAGCTGGCTGGCCGTCGCCTCGGCACGACCCGGCCGGCGCCGGCCGCGATGCAGGCCGCGAGCAGTACCGGCACGCCGAGCGCCAGCGGCAGGCCGCCCCACGCGGCGATGCCGCCGATGATCACCGGGCCGCCGAGGATGCCGACATAGCCGAGCCCGGCCACCCTGGCAATGGCGCTGCCGGGGAACCGCCGGTCCGCATTGCCGGCCGCGGACAGCAGCTGCGGGAATGTGCAGGACAGCCCGGCGCCGAACACGGCGAAGCCAGCGATGGCGCCGACCGTGCTCGCGCTGATCAGCGCGCCGGCCAGGCCAGCAGCGGCCAGCAGCCCGCAGCACCTGACCAGCGCGACTGAGCCGAACCGGGCGGCGAGATGGTCACCGCCCAGCCGCCCGCAGGCCATCGTCAGCGAGAAGGCCGCGTAGCCGAGCGCCGCCAGTCCCGCCGCGGCACCCAGGTTGTCGTGCAGGTAGACCGCGCTCCAGCTGTCAGCCGAGCCCTCCCCGAGCAGCGAGCACAGCGACAGCAGGCCAAGGATCAGGACCGGCAGGGTCCAGCCAGCCACCCGGCGCGGTGCGCGCACTACAGCGGCTGACCGGGCCGCGGCTGGCTGCGCATCCGGCTGTGCGCCGGCGCTCACCGGCTCGGCGGGCGCGGCACCGCCGTGCGTGCCTGGCTGGCCAGGAAGCAGCCAGCGCCCGGCAAGGGCGGCGAGCACGGCGAGCGGCACTCCGGCGGCCAGGAAGTTCACCGCGGGACTCAGCCCGGCCCAGGCGAACAGGCCGCCGAACAGCGCCCCGGCCAGCCCGGCAAAGCTGTAGCAGGCGTGGAACGAGGACATCAGCGGCCGGGCGTAGCCGCGCTCGACGTGCACGGCCTGGGCGTTCATCGCCACGTCCAGCATCCCGCCCGCCAGGCCGAACGCGAACAGGGCCGCCATCAGCAGCGCCATCGTGGGTGCCAGGCCGAGCGTGACCGGCAGCAGCGCGGCACAGCAGCCGGCCGCCAGCGTCGGGACCCGGCTGCCGAACCGGTCGACCATCCGTCCGGCCAGCAGCACCACGACCACCAGGCCGATCGGCGCCGCCAGCAGGGTCAGCCCGAGCAGCCCGTCGGAAAGCCCGGTCTGCTGCTTGACCGCCGGGATCCTGGCCACCCAGACGCCGTTGGACAAGCCGAGCACGGCGAAGAACGCGAGCGTGGCCAGCCGCGCCCGGCGCAGCCTGCGGTCAGCCCCGCCGGTGAGCCCGGTGGCCGGGTCGGCCGTTGCCAGGCTGAGCTTGCCCGGGCCGGCGGCGGAATCCGGCGCGGCTGCGGAATCCGGCGCTGTGGCGGAATCCGGCGCGGTGGCGCCTGGCCCGGCCGCTGGGGAACGAGCACGGCGCACCATTAAATGATCTTGTGAATCCACCCGTGCCGGTCAGGCAGGTGACCGAACTGAACGCCGAGCAGCTGCTCACGCAGTCGCATCGTCACCGGGCCTGGCTTGCCGTCACCGACGGTCCACTCCCGGTCCGCTGCCCGCACGACGCCGACGGGCCTGACCACCGCCGCTGTACCGCACGCGAACACCTCGGTGATCTCGCCGCTCGCGCAGGCGCGCTGCCACTGCGCGGTCGTGATCGTGTCCTCGGTCGCGGGGATTCCCAGGTCAGGCGCCAGCGTCAGCATCGCGTCCCTGGTGATGCCCGGCAGCAGCGTCCCGGTGAGCGCCGGGGTCATCACCCGCGCGCTGTCGCCGGAGCCGAAGACGAAGAACAGGTTCATCCCGCCCATCTCCTCGACCGTCTGATGCCTGACCGCGTCCAGCCAGACGACCTGGTCGCAGCCCTTCTCCAGCGCCCGCTGCTGACCGGCGAAGGCGGCGGCGTAATTGCCGCCGGTCTTCGCGGCGCCCGTGCCGCCGGAAGCGGCCCTGGTCAGCTCCTCCTCCAGCCAGACAGTCACCGGGCGGACCTCGTCGCCGTCGAAGACCTGCGCGGCCGGGGATGCGATGACCGTGAACTGGTAGGTCTGCGACGGGCGGCCGACGCCGAGGCCGACCTGCGTCGCGATCATGAACGGCCGCAGGTAGAGGCTGTGGCCCTCGGCGGTCGGCACCCAGTCACGATCCTGCGCCACCAGCAGCTCAAGCGCCTGGATGAAGGCTGTCTCCGGCAGCTGGGGCATCGCCATCCGGGCCGCCGACAAGTTGAACCTGGCCGCGTTGCGCTGCGGCCGGAAGGCAACGATCGGACCGCTGGCCTGCCGGTATGCCTTCAGTCCCTCGAAGATCTCCTGGGCGTAATGGAGTACCGCGGTCGCCGGGTCGAGGCTGAAGGGCCCGTAGGGGACGAGCTCAGCGTCGTGCCAGCCGTGCTCGGCGCTCCACTGGATCGTCACCATGTGGTCGGTGAAGATCTGGCAGAAGCCCGGATTTACCAGCAGCTGGTCGCGTTCCTCGGCTGGCCTGCCCTGGCCAGGGCGCAGCGTGAAGCTGATGTCGTTCGTCGAGCTCGCGGTCATTGCGGGTCCTTCCCCTGCTGCGGCGTGGCGCCGTTGCCAGGCCTGCGGCAGCGCGACGGCGCGTACTGCCGTACCTCCATGATGCCGACTGCAGCGGGCTGGGTAGACCCGGCGGCCGGGAAAATTTGCCCGGAAGATGCCCGGTACCTGGAGACTCTGGCGTCCGGAAAGCCTATCGCCCGGTCCTGCCTGCGAGCGCGGCGTTATCGAGCGGGCCCTTCCTGCCTGGCAGGCTTCCCGCAGCTCGCTAGCCCGGCTTGGCCGCCACGATCCCGTCGCGCACGTTCACCGCATCGGGCACCGGCTCGCCCGCCAGCGCGAGCCGCACTGACCTGGCCACTTGCGTGCCGGCCTTCTCCTGCGCCTCGGCGGTGCTTGCGCCCAGGTGCGGCGTGCACACGACGCTGTCCAGCTGCAGCAGCGGATTGGCGCCCGGAGGCTCGCTCGCGTAGACGTCGAGCGCGGCGCCGGCCACCCGGCCGTCGGTCAGCGCCCGCAGCAGCGCATCCTCGTCGATGATGCCGCCGCGTGCCGCGTTGACGATCCGCACCTCCGGCTTGACCAGGGCAAGCTCCCGGTCGCCGAGTATCCCGGTCGTCTCGGCGTTCTTCGGCAGGTGCACGCTGATGAAGTCGGACCGCTCCAGCAGCTCATCGAGGCTGACCAGCGGCACGCCAAGCCCGCCGGCCAGGCCGTCCGGCAGGTAGGGGTCGCAGGCGATCACCTGCATGCCGAGCGCCACGAGCCGCTCGGCGACCAGCGTGCCGATCTTGCCAAGCCCGAGCAGGCCGGCCACCTTGCCCTGCAGCTCGACGCCGGTGAACGCAGACCGCCGCCACTCGCCTGCCCGCAGCGAGGCCGAGGCCTGCGGGATGTTCCTGGCGAGGCTGAGCAGCAGCGCGACGGCGTGCTCGGCGGCGCTGACGATGTTGGAGGTCGGCGCGTTCACGACCATGATCCCGGCCCGCGTTGCGGCGTCGACGTCGACGTTGTCGAGGCCGATGCCGGCCCGGGCGACGACCCGCAGCCGCGGCCCGGCGGCCAGTGCCTCGGCGTCCATCTTGGTGGCGCTGCGGATGATCACCGCGTCCGCTTCGGCCAGCGCCGGCAGCAGGCTGGCGCGGTCGGCGCCGTCGGCACGGCGGGTCTCGAAACCGGCCGACAGCTCTGCGAGCGCGGCGGGCGAGAGTTCCTCGGTGATCAAAACGATCGGATCTGGCACTGCTGCCTCCCGCGGCATTCGGACGGTGCGGTCGCCGGCCGCGGTCAGTCTAGCGACACCTTGTGAACGCCTTCACATGCCAGGCATCCAAGGCGTCCGAGCCCCGCAGCCCGGCCGGCCGGCAGTTGAGCACGAACGGGTTAGCCGGCCGCGCCTGGCTATTGCGAGGTGTGGGCTGGCTGGGGGCTGGGGGCAGGCTGAGGGGCCGGGACTGGCTTGGCGGCGCGGGCAGGCTGGGAGTACGTGGCTGGCTCCTGGTCGCTGCCCTGGCTGCCAGGCAGCGGGGCGCTACCGGCCGGCAGGGCGCTGCCGAGCGCAGGGTCAGCGGCGGCGGCGAACGCTTCCACCCCGGCGGGGCTCGTCGGCCGGGCGATCAGGTAGCCCTGGCCCAGTTCACAGCCCATCGCCCGCAGCAGGTCGAGCTGCTCCGGCCGCTCGATGCCCTCGGCCACCACTTCGATGCCCAGGTCGTGGCCGACCCGGACGATGGTGCGGGTGAGCATCGCCAGCGTGGTGTCGGTGCCGAGCCCGGCGACGAAGGACGGGTCGATCTTGACGATGTCGACCGGCAGCCGCCGCAGGTAGGCCAGCGAGGCATAGCCGGTGCCGAAGTCGTCGATGGCCAGCCGGACGCCCTGCCGGCGCAGCTCGGCCAGGCCGGCCAGCATCGGCTCCGAACCGTCGATCAGCACCCGCTCGGTGACCTCAAGCGTGAGCGCTTCCGGCGGCAGCCCGTTCGCCATGACCTCGGCCAGCACCGAATCGGTGAACCGTGCGGCGCTGACCTGCCGCAGCGAGAAGTTGACCGCTAGCTGCAGGTCCAGGCCAGCCTGCCGCCATGCGGCGGCCCTGGCACACGCCTCGCGCAGCACCCAGTCGCCGAGCCGGTCGATCAGGCCGGCTTCCTCGGCCACCCCGAGGAACTCGGCGGGGGCGACCTGCTCGCCGTCCCTGGTCCATCGGACCAGTGCCTCCACCCCCAGCAGCCGCCGGGTGCCCAGATGCACAAGCGGCTGGTAATCGATGCTGAGCTTGCCATCGCTGATGGCCCGCCGCAGGTCACTCGCCAGTTCGAGCCGGCGCACCACGTCAGCGTGCATGTGCGCGGCGAAGACCTCGACCCGGCCGCCGCCGGCCTCCTTGGCCCGCGCCATCGCGACGTCCGCGTTGCGCAGCAGGTGCTCGGCGGTCGCCGGGTCGGCGAGCGCCACCCCGACGCTCGCGGTCAGCGACACCTCCCGGCCGGCCACCCGGAACGGCTCAGCCGCGATGCCGCCCGCCAGCCGCTCGGCGATGTCGACGATCTCCCGCGCCCCGGCCGAGGCCTCGACGAGCACGGCGAACTCGTCGCCGCCCCACCGCGCCACGGTGTGCCGCTGCGGCACGGCGGCCCGCAGCCGCCGCCCGGCCTGGGCCAGCAGCAGGTCGCCGGCGCCGTGCCCGATCGAGTCGTTCACCCCAGTGAAGCCGTCCAGGTCGAGGAAGATCGCCCCGGTCGCGCCAGCCATGCCGCTGGCCAGCAGGCTCTTGACCCGGTCGTCAAGGAACGTGCGGTTCGGCAGGCCGGTGAGCCCGTCGTGGAAGGTCAGGTGGGTGACCTGGCGGCGCAGAGCCACCTTGTCGCTGACGTCCCTGACGGTGACCAGCAACCTGCCGGGGCCGCCTGCCTCGCGGTACCGCGCGACGGTGGACTCCACGTGCCGCCAGGTGCCGTCGGCCGACCTGACCCGGCAGGGGAACCGGTCCGGGAGCGGCCCGGCCTGGCCGGGCGCCCGCAGCGCGGCCAGCGCCGCCCTGATGCCGGCCGGCCGGTCCTCCGGGTGCACTAGCTCGGCGAGGGTGCGGCCGGTCAGCTGGGCCGGCGGGTAACCGAAGACGGCTGCACCAGGGCTCGCGTACCTGATCGACCCGTCCAGATCACAGACCAGCACCACGTCGCTGGTGTGGTCGGCCAGCTCCCGGAACTGCCGGCTTGGCTCGGCCGAGCTGGCCGGCGTCCACAGGGTCTGGCTGAGCATGCAGCCAGCCTGAACGGCCAGCACCAGCACGGTCAGCGCGACAGCCAGCGGCAGCACGTGGCCAGGCGCCGACCCGCCGGACAGCGCCCAGCCGACCGTCACCAGCGCGGCCACCGCGGCCGCGGCGACGGCGGTCAGGGTGCCGAGCATCCGGCGCAGGCTGGCCGGCAGCTGCCGCCGCGGCCGCGGCAGCCAGTCGCTAGCGGTCAGGCCGAGCAGGCAGAGCGCAGCCACCCAGAGCACCAGGGATGCGGGACCCGGCAGCGAGTCCCTGGTCTTCGCGCCGACCGCCAGGGCGTCTGCGACGGTCATCACCAGCAGCGCGAGCGTGGGCAGCCGGCCGCGGCGGCCGGCCCGGATGGCATAGGCCAGCAGCGCGCCGAGCGCGACCAGGTCGGCGGCCGGCCGGACCAGCCCGGCGGCGAAATTGGCGCTTGAGACGCCAGACCTGCCGAAGTCGGCGGCGAACATCGTCACCCAGCAGACGATGAACAGCGAGATGGCGAGCAGGCTGCCGTCGGCGATCCTGCTGATCGTGCCAACCAGCGAGCCGGCCGGCCGGCCGCCAGCCTCCTCGGTGCCAGCAGGTCCTGCATCAGCAGCCTCGGCATGAGCCGGGCCAGCGCCGGCCGGGTCTGTGCCAGCCCGGCCGGCGCTGGCCTGATCCCCGCTGGCCAGCCTGGAGCCAGCCGCCTCTGGCTTG
This sequence comes from Streptosporangiaceae bacterium, assembly GCA_036495525.1. Taxonomy (GTDB): domain Bacteria; phylum Actinomycetota; class Actinomycetes; order Streptosporangiales; family Streptosporangiaceae; genus DASXMR01. The sequence continues at coordinate 99,753 of DASXMR010000134.1, read as the reverse complement.
GGTGGCCGCTGCGCTGCCACGCCAGCTACCAGCGCGGGCAGCGCGAGGATCGCCAGCAAGTCCGCGGGGGTGACCGCTAGCGCGGCGCCGGACACCGGCGTGCCCTGGGCGTCCTGCGCGATCAGCGCGGCTCCCCATAGCGCCGCGGCAACGGCGAGCCAGCGCTGGCCACGCGGTCCGGCCGGCGCACGGCGCAGCGCAGCACGCCACAGCCCGGCCACGCCGGCCGCGGCGGCCAGTGCGCCAGCAGCGGTCCAGGCATCCAGAGCAACGCTCATCGCGCGCCACTGGGCGCGTACGCGGGCACCATTCCTCCATCTCGCGCCACGCCCATGGCCATAGCGAGCCCGGCTGGCCATGTAGGCCCGCCGGGCTCACGTCCATAAACCCTGGCTGCGGCTCGCCGTTGAGCACGAGCACCTCGCGTCGGCCAGGGCGGTCTTCCCGGACCGCCTGCGCTGCGGAGTCGCCGGCGCCGGACGTGGTCTCGCAGTGAGCAAATCTGCAATGACTCTACGTGCGCGAGGTCACGCTTAGATTGAGGAAGTGCGTACGGCAGGAGACAAGTTTCCGAGTTTTCCTGGCTCGCCGATCTTGCCACGGAATCGGCCGTCCGCCTCGAGCCTGGGAAACAGCACCGAGCGCGCTGGCAGCGCGCCGGCTGAGTCGTCGAGCGCCGCGGTGATCTGCCCGGCGAGCCCTGGAACGAAGGGCGCGAGCTGCGCGGCGAGCGCGCCGCAACCGGCCACCAGCACGGCGAGCACCGTGTCGAGACGCCGTCCGGCAGCTGCGTCACCCGCCTGCTCGGCCCTGGCCAGATGCCACGGCTCGGTCCGCTCGACATAGCGGTTGGCCTGCTCGGCGATCGCCCACGCCGCGGCGCTGGCGGCGCGGAAGTCGAACCCGTCAAGGGCCGCACGCAGCTGGTCCGGCGCGGCGCGGCACGCGGCCAGCAGCGGCGCCGCATCCGCGGCGCCCGGCGGCTGGTCGCGGCCGTCCGGCCCGGGTTCCGGTTGCGGCACGCGGCCAGCGCGGTACCGGTGCACCAGCGAGACCACGCGGCTGACCAGGTTGCCGATGCCGTTGGCCAGCTCGTCGTTGGCCCGTGCCACCAGCCGCGCGGCGGTGAAGTCGGCGTCACCGCTGCGCGGCACCTCGCGCACCAGCCACCAGCGCACCGCGTCGGTGCCGTACCGGTCAGTCAACGCGACCGGGTCAGCTGCGGCCGCATGTCCGGCCGCCGACTTGCTGATCTTCTGCCCGTCGATGGTCAGGTAGTCGTGCACGAGGATCTCGGTCGGCAGCGGCTCGCCTGCCGAGAGCAGGATGGCGGGCCAGTAGACCGCGTGGAAGCGGAGCACGCCCTTGCCGATCACGTGCACCCGCCGGGCGGCACCGGCCCACCAGCGCTGGTAGCCGGCCGGGTCGGAGCCGTAGCCGGGTGCGGTGACGTAGTTGCCGAGCGCATCCCACCAGACGTAGATGACCTGGTCCTGGTCGCCGGGCACGGTGATGCCCCAGCCGCGGGCGCGGGCCGCCGGGCGGGACACGCTGAAGTCCTGCAGCCCGGCGGCGATGAAGCTCAGCACCTCGTTGCGCCTGGCCTGCGGCTCGATCCGCAGCCGGCCGGAGGAGATCAGCTCATGCAGCTGCGCTGAGTACCGGGACAGCCGGAAGAACCAGTTCTCCTCCGCGACTCGCTGCGGCGCCGTGCCGTGCTCAGGGCAGCGCCCGTCCTGCAGCTCTCCTGGCTGGTAGAACTGCTCGCAGCCGACGCAGTACAGGCCCTCGTAGTGCCTGCGGTAGAAGTCGCCGCTCGCGGCGCAGGCGCGCCACAGCGTCTCCACGCCCGCGCGGTGCCGCGGATCGCTGCTGGTCCTGATGAAGTCGTCAAACGACAGCGCCAGCGGCCCGCGCAACCGCTCGAACGCGGTCGCGTTCCGCTCGACGAGCTCGGTGACACTGACGTTCTCGGCGTCGGCGGCCAGCACGTTCTTCAGCGCGTTGTCGTCTGTGCCGGTCTGGAACCGCACCTGATTGCCCACCTGGCGCAAGTGCCTGGCCAGCACGTCTGCCTGGACCAGCTCCAGCGCGTGGCCGAGGTGCGGGCGGGAGTTGACATAGGGAATGGCGGTACTGAGGAAAATGCGCTCTGCGGTCATCGCAGCCTCCTGATCGGGCAGGGGCCCGGACTCGCAGAAATGAATCGAGGCCCCGTAGGGCCTCGTGCGGACGTCGTCCTGGCAGCGTGTCATGGCCCCGGCTAGCGGGGCATCATCACCTCATGCTGGAACGGACGCATAGTGCAATAGTAACTGCTGGCGCAGCGGGTTCATTCCGCGCCCGTGGCAGCTAGCGACCGGCGTTGCGCTCGGCGTACATGCTCCACAGGAAGCTGAACCGCTCAGCCAGGTCACGGTCGTCCTCGTGCCTGGCGCCGATGTCACGGTACTCGTCGATCAGGGCACCCATCCGGCTGATCAGGCTGGCACGCTCCGCCTCTGTCAGCCAGAGCGGCATCCGGACGCTTGCCACCCGCGCGTCGTCGGCTTCTGCCAGCTCGGCGCGATAGGCGTCGATGGTCGCGAGCTCGGCCCGGTGCGACAGCGCCGGGTCGCCGACCTCAAATGAGATGCGCCAGGACAGCCCGGTCGCCAGGTATGGCCGCTCGGTGACACCGCGCGGCCCTAGCCGGGGCGGCTGCGGCGTGAGGAAGCCGGCGCCGACCAGGAGCTTCACGTGCCTGAGCATGCTGCCTGGCGCGATGTCCAGGCGGTCAGCGAGCTCCTGGTTCGTCCGGGCGTGGCCGAGGCACAGTCGCAGGACGCGCACCCGCAGCGGATGTGCCAGCGCCCTGAGCTGTTCCACGGTGGCGTCATGCCGCTCGCTGACGCGCCGGCCTGGAGGCCCTCGCCCGTCCACCGGCTTAGGATACCTATTGCATATTCTGCAATATGGCGATGGGCGGCGGCCAATGTCATCAATGACGTTCCACGACTTCGACAGGATCGGTGCGTTCAGCCTGCACCCTGGCGGCGAGAACGTTGTGTACAGCTGCGATGCCGACGGGGAGTTCGGGCTGTGGCAGGTGCCCGTCGCCGACGGCCCGCCGGTCCGCGTCTGGCCCGCTGCCCGGCGGCCCGGGTTGTGCACCTGGCGGCCGGATGGCCGGGCGGTCCTCGTCAGCACCAATCCCGGCGGGGCGGATAACTACCAGCTCGCGGAAATCGACGCGGCGACCGGCTCGGTCAGCTCGATGAGCCGGCCCGGCGCCCGCTACCAGGTCAGCATCCCTGGCCACGTCAGCTCCGCGCCGTACAGCCCGGACTCGGCCATGCTGGCTTACAGCAGCAATGCGAGGGATCCGGGCGCGTTCGACGTGCTGGTCCGTGACCTCGGCTCGGGCACCGAGCGAACGGTGCTGACTGGCGACGACCGCTACTTTCCCATGCGCTGGTCGCCGGATTCCGAGGTGCTGCTCATCCTGCGGCTGCACCAGAACACCGAGCAGGACCTGTTCGCCTGCCGCGTGGGCACCGGCGAGGTGCGCCACCTCACACCGCACGACGGCCCGGCGATCTACTGGCCGGTCGCGTGGTCAGCCGATGGCCGGGCTTGCTACCTGCTCACCAGCCACGGCAGGGAATTCACCGGGCTGGCGCTGCTGGACGTGACCGGCCAAGAACCCGGCCGGCTCGACTGGCTCGCCGCACCAGAGCGCGACATTGACGCCGCCGTCGTGTCGGCGGACGGGCACCGCCTGGCCTGGGCGTGCAACGTCGACGGATGGAGCGAGCTGCACGTGCGCGACGGCGACAGTGACCGGCAGCTCACCGGCCTGCCGCCGGGCGTCTACGCGGCCCGGCAGGGGTCCGGTGGCGCCACGCTCGAGCTCACGCCGGACGCGCGCACGCTGGTCTGCCTCGGCTCTACGGCGACCACGCCGGCCGAGCTCTTCGCGATCGACCTGGACGCGGGGACGAGGCGGCCGCTGACCCGGTGCGGCGCAAGGACCGCCGCTGGCGTCGCCGGACCCGAGGTGGTGCGGATACCCAGCGGTGGCGGGGTAACCGTTCCCGCGTTCCTGTACCGGCCACCTGTAGCGGACGCTGACGCGCGCGTGCCGGTGGTGCTGTCGGTACACGGCGGACCCGAGGCTCAGGAGCGTCCGGAATGGCCGTGGGCGAACAGCCTGTACCAGCCACTGCTCGCGGCCGGCGTCGGCGTGCTCGCGCCCAACATCCGAGGCTCCATCGGATACGGCATGAGCTACCAGCGGCTGATATACCGCGACTGGGGCTTCGGCGACGTACGGGACATGGCCGCCTGCGTGGACTTCCTGCGCGGGCTGGACTGGGCTGACCCGGCCAGGCTCGGCGTGTTCGGCGGGTCCTATGGCGGTTTCGCCGCGTTGTCCTGCCTGGCCAGGATGCCGGAGGCGTGGCGGGCCGGCGTCGACCTGTTCGGCCCCGCTGACCTGATCGACGACGCGCGCACGGCGCCGCCGCACTGGCGGCACCGGGTCCGCGGCTGGCTGGGCGACCCGGACGACGACGTTACCGCGCTGCGCGCTGGCAGCCCGCTCGGCTACATCGACCGGATTACCGCGCCACTGCTGGTCATCCATGGAGCCAACGATGCGAACGTGTCGCCGGAGGCATCCGACGTGGTGGTCGCGAGGCTGCGTGAGCTGAGGCGGGAGGTCGAGTACGTGCCCATCGAGGGCGAGGGACACGGCTTCATCGACCGGGCGGCCTTTAGCAGGGTGCAGCGCCTGATCGTCGACTGGCTGGTGCGGCACCTGAGGGATGAGCCGGGAAACTCAGCGTCAGCCTTGCCCGCCGAACTGCCGCAGTCGGCGGAGCCATCCTGAGCGCTCCGGAAGCGCCCCGCCGGGACCGGGTCAGCCAGTGACGACGGCCCAGGCCTGGCCGGCTCAGGAACCGCCAGCGCCCAGCCGTCCCAGGATCAGCTCGCGTGCCCTGGCCGCGTCGGCCTGTCCCCTGGTCGCCTTCATCACGGCGCCAACCAGCGCGCCTGCCGCGGCGACCTTGCCCGCCCTGATCTTGTCGGCAACCTCAGGGCTGGCTGCGATCGCGTCGTCCACGGCGACAGCCAGCGCGCTGTCGTCGCTGACCACGGCCAGGCCGCGGGCCATGACGATCTCGTCCGGCGAGCCCTCGCCGGCCAGCACGCCGTCGAGCACCTGCCGGGCCAGCTTGTCGTTCAGCTTGCCGGTCGACACCAGCTCACTGACCCTGGCCACCTGGGCCGGCGTGACGGGCAGCGCGGCCAGCTCGGTGCCCGACTCGTTCGCCCGCCGGGCAAGCTCGCCGAGCCACCACTTGCGCGCCTGCTCCGGGCTGGCGCCCGCCGCGACCGTGCCGGCGACCAGGTCGAGCGCGCCGGCGTTGCGCAGCGCGGTCATGTCGGCTTCCGGTAGTCCCCACTCGGCCTGCAGCCTGGCCCAGCGGGCGGCCGGCAGCTCAGGCAGCGCGGCGCGCAGCTCGGCGACCCAGTCGGCCGGCGGCGCGATCGGCACCAGGTCAGGCTCGGGGAAGTAGCGGTAGTCCTGCGCTTCCTCCTTGCTCCGGCCGGCGGTCGTGGTGCCTGAGTCCTCGTGGAAGTGCCTGGTCTCCTGGACGACCCGGCCGCCGGCGTCGAGCACGGCCGCCTGCCGCTCGATCTCGGAGCGGACAGAGCGCTCCACCGAGCGCAGCGAGTTGACGTTCTTGGTCTCGGTCCTGGTGCCCCAGGTGCCGGACCCGCGCGGCGCCAGCGAGGTGTTCACGTCGCAGCGCAGCGAGCCCTCCTCCATCCGCACGTCGGACACGCCGAGCGAGCGCAGCAGGTCCCGCAGCTCGGTGACGTAGGCCCTGGCCACGACCGGCGCCAGCTCGCCGGTCCCGTCGACCGGCTTGGTGACGACCTCGACCAGGGGTATCCCGGCCCGGTTGTAGTCGACCAGCGAGTAGTCGGCGCCGTGGATCCGGCCGGTGGCGCCGCCGACGTGCAGCGACTTGCCGGTGTCCTCCTCCAGGTGGACCCGCTCGATGCCCACCCGGAAGGTGCGCTCGCCGACCGCCACGTCGAGCCAGCCGTCGGTGCACAGCGGCTCGTCGTACTGCGAGATCTGGAAGTCCTTCGGCATGTCCGGGTAGAAGTAGTTCTTCCTGGCGAACCGGCACCAGGTCGCGATCGTGCAGTTCAGCGCCAGCCCGATCCTGATCGTGTACTCGATCGCGGTGCGGTTGGCGACCGGCAGCGAGCCTGGCAGTCCGAGGCAGACCGGGCAGACGGCTGAGTTGGGCTCGGCGCCGAAGACGGTGGGGCAGCCGCAGAACATCTTCGTGGTCGTGCCGAGCTCGACGTGCGTCTCAAGCCCGATCACCGGCTCGTACCGGCGCAGGGCCTCGTCGAAGGACACGGCGGGCATCGTCTCGCTCATCTGTCAGGCTCCCGGTCCAGCGCCGGCCGGCCAGCTGCCGCCCGGCGGTTCCGCGTCAAGGCCGTGCGCGTGCGCCAGCAGCGGCTGGCCCCAGCGCTGCTCGAGCGCCGCCTCGACGGCCGCGGCAACCCGGTACAGCCGGTCGTCGGCCAGCACCGGCGCCATCACCTGCAGGCCCACCGGCAGCCCGTTTTCCGGCGCGAGGCCGCACGGCACCGAGATGGCCGCGTTCTGAGCCAGGTCAGACGGGATCGTGCACAGGTCGGCCAGGTACATCGACATCGGGTCGTCGACTCGCTCGCCGAGCCGGAACGCGGTCGTCGGCGTCGATGGCGATACCAGCACGTCGACCTGCTCGAAGGCAGCGTCGAAATCGCGCCGGATGAGCGTCCTGACCTGCTGCGCCTTGCCGTAGTAGGCGTCGTAGTAGCCGCTGGACAGCGCGTAGGTGCCGAGCATGATCCGCCGCTTGACCTCCGGCCCGAACCCGGCCGCCCTGGTCAGCGCCATCACTTCCTCGGCGCTGCGGGTGCCGTCGTCGCCGGTCCGCAGGCCGTAGCGCATCGCGTCGAACCTGGCCAGGTTGGACGAGGCCTCGCTGGGCGCGATCAGGTAGTAGGCGGGCAGCCCGTAGCTGAAGTGCGGGCAGGACACCTCGGTGATCTTCGCCCCGAGCGATTCCAGCAGCTCGACCGCCTCGGCGAACCTGGACAGCACGCCGCTCTCGTACCCCTCACCGGACAGCTCGGCGACGACGCCGACCCGCAGCCCGGCCACGTCGGCCTGCCGTGCAGCGGCGACCACCGGCGGCACCGGCGCGTCCACCGAAGTCGAGTCGCACGGGTCATGACCCGACATGACCTCGTGCAGCAGCGCGGCGTCGAGCACGGTCCTGGCCAGCGGCCCTGGCGTGTCCAGCGAGGAGGCGAACGCGATCACGCCGTACCGGGATGAGCCGCCGTAGGTCGGCTTGGTGCCGACGAGGCCGCAGACCGCGGCCGGCTGCCGGATCGAGCCGCCGGTGTCGGTGCCGATGCCGAGCGCGGCCTCGTAGGAGGCGACCGCGGCCGAGGACCCGCCGGACGACCCGCCCGGCACCAGGTCAAGCCCCCAGGGGTTGCGGGACGCGCCGAAAGCCGAGTTCTCGGTGGAGGAGCCCATGGCGAACTCGTCCATGTTGGTCTTGCCGAGGATCACCACGCCAGCCTCGCGCAGCCGCCGGGTGATGGTGGCGTCGTACGGCGGCTGCCAGCCGGCCAGGATCCGCGAGCCGCAGGTGGTCGGCATGTCCAGGGTGGTGAAGACATCCTTGAGAGCCAGCGGCACGCCGGCCAGCGGGCCGAGCGGGTCTCCGGCCGCTCTATGCTGGTCGACCTGGCGGGCGGCGGCCAGCGCGCTGTCGCGCGCGACGTGCAGGAAAGCCCGCACCTTGCCGTCGACGTCGTCGATCCTGGCCAGGTGCGCGCTGGCGACCTCGACCGCGGAAACCTCGCCGGCCGCGACTGCGGCGGCGATCCGCGCCGCGGTCATCCGGGTCAGCTCGTCGCTCATCTCACTCCTCCGCCAGGATCCGCGGGACCTTGAACCGCTCCTGCTCGGCGGCCGGCGCCTGATCGAGCGCCACCTCGGTGCCGAGCGGCGGGATGATGACGTCCTCGCGGTACACATTGGCCAGGTCGGCGGCGTGCGTCATGGGCGGGATGCCGTCAGCGGCGACTTCCTGCACGCGCGCCACGTTCGAGATGATCACGTCGAGCTGCCCGGCGTACAGGTCCAGCTCGGCGTCGGTCAGCGCGAGCCTCGCCAGAGCGGCCAGGTGGGCCACCTCTTCGCGGGTAATGGGCATGCACGCCATCCTAGGACCGCTGGCGGCCGAGGCCGGCCGGGCTAGCGGCGGGCTGCCTCCCCGGCTGCCTCCAGGACAAGGCGGGAGCGCCGGGTTGCGGCCGGCCTCAGGACGCTAGCGCCCTGGCAGCGCGTGCTGGCCGCCGGCCGGGGCGGCGGCTTCGTGCTCGGTGAGCCACGCGGTCGCCGAGGCGGCGTTGAGCGGACGGCTGAAGTGCCAGCCCTGCGCCGCGTCGCAGCCCATGACCCGCAGCACCCTGGCGACCTCGGCTGACTCGACCCCCTCGGCCACCGAGCGGATGCCGAGAGCCCGCACCATGTCCACGATCGACCGGACGATCACCTCGTCGTCGGCTGAGGCGAGCATCCGGCCGACGAACGACGAGTCGATTTTCACTTCGGCGACCTGCAACCGCCGCAGCCGGACCAGCGAGGAGTAGCCGGTGCCGAAGTCATCCAGGCTCAGCCCGACGCCCAGCGCGGCGAGCGCCTCGCCGGCGATGATGACGTGCGCTGGCTCGCTGGTCAGCACTCGCTCGTTGACCTCGAGCAGCAGCGCCTCGGGTGGCAGGTGGTGCCTGTCCAGGCCGCTGCCGATGGTGTCGGCGAGCCCGGCGTCCAGCAGGTCCCTGGCCGCGACGTTGATCGACACCTGAACCGGCAGGCCGCCGCGCCACCAGCGGGCTGTCTGCGCCAGCGCCATCTCGACCACCTGGGAGGTCAGCTCGCGCATCAGGTACGACTGCTCGATCAGCGGCACGAACTCCTCCGGCGGCATCAGCCCGCGTACCGGGTGCTGCCACCGCACCAGCGCCTCCATCCCGGCGGGCTGCTGGTCGGCGAGCATCACCTTGGGCTGGTAGTGCAGCTGCAGCTCGCCGCCGTCCAGGCCGCGGCGCAGGTCGCCGAGCAGGGCGAGCCGGGCCGGGGAGTTGCGGTCGCGCGCGGCCAGGTAGCGCTCGACTCCGGTGCGCCGCTCCTTAGCCAGGTACATCGCGACGTCCGCGTGCTGCATGAGCAGCTCGAAGCCGCTGGCGTCGTCCGGGTAGAGGGCGATGCCGGCGCTGGCCTCGATGTCGAACGACATGCCCTCGGTCCTGATCGGCTCGGCGAGCGCGCCGCGCAGCCGCGCCGCCACCTCGCACGCGGCGGTCACGTCCGGCACCGACGGCAGCAGCACGGCGAACTCGTCGCCGCCGAGCCTGGCAACCACGTCACCTGGGCGCACGCTATGGGTCAGCCGGTTGGCCACGATGCGCAGCAGCCGGTCGCCGACCGGGTGCCCGAGCGTGTCGTTGACCTCCTTGAACCGGTCAAGGTCGAGCAGCAGGAAGCCGACCCTGGTGCCGGCCGCCGCAGCCCGCTCCAGCGCCTCGGTGGTGCGCAGCACCAGCAGCTTGCGGTTGCACAGCCCGGTCAGCTCGTCGTGATGCGCCTGGTCATCGCGGCTCCGGGACATCGCGGCGTTGACGTAGATGGCGGCGAGCGGGAAGGCAAACAGCAGCAGCAGCCAGGCCGAGCGCACCGACATGACGACCGCGACCAGCGGCGCGGCGGCGAGCAGGACCAGGTTGACGAAGCCCTGGTAGCGGAAGTTGGCGCGGATGGTCTTGCCGAGCGGCCCTCGCGCGTGCAGCGCTACCGCGGTGCTGACCAGCAGGAAGACGACAACGAAGTAAGCGGCGGCGGCCAGCGCGACCTTCCACAGGCTGCCGCCTGGCAGCGGCACGGTCCAGGTGCCGGCCGGCAGTCCTGCTTGCCGGCCGCCGACCGGCGCGAGCCCGGTGGCGTCGAGAACGAGCGCGGCGGCGGCCAGGCCGAGTGTCATCTGCGCCGCGTTGAACACGATCCGGTGCGGCCCGCGCCGCTGGGCGAGGCCGACGATCAGGCTCGCGCCGACCCGCAGCAGCGCCGCGACGGCGAAGCCCCAGAACAGCAGCGCCGCGAAGCTGAAGGTGAGCGACACGGCCGGCGATTCGGCCTCGGTCCGGCCAGGCGTGACGACTTTCCAGATCTCGCCGACCACGATCAGGGCGGCGAGCAGCCAGAACATCGGTACCCCGGCCAGGTGCGGCAGCATCCGCAGGTGCGCCATTCCGACAGCAAAGACAGCCGTGCCGGCGACAATGACCGCCGTCATGTGAATCCACAGCGGCGAGCTCACCCGGGGAGCGATGTCACTGGTGTCGTTGGGGTCCTTCATAGCGTCCTCGTGGGGGGCAACCGAGTGAGCCGGTCAGGCACCACGCGCTGTTGCGCAAGTACAGCGTACGGCGAATAAGTACATCCCGAAGCCATTTGCATACTATCCGTTACGGCGTGTCGGCCTGCAGCCGTTTCCACACGACTTCGGCATCAGCTGTCCCCCAGCGCACGTGAGCTCGCCTCGCGGCTCAGGCATCCTGCGCACCGCGAGGCACAGCAGTCCCCGCTACCCGGTCTGCCGCGCCGACGGCGCAGTGTCTGCCGACGGTGCGGTGCCGGGCGTCAGCCAGCCGCGCTCGCGGCCGCCGCGTCCGGTCCCTCTGAGAGCAGCACGCCGAAGCCCTCCTCGTCCAGCACCGGCACGCCGAGCAAGACCGCCTTGTCCTGCTTCGAGCCAGGATTCTCGCCGGCGACGACGAAGCCGGTCTTCTTCGAGACCGAGCCAGCCACCTTGCCGCCCCGCTGCTGTACCGCCTCGGCGGCCTCGTCCCTGGTAAAGCCCTCCAGCGTGCCGGTGATCACGACGGTGACGCCGGCCAGCGGCCCGGCCGCGGCGGCGGCGCCCTCGCGTGCGGCGAGCACGCCGCCGGTGAAGCCGGGGTCGGCCAAGTCGACACCCGCGTCGCGCCACTTGCGCACGATCTCCTCATGCCAGTCCACGGCGAACCAGTCCCGCAGCGAGGCCGCGATCGTCGGCCCCACGTCGTCGACGGCGGTCAGCAGGTCGTCAGGCGCCGCGGCGATCGCGTCCACCGAGCCGAAGCCGGCCGCCAGGCCGCGCGCCGCGGTCGGCCCGACGTGCCGGATCGAGAGCGCCACCAGGATCCGCCAGAGCGGCCGGTGCCTGGCCTCCTCCAGGTTGGCCAGCAGCTTGGCCGCGTTCGCAGTGAGCGTGCCCTGCTTATTAAGGAAGAACGAGCACGCTGCCAGCTTGTCGCCGTCCAGCGAGAAGATGTCGCCCTCGTCGGCGATCAGGCCCGAGTCAAGCAGCGCAGTCACCGCCTCGTAGCCGAGCACCTCGATGTCCAGCGCGCCGCGGCCGGCCAGGTGGAAGAGCCGCTCCCGCAGCTGCGCCGGGCACGATCGCGCGTTCGGGCAGCGCCAGTCGACGCCGCCGTCCTCCCTGACCAGGGCGGTGCCGCAGGCCGGGCAGTGGGTGGGGAAGTCGAAGCTGCGCTCGGCGCCGGTGCGCAGGTCGGCGACCGGGCCGACCACCTCGGGGATCACGTCGCCGGCCTTGCGCAGCACCACCATGTCGCCGATCAGCACGCCCTTGCGGGCGATCTCGTCGGCGTTGTGCAGCGTCGCGTTCTCGACCGTCGACCCGCTGACCTTAACCGGCTCCATCACCGCGAACGGGGTCACCCGGCCGGTGCGGCCCACGTTCACCCGGATCTCCAGCAGCCGGGTGGTGACTTCCTCCGGCGGGTACTTGTACGCGATCGCCCAGCGCGGCGCGCGGCTGGTCGCCCCCAGCGCCCGCTGCACGTCGAGCTGGTCGAGCTTGACCACCACGCCATCGATCTCGTACGGCGGGTCGTGCCGGTGCTCGGCGTAGTGCCCGATGTACGCGCGCACCTGGTCGAGGTCGTCGACCACCTGGTAGAGATCGCTGACCGGCAGGCCCCACTCGGCCAGCCGGCGGTACCAGCCGGACTGGGTGTCCGGCACGTCGGCGCCGGCGGTCGCCGCCTCGCCAGGGGCTGGCATGCCGGCCTCGGGCGACCCGCCGGGCACGTAAAGCCCGTGCACGATCATGCTGAGCGCACGGCTCGCGGTGATTCGCGGGTCCTTCTGCCGCAGCGAGCCGGCCGCCGAGTTGCGCGGGTTGGCGAACGGCGGCCGGCCGGCGTCGGCCAGCCGCTCGTTCAGGTCGCGGAACGCTGCCACCGGCAGGAACACCTCGCCGCGCACCTCGAGTTCCTCCGGCCAGCCGGCGCCGGCCAGCCGGGCCGGCACCGCCTCGATCGTGCGCACGTTGGGCGTCACGTCCTCGCCGGTCACACCGTCGCCGCGGGTCGCGGCCCGGACCAGCCTGCCGCGCCGGTAAAGCAGCGCGATGGCCAGGCCGTCGATCTTCAGCTCGCACAGGTAGCGGCCGAGGCCCGGCAGTTCCGCGCTGCCGCCGAGCCGTTCCGCCCGTGCGTGCCAGCCGTCAAGCTCCTCGGCGGAGAACGCGTTGTCCAGGCTGAGCAGCCGCTGCAGATGCTGCACAGCGGCGAAGTCGGTGGAGATCACATCGCCGACCTTCTGCGTCGGCGAGTCAGGCGTGCGCAGGTCCGGGTACTGCTCCTCCAGCCCCCGCAGCTCGCGCATCAGCTGGTCGTACTCGGCGTCGGAGATCAGCGGTGAGTCGAGCACGTGATAGCGGTGATTGTGCTCGGTGATCTCGGCGGACAGCTGCGCGTGCCGCTGCCGCGCCGGCGCCGTGGCCTCGGCTGGCTCTGGTGATCGCGCTGCTGGCGCCCCCGTGCCTGGCGACCCTGCTCCTGGCTGCGTCACCGCCCTCCCTCCTCGATCAGCTCGGGCAGCATCGCGGCCGCCTCGCGGCAGTGCTCGATCGCCGCGCGGGCGCCGGCCGGCGAGGCGCCGGCCAGCCCGCAAGCCGGGGTGAGCACGACCTGTCCCGGCAGGCTGGCGGGCGCCAGCCCCATCCGGTGCCACAGGGTGATGGCCACGGCCGCGGTGTCGGCTGGCGGCGGCAGGCTTGCCGGTGACAGCTGCCACGGACTCGCCGTGGGCAGCACGCCGAGCAGCAGCCCGGCGCCGCCCTCGGCGATCTCGGCTACGCCGTCCTCCTCGCCGCGCCGCAGCCGGGCCGGGTCGAAGCCCACGGCTGCCGCGCCAGCGTCGCGCAGCAGCGTAAATGGCACCCTGGCGGCGCAGCAGTGCACGGCCGGCCAGGCCCCGGACGCGCCGAGCACCGCGTCCAGCGCGTCCCGCGCCGGGCCCGGCTCGATGGCCCGCACCAGGTTCAGCCCGCTGGCCGTCGGCACGTCGCCAGCGAGCACTGCTGGCAGGGCCGGCTCGTCGAGCTGCAGCAGCACCGTGGCTTTCGGCAGCCGGGCGCGCAGCTGCGCCACGTGCGCGGCGATCCCCTCGGCCAGCGAAGCGGTCAGATCGCCTATCGCGCCGTCGTCGGCGAGGGCCGGGTTCTGGCTTCGGCTCAGCTCGATCGTGGCGGCCAGCGTCCACGGCCCGCACGCGGCCACCTTGACCGTCCCGGCGTAGTCCTCGGCGGCCTCTTGCAGCGCGTCCAGGTCAGCCGACAGCAGGTCGGCCGCGCGACGCTGGGCCCGGCCCGGCCGGGTGGCGAGCTTCCACCCGCGCGGCGTGGTCTCGACCGGCAGGTCGACCAGCATCGCCGCGGCCCGGCCGGTCATGTCGGCACCAGGGCCGCGGTCCGGCAGCTCCGGCAGGAACGGCAAGTCAGGCAGCTCACCGAAGACCACGGCCAGCGACTCAGCCGGCTCGGTACCCGGCATCGAGCCAACCCCGGTCGCGGCGCCCGCAGGCCACGGGTACGGCGCCTCGCCGCGTTCTGAGCTCACCCGACGAGCCTAATGATCGCGGCCCGCTCTTCCCAGCAACCGGTCTCGCCAGCCGCGTCAGCCTCCCACCCGGCCACCGCAGCCGCTCGCGCACGTCGCGAGTGGTACCATACTGCTGTACCAAGGTGGGGAGCTTACGGTGGCCATCACGGCGAGCGAGGCGCGCAGGCGGTTGTTCCCGCTGATCAGGCAAGTTAACGACGACCGGGCGGCCGTCGAGATCGTCTCCAACCACGGCAGGGCCTACTTGGTCGCCGCTGACGATTACGAGTCCATGGCGGAAACCGACTACCTGCTGCGCTCGCCAGCCAATGCGGCCCGCCTCATGGCTGCTGCCGAAGAAGCACGGCTCGGCCGGCACTTGATCACCAAGACCATGGAGGACCTTGAGACCATGGCCGAGGAAGACTAGCCGCGGTGCGGAACATCGTCTTCCATCCGCAAGGCTGGGAAGACTTCACCTACTGGGCTGCCGCCGACAAGAAATTGCTTCGCCGTCTGCTCCGGCTGATCGAGGAAGCCAGGCGCACCCCGTTCGAGGGCACCGGCAAGCCAGAGCCATTGCGCCGTAACCTTTCCGGGTTCTGGTCCCGGCGGATTGATGACGAGCACCGCCTGGTCCATGGCGCGACCGACGATGAGCTAATCATCATCCAGGCCCGCTATCACTACGGCGACTGAGAACGTCAGCGGTTCATGGGCCGGGCCAGGGAAATGACCCGTCACCCGCCGCCGGTCAGCTGCCTGCGCCAATGCGGCTGCCAGATTACGGCGGCTTTGGGGTACGGCTAGCGGACTGGCTGGAGGCGCAGGTCCCGGATATAGCCCTGGCCAGCCTGGTCGACGCCGGCGCTGAAGGTGTGCTCACCGGCTACCAGGCCGTCGACGTGCACTCGCAGCCCGGCGCCGCCGATCGGCACGGGCGGCGGCGCGAGCTCGACCTGGCCGTCAGGCACGCTGATCGTCAGCCCGAGGCGGGCCTGCACCAGCGCGCCAGCCGCAGCGGCCGCCCAGGCCTGCGGGCGGCAGGCCGCCGGATACGGCGCCGGGCCCGGCGCGGCGGCTCGCGGGTCGCCTGAGTACAGCTCGGGCAGCCGCCAGCCGAACCACGCGGCCGCCTCCAGCAGCCCGTCGGCCAGTGACGCGGCCGCGTCCGGGTGGCCGGCAGCGGCGAGCCCGCGGATCGCGATGGCGGTGTCGTGGCTCCATACCGTGCCGCAGTGATAGCTGAGCGGCGAGTACCCGCCCGCCCCCGCCGACATGGTGCGCAGGCCGAAGCCGGAGTCCAGGTCCGGCCCGGCCAGCCTGGCCGCGACCAGCGCCTCCTCGGCCTGGCTGAGCAGCCCCGTGCCGAGCAGGTGGCCGATGTTGCTGGTGAGGGCGTCGACCGGCTGCTTGTCGCGGTCAAGCGCCAGCGCCGGGTAGGCGCCGCCGCCGTCGTCGACCCAGAACGCGTCGCGGAACGCGGCGGCCAGCCGGTCCGCCCAGTCGCGCCAGTGCGCGCCGCCCGGCTCGCCGAGAGCGTCGAGCAGGTCGGCGCCGTGCCTGGCGGCCTCGCACGCGTACCCCTGCACCTCGCACAGCGCGACCGGCGCCACGGCGATCCGCCCGCTGGCGAACCGCACCGAGTCGCCGGAGTCCTTCCAGCCCTGATTGGCCAGGCCGCGGCCGCTGGAGTCGATGTACTCGAGGAAGCCGTCGCCGTCCGCGTCGCCGTGCTCGCGCATCCAGCCGAGCGCGCCGCGCAGCGCCGGCAGCAGCGCGCGCACCTGGTCGGCTGGCATGCCGAATCGCCAGGCGTCGTGCAGCAGGCAGATCCACAACGGGGTGGCGTCGATGGTGCCGTAGTAGACCGGCGGCAGCGACCCGGCCGTGGCCCGCCCCGGCCGGCGCAGCTCGTGCGGGATCTTGCCGGGCTCCTCGGCGGTCACCGGGTCCGATCGCCGCCCCTGGTAAGCGGCCAGCGCGCGCAGCGTGCCGGCCGCGGCCTGCCAGCCGAACGGGAGCAGCAGCCGCGCGGCCCACAGGCTGTCGCGGCCGAACATGGTCAGGAACCACGGCGCTCCAGCAGCAAGGAAGGCGTCCTCAGGAGCCCGCTGCGAGGCCATCCGCAGCGCGCCGAGATCGGCCAGCGACTGCGCCAGCAGCCTGCCGAGCCGCGGGTCATCGGCGCTCGCCCTGGCCGAGCGCCACGGCGATCCGCCGCCGGCCGCGCGGACCACGGCGCCCTGGTCGCGCACCGAAAGCCGCCAGCCGAACTCCGCCGAGCCCCGGCCGTCCAGGGCGACCTGCCAGCGCAGCACGCCGCCGCCGGGCTCTGCCGCCAGCTCGGCGCCGGGCGCTTTCAGCGTGACCTGCAGCTGGGGAGTGCCCCAGCGCAGCTCGGGCCCGGTGGCCTGGATCGGCACCTGCGCGGCCGCTAGCCCGTCCTTGATCAGCGCCACCCCGGCCAGGTCGGCAGCGAAGTGCACGGACAGCTCGGCGCGCAGCCCGGCGCCGGCGTAGCTGTGCACCGTGATCTGCTCGCTGAGCAGGCCAGGCGCTACCGTCCGCGCCCGGTCGACCCGGACCACAGGACCCGAGGAGTCGTCACCGAGCTGACGCGGCACCGAACTGAAGACCGCCGCGTGCGCACCGCGCAGCGAGCCGCCGATGGGCTCAAGCTCAGCGCCGCCGAGCCGCAGCTCAGCCCGTGACAGGACGCGCATGTCAGCGTGCAGCAGCCCCTGCGCGCCACCTGTCCTGATCTGCCCGTCCGGCTCGCTCAGCGCCACGGTCGGCGCGCTGAGCACGGTGACGAGATCGTGCAGGAACGGCTGGCCGGGCATCTACCCCTCATTCCGGCCCGGCCGGCTTGCCGGCGAGCGGGCACTTGACAGAACGGACCGTTAGGAACAACATTACATTAATTTTGATCGATCAAATGGATCGTTCATATGGATCGATCAAAGCACGCGGAACCGACATTCGCGAACGGTGGCGGTCTGCCGCCCGCCGGGCGAGGAGTGATGCACTGTGGCGCCTGCCCCAGGCCCGCGGGCGACGCTGAACAGCATCGCCGCGCTCGCTCACGTCTCCCGGCAGACAGTCTCGAACGTGCTCAACTCGCCGCACCTGGTGCGCGAGGAGACCAGGCGGCGCGTGCAGGACATCATCGCGCAGACCGGATACCGGCCGATGAAGGCCGCGCAGACGATGCGCACCAGGCGCTCCCAGCTGATCGCGGCCGGCATCCCGGCACCGGGCGGCAACAGCGCCCTGCTCGACGCGTTCCTGCACGCGCTCACCGGCCGGGCGCAGGAGCGCGGCTACCGGATCCTGCTCTTCCCGGCCGGCGACGACCAGGCCGAGATCAGCACTTACGACGAGCTGCTGCACGACTACCACCTCGACGCGTTCGTGCTCACCGGCACGCACACCGGCGACGAGCGGACGTCCTGGCTGACCGAGCAGCAGACGCCGTTCGTCACTTTCGGCCGCCCGTGGGGCAGCCAGGCCAGCCACTCCTGGGTAGACGTCGACGGGGCCTGCGGCACCAGCGCGGCGACCAGCCATCTGATCGCCGCCGGGCACCGGCGGATCGCGTTTCTCGGCTGGCCGGCCGGCTCAGGTGTCGGCGACGACCGGGTGGCCGGCTGGCGGCAGGCCTGCCGCGCGGCCGGACTTGCGACCTCCGGGCTGCTGCGCCGGATGGAGGACGAGATGGTCAGCGGCCGGGCGGCCTGCTCGGCGCTGCTCGACTCGGCCAGCCCGCCCACCGCGTTCGTCTGCGTCAGCGACACCGTCGCGCTCGGCGCGTGGACGGAGCTGACATCCCGCGGCCTTCAGCCCGGCGCCGACGCTGCCGTGATCGGCTTTGACGACACCCCGGCCGCGACAGTGATCGGACTGACCAGCGTGGCGCAGCCGCTCGATGAGGTGGCTGTCGCCTGCCTCGACGCACTGCAGAAGCTGCTCGCCGACGCCGGCAGCCCGGACCGCGAGCCCGACCGCCTGCTGCTTGAGCCGCGCGTGCGGCTGCGCCGATCCGGGTAACCGCAGGCAACCCGTTCTTCGCCCATTCCGAGTACAGGTACCCGACCAAACCCCCCACCCGCTGTCCAGGGGCCAAGAGAAGGAACCGAGAAGAGGATGAGAACTCAAAGAGTCCGGCTCACCACCGTCGCCGCGGCAGCCGCCGCGCTGGCGCTGGCCACCGCCTGCTCCTCAGCGGGCAGCTCGGCCAGCACCTCAGGCAGCGCAGCCGGCAAGCCCAACACTCACCCGCTGACGCTGATGTTCGGCTCGAGCGGGCCGGCCGAGACCAAGGCCGTCCAGGCCGCGGCCACGGCATTCACCAAGCAAAGCGGGATCAAGGTCAAGGTCATCGCCGCGTCGAACCTCACCCAGCAGCTCGCCCAGGGCTTCGCCGGGGGGTCGCCGCCTGACGTGTTCTACCTGGACCCCGGCAGCTTCCAGAACTACGCGAAGGAAGGCGTGCTCGACCCGTACGCGTCCACGCTGCCGAACGCGAACGGCTTCTACCCCGTGCTGAAGGCGGCCTTCAGCTATAACGGCCAGTTCATCTGCGCGCCCAAGGACGCCAGCACGCTGGCCCTGTACATCAATACGCAGGACTTCAAGCAGGCGGGCCTGACCGCGGCCGACGTGCCGACCACCTGGTCGCAGCTCGCCTCGGTCGCCAAGAAGCTCACCACGAGCAGCCGGGCCGGCCTCGTGCTCGACCAGTCCCACTCGGGCATCGACGAGTTCTTCTACCAGAACGGCGGATCGGTGCTGAACAGCACCGGGACGGCGGTCGACCTGAGCAGCTCACAGGACCTGTCGGCCCTCTCGTACCTCAAGAACATGATGAGCCAGCGCACGATGCAGTTCCCGTCCCAGCTCAGCTCCGGCTGGAGCGGTGAGGCACTCGGCACGAACAAGGCCGCGATGGCCATCGTGGGCAACTGGGCCGTCGGCGCGATGCAGGCCGACTGGCCGAGCGTGAAGTACGAGATCAAGCCGCTGCCGGCGGGCCCGAGCGGGACCAAGGCCACGCTGTCGTTCACCAACTGCTGGGGCATCCCCAAGGCGTCGAAGAACCTGGCCGGCGCCGTGGACTTCGTCAAGTTCCTGACCACATCCCAGCAGCAGATGGCGTTCGCGAAGGCGTTCGGCGTCATCCCGTCGCTCGACACGCTGCAGTCCCAGTTCACCCAGGCGTTCCCGGCGCTGGCCGTGCACGTGCAGGCTCTGTCCCAGGCGCACCCGGACGTCGCCCTCGCCGGTGACACCCAGGCCCTCGCCGCGTGGGACTCTGCTATCGCCCAGCTGCCCAAGAACAGCCCGACCTCGATCCTGAGCACTGGGCAGAAGGACCTGACGGGAGTGATCAAGCAGAACGGGTGAGCATGTCCGCGTCCACACCAGCCGCCGCCGGGCAGCCCGGGTCCTCCGCCGGGCTGCCAGCGGCTCACCAGAATGCCCGGTCCCGCCCCGGCCAGCGCCGGACCCCCTCGGCCGGGCGGGGCCGGGTAGGCCGGCGGCGAGAGTCGGCGGCCGGCTGGCTCTTCTGCGCCCCGGCCGTGATCTTGCTGATCGTCTTCCTGGTGATCCCGATCGGGGTCGCCGCCTGGGTCAGCATCAGCAACTGGGACGGCATCGGCAGCCCGTTCTCGGCCGGGGTTTCCACGGTCGGCCTGCGCAACTACCAGGCGCTGCTGACCCAGGGCGGGCTGCCGCAGCAGCAGCTAGCGCAGAGCCTGGCGAACAACCTGTTCTACGTGATTCTCGTGGTACCGCTGCAGACCGCGCTGTCGCTGTTCCTGGCCGTGGTGGTCAGCCGCAGGTACCTGGCGGGCCGGGGCTTCTTCCGTACCGCCTTCTACTTCCCTGCCGTGACCAGCTCGGTCGCGATCTCGATGGTGTTCCTGTTCCTGTTCAGCCAGGCGGGCGTCGTCAACTCGGCACTCGGCTACGTCGGCGTGCACGGGCCGAACTGGTTCGACGACCCGCGGGGCCTGCTGCACCTGGCGCTCAGCGGGCTTGGCGTGACCAAGGCCCCGGTCATCCTGGGCAGTCACGGCTTCCTCGGCCAGTCCTGGTGGGCCTGGCTGTCCGGGCCGAGCATCGCGATGGTGGCGCTGATCGCGCTGGCGGTGTGGACCACCTCGGGCACCTTCATGCTGCTGTTCCTGCCCGCGCTGACCAACATCTCCGCGGGGATCGAGGAGGCGGCGATCGTCGACGGCGCGTCCGCCTGGACCAGGTTCTGGCGGATCACGCTGCCGCTGCTGCGCCCCACGGTCTTCCTCGTGCTCACCCTCGGGCTGATCGGCACCTGGCAGGTGTTCGACCAGATCTACCTGATCAGCCAGGGCAACCCGGCCGAGACCACGCTGACACCCGCCTACCTGGCGTACGTGGAATCGTTCGGCAATCAGCAGTGGGGCCAGGGCGCCGCGATCGCCTTCATCCTGTTCGCGATCATCGTCGTGCTGACGGTCGGCCAGCGGGTGCTGGTGCGCGGCAGCAGGGACATGACGATATGAGCGCGATACCGCACACGACCACGCAGCCGGCCGGGGCGACCACGGCGGTCCCAGCCGAGCCGACGCCGCGGCGGCAGCGCGCGTGGCGGCGCAGCCGTGGCAACCCGTGGCTGCGGGCCGGCGGCTATCTCGCCCTGCTGATCTTCGCGGTCATTTACATCTACCCGTTCCTGCTGGAGATCGGTACCGCGTTCAAGACCGAGACCGACGCGGTCAGCCACTCGCTGAACCCGATCCCGCACAGCTGGGTAACGAGCGCGTTCACCGAGCTCGGCCAGGATGACTTCCTGCGCTGGACCGCGAACTCGGTGATCGTGGCTGTCTGCGTCACCGCCGGGCGGCTGCTGTTCGACTCGATGGCGGGCTACGCGCTGGCGCGGCTTCGCTTCCGCGGCCGCGGCGCGCTGTTCTCCGCCGTCGTTGCCGTGATGGCAGTGCCCGGCATCGTGCTGCTGATTCCGAAGTTCCTCGTCCTGCGGCAGCTCGGCATCTACGACAGCTACGCCGGCATGATCATCCCGCTGATGACCGACGCGGCCGGGGTGTTCATCATGCGGCAGTTCTTCCTGTCCGTCCCGCCGAGCATCGAGGAGGCAGCCAGGGTCGACGGCGCTGGCGTGTTCCGCACGTTCTGGTCGATCGTGCTGCCGATGGCCAGGCCCGCGCTGCTGGCGCTGGCCATCCTGTCCTTCCAGGGATCGTGGAACGACCTGCCCGACATCCTGATCGCGCAGCAGAGCCCCTCGCTTGACACGCTCACCACGGGGGTCGGCCGGCTGGTCAGCGGCCAGCTTGGCGCCGCCGCCCAGTTCCCGGTCAAGCTGGCCGCCGCGCTGGCGATGACCATCCCGGTCGCGGTGGTGTACTTCGTTTTCCAGAAGTACATCGTCCGCACCGGCGAGGGAGCGGTCAAGGAGTAGCCGCTAGTCGTCCTCGGCGCGGTCACCGTGCACCTGGCGCCCGTGCGGATGGTCATGTCCGTGCATGTGCCCGGAACCATGGATCTGGCCAGGACGGTGCCGCTGCCCGTACAGCGGCGCCTCGTCGCTGTCCTCGTCGTCCTTCTTGCCGCGGGGTGGCTTCTGCCGCACGTCGATGCCGCCCATCAAAGCGAAGCCGGTGACCACCACGACGGGTGCGCCCGGCGGGGCAGGCTTGCCCCGCGGCCTTCCGATCCCGCCCATGATCCCGATGCCGTGCACGTGCAGCTCGACGGTCTCGGGCACGATGACCTCGATCCCGCCCATCAGGGTGAACGCCCTGATCGTCACCTGGCCCTCGGCGATGCTCGCCTCGCGCAGGTCAAGACTGCCGCCGCCCATCAGCGCGAACGCGGTGAAGTTACGCCCCACGACCCAGTGGCCGGTGCGCTCGAAGCCGCTCATGATCGCCATGGCAAACGCGGATATTCCGGCGCGCTTAGCCGGCGGTACCAGGCCGGCAGCCGGGACCGGGACCGCGTTCGCGGCGCTCGCTGGCGGCAGGTCCCTGGTGATCGGCTCGAGCTCCGCGTAGGTCCTGGCCGCATACGTGCGGTCCAGCCGCTCGTCAAGCTCCGCCAGGGTCAGCCGGCCCTCCCCCGCCGCCTCGCGCAGCAGCTCGGCGACCCGGTCCCGGTCCGCGTCGCCCGCGCGCATGCTCTGCGGCCCGGAGCTCGCCGCCCCTGGCGAGCGGTCCGGGCCCGTTTCGCCCGGAAGATTCGACATAACCGCAGCCTAGTGGCGCGCGGGCCAGGGCGTCATCAGCTCAGCGCGACCACGGGCGGAAGCCGGCGTCCGACCTGGCCAGCGCGACCACGGACGCCCGCAGGCGCCCGGCCAGCCCAGCCACCAGGGCGGCGGGCCCGGCGGGTCAGCGGGACCGCGGCCCAGGGCTGCGCTCCAGGCCCGGCAGCTGCTCGGTCGGCGGCAGTTGGCGCCAGTACGCCCGAGGGGGCTCGGGCATCGCCAGCAGCCGGCGGGCAAGCCAGGTCCATGGGCCGGGGGCCGGCCGGGTGAGCGTCCGGTACCGCTCCTCATAGTGGCTGGCCAGCGTCACCAGCACGGCGGCCGCGACGATGGCGGCGGCGAGCAGCAGGGTGATTGCTGCCAGTACGGCGACGAACACTACGGCGAGCTTGACGAGGACGGCCATGGTCGGACTCCCCTTTCGCTGGCCCCGGCTCGGCTGTGGCGGGCTCCGTTCTGGGCTGCGTTAGCCCCAGTAGGAAGGTGCTGGCTGGCAGGTCAGGCGGTCCGGAGTGCTTGCTAGCTATCCCGATTGATCACCTTGATCAAGCCATACCTACATTTGGTCTCATCCCTATAGTGGCATCAAGTGGGGTGGGGAGCAACGGAGTAAGGCCAATCAATCCAGCAAGTCAGATTGTTGGATCTGCCGGTATCTCTGGTTAGATACGTGCATGGCAACGCCCCTGTACCGGCGCATCGTCGATGACGTGCGGCAGCAGATCCAGGCCAGGGTGCTGGCTCCGGACGCCAAGCTGCCGTCTGAGCAGGAGCTGCAGCGGCGGTACCGCATGTCGCGGAACACCGTGCGGCAGGCCATGGATGTGCTCGGGAGGCTCGGCCTGGTGGAGAAGAGGCCAGGCAAGGGGACGTTCGTCACCGGGCGGCCGACACCCTTCATCACCACCTTGTCCGCGGATCCCGAGTCCGGACTCGGGGGCGGCGAGGGACAGGCATACCGCGAAGCGGTGTCAGCCCGCGGCGGCACACCGGTCGCAGGAGACCCGCAGGTAGAGGTGCAGCAGGCCAGGGAGACAGTTGCGCGCGCGCTCGGCCTGGCCGCCGGTGCTCAGGTCGTCAGCCGCCATCAGCTGCGCTACGTCGATCGCCAGCCGCACTCGATGCAGACGACCTTCTACCCGATGAGCCTGGTCGATCAGGGTGCCGACCGGCTGCTCAGCAGCGCCACGATCTGGCCGGGCACGGTCGACTACCTGGCAAACAGACTCAGCATCAGGCAGGCCGGGTACCGGGACACCATCATGGCCCGGGTACCCGACCCGAACGAGACCGCGTTCTTCCGCCTGCCGGCCGACGGCAGTATCTCGGTGCTGGAGACCAATCGCACGGCGTACGGCCAGGACGGCGTGCCGTACCGCTTCACGGTCAGCGTCTTCCCGGCGCACCGGCACCGGCTGGTGATCAGCACGCATCAGGTGCCGCCCGCTGACGAGGCGGTGCTGACCATGCCGGTGGAGTCTGATCCGCCTGGAGGCAGCCATGCCTGAGCCCGCATACCAGCGGATCGCCGAGGAACTGCGGCGCCAGATCACCTCGGGCGAGCGGCCGCCAGGCAGCCAGCTGCCGACTGAGTATGAGCTCCGGATGGCCTACGGCGCCTCGCGGGACACCATCCGCAACGCCATCAAGCAGCTCACCGTGCGCGGGCTCGTCCAGGCCCATCCCCGGCTTGGCACCTTCGTGCTTGAGCCGATCAAGCCCTTCGTCACCGTGCTGTCGCCGGACTCCGACGTGCGGTCCGGCACCGGCGAGGGCGCGGCCTACTACGGGGAAGTCCGCGCACAGGGCAGGCGGCCCGACTCGTCCAAGCCGCCGCGCATCGAGGTGATGGAGCCGACGCCGATCATCGCCGGCCTGCTCCAGATACCGGTGGGCACCCAGGTCGTGACCAGGCACCAGCGCCGCTATATCGACGGCAAGCCTTACTCGCTCGAGACCTCCTTCTACCCGATGAGCCTGGTCGAACGCGGGGCGCGGGAGCTGCTCGCCCCGGTCGACAAGGAAGAGGGCTGCATCGAGTACCTGCGCGTCAGGCTCGGCATCGAGCAGGCTGGCTACCGCGACCTGATCGCGGTGCGGGCGGCCGACCAGGACGAGTCGTATTTCTTTGAGCTGTCCGGCGACAGCCCGGTCGCGGTCTTCGCCAAGTACCGCACCAGCTACGACGACCAGAACGCGCCGATCAGGGTCACGCTTGACGCGTACCCGTCCGACCGGAACCAGTTCGGCTTCATCGTCGGCACCGTGCCGCCGCAGGCTGCGGAAGCGGCAGCGGCGGGCACGGCGTCGGTTGTCTGGGACGCATTACCCGCAGTGTCATAGACCCGGCGGCAGGCCACCAGCACCCGGTACTACTATTACTCCTCACTTCGCGTCATTCGACATCACCGAACCAGTTCGCTGGGTCTCTCCGCAGAAAGCGGGCCCATGCTGCGCATCCGCCAGGCCACGTTCTCCGATCTGGAGCTGATACTTCGCTTTATCGATGAAGCCTCACGCTGGCTGCACGACAAGGGCACTGATCAGTGGGCACAGCCCTGGCCGAACAGGGCTGAGCGGGACGAACGGGTCAGGTCCGGCCTGGTGGACGGGCGGACCTGGATGGTGGACGACGAGCAGGGCGAGGCGATCGCCACGGTCACCGGCCGGCCCGACGGCAATCCGCTGCTCTGGACGTTGCCGGAGCAGGTCGAGCCGGCCGTCTACGTGTCACGGCTCATCGTGGGGCGCGCTTACTCCGGCCGGGCGATTGGTGACGAATTGCTGAATTGGGCCGGCAACCGCGCCCGGCAGCACTATGGCGCGCGCTGGATCAGAATTGATGTCTGGACGACAAACGACGCCCTGCACGACTACTACCGCAAGCGCGGCTTCGAGTTCGTGCGCCAGCGCCAGGACGTCGACTACCCGTCCGCGATGCTCTTCCAGCGGCCGACCGCGCCGTTGCGCTCAGAATCCTGGCTGCAGGAATTGCCAGCACGCCAGGCGCGATCGCGGATGCCCGCGCCAGCCGGGATAACCGGCGCGGTCGCGGCCAGCCCTTAGCCGCGGCCGACGGAACCCGCTCCGCGGGCAGCGGCCGGCCGGCCGGTGCCGCTGATCGTCGCACTGCCCAGCACCAGGTCGCCGTCGTAGAGGACCGCGGCCTGGCCCCTCGCGACGCCGCGCGCCGGGCGGTCGAGCCGGATCCGCAGGCCTGCCCCGTCCGGCCAGGCGGTGGCCGGCACCGGCGCGCCGTGCGCCCGCAGCTGGACCGCGCAGCGCACCGGCCCGGACGGTGGCTCGCAGCCGCTCCACACCTGGCCGGCCGCGTCGATGTCGACCACGTCGAGGGACTCGGCCGGGCCGATGGTCACGGTGTTCGAGACCGGCTCGATGTCCAGCACGTAACGCGGCCTGCCGTCGGCGGCCGGGCGGCCGAGGTGCAGGCCCCGCCGCTGGCCGACGGTGTAGCCGAAGCTGCCGTCGTGACTGCCGACAACGGCGCCATCGGCGTCGACGATCGGGCCCGGCGCCGCGCCGAGCCGGTCCTGCAGGAAGGTCCTGGTGTCACCGTCGGCGATGAAGCACACGTCGTGGCTGTCCGGCTTGTCGGCCACAGCCAGGCCGCGCGCCGCGGCCTCCTGGCGTACCTGGGTCTTGGTGCTGCCGCCTAGCGGGAACATCGCCCGGCTTAGCTGGCCACCGGTGAGCACGGCCAGCACGTAGGACTGGTCCTTGCCGGCATCGACGCTGCGCCGCAGCCGCTGGCCAGCCGGGCCACCGGGGTCGAGCCTGGCGTGATGCCCGGTGCACACGGCGTCGAAGCCAAGCGCGACGGCCCGGTCGAGCACGGCGCTGAACTTGATCTTCTCGTTGCACCGCAAGCAGGGATTGGGCGTATTGCCGCGCGCGTACTCGGCAACGAACTCCTGCACGACGTCCCGGTGGAACTGCTCGGCGAGATCCCAGACGTAGAACGGGATGCCGATCACGTCCGCGGCGCGGCGCGCGTCACGCGCGTCCTCCAGCGTGCAGCAGCCGCGGGCGCCGGTGCGGTAGGAAGCCGGGTTCGCCGACAGGGCCAGGTGCACGCCCGTGACCTGGTGGCCCGCCTCGGCCGCCCTGGCCGCGGCGACCGCCGAGTCGACGCCGCCCGACATCGCGGCCAGCACCCGAAGAGAACTCATCGCCTGCCAGGATATGCGCTGGCGGCAGGGCAGTCCCTCAGCGCGACGCCCGCCTGGCCCGCTCGACGACCTCGCCGATGACCGCACCGAGAGCGTCGACGTCGGCCTGGGTGCTGGTGCTGCCGAGGGAGAACCGCAGCGACCCGCGCGCCCGGCCATCACCGGCGCCCATCGCCAGCAGCACGTGGCTGGGCTGAGCCACCCCTGCAGTGCACGCCGAGCCGGTCGAGCAGGCGATTCCCCTCGCGTCGAGCAGCATCAGCAGCGCGTCGCCCTCGCAACCTGGGAAGGAGAAGTGCGCGTTGCCAGGCAGCCTGCCAGGCCCCGGCGCCGCGCCGTTCAGCTCCGCGTCAGGCACCGCGGCGAGCACCTGCGCGATCAGGTCGTCGCGCAGCGCTGACAACCGCTTGGCCTCGTCGTTCTTGCGCTCGGCGGCCAGCTCCACCGCCACCGCGAAAGCCCGGATGGCCGGCGCGTCCAGCGTGCCTGACCGCACGTCCCGCTCCTGCCCGCCGCCGTGCAGCACCGGGACCGGCTGGCTGCCCCTGGTCAGCAGCAGCGCGCCAGTGCCCACCGGGCCGCCGATCTTGTGCGCGGTGATCGTGAGCGCGGTGGCCCCGGAGCCGGCCAGGCTGACCGGCAGCTGCCCGGCGGCCTGCACGGCATCGCTGTGCAGCGGTATCTGATACTCCCTGGCGACCTCGGCCAGCTCGGCGACCGGCTGCACGGTGCCGACCTCGTTGTTCACCCACATAATGCTGATCAGCGCTACCCCGGCCGGGTCGCGCTCGATGGCGTCGACCAGCACGGCCGGGCTGACCAGGCCGGTGCCGTCGACAGGCAGCCAGTCTGGCTTCGCGTCCTCGTGCTCGGTCAGCCAGTGCACGCAGTCGAGCACCGCGTGATGCTCGATCGCGGTGGCGAGCACCCGGCTGCGCCCCTTGTCGCCCGCCCGCCTGGCCCAGAACAAGCCCTTGACGGCCAGGTTGTCCGCCTCGGTGCCGCCGCTGGTGAACACAACCTCGCTTGGCCGGGCACCGTAGGCGGCGGCGATCTGCTCCCGTGACTCCTCGACGATCCGCCGCGCCCGGCGGCCCGCGTTGTGCAGCGAGGAGGGGTTTCCGACCTGCGCAAGCTCCTCGGTCATGGCGGCCAGCGCCTCGGGCAGCATCGGCGTCGTGGCGGCGTGGTCGAGGTATACCGGCGAGGCCTGCTCAGCCTGCTGGGGGGCAGCCGGCTGGCGGGCGTCACCTCGGTCGGGGTATGGCATGGCGCCATCCAGCCTAGCTGTGCCCGCCGGCTGCCGGCAGCCCTCGGCCTGGCCGGCATCAGCCCCCGGCCGTCCCGGCTGATCACTTTCCGGCTGTGCCGACTGATCAGCCTCAATCCGTGCTGGCTGAGCGGCCTCCGGCTGGTGCCGGCTGCTCAGCCCTTGGCCTTCTTCTCGATCGCCTCGATCAGCTGCGGGACCACGTTGAACAGGTCACCGACCACGCCGAAGTCGGCGAGCTCGAAGATCGGCGCCTCGCGGTCCTTGTTGACCACCATGATCGTCTTCGAGGTCTGCATGCCGGCCCGGTGCTGGATCGCGCCGGAGATGCCGACCGCGACGTACAGCTGCGGCGAGACGGTCTTGCCGGTCTGGCCGACCTGGAACTGGTGCGGGTACCAGCCGGCGTCGGTCACCGCGCGGGACGCGCCGACTGCCGCGCCGAGCGAGTCGGCGAGCTTCTCGATCAGCGCCATGTTCTCCGCGCCGCCCACGCCGCGGCCGCCGGAGACGACGGTCGACGCCTCGGTCAGCTCGGGCCGCTCGCCGCGCTCCTGCACGACCCGCTCGGTGATCCTGGCACCCTTGGCGGCGTCGCTGACCTGAACGCTCACGTTCTCGATCACTGCGTCGCCGGGCGCGGCCGACGGGGAGACGGCGTTCGGCCGGACCGCGATGATCGGCGTGCCTGACTTCACCCGCGACTGCACGACGATCGCGCCGCCGAAGATCGACTGCTCGGCGACCAGGTCATCGCCAACCGCGACCACGTCGGTCAGCAGCCCGGACGAGGTCTTGACCGCCAGCCGCGCCCCGACCTCGCGGCCCTCGGCGGTGCTCGGCAGCAGGACAGCGGCAGGTGAGCCGCTTGCCACCAGCGAGGCCAGCAGCTCGGCCTTGGGGCCGACGACGTAGTCGTCGAACTCCGGCCCGTCGGCGACGTAGACCTTCGCGGCGCCGAACTCGGCCAGCCGCTCGCGTCCCTCCTGTGCGCCGGGGCCGGCCCAGACGGCTGACGGCTCGCCGAAACTGCGCGCGAGCGTCAGCAGTTCGCCGGTGACCTTCTTGACCTCGCCGCCGGCGTGCTCGACGAGTACGAGGATCTCTGCCATGAGCTGCAGCCCTTCCGGTAATGCCCTAGATGAAGAACGCGGTAGCTGACACCACTGCCGTCTCCGCGCGCCGGCGGTGACCGCCGCCGGTCAGATGAACTTCTGCGCTGCGAGGAACTCGGCCGCCTGGTTGCCGCCGTCTCCTTCATCGGCCACGATCGTGCCCGTCTGCCGGGCCGGCCGCCTGGCGAAGCTGACGACCTCGGTCGCGCTCGCCGCCAGCCCGGCCTCGCCGCCATCGATGCCGATGTCGGCCAGGCTGAGCGTCTCGACCGGCTTCTTCTTGGCCGCCATGATCCCCTTGAAGGACGGGTAACGCGGCTCGTTGATCTTCTCGACGACGCTAACGACGGCCGGCAGCGATGCCGTCACGGTGTCGTAGCCGTAGTCGGCCAGCCGGTTGATGGTGATCGAGCTGCCGTCGATCTCTACCTTGCTGGCGTAGGACAGCTGCGGGATGCCGAGCCGCTCGGAAAGCATGGCGGCCAGCACGCCCATCCGGGCGTCCGTCGATTCCGAGCCGAGGATCACCAGGTCAAACTCAGTGCGGCCGAGTACCTTGGCGATGGCAGCCGAGGTCACCAGCGCGTCCGAGCCGTGCAGCGCGGAGTCGGTCAGGTGCACCGCCTTGTCGGCCCCCATCGACAGCGCCTTGCGTATCGACTCACTCGCCTTCTCCGGGCCCATCGACAGGATCGTGACCTCGCCGCCGTGCGCCTCGGCCAGCCGCAGGCCCTCCTCGATCGCGTACTCGTCCAGCTCGTTGATCAGCGCGTCGGCCGCATCCCGGTCCAGGGTGGAGTCGTCGGCCCGCAGCGTTCGCTCGGACCAGGTATCGGGAACCTGCTTCACACAGACGACGATGTTCATGACCGAAGGCCGACCTCCCTCTGCGGGCCTGGCGGCCCGTAGCGTGCTCTGCGTCCCGCCGTTATGGTTGCCCTCGCGGCGGCAGGTAAAGCCTGCCAAATGCCGCCAAGGCGGGCCCGGCTGGGTGCAGTCAGTATCCCGGGCACCATGTTACCCGCCGGTAGCCAGGCTGGCCCGTCCGGCTCGGTCAGCCTGAAGGCCGGCCGGCCGGCCGGCCGCTGCGCGGCGCTCTGCTATCTCCACCACGTTGGACAGCAGCATCGCGCGCGTCATCGGGCCGACACCGCCGGGCACCGGCGCGAGATACCCGGCCACCTCGGCGACGCCCGGGTCCACGTCGCCGGTCAGGCCCGCCTCGGTGCGGGTGATCCCGACGTCGAGCACGGCCGCGCCCGGCCGGATCATGTCAGCGGTCAGCAAGCCAGGCCGTCCTGCCGCAGCCACCACGATGTCCGCGTTCATCGTGTGATCTTTGAGGTTTCTCGTGCCGGTATGGCAGGTCGTCACCGTCGCGTTCTCCGTGCGGCGGGTCAGCAGCAGGCCAAGCGTCCGGCCGACGGTGATGCCGCGGCCGATCACGGTGACGTCCGCGCCGTCCAGCGGCACGTCGTAGCGGCGCAGCAGCTCCACGATGGCGCGCGGCGTACCGGGCAGCGTGCCTGGCTCGCCGAGCACCAGCGCGCCCAGGTTGACCGGGTGCAGGCCGTCCGCGTCCTTGGCCGGGTCCATCACACGCAGCACCGGCCGCGGGTCAAGACCGGCCGGCAGCGGGATCTGCACGATGAAGCCGGTGCACGCCGGGTCCGCGTTCAGCTCGGCGACCACGTCCTCGACCTGCTGCTGGCTGGCGTCGGCCGGCAGTTCGCGGGGAATCGAGGCGATCCGGACCTGCGCGCAGTCGCGGTGCTTGAGCCGGACGTAGGCGCGGCTGCCAGGGTCCTCGCCAACCAGCACCGTGCCCAGGCCGGGGGTCAGGCCAGCGGCGGTCAGCTTCGCGACCCGCTCGGTGATGTCGGCCCTGATCGCCGCAGCGGCCGTCTTGCCATCCAGAATCGTCGCCGTCATGCATCACATTCTGCCGGGCCTGCGCGCCGCGGCCCGCCCCGCCCGCGACCGGGCACGTCTGAGAGGCGGTCAGGCCTGCGCTGCAGCGGGCTCGCCTGACTCGGGAGTGCTGGCCGATGCCTCGGCCAGGTAGCGGTCACCGTGCCTGACCGCGCTGAACCCGAACGACAGCGCGATCAGGGCTGTCAGCGCGCCGGTCACCGCGTAGACGCCGGCTGGACTGCCGGTCAGCTGGATGGCGGCAGCGCCGGCCAGGGCGCCGAGCGGGATGGCTGACCAGGCCAGGACCATCGCGACGCTGACGATCCGGCCGTACAGGTGGCTGGGCACGATGGCCTGGCGCAGCGAGCTGGTGTTGATGTTCAGCAGCAGCCCGAACCCGGATGAGGCGGCCCACAGCACCAGGGCCGCTGGATAGGAGCCGATGAGTGCCATGGCGGTCACCGCCAGGCCGCTGACGACCAGGGCGCCGAGCGCGGTTACCGCAAAGCTCAGCCGGCGGCGGATCGCTGCGGCTGACATGCTGACCGCGACGACGCCGATCGCCCCTGCGGCGAACAGCAGCGCGACCTGGCTGTCGGTGGCGCCCAGCACTCGCTCGGCGAACAGGACGAGCTGGCTGTTCTCGGTGGAGGCCACGAAGTTGATCAAGGCCATCATGAGCGAGATGCTGCGCAGGATCGGCCGCGACCAGACGTACCGCAGGCCGTCCATAACGTCACCGAGCAGGCCGCGTACTCCTGCCGCCTGGGGCGAGGGCGGCTCGACGGCGTTGAAGCTGCGCCGGATGAGGGCAAGGGATGCTGCCGAGGCGAGGAAGCTGGCCACGTCGAAAAACAGCAGGTCAGCTGGCGACATCACCGCGACCAGGACACCGGCGAGAATCGGGCCGACGATCTGGCCGGCCGAGTTGGTCGCCATGATCCGCCCGTTAGCGGCTACCAGGTCGTCGCGGCCGACAAGGCTGGGGATCGCCGCGAACTCACCGCAGTTGAACAGTATGCCGAGGGTGGACTGGACGAAGGCCACCGCGTAGATGGCGTCGACCCGGAGTCCGCCGGACAGGGCGAGCATCGGGAGGATCAGGATCACAGCGGCGCGGCCGATGTCGGTGAGCAGCATCATCCGCTTGCGGTCGATCCGGTCGACCAGCGCGCCGAGCACCAGCCCGAACAGCAGGTAGGGCACCAGATTCGCGGCCGTTGTCAGGCCCAGGCTGGTCGCCGATCCGGTGAGCTTGAAGACCAGCAGCGGCAGCGCGAACAGCGTGAATGAGCTGCCCACCTGCGAGGTCAGCTGGCCGCCGAAGTACAGCCAGAAGTCGCGGCCCAGGGTATGGCGCTGCTGCGGTGCTGACGTCACCGTGACACCGTACTTATTGGTGCCGGATTGCCATAGTCAGTTACCTGCGGTCGCCGGGCGCGGCCGGTGAGCTGCGCCTGACTCGCTTGAGCAGCTGGTCAGTCGTGAGCGTCCGGCCCCCTCACCGTGCCATGCGGGCCGTGCACGGGGCTCAGTGGTAGAAGTGGCGGACGCCGGTGAAGTACAGGGTCACACCAGCTGTCTGGGCGGCTTCGACGACCAGGTTGTCGCGGATGGAGCCGCCCGGCTCGGCGACGGCGCTGACCCCGGCGTCGGCGAGTACCTGAAAGCCGTCGGGGAACGGGAAGTAGGCGTCACTGGCGGCCACCGAGCCGGCCGCCCGGTCGCCCGCCCTGGCGACCGCGAGCCGGGCCGCGTCGACGCGGTTGACCTGGCCCATGCCGACGCCGACCGAGGCCAGCCCGGACGCCAGCAGGATCGCGTTCGACTTCACTGCGCGGCAGGCGCGCCAGCCGAACTCCAGATCGCGCAGCTGGTCTTCGCTGGCTGGCTGGCCGGCGGCGAGCTGCCAGCCGGCCGCGTAGTCGCCTGGCTCGGCGACCGCGTCAGCTGACTGCATCAGCATCCCGCCGCTCACCCGCCGCCACTCTGTCCCGCCTGCGCTGTCCGGCGGGGCGCAGCGCAGTAGCCGCTGATTCTTCTTCCTGGTCAGGATCTCCAGCGCGGCCGGCTCGAAATCGGGAGCGATGATCACCTCGGTGAACACCTTGTCGATTTGCTCGGCCATCCGCTCGGTCACCGTGCCGTTCGCCGCGATGACGCCGCCGAAGGCCGACGCCGGGTCGCAGTCGTTCGCCTTGCGGTGCGCGTCAGCGAGGTCCGCACCGAGTGCGATGCCGCACGGGTTGGCGTGCTTCATGATCGCCACGCACGGCTCGGTGAAGTCGAAGGCTGCCCGGCGGGCCGCGTCGGCGTCGACGTAGTTGTTGTAGGACATCTGTTTGCCGTGCAGCTGCTCGGCGCCGGCGATGTCCGCGCCCGGTGCGGAGCCGCCAGCCGGGCTGCCACTGACGTACAGCGCGGCGCGCTGGTGCGGGTTCTCGCCGTACCGCAGCACCTGCCGGCGCTGCCACGTCGCCGCGACCAGGTCCGGCCAGCCCGTCTGCGCGGCGACCTCGTCCGGCGCGTAGACGGAGGCGAACCAGGAGGCGACGGCCGCGTCATAAGCGGCCGTGTGCGCGTAGGCCAGGGCGGCGAGCCGACGCCGCTGCTCAAGCGTGAACCCGCCCTCCGCAAGCGCGGCGGTCACCTCGCCGTACATCGCCGGGCTGGTGATCACCGCGACGCTGGCGTGGTTCTTCGCGGCCGCCCTGACCATCGCCGGGCCGCCGATGTCGATCTGCTCCACCGCCTCAGCCGGCGTCGCCCCGCCGGCCACGGTCTGCTCGAACGGGTACAGGTTCGAGATCAGCAGCTCGAACGGCGCGACCCCGAGGTCGGCGAGCGTGTCCAGGTGGTCGGGCCGGCTGGTGTCGGCCAGCAGCCCGGCGTGCACGGCCGGGTGCAGCGTCTTGACCCGGCCGTCCAAGCACTCAGGGAAGCCGGTCACGTCCTCGACCGGGGTGACCGGGATGCCCTCGGCCGCGATGGCCAGCGCGGTGCTGCCGGTCGACACGATCTCGACGCCTGCCTCGCTCAGACCGCGGGCGAGGTCCGGCAGGCCGGCCTTGTCCCAGACGCTGATCAGCGCCCTGCGGATCGTTACCTTGCTCACCGGCCGAACCTCACCTTCCGGCCCTGCACGGACCACCCCTCGCGAGCCATCCGGCCCACCGTCTCGGTGAGCAGGGCGCGCTCGGTCACCTTGACCCGCTCGTGCAGCGTCGCCTCGTCGTCGTCGTCGCGGACCGGAACCGCAGCCTGCGCGATGACCGGGCCGGCGTCGACGCCCTCGTCCACCAGGAAGACCGTGCAGCCGGTAACCCGCACGCCGTAAGCGAGCGCGTCAGCGACCCCGTGCATGCCGGGGAACGACGGTAGCAAGGCCGGGTGCGTGTTGATGAAGCGGCCGCCGAACCGGTCAAGGAACGCCGGCCCCACCAGCTTCATGAACCCGGCCGAGATGATGAGGTCCGGCTCGAAGCTGGCGCAGGCGGCGGTCAGCGCCCGGTCCCAGCCCTCGCGCTGCGGGTAGTCCCGCACCCTCTCGACAAAGGCAGGCAAGCCTGCGGCCTGCGCCCTGGCCAGCGCCGGGATGGCCGGCCGGTCAGCGCCGACCGCTGCCACGCTGGCGCCGAAGGAAGGGTCAGCGGACGCGTCGAGCAGCGCCTGCAGGTTGGTCCCATTCCCCGACACCAGCACCACGAGCCGCGCTGACATGCGGCTAACCCTAGTGGGCGGCAGGGCGCCGCTTCGCTCTGCCCGGCGCGGCAGGGAACCGGAAGGCATGACGCCGCGGCAGGGCGGAGAGGCCCTGCCGCGGCGGCATGCCCGGGGAAGGCTGGCAGAACCGGCAGCGCCGCGGTACCGGAGCGGTACCGCGGCGCTGCCCTAGCTGGGTCCGGCTGTCGTTAGGAGATGCTGCCGCAGTTAGCGACGGGCAGGAAGCCGTAGTTCTTCAGGATCGTCTGCGCGCTCTTGCCGCAGAAGAAACCCGGGATCTTGGCGTGCGCCGGGTTGAAGAAGGCCTCCATGCTGGAGGGGATGTGGGTCGGCGTGTTCGTGGCAAACGGCACCACGTCGAACACGAACCGGAGGAAGTTCTTCGAGAACTTGGAGTTGATGGTCTGGCCAGCACCAGTGCCAACGGTCGGGTTGGTGCCGTCGATCATGCGAATCCGCATGTTGCCGACCTCGTCGCAGCCGAAGCGGTTCTGGCTCGCCGTCGGCTTGCACTGCGGGTTGCCGGTGCAGCCAGCGTGCAGGCAGGCGGCGGAGTGGAACTTCTGCGCGAGGTACTTGCCGATCGAGAACGGGAAGATCACGTTCAGCGGGTGCCGCTTGAAGACGGGGGCGATGCCCTCGTTCTCCTCGGGGCGGGTCTTGTCCACGCAGCTGCCTGGCGTGATGGCGGTGCCGCCGCCGAGCGTGGTCAGGAAGAACGAGCGAGTACCGGAGCTGAGCTGCGGGAGCACCGCGTCGATGTGACCTGGCTTGCCGCCGAGGTCAGCCCAGTCATTCTTCGGGTGCCCGGCCGTGGCCTTGACGGTGCAGGTGTAGATCGCCTTGAGCTGCGCCGTGCTGAGGTTGTTCGGCGCGTGCGAGGTGTTGCTCGTGGAGTAGGTCACCGCGTCCTGGCCCAGCGTCACGAAGGCGATGCCGCCCTTGCCGAGCACCGGGTCGGTAGCGCCGCGGGCGCGGGAGGACCGGGCGAAGTTGAAGCACTTGCTGTTGCCACTCGAGGTCTTCGGGCTGGCAGCCATCGCGGCGATTCCGGCCGACGACCCGTCCGGGCGAGCCACCTTCTTGCAGGTGCTCTTCGGCACGATCGAGCTGGTGATGTTCGTCGGATCGCTCGGCGGAGTCGCGTTCCAGCTATAGATGAAGGGATGCGTCGAGTTGTGGGTCTTGTGCGACGAGTTGTAGGCGAGGGACAGCTGGTCGAGAACATCCTCGATGGTGTCCGAGCCGACCCCGACGATGTCGAATGACTTCGGCACGACGGCCTTGCCTGCGCTGTTGATCGGGTCGGCCATGGCCGCCGGGGCCACGGCCGGCACCATCGCCAGCGCGGTCGTGACGACCGCTAGCGCGGCCCCCGCGACCAAACCTTTATGAATGCGCACGCGTCCTCCTACAGACGAATAGGCGCCGGACCCCGATGCGAGCGGGCGCATCGACCGGCCAGATGGCCGACGCGCCCAGCATGCCGCAGTGCCAAATCGGCAACAAGAAACTTTAGGAGTCGGAAAACCAATGTCTGGGCTAACAGAGCCGATCTAGATACCAAATTCGCAGGTCAGAGGCTTTCGTGCGGCTGGTTGTGGCCACCAGGTTCCGCGCCGGGGAGCGCTCGGGCTGAGCGATTGGACCGGTTATACCCGATGCGTGACTTATTCGCCGGACCGCGGCATGCGGCTAAATCAGGCGGTCACCCCATTCGTACACCAATCATTCATCCATTAGTAACTGAATGTACATCGAATGAACGGTGCCTTATCAGCGCCGAGGCCGGCTGGCCGGCCCGTCGCTCCGCATGGGGCCTCCGGAAGCGCTGACCAGGCGGCGGACAGCGACCGACTGCTGGCCTGCGCCGCAGCACACCGGGGAGGTGATGAAATAGGGGTGTCCGGTGAGCGAACGAAGAGAAGAGTCAGCCCTGCACGGCGAGTCCAGACCACAGGCGCCAAGCCCCGAGCAGCCGCCGGGGCATCTGCCTGGCCTGCCCAGGCTGCACTTCCCCGAGCAGCCGGCCGACCAGGGCCCGCAGCCCGCGCCTGGCTATCAGCCCAAGGGGCCCGGCCAGCACTGGCCAGCGGGGCAGGACGCGGCGCCAGGCAACGGCCAGGACTCCGGCGAATCACCGCAGGGCGCGCAGCGCGGCGTGGGCACCGAGCAGTACCCGCCGGGCCAGTACCCGCCGGGCCAGCATCAGCCTGACCAGGCCGGGCAGGGTCCCGGCGGGCCGTCTGGACCACCTGACCTGCGTTCCAAGCGCCAGCCGAAGGCATGGGGGGGCGAGCGGGAACGCCCGGCGCGTGGCACCCCGAAGCAGCCGCAACGGCCGCCGGCCCGCGAGCTGCAGCAGCGCGCGATCGCGGGAGTCGTCTTCAGCCTGCTCAGCCTGCTCGCCCTGCGGATCGCGTTCGGCAACGTGCACCGCGGCATCTACCTGGTGATCCTGGGCCTGCTGCTCGGCATCGGCGGCTTCGCGCTCGGCATCACCGCGGTGCGGCGTGCCCGCTCAACCGGGACCCGGCGCCCGCGCGGCGCCATCGCGGCCGGCATACTCGGCGGCTGCGCGACCGTGTTCGGCATCACCACGCTGATCCTGTTTACCTGGCTATCCGCGCAGCTGACGCAGTTCTCCGACTGCCTGAGCCATGCGCAGACCCTTTCCTCACAGCACGCCTGCGCCGACCAGTTCTCGCGCTCGCTGCACCAGAAGTTCGGCCAGTCGGGCGGCTGAGGCAGCGCGATACGACGCCAGTGCTCAAGGGAGGCCGGATGGCTCGCCGGGACGAGGAAGCGCCACCATGCGGACTCGATGACGTTGCTGTGGTAGTGCGCTGGGAGCGCGACGGGACCGGTCTGCGCGGGCAGGTGATCGCCGAGAACCGCGGCAGCCGGGCTTGCAAGATAGCGGGGAAGCCGACCGTGACGCCACTGCGCGCTGACGGGTCGCCGCTGCCGGCCGACACCGTTATCACCCTGGAGATGATGACCCCCGGATACGTGGTGCTCCAGCCCGGCGAGCGAGCTGCCTCGCGCCTCACCTGGGCTTCGTGGTGCGGGGACCAGGCATCCGGCCGGGCCCGGGTGGAGTGGACCGGCGGCTGGGCACTGGCGGAGGTGGCGGGACCGGTGCAGCCGGAGTGCGTTCCCGACCGTCGAGGCTTCCTGACCTCGTACTGGTTCAGCCTGATCGACTGACCAGGCAGGCGAATCAGGGCAGAGCTGACGGTCCGCGTGCTGGAGGCGGCCGGCTCGGCGGACCCTCGCCAGCCCACGGGTCGTGATAGATGGTGTGCTCACCGGCGTCTGGCGGCGAGGCGACGTGCTGCTGCCCGGCGGCGCCAGCCGGCTGGCCGGCGGCAGCGGCCTGGTCGGCGGGCCGCGATATGGCCGGGCCAGGGCTTTCCCGGCGCAGCCGAAGCCAGTTGCCGATCCCGGCTACCACGGCGGCCGCGACGCCGACTTCGAGCACCGCGGCAAAACCTGTCTGCCAGGGCGACGGCCCGATCGCGGTCAGCCGCCCGTCGCCGAGCGGGCCGCCGGCGAAAGCAGCGAGCACCGCCAGGATCCCACCGGTAAGTACGCCGCACCCGAAGCCCCACACGGGAGCCACTTCAAGCGCCGAGGGCGGCGCGGCACGGGTCAGCAACAGCCCGCCAACGGCGCCGGCCAGGTAGGGGATGACGAGCACCGCAGCGGACAGCCAGCCGGGCGGGCTGCCGTGCGCGCCCTGCGGTAGCGCAGCGAGCAGCGGCAGGGCGGGCAGCGGGCCGATCGCGGCACCGGTGGGCGCGACCACAGTGCCCGAGCCGAAGGCGAACCCCGGCCCGAGCATGAACGAGACTGCCCAGATGACAGCGTTCGGCAGGTAGCCGAGCTGGGTGATGAGCAGCAGGCCGGCGCCGATCAGGCCCGGCTGCAGCATCCGGTTGACGTCGCTGAAGCCGCCAAGGTGCACCGCGAGCGACCCGGCCGCGAGCAGCGCCCCGCCCGCGCCGAGCACCGCGAGCGCGCCGGTGGTCGCGGCAATCACCGAGCGGAGCCGGGCCGGCAGCAGCGCGGTCAGCTCGCGCCATGGGGCCAGCGCCCTGGCGCCGCCGAGCCCGCCAGCGACTAGCGCGAGCAGGAAGGCAGACAGCACGGCCTGCGGCAGCGACGGTGCAACCGGCGCCGACTGACTGGCCACAGCCAGCGCGCCGGCCACCAGGGCGTACGGCGCGGCGAGCGCGAGCGCCGCGTAGCCGACGTGCGCCAGCCGTTCGACTGCGCCGGCCCGCACCACCCAGCGCCCGGCTCGCCACAGCAGCGCGCCGGGTAGCAGCACCAGGCCGAGCGGCAGCAGGCCGATGTGGCCAGCGCCGTGCAGCGTGACCGCGACGTGATGGCCGACCAGCCAGATCGCGGCCGCTGCCCGCAGCACGCCGCCCAGGCCGGTCAGCCTGACTGCCGCGTGCGGAGCCGCGATCCAGCCGACCAGGACCAGCATGGTCAGTACGGCGAGCCCGGTTCCGGCCGCCGCTGCCGCTCCGATCGCCCCGGTGACGACCAGCGGACGGCCAGCACCGGCCGGCCGCTCGCCGTCCGGCTGCGCCGAGCGCCGCGCCCCCACGGCCGAAGCAGTCACAAGCACCAAGCCTGGCAATACTGCCCGCCCCCGCCGTGGAGGCGCGCCGCACCGGCGTCACCGCTGCATAATCCCGGCCAGCTTGGTCCTAGCCGTACGGCCGGTGATCGCCGCCCGCTGAATCGCCTTTTCCGGTCGTCCAGGCCAGGTCAGGGTGCCGGGCGACATCCGGCGCGGCCGTCAGCCTGAGGCGCGCATGAGGTCGCGGACCAGCTGGGCGGTCTCGCTGGGAGTCCTGCCGACCCGCACGCCGGCCTTTTCCAGCGCCTCCTTCTTGGCCTGCGCGGTGCCGGCCGACCCGGAGATGATCGCGCCGGCGTGACCCATCGTCTTGCCCTCAGGCGCGGTGAAGCCCGCCACGTAAGCGACGACCGGCTTGGAGATGTTGCGCTCGATGAACGCGGCGGCGCGCTCCTCGGCGTCGCCGCCGATCTCGCCGATCATCACGATCGCATCGGTCTCGTCGTCCGCGCCGAACGCGGCCAGGCAGTCGATGTGCGTCGTCCCGATGATCGGGTCACCGCCGATTCCCACCGCGGTCGAGAAGCCGATGTCGCGGAGCTCGTACATCATCTGGTAGGTCAGCGTGCCGGACTTGGATACCAGCCCGATCCGGCCCTCGGTGGTGATGTCGGCCGGGATGATGCCGGCGTTGGACTTGCCGGGCGAGGCGACGCCAGGGCAGTTCGGCCCGATGATCCGGGTGGCGTTGCCGGCCGCCGATGCGTACGCCCAGAAATACGCCGAGTCGTGCACCGGGATGCCCTCGGTGATCACGATGGCCAGCGGGATCCGGGCATCGACTGCCTCGATCACGGCGTCCTTCGCGAAGGCAGGCGGCACGAAGATCACCGAGACGTCGGCGCCGGTCTGCGCCATCGCGTCGGCCACGGTGCCGAAGACCGGCACCTCGGTGCCGCCGAGGTCCACCGTCTGGCCCGCCTTCCGCGGGTTGGTGCCGCCGACGACCTTGGTGCCGGCCGCGATCATCCGGGCGCCGTGCTTGCTGCCCTCCGAGCCGGTGATGCCCTGCACGATGACCCGGCTCTCGCCGGTCAGGAAGATCGCCATCTCACGCTCCCGTCGCGGCCGCTGCGGCCAGCTCGGCGGCGCGGCGCGCCGCCTCGTCCATGGTCGCGACTTGCTCGACCACATCGATGCCGGCCTCGTCGATGATCTGCCGCCCCTCGGCCGCCTTGTTGCCGTCCAGCCGCACCACGATCGGGTGGCGCACCGGGCGGCCGCTGTCGGCCAGCATGGCGATCGCCGAGACGATCCCGTTGGCCACCGCGTCGCAGGCGGTGATGCCGCCGAAGACGTTGACGAACACGCTGCGGACCGACGGGTCAGACAGCACGATCTCCAGCCCGTTGGCCATCACCTCGGCCGAGGCGCCGCCGCCGATGTCCAGGAAGTTGGCGGGCGCCACCCCGCCGAACGCCTCGCCCGCGTAGGCGACGACGTCCAGCGTGGACATGACCAGCCCGGCGCCGTTGCCGATGATCCCGACCTCGCCGCTGAGCTTGACGTAGTTCAGGTGCTTGGCCCTGGCCCTGGCCTCCAGCGGGTCGGCTGCCTCCGGGTCGGCGAACTTGCCGTGGTCCTGGCGGAACGCCGCGCTGTCGTCCAGGGTGACCTTGGCGTCGAGCGCGACGACCTTGCCGTCGCCGGTGAACACCAGGGGGTTGACCTCGACCAGGGAGGCGTCCTCGTCGGTGAAGCAGGCCCAGAGCCGCTCGGCGAGCGCGGCGGCGCCGGCCCGCGCCTCCTCCGGCAGCCGGCCGGCCGTGACGATCTCCATCGCCTTCGCGGCGTCGACTCCGGTCAGAGGGCTGACCTCGATCCTCGCCAGCGCTTCTGGCTTGGTCCTGGCGACTTCCTCGATCTCGACGCCGCCTTCGACCGAGCACATCGACAGGAAGGTACGGTCGGCGCGGTCGAGCAGGAACGACAGGTAATACTCCTGCGCGATGTCAGTGTCAGCGGCCACGAGCACCGAGTGAACGGTGTGACCCTTGATGTCCATGCCCAGGATCGCCCCGGCCTTGGCCTCCGCCTCGTCCGGCCCGGTCGCGAGCTTCACCCCGCCGGCCTTTCCCCGGCCGCCGGTCTTGACCTGAGCCTTGATCACCACGACGGGCCGCCCGTCGGCGGCGTATCCGGCCGCGATCTCGCGTGCCTCAGCCGCGGTGCGCGCCACCTTGCCGTCGGGGATCGGAACGTCGTAGTCCGCGAAGAGCTCCTTCGCCTGGTACTCGAAGAGGTCCACTCGGGAGTCCGTCCTCTGTCCGCTCAAGCGAGCAGCCCGCTGCTGCACGCTGCGCAGGCAGCCTAGTGCGCGGCGGCCTGACGGCCCTAACTGGGTCGCGGCCGGTCCTGCTCACCCGCAGCCCGCGAGCCCGCTCACCCGCAGCTCGGGAAACCTGCTGCGGCAATAACGACAGCTGATGTCCCGGGTTGCGGCTCTGACTGCGCGACGAGCGACCGCGGATGTGCTGGGCGGTGGCCCGGGACTGCTGGGAGCTGCCTTGGCGGTGCTGGTGCGCTCTGCGGACGAACCGGCTAGCCGACGGCTTCTGACTGGCCCAGGTGGGAGTGGACCCAGTCGACGATCTCGTGCGTCGGCGCGCCCGGTGTGAAGATCTTCGCGACGCCCAGCTGCTCCAGCTCGGCGATGTCCGCGTCCGGGATGATCCCGCCGCCGAACACCGTGATGTCCTGGGCACCACGCTCGGCGAGCAGTTCCAGCACCCGCTTGAACTGGGTCATGTGCGCGCCCGATAGCACTGACAGGCCGATGGCGTCGGCGTCCTCCTGCAGCGCGGCCGAGACGATCTGCTCTGGCGTCTGGTGCAGCCCGGTGTAGATGACCTCGACCCCGGCGTCACGCAGCGCCCGCGCCACCACCTTGGCCCCGCGGTCATGCCCGTCCAGGCCCGGCTTGGCGATGACGACGCGGATGGTGGCCATGAGCATCCTCCTGTGCCGCGGGCAGCTGCCTTGCAGCGCGGCTCAAATCAGCCAGTAGCGGGGCGTCGGCGCCCCCAGGCAGGGTAACCGCAACGAGGCCCAGGCCCTAATGCCGCCCGGCCTGGCAGTCCAGTCCCTCCAGACTGCATGCACTGCCGCTATGGCTGCGGCAAGGTAACAAGAAAGTGGCAGGAAAGGCTACCTCGAGCGCATCGTCTCTCGACCGCGCACTCCGAGAATGCGGAGGGCGACGGTGCGGATTTCGCTCAGCAGATCGTCGTCAATGGCGCCTAGCCTGTCCGTCAGCCGGTGCGTCGAGACCGAGCGAAGATCTTCGACCTTCGCGAAGCTCCGGCGAGCGAGACCACTGGGGCCGGGCGGAACCTCCACATGCGTCTGCCAGCCACGCTGCCGGGTCGTGACGGGCACGCACCAGCAGGCGCGGCCGCCATTGGTGCGCTGGAATTCATCCACGCTGACGACGACGACCGGACGCCGAAAGCCTTGCTCGATGCCGACTGGCTGACCGAGATCGGCGAGCCACACATCCCGCTGACGTACGACTGCGGGCGGCGTCACGCTATCGGTGCTCCGGTATCGGCATTTCTCAGGCCATCAAGCGGGTACGCGGGCTCATCCTCCAGTCCGTCGGGCAGAGCTTGCCAGCGGCCGGCGGTGTCTTCGGGCTCGTCATCCTGCGCAGCCGCGGCCTCATAACGGAAGTCAGCTGCGTAGCGGTGCCAGAATTCGGCCGTCTCGTACTCATCAAGCAGGTCATCGATCACGACGGACATGGGCTGATGAACGCGCTTGGATAGTTCGCGCAAGCGCGCATGCGTTCTTGTAGACACCCTCAGCGTCGATGCCTGCATACGAAAAAGCATATACACAACCCGCGGTGCAGGCAGCTTGCGCGGCGCCTGCGAGCGGCGCTACAGCTTCTCGATGGGGGCGTAGCGCAGCACCAGGTGCTTGATGCCGTAGTCGCCGCCGAAATCGATCTTGGCCTCCGGGTCGTCGCCGCGGCCCTCGACCGACAGCACCCGGCCGACGCCGTAGGAGTCGTGATTCACCATGTCGCCAGGCGATAGCGACGGCACCGGCCGGTTGCCGAGGGCCTGCACGCCGGGCCGCCTGGCCAGCCGCTCGGAGGCCGGCTGCACCGCCGCCGTCTCATCCCGGCGCCAGTCGATCAGCTCAGCCGGGATCTCGGACAGGAACCTGGACTGCTTGTGGTAGGCGGGCCGGCCGAACCAGGCCCTGGAGACCGCCCTGGTCACGTACAGCCGCTCACGAGCCCTGGTGATGCCGACGTAGGCGAGCCGGCGCTCCTCCTCCAGCTCGCGCTCGTCGGTCATCGAGCGCTCGTGCGGGAAGACGTGCTCCTCCAGCCCGGTCAGGAACACCACGGGGAACTCAAGTCCCTTCGCGGTGTGCAGCGTCATCAGCGTCACCTGGCCGCCGTGCTGCTCGCCCTCGGGAATCTGGTCCGCGTCTGCGACCAGCGAGACCTGCTCGAGGAACTCGGCCAGCGTGCCATCCGGGCGGGCGGCGTCGAACTCCCTGGCCACCGACACCAGCTCGGTGAGGTTCTCGATCCGGCTCGCGTCCTGCAGGTCGTCGGATGCCTGCAGGTCAGCGACGTAACCGGTGCGGTCGAGCACGGCCTCGGCCAGGTCACCGACCGGCGTGCCCGCTTCCGAGGCGTCGCGAAGCTCGCCGATCAGCTCGTTGAACGCCTCGATCGACCTGGCCGACCTGGTGGCCAGGCTGGGCACGTCCTGGGGCCTGGCCAGCGCCTCGGCGAAGCTGATCTTGTCCCGGCTGGCCAGCGCCGCGACGTACTCCTCGGCCCTGTCGCCGATCCCGCGGCGCGGCGTGTTCAGGATCCGCCGCAGCGACACCTCGTCCCCGGGGTTCGCGATCAGCCGCAGGTAGGCGAGCAGGTCGCGGACTTCGCGCCGCTCGTAGAAGCGGATACCGCCGACGACCTTGTAGGGCAGGCCGGACCGGATGAAGACTTCCTCGAAGACCCTGGACTGCGCGTTGGTGCGGTAGAAGACCGCGACGTCACCGGGAGCTGCCAGCTTCTC
Source organism: Streptosporangiaceae bacterium (assembly GCA_036495525.1). GTDB lineage: Bacteria > Actinomycetota > Actinomycetes > Streptosporangiales > Streptosporangiaceae > DASXMR01. The sequence goes on along the minus strand of DASXMR010000134.1, from coordinate 55,533 downwards.
GTCGGCGAGCCGGTCGACCTCCTCGGTGACGAACGCCGCCTCGTCGTGCTCGCTGTCCGCCACGTACGCGGTGATCGGAGCGCCGTCGCCCGCGTCCGACCACAGGTTCTTCGGCACCCGGCCGGTGTTACGCGAGACGACCGCGTTGGCGGCGGCCAGGATGTTCTGGGTCGAGCGGTAGTTCTGCTCGAGCAGGATCACCCTGGCGCCGGGAAAGTCCCGCTCGAACTCCTCGATGTTCCTGATCGTCGCGCCGCGGAAAGCGTAGATGGACTGGTCGGCGTCGCCGACGACGCACAGCTCGGCAGGCCCGGCTGACTCGCTGACCCCGGCCGGCGGCGTGTGCCCGGCCAGCTCGGTGACCAGCACGTACTGCGCGTGGTTGGTGTCCTGATACTCGTCCACGAGCACGTGCCTGAACCTGCGCCGGTAGTGCTCGGCGACGTCGGGGAATGCCTGCAGCAGATTGACCGTGACCATGATCAGGTCGTCGAAGTCCATCGCGCCGGCCGCGACCAGCCGCCGCTGGTACTCTCCGTACGCCTCGGCCAGCGCCTTCTGCCGGTAGCCGGTCGCCCGCGCGGCCAGCGTCTCGTAGTCGACCAGCTCGTTCTTCAGCCCCGAGACCTGGTGCGACATCGTCTTTGGGGGGTGGTACTTGACGTCCAGGTCGAGCTCGCGGCAGACCATCGCCATCAGCCGCTCGGAGTCGGCCTGGTCGTAGATCGAGAACGAGGACGGGTAGCCAAACCGCGGTGCCTCCCGGCGCAGGATCCGCACGCACGCCGAGTGGAATGTCATCAGCCACATCGCCCGGGCGCGCGCACCGGTCAGCGCCGTCGCCCTGGCCGCCATCTCGCCGGCCGCCTTATTGGTGAACGTGATGGCCATGATCTCTGCCGGGTGCACGTCACGCTCGGCGAGCAGGTAGGCGATCCGGTGCGTGAGCACCCTGGTCTTGCCAGACCCGGCGCCGGCCACGATCAGCAGCGGGCTGCCCTCGTGCGTCACGGCCGCCCGCTGCTGCGGGTTCAGCCCGTCCAGGAGCGAGTCAACGGCGGCCGCGGTCACGGCTCCCAGCGTAGGGGCTGCGGCCGACAGGCGCGGCCTGCCCCGCGCAGCCAGCACGCGCCGATGCGCCCGCCCTGATGCGGCAGGCGCCGGACCGCCGGGCCCAGCGGCGCCGGCCCGGCTCGCGCAACGGCAATCCTGGCCGGGCCGGCCGGTCAGTCACTCGTCGGGCACCAGCGTCGGCGTGGCCCTGGTCAGCGTCTCCTTGCGGAAGAACGCCGGGTGCGCGAAGCGCATGTAGATGAAGGCAATGAGGCCAGCCACCCAGGAGAAGAAGACGATCACGAACACGCCGCCGATCTGCCAGTGCAGCCCGGGCACCGTCCAGCTGGTGTAGGAGGCCTCGAACGGGCTGGTCAGGTTCCAGTCCAGGTAGAGGCTCCAGCCGCCGAGGAACCACAGGATGGCCCCGCCGAGCACCGGCAGGATCCCCTGCATCCACAGGTTCCTGGCGCTCGACGTCAGGTTCCTGCGGTAGTACCAGGCGCAGGCGAAGCCGGTCAGCCCGTAGTAGGTGGCGATGAAGACGCCGCAGCTGGTCACCGCATCGGCGATGACGTTGCCGCCGGAGGCGTAGTTGAAGGCGGCGTACAGCACGATCGAGACCCCGCCCATGACCAGCGTCGACACGGTGGGCGTGAGGTACCTGGGGTGCATCCGGGCGAACGCCTTCGGCAGTGCCTTGTAGGTCGCCATCGACAGCGTGGTCCTGGCCGTGGGCAGGATCGTGGTCTGGGTCGAGGCGGCCGCCGACGACAGCACCATGATCAGCAGCAGCCGGTAGAAGACGTTGCCCACCGCGCCGGCCCCGAAGACCGCGTGGCCGAGCACCGACAGCACGTCGCTGGAGTTCTTCGGGTTAGCCAGGCCGATCCCCGTCGTGCCGATGCCGGAGAAGGACTGCGCGCCGAAGATCGCGATGGCGTACGTGACCACCAGGACGAGGGTAGACAGGACAGCGGCGCGGCCGGGCGTCTTGCTTGGGTCCTTGGTCTCCTCGTTGATCGACAGCGCGGTGTCCCAGCCCCAGTAGATGAACACCATCAGGATCAGCCCGGCGGCAAAGGCGCTGAACGACAGTCCGGACGGACTAAGCCACGACCAGCTCGGGTGCACGGACACGCTCGGATGGTTGCCCGTGCCGACCCGTACCAGGGCGACGACGGAGAGCACCAGCAGCATCGTGATCTCGATACTGAGCAGGGCTTTCTGGAAGTTCGCCGAGACCTCGATGCCGCGGTAGCAGATGTAGGTCATGAACACGATCCAGGCGACGCCGGTGAGCAGTACCCAGCCGCTCGCCGGGTTCCTGCCGATGCCGTTGGCGTTGAACAGCAGGAAGATATACTGCCCGGCGACCTGGGCCAGGCTGGCCATGACCAGCACGTCGGCGACGACGATCGCCCAGCCGCCCGCCCAGCCGGTCTTCGGCCCGAAGGCGCGGGTTCCCCACGTGAACGTCGTGCCGCAGTCCGGATCCGCCTTGTTCAGCTCGCTGTAGCCGATGGAGGTAAGGATCATCGGCACGAAGGCCGCGATGGCCACCAGCGGCGACTTGAGCCCGACGGCCAGGACGATAAAGCCAAGGGTCGCCGCCAGGCTGTAGGCGGGCGCCACCGAGGCGGTCGCGATGACCGTGCTGGAGATCAGCCCAAGCGTGCCTGTCTTTAGTCCCTTGTTGACTTGCTCCTCGGTCGGTCCAAGCGACTCTGAAGTAGTGGCCATAGCGGTGTCATCCCCTCCGGAGGCGGCCCTTGACCTGGCCGCTGTGGCACTCGCGGCGCTCGGCGCCGGTGCCGGGCGGGGCCATCTGGCTAGGGCCAGCCCGGCGAGCGTGCCACGGTTCTAGCATGCATTGCTACCGTTGGCAACGATTTCAGTTGTAACAAGCCGGGAACGCTGCTGGTCCCAGCAGCGGTTATACCCACCAGGTCTAGGATCGCGATATGCGCATACTCCTGGTCGGGGCCGGCGGAGTAGGCACAGCGTTCGCGCGCATCGCCGCCCGCCGGCCGTTTGCCGAGCTGATCATCGCCGACTACGACCTGGCCAGGGCGCAGCGAGCCGCCGGGGCTGCCGACCGCTTCACCGCGGTGCAGCTGGACGCCAGGGATGAGCAGGCTACGGCCGACCTGCTGACAGCCCGCTCGTGCGACGTGCTGATGAACGCGACCGATCCGCGCTTCGTCATGCCGCTGTTCCGGGCCGCGCTGCAGGCTGGTGCGCACTACCTGGACATGGCCATGTCGCTGTCGCATCCCCACAAGGATGCGCCCTACCGTGAGACAGGTGTCAAGCTGGGTGATGACCAGTTCGCTCTCGCGGCGCAATGGCAGCAGCGAGACAGGCTGGCACTGGTGGGAATCGGGGTAGAACCGGGGCTTTCCGACGTCTTCGCCCGGCATGCCGCCGATGAGCTGTTCAGCGAGATCGCCGAGGTCGGCGTGCGCGACGGCGCGAACCTCGAAGTGGCTGGCTACGACTTCGCGCCGACGTTCTCGATCTGGACCACGATCGAGGAGTGCCTCAACCCGCCGGTGATCTGGGAGAAGGACCGGGGGTGGTTCACCACCGAGCCGTTCAGCGAGCCGGAGACCTTCACCTTCCCGGCCGGCATCGGCCCGGTCGAGTGCGTGAACGTGGAGCACGAGGAAGTGCTGCTGATCCCCCGCTGGGTGCAGGCCAGCCGGGTGACCTTCAAGTACGGTCTCGGCGCCGAGTTCATCGGCGTGCTGCAAACCCTGCACAAGCTCGGGCTTGACTCGGTCGAGCCGGTGCGCGCGGGCGAGGTCAGCGTGCCGCCGCGCGACGTGGTCGCTGCCTGCCTGCCCGACCCGGCGACGCTCGGCGACAAGATGACGGGCGCGACCTGCGCTGGCACGTGGGTGACCGGCACCGGACCAGACGGTGCGCCGCGTGAGGTGTACCTGTACCACGTGGTCGACAACGCCTGGTCGATGGCCGAGTACGGCTCCCAGGCGGTGGTGTGGCAGACGGCGGTCAACCCGGTGGTCGCGCTGGAGCTGCTCGATTCTGGCGCCTGGTCCGGCAGCGGCGTCATCGGCCCTGAGGCGCTGCCCGCTCGCCCGTTCCTCGACCTGCTCACCGACTACGGCTCACCCTGGGCGTGCGAGGAACGAACTCCGTCCGGCACGTGATCAATACCGATTCAGAACGAGGAGCTACGTGGTGGATGATCTTCGCAACTTCATCGGCGGGCACTGGACCGACATCTCCTATGACCAGCGCTCGGAGCTGATCGACCCGAGCACCGGCGAGGCTTTCGCGACCGCGCCGGTTTCACGCGACTCCGAGGTGGACGCGGCCGTCTCCGCCGCGGCCGAGGCGTTTGGCGGCTGGCGGGACGCCACGCCTGGCGAGCGCAGCCTGGCGCTGATCAGGATCGCCGACGCCATCGAGGCCAACGCCGAGCAGCTGGTCAAGACCGAGTCGCAGAACACCGGCAAGCCCATCGCGCTGACCCTGTCAGAGGAAATCCCGCCGATGGTGGACCAGATCCGGTTCTTCGCCGGTGCCGCCCGGATGCTCGAGGGCCGCTCGGCCGGCGAGTACATGGCCGGGTTCACCTCGTTTATCAGGCGGGAGCCGATCGGCGTCTGCGCAGCGGTGACGCCGTGGAACTACCCGCTGATGATGGCCGTGTGGAAGTGGGCTCCCGCGCTGGCGGCCGGCAACACGATGGTGCTCAAGCCGTCGGACACCACGCCGGCCAGCACGCTGCTGATGGCCGAGATCATGAGCGAGCACCTGCCGCCGGGCGTGTTCAACGTGATCTGCGGCGACCGGGACACCGGCCGCGCGCTGGTGTCGCACCCGGTACCGCAGATGGTCTCCATCACCGGCAGCGTGCGGGCCGGCAAGGAAGTGGCCACGGCGGCTGCCGCCGGGCTGAAGCGGGTGCACCTGGAGCTCGGCGGCAAGGCCCCGGTGGTGGTGTTCGACGACGCCGACCCGGCGAAGGCCGCGGAGGCGATCGCGATCGCCGGCTACTTCAACGCCGGGCAGGATTGCACGGCGGCGACCAGGGTGCTGACCGGGGCCGGGGTGCACGGCGACTTCGTCGCGGCGCTGGCCGAGCAGGCTAAGGGCCAGACGGTGGCCGGGCCTGACAACCCGGACGCGGACTTCGGCCCGCTGAACAACGCGAACCAGCTTGACCGGGTCTCCGGGTTCATCCAGCGGCTGCCCGATCACGCCCGGCTAGTGACCGGCGGCAGGCGGATCGGCGACCGCGGCTACTTCTTCGAGGCCAGCGTCGTGGACGCGCTGCAGCAGGACGACGAGATCATCCAGAACGAGGTCTTCGGGCCGGTCATCACCGTGCAGCAGTTCAGCGACGAGGACGAGGCCGTGGCCTGGGCGAACGGCACCGAATACGGGCTGGCTTCGTCGGTCTGGACCTCCGACCACGGCCGGGCGATGCGGATGGCGCGGCGGCTGGACTTCGGCTGCGTGTGGATCAACACGCACATCCCGCTGGTCGCCGAGATGCCGCACGGCGGCTTCAAGCAGTCCGGCTACGGCAAGGACCTGTCGATGTACGGGTTCGAGGACTACACCAGGGTCAAGCACGTGATGTCCGCCCTCGACTAGCTGGCCGCAGCCCCGCGCCTCGAGCCGCTCTCCATGATCCGGTAAGAAAATCGGCGGCGTTATAACAGCCGAATTCTTACCGGATCATGGTCCGGCGCCGGAACCGGAGCCGAGGCCGGCGGCTAGCGGCAGGCCAGCACGCTCCGCGTGGCCGAAGTCGTCGTCGATGGCGGTGACGCCGTACCCGGCAGCGTGCAGGAACGACGCCGCGACAGCGGCCCGGTACCCCGCCTGGCAGTGCACCCAGACCGGCCCTGCTGCCAGTCCAGCCAGCTGGCCTGGCCAGCCGGGCTGCTCAGCCGGGCGAGTAGCCGTCCCGGTCAGCCAGCCTGGCAGGTCATGCAGCGGCAGATGGGTGGCGCCGACGATGTGACCGGCCGCCCATTCGCCACGGCGGCGGACGTCGAGCACGGTGACCGGGCTGCGGCCGAGCACGGTAGCGAGCCCGGCGAAATCGCCGACCGGGTAGCCGGTCAGCCGCCCGCCGTCGGCCCACGCCTGCGGGTCGCCGGTGGCGGCGCCGGTCACCTGCTCCATGCCGATCCTGGCCAGCTGCAGCTGCGCGGCGGCGATCTGGCCGGGCTCATCGGCCAGCAGGGTCAGCGGAGCGGTCCACGGGATCAGCCAGCCGAGGTAAGTTGCGAGCCCGTCGCCCAGCTCGAAGCCGAGCGTGCCTGGCACGTGCCCGGCGGCGAACCGGCGCCTGGCGCGCAGGTCGATCACCCAGTCGCCGGCCGCGACGCGCCGGGCGATCTCGCTACCGGTGAGCAGCTCCGGCTCGGACAGGCTGGCTGGCGGCGCCCCGGCCGCGTTGGCCGGTCCCATGTGCGCGTAGTAGGCGGGGTACTCGTCAAGCCCGGCGATCAGGTCGTCGACGAAATCCTGCTGCCCGGCGAGGAACGCCGGGTTGGCGAGCTTCTGCTCGCCGATCGTCGATGCCGAGACCGTCGCTGGCGCGACCGCGCAGAGACTGCCGAAGCCGTGCGTGGGGTACACCGGCGTGCTGTCGGGCAGCAGCCCGGCCAGCCGCCGGGCCGAGTCGTGCTGCGCCGCGGCGAGGACGCGGGCGTGCTCGGCACCGAGCAGGTCAGGCCGCCCGGTCGTGCCGTACAGCAGCGACCCGCCGGTGAACACCCCGGCTACCTCGCCGGTGGCGGCGTCGGACAGCACGTAAGCCAGGTGCGTGAAGGTGTGTCCGGGTGTCGCGACGACCCTGACCCGCATCCGCTCGCCGACCGCGAACTCGTCGCCGTCGCTGGCCGGGACGCGGTTGAAGCCGACGGTGTCCTCGGCGTTGACGTGATAAGCCGCGCCAGTGCGCCTGGCCAGCGCGAGGCCGCCGGACAGATAGTCGTTGTGCAGGTGGGTCTCGGCGACATGGGTGATCACCGCGCCGCGGGCGGCGGCCGCGTCCAGCACCCGGTCGATGTCGCGCTGCGGATCTATCACGAGCGCCGACGCGCCGTCGGTCAGCAGGTAACTGCGGTCCCCAAGGGACGGCGTCTCGATCACCACGATGTCGATCATGCTCGGACCCCCGGTGCGGTGCCTCGGCTACGTTTTCCTACTTTCCAAGTCAGGAAAATAGTATATGCAGATCATCCCCCTGATAGGCGTGTCAGCCTAGTCCGCCGAACGGGCCGGGCGGCGGGCGGGGCGACGGGCCGACGGTCACCGAGGGCAAGGCGGCACGGCTCCCGCCGTCGCCCGCACGGCGGTGCGGCTCGCGCGGTGGCCGGCCTGCGGCACGGCAGCGCGGCAGGCCGGTCAGCTCACGCCGGGCTAGAACGGGTAGGCAGGCAGCTCGCCGCGGATGGTGACCCACTGCGTCTCGGTGAACGCCTCCATGTTGGCGGCCGGGCCGCCCAGCCGGCCGCCATTGCCGGAGGCGCCGACGCCGCCGAACGGGATCACGGCCTCGTCGCTGACGGTCTGGTCGTTGATGTGCACCAGCCCGGTGGGGATCCGCTCGGCGAGCTGCAGGCCCTTGTACACGTCCCTGGTGAGGATGCCGAGCGACAGCCCGTACTCGGTGCCAGACGCCAGCTCGACGGCCTCGTCAAGCGACTCGAACGGCACCACCGGTGCCACCGGGCCGAAGATCTCCTCCGCGTAGGCCGGCGCGTCCAGCGGCACGTCGGCCAGCACCGTCGGCCGGTAGAACAGGCCCTCGTAGCTGCCGCCCGCGAGCAGCGCGGCACCGGCGTCCACGCTCGAGGTGACGATCCGGTGCACGTTGTCGCGCTGCCCGGCGTCGATGAGCGGGCCGAGCGCGACCTGGCCGGCGTAGGGGTCGCCGACCGGCAGGTGCTCGGCGCGCGCGGCCAGCGCGGAGGCATACTCCTTGGCGACCGAGCTGTGCACCAGGTGCCTGCTGGCCGACATGCAGATCTGGCCCTGGTGGATGAACGAGCCGAACGCGCCCACCGAGGTGGCCCGCTCGACATCCACGTCGTCGAGCACGATCAGCGCTGAGTTGCCGCCGAGTTCGAGATGCACTCGCTTGAGGTGCTCACCGCCCAGCCGCGCTACCGCACGGCCAGCCCTGGTGGACCCGGTGAAGGCGATCACCCGGACGTCCGGGTCGGTGACCACGGCCTCGCCGACGTCAGCGCGGCCGGGCAGCACGTGCAGCACCCCGTCCGGCAGGCCGGCCGCGGCGAAGATCTCAGCCAGCACGACGCCGCCGCTGACCGCGGTGCGCGGGTCGGGCTTGAGCACGACCGCGTTGCCGAGCGCCAGGGCCGGCGCCACCGACCTGATCGACAGGATGGTGGGCACGTTGAACGGTGCGATGACGCCGACGACCCCGGCCGGCACCCGGCGGGCCATGCTGAACCGCGGCTGCTCCGAGCGCAGCACCTCGCCGTACGGCATGGACGCCAGTCCGGCTGCCTCGTAGCACTCATCAGCCGACACGTGCACCTGCAGGTCGGCCATCGGCCCGATCGCGCCGGATTCCCTGGACAGCCACATCTTGATCTCGTCGGCGTGCTGCTTCCAGAGGTCGCCAGCCCGCCGCAGCACCGCTGCCCGCTCGCTGAACGGCGCGGCAGCCCAGGACCGCTGCTCGGCGCGCGCCCGCTGTGCCGCCGCCCGCACGTCGGCGGGCGTGGCGTAGCCGATGGTGGCCAGCTCACTGCCGGTGGCCGGCTCGACCACCGGATGCTCGCCGCCCGCACCGGCTATCCAGCCGCCGGAGTAGATCTTGCCGTGCCATGCGCCAGAATCCACAAGTCCCATGACCGCTTCCTCGCTCTTTGTTCGGCTCGCGCCGGCGTGTCGCCGGCCGGCACGGCCGGCCAGGCTCCCCAGCGGCCGGCCGGCCGCAGCCGCGGTGCGAACGCTGGTCCGCATCGCGGCACATTTCGAATCATCGCCGGTCCCGACCCCGCCGTGTCAACCACCTCCCGGCGTCCAGCCCCGTTATTGCTGTTTGCCGCTGGCAGCCGCGCGCTGGGTCTTCCCCACCACGCTGGCCAAAGTGGCCGGAAAGCTGCTCGTGGTCTGCTCCCAGCTGGCCGCGCAGCGAACCGGATCCGCGCCCAGGCTGCCGCTCGAGGTCGCCGTCACGGAAATCCCGGCGTGGGCGCGGGACGCGAGCCGCGAGCGGCCAGAGGCACCCAAGTAAGCTTCCGTACCGTGCTTGACGACTCGCAGATCAGCAGGGTTCTGGTCATCGTGGCGCACCCGGACGACGTCGACTTCGGCGCGGCCGGGACGGTGGCGACCTGGACAGACGCCGGGATAGAGGTGACGTACTGCATCGTCACCGACGGCGACGCCGGCGGCAGCGACCCGTCGGTGTCCAGGCCGGACATGGCAGTGCTGCGCCGCGCCGAGCAGACCGCCGCTGCCAAGCAGGTGGGGGTTACCGACCTGCGCTTCCTCGGCTATCAGGATGGCCAGGTGGAGGCCACGCTCGGGCTGCGCCGCGACCTGGCCAGGGTGATCAGGCAGGTCAGGCCCGACCGGGTGGTCTGCCCGTCGCCCGAGCGCAACTTCGCCAGGATCGGCGTCAGTCACCCGGACCACCGGGCCGTCGGCTCGTCAGCGCTCGACGCGGTATACCCGGACTCGAGGAACCTGTTCGCGTTCCCTGAGCTGCTAGCTGACGAGAAGCTTGAGCCCTGGACCGTGCGCGAGGTGTGGATCTCCGGCGGGGCGTCGCCCAACCACTACGTGGACGTCACCGAGACCTTCCCGCGCAAGGTGGCCGCGCTGCGCTCGCACCAGAGCCAGGTCGGCGACCGGGAAGGGCTGGAGGACTTCCTGCGCAGCTGGCTGCAGCGCGCCGCGGCCCAGGGCGGACTGGGCGAAGGGCGCCTGGCCGAGCAATTCCAGGTGCTCGACACCGGCTGAGCGCTGATCCTCACTGGCCCGCGCGGCTGGCTGAAAGCCGCAGGTTCTGAATGCGAAACGAATTGGCTCGCTTACCCTCGGTTATCGCGGCTTACCCTGGAGCGCATGCCACATCCTGCCTGACCGCCCGTTCATCAGCCGTTACCGCAAGTGCCTGACGGGCATTCGGTAATACTGCCAAGTACATCAATACGGTCATCGGCAGCCAGGCTGATTGGCTTGCGTGATGCCACCTGTTTAGCTGCCGTTCACCTTTTCCTAAATCTGCTGATACACATAGGGAATAGCGTCAAATCGCCTGAGGCAAGTGCCGTGGGGTGCCGTGCATACTTGTCACGGGTAACGGAGGGGAGCAGGCGATGGCCGCTGCGCAGTCCCTGGCGCCGCCATCCGATCAGGATGCCCCCCGCGCCATTGTGTCCCGCGGCTCGCGCGGGGATATGGTCTTTCACGGTGTGCTCAGGGCGGCCGGGCTGTCCGTTCTGGCGATCATCAGCCTGATCCTGGTTTTCCTCGTCGTGCGCAGCACCTGGGCGCTCAGCACCCGTGGCTTTAGCTTCCTGACGACGCAGAACTGGATCTTTAGCGGCAACGATTTCGGTGTCGGCGGCCTGCTGCCGAACACGATCCTGATCGCCGTGATCGCCATGGTCATCTCGATCCCGGTCGCGCTCGCGACCGCCATCTTCATCTCCGAGTACGCGCCGGGCGCGCTGCGCCGCCCGCTGATCGCGATCATCGACCTGATGGCCGCCATCCCGAGCATCGTCTACGGCCTCTGGGGCCGGTTCTTCCTGATGCCCCGGATGGTGGGCGTGGACTCCTGGCTGTCGCGCCACTGGTCTTGGTTCCCGGCGTTCAAGATCACCATTCCGCAGAGCGCGTCGACGTTCGTCGGCTCGCCGTTCATCGCCGGGGTGGTGGTCTCGCTGATGGCCATCCCGATCATTACCTCGCTGTCGCGCGAGGTGTTCTCGCAGGCACCGCAAGGCGAGCGGGAAGGCGCCTACGCGCTTGGCTCGACTCGCTGGGGAATGGTCAGGACGGTCGTGCTTCCCTTCGGCCAGGGCGGCGTGATCGGCGCTACGATGCTCGGCCTCGGCCGGGCGCTCGGCGAGACCATCGCCGTGCTGCTGGTGATCACGCCGGTCTACAACCTCCAGTGGCATCTGCTGCAAAGCGGCGGCGGGTCGATCGCCGCCACCATCGCGCTGCTGTTCAACGAGGCTGGGCCGCACATCCTCTCCGCCCTCATGGCGGCCGGGCTGATCCTGTTCGCCATCACGCTGATCGTCAACTCACTGGCCGCCGTCGTCATCAGCCGATCGCGCTCCGGCGCCGTGACCGCCGACTGATGCCGGGCGCCGAGGAGGAGAGCATCGTGACGAGGGTCAGCCCGACGGCCGGAGCCAGCCGGTGAGCGCCGGCACGCTGCCGCAGCACGGCGGTGGCCAGCTGGCCACCGGCGAGCTGGCCACCGCCGAGTCGGCGGCGGCTGCGAGGGCAGCGCAGCATGATCTCGCCGTCAGCGACCAGCCGCTCGAGCTACGGCGGATCACGCCGGAGGATGTGCTGACGCTGACCGGCGCCGGGCTCGGCTCGCTTGGCCTGACCTGGGTGCTGTACGAGCAGGTGCTGCCGACCAGCGGCGCGTTCGGGTTCTGGGTGACCTGGTACATCACCTTCCTGCTGCTTTATATGGCCGCCGCCGGGCTGCAGTGGAGCCGGCTGGTCGTCGTCGACAAGTTCATGGCCGTGGCGGTGGGCAGCGCCGGCGTCCTCGCCAGCGCGGTCGTCCTCGAGCAGATCGGCTACAGCCTGGTCAAAGGCCTGCACGCGATCAGCCACCTGAACTTCTGGACCCAGACGATGGCCTTCGCGCCGCCGACCAGCTCGCTGCACGTCGGCGGGATCCTGCACGCGGCGGTCGGCTCGCTCGAGCAGCTTGCTCTTGGCACCTTGTTCTCGGTGCCGCTCGGCGTCGCCACCGCCGTCTACCTGGCCGAGGTTGGCGACGTGATGGAGCGCCCGGTGCGCACGATCGTCAACGCGATGACCGCGCTGCCGTCGATCATCGCCGGCCTGTTCATCTACGCCTTCGCGGTGCTCACCCTCGGGCTGCCGAAGAGCGGCATCGCGGCTGCGCTGGCCATCTCGATCGTGATGCTGCCAACCGTGACCAGGGCCGCCGAGGTGGTCATCCGAGTGGTGCCTGGCACGCTGCGGGAGGCGTCGTTCGCGCTCGGCGCGAGCCACTGGCGCACGGTCTGGAACGTGGTGCTGCCGACTGCGCGCTCGGGCCTGTCCACCGCGATCGTGCTGGCCATGGCCCGCGGCATCGGCGAGACCGCGCCGGTCTTCCTGGTCGCGGGCTTCACCAACGAGATGAACCTCGACCCGCTGCACAACTGGCAGGCCACGCTGCCGACGTTCATCCTCAACAGCGTCCTGTTCGACGGCCAGTTCCCCAACTTCGTCGCCAGGGCGTTCGGAGCCGGCTTCACCCTCATGCTGATCGTGCTGATCTTGTTCACGATTGCCCGGCTGCTCGGTGGCGGTACGCCAGGGCAGCTGACCAGGCGGCAGCGGCGAAAGCTCAGGCGTGAGGCGGAGAGCGGATGACCAGCCGCGCCCGGCGTGGCGAGCAATCCCCCACTGACGAGGAAGTCTGATGCCATTCTGTCTTCCCGCCGCGTCCCGGCCGCGCCGCTACTGCGCGCTGGCGGGCGCGCTTTCGATCACAGCGGGCCTGGTGCTGTTCCCGCTGGCCGCCGGGCCGGCCAGCGCTGCGCCGAGGCCGTCCGCGAGAGCCGACAGCAAGCATGCCGCCAGCGCTGCCCAGCTGGCTGCCGAGTCCGCGCAGGAGGCAGTCGCCGAATCGCGGCGGACGGTACACGGCCAGAAGCTATGGGACCCGAAAACGCATCACCAGTTCAAGGTCGCCAGCTCGGTCACCGTCAGCCAGACGACCGAACTGGTCAATCAGGAGGTCCGCGTCACCTGGCATCACTTCACGCCTAGCAGCGCGGAGGCCTACCAGCCGCAGACTGAGTACCCGGTGATGGTGGCCGAGTGCAAGGGCACCCACCCGAAGAGCCCGAGCCAGTGCTTCGGCGCGCTGAACGGCGGCGTGGCCGGCTCGTTCAGCGCATTCGGGCCGATGAACACCGCGTACGCGACGTCCGCGAAGAACGGCACCGGCGAGACGCAGATCCAACTGCTGACGGGTCAGCAGGATCAGCAGCTCGCCTGCGACGTCGGGGTGCCGTGCTCGCTGGCCATCGTGCCCAGCCAGGGCGGTAACAACGAGGTGTTCCCGACCAAGTGCAGCGACCACAGCGTGGACTCGCTGACCTCGATCGGCTCGGAGGCATTCGGCTTCATCGGCCAGTGCTCATGGAAGAAGCGGATCATCGTGCCGCTGTTCTTCGCGCCCAACCCGGCCGACTGCCCCGTCGCCAACGCGAACTTCACCGCCATCGGCTCACCCATGCTGGCCCGCGCGATGGGTCAGTGGCAGTCAGCGCTCTGCGCCAGCTCCGACCCGCTGAGCATTCAGTACGACTCAGCGCAGAGCGAGCCGCTGGCCAGGCAGGACTTCCTGGACGGCAGTGACGACATGGCGCTCACCACCCTGCCGGCCAGCGGGACAGGCAAGCACCCGTTCACCTACGCACCGCTCGCGGTGTCCGCGGTGTCGATCGCCTACTGGATCGACAACCCGAAGAGCGGCAGGCCGCTCACCAATCTCCGGTTCGATCCGCGGCTGATCGCCAAGCTGCTCACCCAGTCCTACGACTTCGACAACGAGGGCTGCGGCAACGGGCCGCCGCCACCTGGCGTGGGCTGCGATAACGGGGTCGACAACAACCCGGTCACGATGTTCGACGACCCCGAGTTCAAGCACCTCAACCCGCACGCGGGCGCGGTGGGCGACGGTTACCAGGTGCCGACTGTGGTGTCCGGCCAGAGCGACATGACCACGACCGTGACTCGCTGGATTGCCGCCAACAAGGCCGCCAAGTCCTTCGTCGACGGCACCTTCGACCCGTTCGGCATGCACGTCAACACCGCTTACCTGAACCTGCAGCTGCCGACGAACTCGTTCGCGTCCATGGACGCCTACCCGCTGATCGCGCACCGGTACTCGCCGGTTTTCCCGCTCAGCCAGGTCGCGCAGTTCCAGGCCGACAACTGGTACCCGGCGACCAACTGGCAGCAGAACAACCTGACCGGCAACTTCGACAAGCTGGTGCCCGAGCTGACTGGCAACCGGGCGCTGTTCGCGATCATGGACGAAGGCGACGCGGCCGAATTCCTGCTGCCGGGCGCGGCCATCCTGAACTCGGCCGGCAAGTACGTGCAACCGAGCCGGGCCAGCATGGCGGCCGCGGTCAGCGAGATGACCACCGCCAAGAACCACATCACCCAGCAGATGCCGGCGAACGGCAAGGCGAAGAACGCCTACCCGCTCACGATGGTGATCTACGCGATGGTGCCGACCGGCGGCATCTCGCAGCAGAAGGCGGCGAAGATCGCGCAGTTCCTCGACTTCGTGGCCGGTCGCGGGCAGCAGCCAGGCAACCTGCCCGGTGACCTGCCGCCCGGCTTCCTGCCGCTGAACGCCAACCAGCGCGCCCAGACGCTGGCCGCGGCGCAGGCCGTGCTGAACCAGAGCGGCCGCAAGCACGGCCACGGCTCAGGCGGCGGGCCGGCCCCCAGCACGAGCCCTAGTCCCAGCCCGACCCCCACTCCGACGGCCAGCCCCGCGCCGACGCCCGCCCCGAGCGCGAGCCAGCACGTGGTGCGTCTCGGCTTCGTCAGCGACCCGGCCAGCGCCGGGCTCGCCAGGTTCGCGCTGCCATTCCTGCTGATCGCCGGCGGCCTGCTCGCGCTCGCCGGCTCGTCCGTGCTGGTCGCCGGCCGTACCAGCACCGCCGTTGCTGCCCGGCTGCGGCGGCTTCGCCTGCAATGGAGGAGCAAGCCGTGAGGATCCGGATGCCGCGCAAGGCCCTGGCCGTGCTCGCCGCGTCGCTGGTCGCAGTCGGGCCGGCGTCGCGAGCCGGGGCCGCCACCGCAGGCGGCTTCACCGCTATCAGCGGCTCCGGCTCGTCGTGGAGCTCGGTCGCGCTCGATGAATGGGCCAACACGCTGCGCGCTAACGGCCTGGTGGTGAACTTCAACCCGGATGGCTCGGCGGCCGGCCGCCAGGACTACCTGGCCCAGCAGGTGGATTTCGCTGGCTCGGACCCTCCGTTCCGCAACGGCTCAGACCCGTTCGGCGGACAGGGTGCCGAGCACCCGGACGTCGGGTTCTCCTACGTACCGGACACCGCAGGCGGCACAGCGTTCATGTACCACCTGACGGTCGCCGGGCACCTGGTCACCAACCTGCGGCTGTCCGGCGAGACGCTGATGAAGATCTTCACCGGGCAGATCACCAACTGGGACGACCCGGAGATCACCAAGGACTACGGCGCGCAGCTGCCGAACGAGCGGATTATCCCGGTGATCCGCTCCGACGGGTCGGGCGCGACGTACTTCTTCACCCGGTGGATGTCGCACGTGTTCAACTCACAGTGGGACGCGTTCTGCGCCAGGGTGAGCAAGGGGCGGGTGCACGGCAACTGCCCGCAAACTGAGTTCTACCCGCAGTTCCCCGGCGCGGTGGCGCAGGACGGCTCCAACAACGTCGCGACCTACATCTCGGCCAGCTTCGGCGAGGGCGCGATCGGCTACGACGAGTACGCCTACGCGCTGAACTCGCACTTTCCGGTCGTCAAGGTGCTGAACCCGGCCGGCTACTACGTCCTGCCGACCGCCTCCAACGTCGCCGTCGCGCTGACCAAGGCCGTCATCAACGAGGACCCCAACAGCCAGAACTTCCTGCAGCAGAACCTCGACAGCGTCTACAGCTTCACCGACCCGCGGTCCTACCCGCTATCCAGCTACAGCTACCTGATCGTGCCGCGCAGCGGCGAGAAGGTCCCGACGAACTTCACCGACGGCAACGGCAAGTCGCTGTCCACCTTCGCTGACTACTTCCTGTGCGCCGGGCAGAAGTTCGCGCCCGAGCTCGGCTACTCGCCGCTGCCGCTCAACCTGGTCACGGGCGGGCTGCTGCAGGTGAGCAAGATCCCCGGGCACATACCCGAGCCCAGTCTGAGCCACGGATGCGACAACCCGACGTTCACCAACGGCAAGCTGACCTTGCTGGAGGACGCGCCGCAGCCGTCGCCGTGCGACAAGATCGGCGAGCCGCTCACCTGCAGGGTCGTCAACGGCAAAGCCGTCAACGGGAACGGGCCGAACCCTTCAGGCAGCCCAAGCCCGGGCGCGGGCGGCGGTAGCGGCGGCCAGCCAGGCGGCGGTGCCGCCCCGGTACCCGGCGCCAGCCAGCCGGCCACCGGTACCGCTGTCCAGCAGGGCCCGGTTACCGGCACCGTGGTCAACCTGGCCAGCAATGGCAGCAACTTCACCATGCTGGAGTGGCTGACCGCCCTGCTCATCCTGGTCGCCGTCGCGGCACCGCCGGTGATCCTGGCCCGCCGACGCCGGCAGGTGCGCAGGTAATGCCGACGTTCGACGAGCAGGCGCTGGTGCCAGCGGGCGGCGA
This sequence comes from Streptosporangiaceae bacterium, assembly GCA_036495525.1. Taxonomy (GTDB): domain Bacteria; phylum Actinomycetota; class Actinomycetes; order Streptosporangiales; family Streptosporangiaceae; genus DASXMR01. Next base: position 38,870 of record DASXMR010000134.1, on the reverse strand, counting down.
TCAGCCGCTGGCCAGCCAGGCGCCGGGCCAGCTCGAGCCGGCCACAGCGGCTGCGGCGGCCGCGCGGTCGCAGGCGACGGTCCAGACGGCTGACCCGCTCGCCCCGCCCGCCGGACCTGACCAGCTCACCGGGGCTGACCCGCTCGCCCCGTCAGCGGACGCAGATCCGATGGCGGCGCCCGCGGCCGACCCGCTCGCCCCGCCGGCCGCCGGGCAGCCGGGCAGCGCCGTGCGGCCGGGCACGCTGACCGCCACGGCCGCCAGGCCGGCCGGCGGCGAGCCGCGCCAGCCGCTGCGGGTCGTCGTCGTCCGCGGCGTCGCGACCAGCCTGCTGCTGCTCGCGCTGCTGATCATCGGCTTTGCCGGGTACCTGTTCGGCGCCTCGAGCATCCAGGAGACCTCGGCGCAGCACCGCCTGTACACGACGCTGGCCAGAGAGCTCGGCAAGGAGATCGGGCCGCTGGGGCCGGTGCCTTCCGGCCGGCCGGTGGCGATCATGAACGTTCCCGAGATCGGCATGAAGAACGTGGTCGTGGTCGAGGGCACCACCGGGCAGGACATGACGCGCGGACCGGGGCACGTGCGCAGCACGCCGCTGCCCGGCCAGCTCGGCACCTCAGTGATCTACGGCCGGCGCGAGACCTTCGGTGCCCCGTTCGGCCGGCTGGGCGAGCTGCACCCGGGCGACCTGATCGGCGTGACCACCCAGCAGGGCATCTCGCAGTACCGGGTCGCCGCCATCGGCGACAGCCAGCACCCGGTCGAGGACAGCGACCTGAACCGGCTGGTGCTGCTGACTGCCAGCTCCCGGGACGTGCCCGCCTACTTCCTGGAGATCGACGCGGACCTTACCTCGAAGGTCAGCAACGGGCCGGTGCAGCTGCCCGCGATCGGGCCGTCCGAGCAGGCCCTGGCCGGCGACACCGGCGCGCTGGTGCTGACCATGACCTGGGCGCTCGCGCTTGCACTGGTCTCGGTCGGCGCCTCGGCGGCGGCCTCGCGCTGGTCGTCAGCACCCGTCTACCTGGTCACCGCCCCCGTGGTGCTCGCCATCGCCTGGAACCTGTACGAGAATCTCGCCGCCCTGCTGCCGAACCTCTACTGATGCTGCCTTGCTGCCACCGCTGCCGACACCGCCCTGCTAGCACTCGCCGCTGGCCGTCAGCCAGCGACCGGGCCACGAACGACCGGAGCGACCGCCATGACTGATCCCGCCGAAGCGCTCGACCGGGGCTCGATGCTGCCCGGCCACCGGGACGCCGCCGACACCGCGCTGCTCGACGGCGGGGGCGCGCCGCGCGGCGATGGGCTGCCGCTGTTCGGGCTGCAGGCCCGCGCGATCTCGGCCTGGTTCAGCGGCCATAAGGTGCTCGACCGGGTCAGCCTGGACATGGAGCCAGGCATGGTGACCGCGCTGATCGGACCATCCGGCTGCGGCAAGTCGACCTTCCTGCGGATCCTCAACCGGATGCACGAGATGGTCAAGGGAGCGCAGCTGGCCGGGCAGGTGCTGCTGGCCGGCCAGGACATCTACGACCCCGGTATCCGGCCAGCCGAGGTGCGGCGCAGGATCGGCATGGTCTTCCAGAAGCCCAACCCGTTCCCCGCCATGTCGGTCTACGACAACGTTGCCAGCGGCCTCAAGCTCGCCGGGATCAAGGCGCACGACAAGGACGGCATCGTCGAGTCGAGCCTGCGCCGGTCCGGGCTGTGGAACGAGGTGCACCGCCGGCTGCGCTCGCCGGGCGGGGCGCTGTCCGGCGGCCAGCAGCAGCGGCTGTGCATCGCCAGGTCGCTCGCCATCTCGCCGGATGTGCTGCTGATGGACGAGCCTTGCTCGGCGCTCGACCCGACCTCCACCCGGCGGATCGAGGAAACGATCCGCGAGCTGGAGAACCAGGTCACGATCGTGATCGTGACGCACAACATGCAGCAGGCGCAGCGGGTCTCGAAGAATTGCGCTTTCTTCCTCGCCGCGGAGAACACGCCAGGGCACATCGTCGAGACGGGGCCGACCGGGCAGCTGTTCGAGGCGCCGGCCGACCCGCGCACGGCTGACTACGTGCACGGCCGGTTCGGCTGATCCAGCCAGCCGAACGGCAGCGCGTTGCCCGGGCCGGCCGCGGCCACCGGAACCAGCCGGGCGACGGCGACCAGCGCGGGACGGCCGCGTTCTGCTCATGAATTCACCCGGCCCGGTAGGGACAGTGAGACCACCTGGCATGGGTCTGGTGTGCCATCACGGCCCGTCCTAGGGTTTCTGATCAGGCGCATCTGCCCTTGACTCGGAGGAGCCCGCGCATGACCGAGATATCCGTGAAGGTCGACGGAGTTACTTATGCCGACCAGGTAGAACCAAGGCTCTTGCTAGTCCATTACCTCAGGGAAACCGTCGGCAAGACCGGTACGCCGATCGGCTGCGATACCTCCAACTGCGGTGCATGCACCGTGCTGATGGACGGCGTGTCGGTGAAAAGCTGCTCCGTGCTCGCCGTGCAGGCCGACGGTGCCGAGATCACCACGATCGAGGGGCTCGCCGTGAACGGCACCGGGCTGCACCCGCTGCAGCAGGCGTTCCACGCCGAGCACGCGCTCCAGTGCGGCTACTGCACGCCGGGCATGATCCTGGCCGCCGCCGACCTGCTGCGGGACAACCCGAGGCCGACCGACGAGGAGATCCGGGACGGGCTGGAGGGCAACCTCTGCCGCTGCACCGGCTACGAGAACATCGTGCGCGCCGTCCGGCGCGCCGCGCACGCGGGAGGAGTCCGGCCATGACCGAGACCATCGCGGCGCCGGCCGCCGAGCTCGGCCGGGCGCGCCGGCGCAAGGAAGACGCCAGGCTGATCACCGGCCAGACGAACTGGACGGACAACATCAGCCTGCCGGGAACACTGCACCTGGCGTTTGTCCGCAGCCCGCACGCGCACGCGAGGATCATGGGGGTCGACCTCAGCGGCGCCCTGGATATGCCGGGCGTCGTCGCCGCCTTCTCGGGCGCGGACCTGGCCGACGAGCAGGGCAGCATGCCGTGCGCCTGGCCGGTCACCCCCGACATCGTGATCCCGAACCACCCGCCGATGGCGGTGGATGAGGTCCGCTACGTCGGCGAGATCGTTGCCTGCGTGATCACGCGCGACCGCTACACCGCCGCCGACGCGGTCGACGCCGTGGACGTGGACTACGACCCGCTGCCGCCAGTGCTGGACATCCGCACCGCGCTGGACGAGGACGCGCCGCGTGTCCACCAGACCGGCAACAAGTGCTACGACTTCGCGCTGGCCAACGGCGACCTGGACGCGGCGTTCAGGGATGCGCCCGTCGTGATCGAGCGCAACTACCGGCAGCAGCGGCTGATCCCGTGCCCGATGGAGCCGCGCGCCGTCGTCGCCACCTGCGTCGGCGACGAGTTCACGATCTGGTCGGCGACCCAGGTCCCGCACATCGTCCGGGTGATGATGGCCCTCACGACCGGGATTCCGGAGCAGAACATCCGAGTGGTCGCGCCGGACGTGGGCGGCGGTTTCGGCTCGAAGCTGCAGTTCTACCGCGAGGAAGTGCTCGCCGTGCTGCTGACGCGGCGGCTGCGGCGGCCGGTCAAGTGGACCGAGTCGCGCAGCGAGGGCAACATGTCCCAGCACCACGGCCGGGACCAGTGGCAGCGGGTGCGGCTCGCCGCCGACGCCGACGGCCGGATCCGCGGCCTGTCGGTCGACGTGCTGGCCGACATGGGCGGGTACCTCATGCTGCTCACGCCGGGCATCCCGCTGTTCGGCGCGTTCATGTTCCCGGCCATCTACAAGATGGACGCCTACTCGTTCAAGTGCACCGGGGTGTTCTCCACCAAGATGCCGACCGACGCGTATCGCGGCGCCGGCCGTCCCGAGGCGACCTACGGCATCGAGCGGATCATGAACGAGCTCGCGGCCGAGCTGGGCATGGACCCGCTGGAGCTGCGCGAGCGCAACTGGATCAAGCACGAGGAGTTCCCATACACCACGATCGCTGGCCTGACCTACGACTCGGGGAACTACGAGGCGGCGACGGCCAAGGCCAAGGAGCTGTTCGGCTATGACGAGCTGCTCCGCGAGCAGGCCGAGCGCAGCAGCCGCGGTGACAAGGTGCGCCTGGGCATCGGGATCTCCACCTTCACCGAGATGTGCGGCCTGGCGCCGTCGCGGGTGGTCGGCTCGCTTTCGCTCGCATCCGGCGGCTGGGAGCACGCCTCGATCCGGATGCTGCCCACCGGCAAGGTCGAGGTCGTGACCGGATCGAGCCCGCACGGCCAGGGACACGAGACCGCGTGGAGCCAGATCGTCGCTGACCAGCTTGGCGTGCCGTTCGAGGACATCCGGGTGCTGCACGGCGACACCCAGGTCGCGCCGCGGGGGCTGGACACCTACGGCTCCCGGTCGCTCTCGGTCGGCGGCATGGCGCTGGTGCACGCCTGCGACCGGGTGATCGACAAGGCCAGGGTGATCGCCTCGGCGCTGCTCGAGGCGCCGCCGGACGAGCTCGAGTTCTCGCACGGCGTGTTCAGGTCGCGCAGCGGGACGGGGGCCTCCAAGTCGATCCAGGAAATCGCCCTGGAGGCGTTCACCGGGCACAATCTGCCCGACGGGGTCGAGCCCTCGCTGGACGCCGACGCCGCCTACGACCCGGAGAACTTCTCCTTCCAGCACGGCACCCACCTGTGCGCCACCGAGGTGGACACCGAGACCGGGTTCGTGAAGATCCGCTCCTACGTGGCGGTCGACGATGTGGGCGTGGTGGTCAACCCGCTGATCGTGGAAGGCCAGGTGCACGGTGGGCTGGCGCAGGGCATCGCGCAGGCGCTGTACGAGGAGGGCGTCTACGACGACGCCGGCAACCTGATCACCGCCACGCTCGCCGACTACCTGGTGCCGTCGGCAGCTGACCTGCCGTCGTACGTGACAGAGCGGACGGAGAGCCCGTCGAGCAACCGGCTCGGCGTCAAGGGCGTCGGCGAGGCCGGCACGATCGCGTCCACCCCGGCGGTGGTCAACTCGATCGTGGACGCGCTGCGGCCGCTCGGGGTCAGGGACATCACCATGCCGTGCACGCCCGAGCGCGTCTGGCGCGCTATCGAGGCAGCACGGTCGAACGGAGGCTCGGCATGATCCCGGCAAAGTTCGACTACGTCCGGGCCGGCTCGATCGACGAGGCCGTGCGGGCGCTGGCTGACGGCGGCGAGGACGCCAAGGTCATCGCCGGCGGGCAGAGCCTGCTGCCGCTGCTGCGGCTGCGGCTGGCCTACCCGGAGCTGCTGGTCGACGTCGGCGGCGTGGCCGAGCTGCACGGCGTCACCGACGCCGGCGACGCGCTGCAGATCGGCGCCGCCACCACGCATTACCAGCTCACCCGCGACCCGCTGATCGCCGAGCACTGCGGGCTGCTGGCCCAGGCGGCGGGCACGGTCGCCGACCCGGCGGTACGGCACCGCGGCACCATCGGCGGCTCGCTGGCGCACGCCGACCCGGCCGGTGACCTGCCAGCGGTGGCGCTCGCGCTGGGCGCCACGATGACCGCGCGCGGCCCGGGCGGCGAGCGGCAGATACCGGCGGCTGAGTTCTTCGTCGACTACCTGACCACGTCGCTTGAGCCGGGCGAGGTGCTCACCGGCATCCGGGTGCCGAAGCTCGGCGCCGGCTGGGGTTATTGTTATGAGAAATTCCACCGGACCGCGCAGGCCTGGGCGATCGTGGGCGTGGCTGCGCTGGCCAGGCGGGCTAATGGCCAGGTGGCCGAAGCCCGGATAGGCCTGACCAATATGGGCAGCGTGCCGGTCAGGGCCACCGCGGCGGAGCAAGCCGCCGCCGGGGCCGAGGCCAGCAGGCAGGCCCTGCGTGCAGCCGCCGCCAGCGCCAGTGACGGAACCGAGCCGCCGTCAGACCTGAGCGGTGCCGCCGACTACCGGCGGCATCTCGCGCGTGTGCTCACCGGCCGGGCACTCGCCACTGCGGCAGGAGTCTGAGCAAATGGAACTGGAGCACTCGTTCACAGTCCCGGTCCCGAGGGAGCGGGCGTGGGAAGTGCTGCTGGACGTGGAGCGGGTGGCGCCCTGCATGCCGGGCGCCACCCTCGATTCCGTGGACGGCGACGCGATCAGCGGCAAGATCAAGGTCAAGGTGGGCCCCATCTCGATGACCTACGCCGGGACCGCGCGCTTTACCGAACGGGACGCGCAGGCGGGCGTCGTGGTGCTTGAGGCCTCAGGCAAGGAGACCAGGGGCGCTGGCACCGCGTCCGCCGCGGTTCGCTCTGAACTGCACGATCAGGGCGGCCAGACCGGCGTCACGGTGCACACGACGCTGAACGTGACCGGCAAGCCGGCCCAGTTCGGCCGCGGGGTGATGAACGAGGTCAGCGGCAAGCTGATCGGGATCTTCGCCACCAACCTCGCCGCGATGCTGGCCGCCGAGCAGCCGGGCGGCACGCCCGAGCCGGCGCCGGCCCCAGGGTCCTCGGCGGCCTCAGCGGGCACGGCGGGCTTGGCGGCGGCCGGTGACGGAGGTACGGGACGGGCGCAGGAGCCCGGAGCTGCGGGGTCCGGCTCGCCCGGCGGCGTGAGCGCTGAGGCCGCGGCCGCGAACGGCAGCGGGCCTGCCGTGCAGTCGCAGCCGCTGGAAGACCTGAACCTGAGCGTCCGTTCCTACAACAGCCTGCGCCGGGAGGGCGTGCACACCGTCGGCGAGCTGGCCGCGCGAACCGCGCAGGAGCTGCTCGCGATCGACAACATCGGCCCTGCCTCGCTGGAGGAGATCCGGCGCAAGCTCGCCGAGCTCGGGCTGTCCCTCGGCGAGACGCCCGGCAGCCGCAACGGGATGGCCAGCACCGGCGCCTCGGCGCCGGCGGCCGCCCAGGCTGGCGCGGCGGCCGCAGCTGGCGGGGCGACATCGGCTGCCGCCCCGCCAGAGTCTGCCAGGCCGCCAGCGAGCCAGGCTGACGACGACGCCATCGACCTGCTCAGTGTCGCCGGGCTGCCGGTGCTCAAGCGCGCCATCCCGGTGCTGGCTGCGCTGATCGCGGCCGGCCTGGTCGCGCTGCTGCGGCGGTCGCGCCGGCGCCGCAGGTCCCGCCGCTAGGCGGCCGGCTGCCTGCCGCCTGGCTACCCGCCGTGTGCTGGCTGACCGGCCAGCTCGGCAGCGGTGGGGCTGGCTAGCCAGGCCAGCGGGCCGGGCCGGGGCCGCAGCCAGCCGTCAAGGCTCCAGGTGGCTCCGGCCGCGGCGACGAACAGCACCAGCGAGGCCGCGATGCAGGCCACCGACGGGCCGAGATCGGTGATGCCCGGCGCGTTCCAGGGCGGGTCGAACGCTTCGGCGGCCGACCAGATGCCGAACGCGTACAGCGCGCTGCCAAATGAACACCGCGTTGGAGAACGCGCCGAGCAGCAGGCATATCGCGATCACGCTCTCGATCACCGCCACCGAGACGGCGAACGCCGCCGGATGGGAGGTGCCGACCGCGTGCCACATTCCGATCCACTGATGGATCACCGGCGTGCGCACCCGCCGCCCTCACGGCAGGCTGCGCGCTGGCCGCGTCGCGGCGTTCCCCGCGGTTATCGTGGGCGGGTGACGACGATCAGCATGGACCGCGCCCGCGCCGCTGAGCTCGACGCCGCCGACCCGCTGGCGGCCTTCCGTGACGCCTTCGCGCTGGGCGGCGAGCCGCTGATCTACCTGGACGGCAACTCGCTCGGCCCGCTGCCGCTGGCCACCAGGGCGCGCATCGCCGAAGTTGTCAGCGAGCAGTGGGGCGCGGGCCTGGTGGGCTCCTGGCGGGTCTGGATCGAGCTGCCCGGCCAGGTGGGCGACCTGATCGGCGCTGAGCTGATCGGCGCCGCGCCGGGTCAGGTGCTGGTCTGCGACTCGACCACGGTCAACCTGTACAAGCTGGCCTGCGCGGCGCTGGAGGCCCGGCCAGGCCGCCGCGTCATCGTGACCGACGACGACAACTTCCCGACCGACCGTTACGTGCTGGCCGGCGTCGCCGCGCAGCGCGGCTGCGAGCTGCGGATGATCAGCACCGATACCGACGCCGGGATCAGCGCCGCTGCGGTGCGCGCGGCCGTCGGCGAGGACACCGCGCTTGTCTGCCTGTCGCACGTGGCTTACCGCAGCGGCGCGCTCGCCGACATGGCGGCGATCACGCAGATCGCGCACCGCGCTGGCGCGCTGATGCTGTGGGACCTGTGCCACTCCGTCGGCGCCGTGCCGGTCGAGCTGGATGGGTCAGGCGCCGACCTGGCGGTTGGCTGCACCTACAAGTACCTGAACGCCGGGCCCGGCGCGCCCGCGTTCCTGTACGTGCGCCGGGAGCTGCAGGACGGGCTGCGCCAGCCCGTGTGGGGCTGGTTCGGCCAGCGCGAGCAGTTCGCGATGGGGCCGCGGTACGACCCGGCGCCGGGGATCGGCCGGTTCCTGACCGGCACGCCGCAGATCATCGGCACCGTGGCGGTGCAGGAAGGCGCCGCGCTGCTGGCCAGGGCGGGCATCGGCCGGCTGCGGGACAAGGGAGTGGCGCTGACCGGCTACCTGATCGAGCTGGCCGACGAATGGCTGACCCCGCTGGGCTTCGCGCTCGCCTCGCCCAGGGACAGCGCCAGCCGCGGCTCGCACGTCACGCTGCGGCACGAGCACGCCTGGCAGCTCAGCCAGGCGCTGATCCGCGCCGGGGTAGTCGTGGACTACCGCACGCCGGACCGGATCCGGCTCGGCCCGGTGCCGATCATCACCCGGTTTGCCGACGTGTGGGACGCGCTGCAGCGGCTGCGTGACGTCGCCGCCAGCCGGTCCTACACCGACATCGACGCCCGGCCGTCACGGGTGACCTGACCGGCGCGCCGGGCCCTGCCTGGCGCAGAACCCGACCGGCTCAGGACCTGACTGGCTACTCCCACTCGATGGTCGCCGGCGGCTTGCTGGTCACGTCAAGCACGACCCGGTTGATCTCCGGCACCTCGTTGGTGATCCGGGTGGAGATGTGCGCGAGTACCGCGTCTGGCAGCCGTGCCCAGTCTGCCGTCATCGCGTCCTCGCTGGTCACCGGGCGCAGCACGGCCGGGTGCCCGTAGCTGCGGCCGTCTCCCTGCACGCCCACCGAGCGGACGTCTGCCAGCAGCACCACCGGGCACTGCCAGATCGCCCGGTCAAGCCCGGCGGCTGACAGCTCCTCGCGGGCGATCGCGTCGGCGTCCCTGACGATCCGCACCCGTTCCGGGGTGACCTCGCCGACGATCCGGATCGCGAGGCCGGGCCCGGGAAACGGCTGCCGCCAGACGATCTCGGGTGGCAGCCCGAGCTGGCTGCCCACCTCGCGCACCTCGTCCTTGAACAGCGCCCGGAGGGGCTCGACCAGCTCGAAGCCCAGGTCTTCCGGCAGCCCGCCGACGTTGTGGTGCGACTTGATGTTCGCGGTGCCGGTGCCGCCGCCGGACTCCACCACGTCCGGGTACAGCGTGCCCTGCACCAGGAACCGGACGCCCTGCTGCCCGGCCGCGCTCACCTGCCCGTCCGCGCCGTCCTGCCCCGTCGCGGCTGGCTGGCCGGCGATCTCGCGGGCCGCCCGCTCGAACGCCCGGATGAATTCCCGGCCGATGATCTTGCGCTTCTGCTCCGGATCGGTGACCCCAGCCAGCGCCGTCAGGAAATCTGCCCGCGCATCGGCGACCTTGAGGTTGACCCCGGTGGCGGCGACGAAGTCCTTCTCGACCTGCTCGGCCTCGCCCTTGCGCAGCAGCCCGTGGTCAACGAAGACGCAGGTCAGGGCGGGGCCGATGGCAAGCTGAACGAGCGCCGCCGCCACCGCCGAGTCCACCCCGCCGGACAGCCCGGCGATCGCCTGGCCGGTCCCCACCTGCGCCCTGATCAGCTCCGTCTGCTCGTCGATGACGCCGCGCATGGTCCAGTCGGCCCGGCAGCCTGCCGCTGCCAGGAACCGGCGCAGCACTTCCATGCCGTGCCTGGTGTGCAGCACTTCGGGGTGGAACTGCACCCCGAACAGCCGCCGGCCAGCGTCCTCGGCGGCGGCGACCGGCGCGCCGTCCGTCCGGCCGGTGACGGCGAAGCCAGGCGGCGCGGCCTCACACGCGTCGCCGTGCGACATCCAGACCTGCTGACTGCCAGGCAGGCCGCCAAGCAGCAAGCTGGCGTGACCCGCCCCGGCCAGCTCCAGGGTGGCGGCGCCGTATTCGCCGCCGCCGGTGCGCCGCACCTGCCCGCCGAGCCCGGCCATCATCAGCTGGAACCCGTAGCAGATACCGAGGACCGGCAGGCCGGCCTCCAGCAGACCGTCGGGCAGCGGCGGGGCGCCGGGCGCGTACACCGAGGCGGGGCCGCCGGACAGGATGATCGCGGCTGGCCGGGCGGCGAGCAGCTCGGCGACCGGAGTGGTGCTGGGCACGATCTGCGAGTAGACCCGGCATTCGCGCACCCGCCGGGCTATGAGCTGGGCATACTGCGCGCCATAGTCCACGACCAGGACGGTGTCATGCGGCACGGGCGCCATCTTAGTGCGCGGCCGGGTCGCTTTCCGGCTGGCGCTGAGCGGGGGCCGCCGCCGGGGCGGCGCCGACCCGCACCCTGGCGATGCGCCGGCCGTCCATCTGGGTCGCGGTCAGCCGGCGCCCGCCGACCTCCGCCGACTCGCCTTCGCTCGGCAGGTGGCCGAGCGCGGCGAGCAGGAAGCCGGCCACCGTCTCGTATGGTCCCTCGGGCAGCTCCACACCGGTCTGCTCGGCGAACTCGTCGAGGTTGAGCAGGCCGTCGACCTCCAGCTCACCGCCGTGCAGCTGCCTCGGCCGGCCGCTGTCCACGTCGTATTGGTCCTGGATGTCCCCGATCAGCTCCTCGACCAGGTCTTCCAGCGTGACGATGCCGGCCGTGCCGCCGTACTCGTCCATCACGATCGCCAGGTGCGCGCGGTCCCGGCGCATTTCCGACAGCGCGGACAGCACGGTCTTGCTGATCGGCAGGAACTTCACCGGGCGGCAGACCTCGCCGACCACGGCGGCACGCCGGTCATGGTCGGGGTCGAGCAGGTCCCTGGCGTGCACGAAGCCGATGACGTCGTCGTAGGACTCCTGGTAGACCGGGAAGCGGGAGTAGGGCGCGCCAGCCGCGATCCTGGCCGCCTCGGCCAGCGGCAGCGTCGCCGGCAGGAACTCCACCTCGGTTCGCGGCACGAGTACCTCGCGGAGCTGCCGCTTGCCAGCGTCGAACACCTCAGCCACGATGAACCGCTCGTCGGCGCTCAGCGCCTGATGGCCGGCCACCAGGTCACGCAGCTCCTCGTCGGTCATCACGCCGCGCGCGACGCCAGGGTCGCCGCCGAGCAGCCGGACCACAAGGTTGGTGGTCTTCGACAGCAGCCAGACGAGCGGGCGCGCGAGGGTCGCCAGGCGGTCGAGCAGCGGGGCGGAGGTCAGCGCCACCCGCTCAGCTCGCTGCAGCGCGATCCGCTTGGGTGCCAGCTCGCCGAGGATCAGCGTGAAGAACGAGATGACCAGCGTCACGATGGCCACAGAAAGGGCCGAGGCCGCGCCCTCCGACAGGTGCCTGGCGAGCCCGGTCTTCAGGTCGCTGGCCAGGGTGGCGGCACCGAACGCACCCGACAGCAAGGTGGCGGTGGTGACGCCGATCTGCACCGCGGCCAGGAACCTGTTCGGGTCATGCGCGAGCCGCGCGGCCCGCTGGCCCCGCCGGCCGCGCCGGGAGAGCGAGCGCACCTGGCCTTCGCGCAGCGACACCAGGGCCATCTCGGCGGCCGCGAAGAAGCCGCCGATGAGGATGATCGCCAGGACGACGAGAATGTCCAGGCCGACGCCGTTCACGTCTGATCCCTGACCTTGAATCTCGGCCGGGCGGTGGCTGCCTTGCCGTCTGCCACCTGCCGCGGCAGGCACCGCGCTCACGGTGTCCGCACAGTCTATGGCGCAGACCGCGCGAAGGCACGACGCCGTGCGATCCTGATGGGGACATATCGGAACGCGGATGCGGGCAGGACGGAGACGGATCATGGCGGCTGGGGTTACCGGGATATCAGGCGTGCACGACGATGCGGTCGCGATCGCCGGCGAGGTCGCCGAGTTGCGGCACGCGATCCATCAGGAGCCCGAGGTCGGGCTCGAACTGCCCAGGACGCAGCGCAAGGTGCTGGACGCGCTGGCTGGCCTGCCGCTGGAAGTCAGCTCCGGCCAGTCACTCAGCTCGGTCACCGCCGTGCTGCGCGGTGGCCGGCCAGGCAGCACCGTGCTGCTGCGCGGCGACATGGACGCGCTGCCGGTGACCGAGCGGACCGGGCTGCCGTACGCGTCCCGGCTGGATGGTGCCATGCACGCCTGCGGGCACGACCTGCACACCGCGATGCTGGCGGGAGCGGCGCGGCTGCTGGCCGCCCGCCAGGCCGAGCTGCCGGGAAACGTGATCTTCATGTTCCAGCCTGGCGAGGAGGGCTTCGGCGGCGCCAGGCAGATGATCGACGAGGGCGTGCTCGACGCGGCCGGCGAGCGCCCGGTCGCCGCGTTCGGCCTGCACGTGGCTTCCGGGCTGCTGCCGCTCGGCATCGCCAGCAGCCGGGCTGGCACGCTGATGGCGGCCAGCGACACGCTGCAGGTGACGGTGCATGGCCGGGGCGGTCACGGGTCAGCGCCGCACCGCGCCGCCGACCCGATACCGGCCGCCTGCGAGATGGTGACCGCGCTGCAGACCATGGTCACCCGGCAGTTCGACGTGTTCGACCCGGTGGTGATCACGGTCGGCAGCTTCCACGCGGGCACCGCTGACAACGTGATCGGCGACGATGCCACCTTCCACGCGACGGTCAGGTCCTTCTCGCCCGAGTCAAGGAACAAGGTCCGGGCCGGCTCGGTGCAGCTCGTCAGCGACGTGGCCACCGCGCACGGCCTCACCGTGACCGCCGACTACATCGACGGCTACCCGGTGACGGTCAACACCGCGGCGGAAGTGGACTTCGCGAGCCAGGTGGTGACCGGCGTGCTCGGCGAGGGCCGGTTCCTGCCCTTGCCGAATCCGCTGACCGGCTCGGAGGACTTCTCCTTCGTGCTCGAGCAGGTGCCAGGCGCCTTCGTGATGCTCGGCGCGTGCGCGCCGGAGGCCGACCCGGCGACCGCCCCGTTCAACCACTCGCCACTGGCGGTGTTCGACGACGCTGTGATCGCCGACGGCGTCGCGGTGTACGCCGAGCTTGCCCTGCGGCGGCTGGCCGCCGCATGACCGGCGCGCTATGATCCCTGCCTGGTGGCGCCCGGCTGTGCGCGCCGGGAGCCCGCAGCAGGGCCGTGCTGCTGGTGCCCGCGCTAGAGGCTGGCGACGTCCGCCTGCTTGCTGCGGACCGCCTCGGCGGCGGTGCGCAGGTCAGCCAGCTCGGTGTCGGTGAGGTCGCGCTCGACCACCCGGCGCACCCCCGTCGCGCCGATCTCGGCCAGGACGCCGAGGTAGACGCCGGAGATGCCGTACTCGCCGTCGACCCAGGCGCACACCGGCAGCACCGCGCCCGAGTCCTCGGCAACGGCCCTGGCCATCCGGGCCGCGGCGGCCGACGGGGCGTAGTAAGCCGAGCCGGTCTTCAGCAGGCTGATGATCTCCGCGCCGCCGTTGCGGGTGCGGGTGACCAGCGCGTCGATGTCAGCCTGGGGCAGCAGCTCGGCCAGCGGCCGGCCATCGACCGAGCAGGCCGACGGGACCGGGACCATCGTGTCGCCGTGCGAGCCGAGGGTCAGCGTGCGCACCGAGGCGACCGGCACGCCAAGCCGCTCGGCGACGAAGAAGCTGAACCTGGCGGTGTCGAGCATGCCTGCCTGGCCCATCACCCGGCTGGTGGGGAAGCCTGAGGCGTTGGCGGCCAGCGCGGTCATCTCGTCCAGCGGGTTGGAGACCACGATCAGCACGGCCTCGGGCGCGTGCTTGACCACCTGCTCGGTGACGCTGCGGACGATCTTGGCGTTGACCCCGATCAGGTCCATCCGGCTCATCCCCGGCTTACGCGGCAGCCCTGCGGTGACCACCACCACGCCCGAGCCGGCGAGCGCCTCGTAGCCCTCGCCAGCCGGCCCGGTGGTCTGCCCGGTGACCTTGGTGCCGAAGCCCTCGACCGGGCTCGACTGGCTGATGTCGAGCGCGATCCCCTCCGGCTTGCCCTCGACAATGTCGGTGAGCACGACCTCGTCGAAGATGTCGTACTCGGCGAGCCGCTGCGCCGTGGTCGAGCCGTAGAACCCGGCCCCGACGACGGTTACCTTGCCTGTGCGGGCCATCTGAGCTGGTCTCCTTCGCTTGCGCTACGACGCTGCCATGGCGGTCTGGAGGTTATCTGCCAGGGCCGCGAGGAATTCTTCGGTGGACAGGAACGGCGTGCCGCTGCCGACCAGCAGCGCCAGGTCCTTGGTCATCTTGCCGCTGACCACTGTCTCGACGCAGACCCGCTCCAGCGTGTCGGCGAACCCGGTCACCTCAGGGGTGCCGTCCAGCTTGCCGCGGTGCGCCAGGCCCCTGGTCCAGGCGAAGATCGACGCGATCGGGTTGGTCGACGTCGGCTTGCCCTGCTGATGCTGGCGGTAATGCCGCGTCACCGTGCCGTGAGCGGCCTCGGCCTCCACCGTCGAGCCGTCTGGCGTCATCAGCACGCTGGTCATCAGGCCGAGCGAGCCGAAGCCCTGCGCGACGATATCGGACTCAACGTCGCCGTCGTAGTTCTTGCAGGCCCAGACGATGCCGCCGTCGCCCTTGATCACCTGGGCGACCATGTCGTCGATCAGCCGGTGCTCATAGCTGATGCCGGCCGCCTCGAACTCGGCCTTGAACTCGCTCTCGAAAACCTCGGCGAACAGGTCCTTGAAGCGGCCGTCGTACGCCTTGAGGATCGTGTTCTTGGTGGACAGGTACAGCGGGTAGCCGCGGTCGAGCGCGAAGCGCATGGTGGCGCGGGCGAAGTCACGGATCGAGTCGTCGAAGTTGTACATGCCCATCGCCACGCCGCCGCCGGCGAACTGGGCGACCTGCAGGTCGATCGGCCGGCCAGGGCCGCCTTCCGGCCGGTAGGTGATCCTCACCTCACCGGGTCCTGGTATCACGAAGTCGGTCGCCCGGTACTGGTCGCCGTGCGCGTGACGGCCGATCACGATCGGCTTGGTCCAGCCAGGCACGAAGCGGGGGATGCTGGACATCACGATCGGCTCGCGGAACACGACACCGCCGAGGATGTTACGGATCGTGCCATTCGGCGAGCGCCACATCTTCTTCAGGCCGAACTCGGCGACGCGGGCCTCGTCCGGGGTGATCGTCGCGCACTTGACGCCGACGCCGTACTGCTTGATCGCGTTCGCGGCGTCAACGGTGACCTGGTCGTCGGTAGCGTCGCGGTGCTGGATCGACAGGTCGTAGTACTTCAGGTCGACATCGAGGTAGGGCAGGATCAGCCGGTCCTTGATGAACTGCCAGATGATCCGCGTCATCTCGTCGCCATCGAGCTCGACAACCGGATTCACTACCTTGATCTTGGACATGCCGCTGCGTTCCCTTTCATCGTGCCTGTTCATCATGCCTGTGCCCGCGAGCGCGACGCTGCCTGGCGCGACGTCCCGTCGCCAGCCCCGCTCCGGTGGCCGGTTCCCCTGGGCCGGGTCAGACCGGGCCGGGCAGCGCCAGGCCAGCAGCCAGCAGCCCGAACCCGAGGATGGCGAAGGTCGCCACGTCAGCCAGCCGCCGCCGAGACGCTAGCAGCCCTGCCCGCTGTCCCGGCAGCAGCAGCCTGGTCACGGCGGCGATCAGCAGCACGCCTGCCACCACCAACGTACCCCCACGCACATCCTGTGCGGCGACCATGGTCAGCACTCCGGCTGCGACCCCGCAGAGCAGGATCAGGTACGGCAGCTGATCGGCGGGGCGGCTCGGCTGGCGGTCGCCGGATGCGGGCCTGGCCGGCCCCGCGCGCCGACGCCGGCGCCGTGGTGACGGCGCCGCCGCGTGCCTCATCGCTCACCGCTCCCTTGCCGTTGTCAGGTCCCTTGCGCTCGGCACGCCGGCGGCCGCCGGCGGCCGCCGTTGCCTGGCCGCAGCCGGCCAGCCAGCCGCCTGCACCGCGCCGGGGGCTGGTCGCCTCGCAAGCCGCGTGCTAGCGCTCGTCCAGGGCGGGCCAGGTCAGGCCGCTCTGGCCGATGTACTCGCTGTCCGGCCTGATCAGCCTGTTGTCGGCGTGCTGCTCGATCACGTGCGCTGTCCAGCCCGACATCCTGCTCACCGAGAAGACCGGGGTGAACAGGTCGGTCGGGATGCGCAGGTAGTGGTACACCGTCGCGGCGTAGAAGTCGACGTTCGGGTAGAGCCCCTTTTCCGCGAAGACCACTTCCTCCATCCGCCGCGACATCTGGAAATAGGTGTCGTCGCCGGATGCCGCCGCCAGCTCGCCGGACATCTGCCGCAGCACGGTGGCGCGTGGGTCCTCGGTCTTGTACACCCGGTGGCCGAAGCCCATTATCTTCTCGCCCTGGCGGAGTCGCTCGGTGACCTGGCTGGTCACGGCGCTGAGCGGGTCGGCGCCCGCACTGGCCCTGATCGCTTCGAGGCCGCGCATGACCTGCTCGTTGGCGCCGCCGTGCAGCGGTCCCTTGAGGGTGCCGAGCGCGGCCACCACGGCCGAGTGCATGTCGGACAGGGTGGCCGCGCAGACCCTGGCCGCGAAGGTGGACGCGTTCATCGTGTGGTCGGCGTGCAGCACCAGGCAGGTGTCGAAGATCTGCCCCTCCCGCTCGGTCGGCACGCTGCCGGTGATCTGCAGCAGGAAGCTGGCGGCCAGCCCCATCGCCGGATCGGCGTCGCTGGCCGATGTGCCGGTCCTTGCCGCCTGGTACGCAGCGACCAGCACTGGCTGCTGCGCCGTCAGCCGGGCTGCCTTGCGCTGGTTCGCCTCTGGCGCGTTGGAGCCGGCGTCGGGGTCGTCGGCGCTGGCCAGCGACACCAGCGTGCGCAGCGCCTCCATCGGTCCCTGGCTGCGCGCGACCTGCGGCAGGCAGCTATTAACCAGCGGCCCGAGGGAACGGCCAGACGCAATCTCGGCGCGGTAGCCAGCCAGCTCCGCCCTCGTCGGCGCGGCCCCGCGCTGCAGCAGGTAGGCGATCTCCTCGAAGGTCGCTGAGCCGGCCAGCTGGCTGATGTCATAGCCGCGGTAGAACAGGCGGCCGGCCCGGCCATCGATGTCGCTGAGCGCGGTGGATGCCGCGACGACGTCGGCCAGTCCCCTGGATGACTTTTCGGCCATTTGAGTTCCTCTCGGACGGCTCGCTCGGCAGTGTACTTCCGGCCTAGCCGGGCTCCGGCGCTGGCCGCTCGATTCGGGCCGCCAGATCCGGTCAGCGGTCCGGCCTGCGGCGAGGCAGGGCGCTGGCCGGGCGCCGGGGCATGGCGAGCGCAAGCGGCCGGTGTCCGGGCGCTGGCCGGCATTATCCAAAAGGAGGGTAAGAAACGCGCCGGCCAGGGTAACCCGATAGTGAGATATCGGTGGCCGATCGGACAGGCAGGAGAAACCATCATGGATGGGCCCTACATCCGGATCGAGGACACCGGGGTCCTCGTCCCCCTGACCTCGGATGTCACCACGATCGGGCGCGGCAGCTGCGTGGACGTGCAGCTCGAGGACCAGAGCGTTTCCCGCTTGCACGCTGAGATCATCCGTCGCGGGCCTTACGCCTATGTCACTGACCTCGGATTATCACGCAATGGCACCCGGGTAAACGGCCGCCTGGCGGCCCGGCGGGTGCTGCAGAACGGCGATGTGCTGACCTTCGGCGCTGCCCGCTGCCGGGTCGGCGGGCTGGCTCGTGACGACCTGGTCGCCGAGGTCGAGCTGCGCCGGTCGGCGGCACCGGAGCTGACCCGCCGTGAGCTCGACGTGGTCACGTCGCTGTGCAGGCCCGCCCTGTCGGACGAGGCGTTCGTGACGCCCGGCACCGCCAGGGAGATAGCGGCCGACCTGGTGGTGACCGAGGCAGCGGTCAAGCAGCACCTGCTCCGGCTGTACCAGAAGTTCCGGATCCCGGAGGGACCCAACAGGCGGGTCAGGCTCGCCAACGAGGTCGTCGCCCTCGGGCTGGTCAGGCCGCTGCCGCTGGCTGAGCGCCCGGGCGAGCAGGCGGCGACGCCCGGCGGACTGGCCAGCATGCTGCCGGGCGCCAGGCCAGTGGCGGCTGAGCCCGAGCCTGCGCCGGAGCAGTCAGCCATCCCGGCCTGAGCCGGGTAGCGCAGCCGCGCGGAGCCCAGGGCAAGCACCCCGGGCGAGCCCCGATGGACCGGCTTGTTCCTTGCAGCCGCTGAGCAGATGGTCAGCGGCAGCTGCTCAGCCCAGGTGGCCAGCCAGCTTCATCAGGCTGTCACGCACGTCGGCGACCACGCTGTGCAGCGCCGGATGGTGCAGCAAATGAGAGCCAGGAGTGCCTTTCGCCGGCCAGAACGACGACGGCGGCCGGGGCGCCGCGAGGCTGATCGCGGCCAGCGCGACTGCTGCGACGATGCAGAGCGACACCGCAGTGGTGACCGGGTTGCCGCTGGCCGGCACGCACCTGCTGAGCGGCCGGCGCACCGCCGACGACCCAGGGCCTACGCAATAGACGGCCACCAGCGCACCAGCGGCGAGCGCGGTGGCGAGCGGCAGCTGATGATGCACGACGACCATGATCGCTATTGCGGCCGCGATGAAGGCGGCCAGCAACGCGAGAGGTGCTAGCAGCAGGAACCTGAGCACGGACCTGAGCAGGGCGAGCGGGAAGTACGCGGCCGCTACTAGCGGATCGGCCGGCCCGCTGGCCCGCCGGGACCGCCGGGCGGCCAGCAGGTTCCCGGTCAGGTCGGCCGCCCGCAGCAAGATCAGCACACCAAGCGCCGTCGCCGTGCCAGCCACCGGGAAGGCCACGCTGACCGCGACGGCCGCGATCAGTACCCCGAGCACGAACGGGCTCCACGCCGATCGCGGCGCGCCGCCTGGCTGCCTGCCGGGCACGCCAGCCGGGTTCGGCCGGGCAGCCGGCGGCGGATACCTGACCGGCGGCAGCACATCGCGGTAGTTGCCAGCTGCCAGCGGCCTGGTCTGGTACTGGGGTGGCACGCCCGGCAGCGCTGCCTGCCCTGGCTGCGGCCCGCCTTGCTGGCCGGCCGGCTGGTAGCCGGCTGGGGCGCCGGCGGCACCATGGCCAGCCAGCCCGGCCGCAAGCTCGTTGCCCGCGCCTGCCAGCCCCCCGCCGCCCGGTACGGCTAGCCCGCCAGCGGCAGGTACGGCAGGCCCGCCAGCGGCAGGACTGGCCGCGCCGGGTATCCCTGCAGCCGCGCCGCCAGCCAGGCCGGCCGCCGCGCCGCCAGCAACGATCCCGGCCTGGGGGCCGACCGCGCCCTGCTGGGCAGCGCTGCCACCTGCTCCCATGGCCCCGGCTCCCGCAGCCGCTGCGGGCAGCACGGCACCGGCGGCGAGCCCGCCGTCACCGCCCGCGCCGGGCACGGGCAGCTGGCCTGCCAGCCCAGCGCCGGGCGGCTGCGCGCCCAGGCCTGGCAGCTGGCCAGCCGGGATGTCAGCGAGCGTGCCAGCCGGCCCGATCTGGCCAGGGATGCCATAGCCGGCGTCCGCGGCCGCCTGGCCGGCCCCTGCCATACCCGGCTGCTGCCCGGCTGCCAGGCCAGCCGACGCGATTGCCTGTGCCACGGCTCCCGGCTGGCTCGCCGCCAGCTGGTCGCCGGCCAGCGTCCCGGCCCATACGCTCAGCTCAGCCGCGGCTGGCCGGCCGACCGGGTCCCTGGCCAGCGCCCGGCTCATCATCGGCAGCAGCGATACCGGGCAGCAGTCCAGGTCTGGCTGGCCGTGCACGATCCGGTAGAAGATGGCCTCGAAGGTCCCGGAGCCGAAGGGCGGCCGGCTGGTCGCCGCGAACGCGAGCGTGGCGGCCCAGGAATGCACGTCCGACGCCGGCCCGCTCTGCTTGCCTTCGATCACCTCAGGTGCCAGGTAGCCGGGCGTGCCCATGAACATGCCCGTCATCGTGATCCTGGTCGTGTCGGGCAGCAGCGCGATGCCGAAGTCGATGACCACCGGCTCGCCGTCCAGCATCAGCACGTTGCCCGGCTTCAGGTCGCGGTGCACCACGCCTGCCGCGTGCACCGCGGTCAGCGCGGCCGCGAGCCCCTTTGCGAACCTGGCGAGCGCCTGCCCGGTCAGCGCGCCGTTATCGGCGACGACCTGCTCCAGCGTGGGGCCAGGCACGTACTGGGTGACGATGTAAGGCGAGTCGCCGGTCACATCGGCGTCGATGACCTCGGCCACGTTGGGGCTGTGCACCAGCCGCATCGTCTCGACCTCGCGGGCCAGCCGCCGCCGCGCGGTCGGCTCGACGGCCAGGCCAGGGCGCAGCGCCTTGACCGCGACCTTGTGGTCGCTGGTGTCCAGGGCCAGGTAGACAATGCCCATCCCGCCCTCGCCCAGCCGCTCGAGCAGCCGGTAAGGGCCGAGCCAGGCTGGCGTCCGGTCCTGAACCTTCATGACTTCATAGCCTACGGACACTCCCCCGCCTGCCGGCTCTACATCGTCAGGCTCCCCGGCCACCGGCACGTCACCCCTATTAGATAACGGAATGCCCGGCGTGTCGGCTCGGCATGCCCCTCATTCGGGTAGGCCGCGGACCTCCGTGACTCTGCGCCTGCCAGACCCGGTGACTCGCCGCATTTCCCGGCCTCGGGTGACTGGCCGCCTACCGGACCGCCCCCGGCGGACCTCAAGCCGGCGGCGCCCCGACGTCGCGGGCCAGCTAGCCGCCCGCGACCAGCTTGCGCAGCGCGCTGGCGGCTTCGGCGTTCTGCTCGGCGTGCGCCAGCAGCGCGCGGGCAAGCTCGGCGATCCACTGGCCGAACTGCACCGGCTGCCGGGACAGCACGACCCCGCGGACCTCCCGGCAGACCTCGGCCACCGGAGCGCCGCGCTGCGTGCCGAGGGTCAGCACCTGATCGCCGAGCCGGACCGTGACCTTGGTCGCCGTGCCCGGCCGGCCGCGCATTCGGTCCGAGACGCTGCGGTCCCGCTCGACGGTGACGCATCCTGGCGGCAGGGTGTCGCCGAGCGTCTCGGTCAGCACTCGGGCGTAAATCGCCACGTCGGCGCTGTCCGCCCGCAGCGCCGCGGTCACCATGTCGAGCGAGGGCTCGGCACCGGGCTGCGCCAGCTCGCCTCCCCCATTGCCGTCAGTCACTTTTGCCCTCAACCACTGTCGCCCTCAGCCACTGTCGCTCTCAGCCACTATCCGTCACGGTCATTGTCTGTCTCAGCTCGCGGGCTGGGCCGGCCGTCCGGTGCTGCCTGTCCCGGCCGTCGCGGTCACCGTCGGTCCTTGCCACTGATGCCTCGCTCCCGTCGCCACGACTGGTAACCGTCACCTCAGGCCGCGCTGCCGGGCGGGCGCCCGCCGGCCGGTGCAGCACCGCCGGGCAAGTTGCCAGCCGGCTGACCGGATGCCGGCGCCATGTCCTGCCGCTCTGACCTGCTCGCCGGTGACGGCAAGGTAGCGGCCCTGGTGACGGCTACCGCCCCGCGAACGTCGCCTTACCCGGCCCATTCTCGATGAAGCTCTGCATCCCCGCGCGCTGGTCCTCGGTGGCAAACAGGGCAGCGAAGTTCAGCCGCTCGATCTCCAGTCCGGTGTCCAGGTCAGCGTCGAGGCCCTCGTCGATGGCCTGCTTGGCGGCGCGCAGCGCGACGGCCGGGCCCTTGGCATAGCGGGCGACCAGGGCGCGGGCCGCGTCCAGCACCTCTGCGTCGGGGACCACCTGGTCGACCAGCCCCATGCTCAGTGCCTCGGCGGCGCCGACGAACCGACCGGTGTAGACGATGTCCTTGGCCCTGGCCGGCCCGACCAGTCGCGGCAGGCGCTGGGTGCCGCCAGCGCCGGGGATCACGCCGAGCAGGATTTCCGGCTGACCGACCCTGGCGCTCTCGCCCATGACCCGGAAGTCGGCGCAGAGAGCCAGCTCGAGCCCGCCGCCGAGCGCGAAGCCGGTAATCGCCGCCACGACCGGCTTGGGGATCCTGGCGACCGCGGTGAACGAATCCTGCAGTCGCCTGGTGGTTGTCGCCATCTCGGCGTAGCTGGCCTCGGCCATCTCCTTGATGTCCGCGCCGGCGGCGAAGAGCTTCTCGCCACCGTAGATCACCGCGGCGCGGAACCCTGGATCGTCGGACACCAGGGCCGCGGCCGCCGCGATCTCCGTCTGGACCTGGCCATTGAGCGCGTTCATCGGCGGCCGGTCCAGCCGGATGATCGCTACCGCCTGGTCGGCTTCCACCCGTACAAACTCGCCCATGCCGTACCTCCTCGCCGGTCCATGATCCTACGCAGGAGCCAGCTTCGCTACGCGACCACGACCCGCCGTGTCATCCGCCAGCACGATGCCCGCCACGGTCGGCGGCTCGCCACCCGGCGCCCAGCGGGCTGCACCATGGGAACTCGGTCGTCGCCCGGGCCGCAGCTTGTCCCTGGCCAGCCCGCTATCCCTGACCGGCTGCCGTGGTGACCAGGAGCGAGGGCATGCGGCATCCGCCGGAGGCAGGCAGCCTTCGCGCGAACTAAGTATTCGCCCCGAAATCCGGTTTAGACCATTAGGACCAGCCATTAGTCAATACCCAGGATTTCGTGCGAACTAGACACAGCTGCGAAGGTTATGCGAAGGTTAGAGAGTGCCGAACCGACCGGAACCGCCGCCCTGGGGTGCGCTGATCACCGAGGCGCTGCGACGCGCCAGGCTATCAGCGCGGGAGGCGGCCCGCCGGGCCGGGATCAGCGAGGGCCGCTGGCGGCAGATCACCGGCGGCTATCAGGTGGTGAGCGCCGGGGTGTACGCGCCGGTGCGCGGACCGGCCGGAACGCTGGCCCGGATGGCGGCGGTGGCTGGCGTGACGCCCGGCCAGCTGCGCCAGGCAGGCCGAGAAGACGCCGCCGAGGTCCTGGACGCCGCGCCGGCTGCGACAGCCGCGCAGCACGAGGTGCTCCAGCGGGTCAGGCAGATGAATCAGCAGGAGGCCAGGGACCTGCTCGGAGCGATCGCCGTGCAGCTCGGCATCAAGATCCCGGACGGGCACGCGACCCAGTAGGAAGCGCCTGCCAGCAGCGCCGCTCCATGCGGTGCCGCCGCGGGCCGGTTACGGCCAGCGGCGGCTGTTGTCCCGAGTGGGCTTGCCCATGGCCCGCGTGCCACGCGGCAGCGCTGGCCCCTGCAGCAGCGCTGGCACCGAGGCGGCGCTGGCCTGGCGGCGGCTCCGGCTCGGCCAGCCGCTAGCGCGGCTGCGGCCGGCCGCAGCCGAGCCTGCCCCCGCCGAGACCGGGGCAGGCTGGCCGGGCCTCTACTCGCCGGAGGCACGCGGCAGGGAAACGCCCTGCCAGCCCTCGAGGAATCCCCGGACCTCCGCCTCGCTGTACCGGCGGTGGCCGCCGGGCGTCCGGATCGACGACAGCTTCCCCCCGCGTGCCCACCGGGTCACAGTCTTCGGGTCCACCCGAAGCATCGCGGCTACCTCAGCCGGGGTCAGAAGACGGTTGTCCGGCTTGATCTGGGTTCTCACGACGACGGAGTCCTCTCGCACTAGGGGTCATGAGCTAATGACAGAGCGTAACGATATCGCGGCATTCATTACTTAGCGGCATCGTCGTATCACAGGATGTCATGTTGCTCTCGACTTTGCTGGCGTTCTGGGTGTCAAGGACAGAAAAACCGGCGCTCGCGGGAGCATGTGCATGTACGGATGACGTCAGCCGCGGATGAGCGGTTTACTCCGTGCTGTGAGCAGTCCAGCACGCTGAGTCGCAGCAATTTCGCACCGTCAGCAGGTGGAATCGCTGGTCAGCGCGCCGTCAGCGCAAGTCGCCGTTGACCATCCCGGCGGGTGGCGCTGGCACGGTGACAAGGCCGAGCTCGGCCGGCTCGGCCAGCAGCGGATGGCTGGGCAGCACCCGGACGGTGTACCCGAACGGCCCTGGCCGGCCAAGCTCGGCCACGCCGGTGTAGCGCACGTCCTGACCCGCCTCCTGCTCCCCGTCGGGCGTCATCGCGGCGCTGACCGGGTCGGTGATCTCGTCGTGCTCGCCAGCCCGGCCGTAGACCACCTCGACGGTCACGTCGGATGGCGACAGCTCGCCGAGCGCGATGCTGGCCCGGACGGTCAGGCTGGCGCCAGGGCGCTGCTCCACATCGTCGGCCTCGACAAGCTCGACCCGCACGCCCGGCCAGGCTCGCCGTACCCGCTCGGTCCAGGCGGCCAGCTGCCGCACGCCGGCGTACCGGCCTGGCTCGCCGTCTTCGAGCTCGCGCGAGGCAAGCGCCGCCGGCAGGTACAGGTCACTCACGTACTGCTGCACCATCCGGGAGGCCTGCAGCCGCGGGCCGAGCAGCCGCAGCGTCTCGGCCACCATCTCCAGCCAGCGCCGTGGCATCCCGTCGCCGGCCACGTCATAGAACAGCGGCGCCACGGAGCGGCCGAGCAGGTCGTAGAGCGCGGTGGCCTCGATCTCGTCCCGCCGCTCCTGGTCGGCGACGCCGTCAGCGGACGGGATGGCCCAGCCGTTCGCGCCGTCGTAGCACTCGTCCCACCAGCCGTCGAGCACTGAGAGGTTCAGCCCGCCGTTCAGCGCGGCCTTCATCCCTGAGGTACCGCACGCCTCGAGCGGCCGCAGCGGGTTGTTCAGCCAGACGTCGCAGCCCTGCACCAGGACGCGGGCGAGGGTCATGTCGTAGTCCGGCAGGAAAACGATGCGGTGCCGCACCCTGGGGTCGTCAGCGAACCTGACCATCTGCTGGATCAGCAGCTTGCCGCCGTCGTCAGCCGGGTGAGCCTTGCCGGCGATCACGAACTGGATCGGCCGCTCGGGGTCGAGCAGCAGCTCGGTCAGCCGGCCGGAATCGTGCAGCATCATCGTCAGCCGCTTGTAGGACGGAACCCGGCGAGCGAACCCGATCGTCAGCACGTCCTCATCCAGCACGCTGCTAATCCAGCCCAGCTCGGCATCGGAGGCGCCGCGCTCGCGCCACGAGGCCCGCAGCCGCTTGCGCGCCTGCGCCACCAGGCGGCGCCGCAGCAGCCGCCTGACCTGAAACAGCCTGTCCGGATCGGCCCCGGCCCGGCCCCAGTCCAGGATCTCGTCCCCGGCCGGCCCGGCGTCGTCCGTGCTCTTCCTGGCCAGGCTGAGGATCTCGGGCGCGACCCAGCTCGGCGCGTGCACGCCGTTGGTCACCGATCCGATCGGCACCTCGGCGGTGTCGAAGCCCGGCCACAGCCCGGTGAACATCCGGCGGCTCACCTGGCCGTGCAGCCGGCTGACCCCGTTCACCCGCTGCGCCAGCCGCATTCCCATCACCGCCATGTTGAACACGGCCGGGTCGCCGCCAGGGTAGGTCTCTGCGCCGAGCGCGAGTACCCGGTCGCCTGGCAGCGCGGGGTCGGCGCTCGCGCCGCAGAACTGCCGCTCGACCAGGTCCATGCTGAACCGGTCGATCCCGGCAGGCACCGGCGTGTGCGTGGTGAACACGGTGCCCGCACGGCACATCTGCAGCGCCTCGTCGAAGCTGAGGCCCTGCCGGACGTACTCGCTGATGCGCTCCAGGCCCAGGAAGCCGGCGTGACCCTCGTTGGTGTGGAATACCTCCGGCGCGGCATGACCGGTGATCGCGCAGTACGCCCGGACCGCGCGCACCCCGCCGATGCCGAGCAGCACCTCCTGACGGAGCCGGTGGTCGCTGCCGCCGCCATAGAGCCGGTCGGTCACCTCGCGCAGCGGCGGCTCGTTGTCCTCGACGTAGGAGTCAAGCAGCAGCAGCGGGACGCGACCGATCTGCACCACCCACACCTGGGCGGCAAGGGCGGCGCCGCCGTCCAGGGTGACGGTGACGCGAACGGGACTGCCCTGGGCGTCGCGCAGCAGGGTGACCGGCAGCCCGGCCGGATCGCTGGCCGGGTAGCGCTCGGTCTGCCAGCCCTCAGCTGACAGCGACTGGGTGAAGTAGCCATGCCGGTACATCAGGCCCACGCCGATGACCGGCACGCCCAGGTCACTCGACGCCTTGAGGTGATCGCCGGCCAGGATGCCGAGTCCGCCCGAGTACTGCGGCAGCGCCGCGGTGATCCCGTACTCGGGCGAGAAGTACGCGATCGCGCCAGGCCCGCCGGCCAGCTCGCCGCATGCCTGATACCAGCGCGGCCCGGTGAGGTACTGGCTCAAGTCCTCGGCAGCGGCGTGCAGCCGCCGCAGGAACGTGTCGTCAGCGGCCAGGCTCGCCAGCCGCTCGGGTCCGATCTCGGCCAGCAGCCGCACCGGGTCACCGTCGGCTCGCTCCCAGCCGGCCGGGTCCATTGAAGCGAACAGCTCCAGCGTCTCGGCGCGCCACGACCAGCGCAGGTTCAGCATCAGGGCGTGCAGCGGCGCGAGCTGGTCGGGCAGAACCGGGCGCACGGTGAACCGGCGGATAGCTCTCACGCGAAGCGACCCTATTAGGTGCGGCGAGCGGACCTGACGGCCGGCGCGCCCGGGCCGGCGGCCGCCGGCCTGGTGCCGGAAGCGGCCGCACCGCCTGGCTGATGCCGCGCCGCCCGCCGGGCAGCGCCGCCACTGCCAGGCACGATGTGCCGGATCGCCGGCCAGGCGCGGACTTCGGCGCGCACCAGTCCCGCCCGGGCCGCGTGGACTGGCGGGCAGCTGGGTAGCTTTCAACGGTGATCGGGCGAATTCCCATTCTTGATGTCCAGCCGGTGGTCGACTGCGGCCGCCGCCCGGCCAAAGCCGTGCCTGGCGAGGTCTTCCAGGTCAGCGCCACGGTGTTCCGCGAGGGCCACGAGATGCTCGGCGCTGGCGTCTGCCTGCGCGACCCGGCTGGCCGCCGCGGCCCGCTGACGCTGATGCACGAGCTCGCCGAGGGCAGCGACCGGCTCGGTGCCGAGGTGAGCGCCGGCACCGAGGGCTTGTGGCATTTCGAGGTCGAGGCGTGGGGCGATCCCATCGCGCACTGGCTGCACGACGCGGGGATCAAGGTTCCCATCGGCCAGGACGTCGAGCTGATGCTGGAGGAGGGGGCGCTGCTGTTCGAGCGGGCCGCGGCCCAGATCCGGCCAAGCCGGGCCGGCGGCAAGGCGGCGGCTGCCGAGCGGCAGCGGCGCGAGGCCAGGGCAGCGAAGGCCGCGCTGGAGGCGGTGTGCGCCACGCTGCGCGACGACGCAGTCCCGCCAGCCGACCGGCTGGCAGCGGCCGCCCGCGAGCAGGTCGCCGGGATCCTGCGCGAGTATCCGCTGCGCGACCTGGTCACCGCCTCCGACCCGTGCCCGCTGATCGTGCACCGTGAGCGCGCGCTTTACGGCTCGTGGTACGAGTTCTTCCCCAGGTCCGAGGGCGCACGGGTCGATCAGGCAGGCCTGGCCAGGCCGCAGTCAGGCACGCTCGGCACAGCCGCGCATCGGCTGGACGCGATCGCCGAGATGGGGTTCGACGTCGTCTACCTGCCGCCCGTGCATCCGATCGGGCACACGGCGCGCAAGGGCCCGAACAACACCCTCGGGGCGGCCGAAGGCGACCCAGGATCGCCCTGGGCCATCGGCTCGGAGGCCGGCGGGCACGACACGATCCATCCCGACCTGGGCACGCTGGACGACTTCGACGCCTTCGTGGACCGGGCGAGAAAGCTCGGCCTCGAGGTCGCCATGGACCTCGCGCTGCAGGCCTCACCCGACCATCCCTGGGTCGCCAAGCACCCCGAGTGGTTCACCAGCCGGGCCGACGGGACCATCGCCTACGCCGAGAACCCGCCGAAGCGGTACCAGGACATCTTTCCGCTGAACTTCGACAACGACCCGGACGGCATCTACGCCGAGATGATCCGGGTGGTCCGGCACTGGATGGACCACGGGATCAGGATCTTCCGGGTCGACAACCCGCACACCAAGCCGCTGCGGTTCTGGGAGCAGTTGCTCGCCGAGATCGCCGGCACCGACCCCGACGTATTGTTCCTGGCCGAGGCGTTCGCCAGGCCGGCCATGATGCACACCCTCGCCAAGATCGGCTTCCACCAGTCGTACACGTACTTCACCTGGCGCAACGGATCCTGGGAGCTGACCGACTACCTGAAGGAGCTGTCCGGCCAGGCAGCGGCTTACATGCGGCCGAACTTCTTCGTCAACACGCCCGACATCCTCAGCGGCTACCTGCAGCACGCCGGCCCGGCGGCGTTCGCCGTGCGGGCCGTGCTGGCGGCGACGCTGTCGCCGACCTGGGGGGTGTACTCAGGCTTCGAGCTGTGCGAGAACCAGCCAGCCGCGCCGGGCAGCGAGGAGTACCTGGACTCGGAGAAGTATCAGTACCGGCCGAGGGACTGGGAGCAGGCCAAGCGCGATGGCGCGGGAATAGCGCCGCTGATCACCAGGCTCAACCTGCTGCGTAAATCCCACCCGGCCCTGCGGCAGCTGCGCAACCTGCGCTTTCATTATCCGGACCAGCAGGAGATCCTCTGCTACTCCAAGCGCGTCCTGACGCCGGCTGCTGGGCCTGGCGGCACGGCCGGAGCCGACACGGTGCTGGTGGTCATCAACCTCGATCCGAACCAGGCACGCGAAGCTACCATCTGGCTCGACAGCGCCGCGCTCGGCATCGACGCCAGCGCCGGATTCAGCGTCACTGACGAGCTAACCGGCGAGTCGTTCCGGTGGGGACCGGCGAATTATGTCCGGCTCGACCCGGCGACGGGCCCCGCGCATATCCTCGCCGTCACGAGTTAGCCCCTAGCGCGGATATACCTGATAAGGACGACCGGATCCGCAGCCAGGACACCGGCGGCCAGCAAGCCAGCCGCACCGTGCACCGTCAGGAGAGCGCACCCACGATGCAGTCAAACTCGCAGCCGCAGGGCACCGTGGCCGGGCAGCAGCCCGCCCCGGCCCAGGCCGTGGCGCAGCCACCTGCGCTGCAGCCTGCCGGGCCGCAGCCCCTCGCGTTCCGTGCTGGCCCGGCCGTGCCCACCGAGCCGGTGCCCGACTCGTTTTCCTTCGAACGGCCGCGCGATCCGCAGTGGTATAAGCACGCGGTCTTCTACGAAGTGCTGATCCGCGGGTTCCACGATTCAAACGGCGACGGCACGGGTGACATCAGGGGCCTTATCTCCCGGCTGGACTACCTGCAATGGCTTGGAATCGACTGCATCTGGCTGCTGCCTATCTATGCGTCGCCGCTGCGCGACGGCGGATATGACATCGCCGACTTCACCGCGATACTCCCCGAGTTCGGCACCATCGGCGATTTCGTCGAGCTGGTGGAGGCCGCCCACCAGCGGGGCATACGGGTCATCGCCGACCTGGTGATGAATCACACCAGCGACGCGCACCCGTGGTTCCAGGCGTCGCGGAATGACCCGGACGGGCCGTTCGGTGATTTCTACGTGTGGTCGGATACCGATGACCGGTATTCAAGTGCGCGGGTCATCTTCGTCGACACCGAGCAGTCCAACTGGACCTTTGACCAGGTGCGCGGGCAGTACTACTGGCACCGGTTCTTCTCCCACCAGCCGGACCTGAACTACGAGAACCCGCTGGTGCAGGACGCGATGATCGAGGTACTGCGCTTCTGGCTTGACCTCGGGATCGACGGGTTCCGCCTGGACGCGGTGCCCTACCTGTACGAGCGCGAGGGCACCAACTGCGAGAACCTCAAGGAGACGCACGAGTACCTGAAGCGGGTCCGGGCCGAGGTCGACCGGCTGTACCCGGACCGGGTGCTGCTGGCCGAAGCCAACCAGTGGCCAGCCGACGTGGTCGAGTATTTCGGTGACCCGGACTCCGCCGGCGACGAGTGCCACATGGCGTTCCACTTCCCGCTGATGCCGCGCATCTTCATGGCAGTACGCCGCGAGCAGCGCTACCCCGTCTCGGAGATACTCGCCCAGACCCCGGAGATCCCGTCGGGCTGCCAGTGGGGGATCTTCCTGCGCAACCACGACGAGCTGACCCTCGAGATGGTCACCGACGACGAGCGCGACTACATGTACGCCGAGTACGCAAGGGACCCGAGGATGAAGGCCAACATCGGGATCCGGCGCAGGCTGGCGCCGCTGCTCGACAACGATCGCAACCAGCTGCAGCTGTTCACCGCGCTGCTGCTGTCGCTGCCTGGCTCGCCGGTGCTCTACTACGGCGACGAGATCGGCATGGGCGACAACATCTGGCTCGGCGACCGCGACGGGGTGCGGACGCCGATGCAGTGGACGCCGGACCGCAATGCGGGGTTCTCGGGCTGCGACCCAGGCCGGATGTACCTGCCGCTGATCATGGATCCCATCTACGGGTACCAGGCGATCAACGTCGAGGCGCAGCTGAACAGCACCGGCTCGCTGCTGCACTGGACCAGGCGGATGATCGAGATCCGCAAGCGCCACCCGGTCTTCGGGCAGGGCACCTGCGAGGAGCTGAGCTCATCCAACCCCAGCGTGCTGGCGTTCGTGCGGGAGAGCAGGGCCAGGGATGAGGACGAGTCAGGACCCGACGCGATCCTGTGCGTCAACAACCTGTCCCGCTACCCGCAGCCGGTCGAGCTCGACCTGAGCCGGTTCATCGGAGTGACCCCGGTCGAGTGCATGGGCGGGGTGATCTTCCCGCCGATCGGCGAGTTCAGCTACCTGCTGACCCTGCCCGGCCACGGCTTCTACTGGTTCCTGCTGCAGCGACCCCAGCCGCCGCCAAGCCAGCAAGCAGATCCGGCGGCCTAGCACGGAAGGCGGTGCCGGGGGTCAGCGGGCGTGATCCGCAGAACAACGCATAAACCGAACTGATCAGCCCGAATCGCCCGCATGACTGTTTACCCGGACGCCGCGCGGGCACATCGCAGTTCTGCCGGCAATCATGCCGCGGGCCTCGAAGTGGGCCATCCTGGGCAGGTGCCGGCCGGATTCAGGCGTAACCGGCTGTCTCGGTGATCCTGGCGCGGGGGGCGGGCTTGCCCTGGGGCGCGGCAGGAGCAAGAGAAGGATGAGGTAGATCCTGAGTCATGACATTTGCGGACGTACTGGCGGGGTGGCTGCCAAGACAACGGTGGTACGCCGGCAACCAGGGGCCGATTCATGACCTGGAGATCGCCAGTGACGTCACGCTCCTTGAGGGCGATCCCGGCCTGCGCCACCTGGTCGTGGCGGCGGCCCAGGGCGACAGCACCACCCGCTACCAGGTCCTGGTAGGGCTGCGGGCGGCACCGCCAGCGGCACTCAGCCACGCGGTCATCGGGCCGGCCGGCCGGCAGCTGACCGGGTACGACGCGCTGCACGATCCGGAGCTGGCCGGCGTCCTGCTCAGCTCGATCACGGGCCAGCGCACCGTCGGGCCGCTGCGGTTCGTGCGGGAGCGCGGCGCGCTGATCGAGAACTGGCCGGACAGCCGGGTGCTGACCACTGAGCAGAGCAACACCAGCGTCGTTTACGGCGAGGCGGCCATCCTCAAGATGCTGCGCAGGCCGTTCCCCGGCCAGAACCCCGACCTGGAGGTCGCGAGCGCGCTGTGGCGGCTCGGCTCTTCCCGGGTGGCGGCGCCGCTTGGCTGGGTGGAGGCGGTCATCGACGGCGAGCGCAACCTGCTCGGGGTGCTGTCCCGCTACCTGCCGCACTCGATCGACGGCTGGTCGCTGGCCGTCACCGGGCTGCATGAGCTGTACAACGGCGACCAGGAGGAAACCGGCTACGGCAGTTACTCCCTCGCCGCGCAGGCCGTCCGGGCCGGCCACAGCGCGCCGGGCCGGCTGTCCCGCGGCTGGGTCAGCGAGCAGGCAGCTGACCCGCACTTCACCGGCGAGGCCTACCTGCTCGGCCGGGCAACCGCCGAGATGCACGCGGACCTGGCGGCAGCATTCGGCACCGGGCCGATGCCGCCGCAGTCGCTGGCCGAGCTGGCCGAGCGGATGACGCGCAGCCTGGACCGTGCCCGCGCCGAGGTGCCCGAGCTGCGCACGCACGCCGCCAAGCTGCGCGCCTCCTACGCCGACATCGCCGAGATCACCGGCCCGGTGCCGATCCAGCGGGTGCACGGCGACTACCACCTCGGCCAGGTGCTGCGCACCCATCAGGGCTGGGTGGCGCTTGACTTCGAGGGCGAGCCGGCCGTCCCGCTTGCCCAGCGCCGGGCGCGTTACCCGGCGCTGAAGGACGTGGCCGGGATGCTGCGGTCCTTCGATTACGCGGCGCGGCACCAGCTGCTCGGCCACCCCGACGAGGAGAAGCTGCAGAGCGTCGCCGAGGTGTGGGTAGAACGCTGCCAGGCGGCGTTCTGCGCTGGCTACGCCCACGCCGGCGGGATGGACCCGCTCGCCAATGCGACGCTGCTGCGTGCGCTCATGCTGGAGAAGGCGGTTTACGAAGTGCTCTACGAGGCGCGGCACCGGCCCGCGTGGATGTCCATCCCGCTCGGCTCGATCGCGGCGGCATGACCTCCCGCGCGCCGGCCGGGCCGGCGGATCAGCTCAGTCACGGCGAGATCGACCAGATCCTGGCCGGGACCCATCACAACCCGCACGCGGTGCTCGGCGCGCACCCGGTGCCCGGCGGCGTCGTGGTGCGCGCGCTGCGGCCGATGGCGGCTTCGGTGGCCGTGCTGCTGCCGGACGGTACCCGGCACCCGATGGAGCACGTGTACCAGGGTGTGTTCTCGGTGGTGCTGCCGGTGCCTGCCGTTCCTGATTACCGCCTCGCCGTCGCCTACCCGGGCCCCGGCCCGGACGCCGCCCCGCTGCCCGAGACGGTCAGCGACGATCCTTACCGGCACCTGCCCACGCTCGGCGAAGTCGACCTGCACCTGATCGGCGAGGGCCGGCATGAGGCGCTGTGGCAGGTACTCGGCGCGCACGTGCGCCAAGCGGCGGGCGGCACGTCCTTTGCCGTCTGGGCGCCAAGCGCGCGGGGGGTACGGCTGATCGGCGACTTCAACCACTGGGACGGGCGCGCGCACCCGATGCGATCGCTCGGCGGCAGCGGCGTGTGGGAGCTGCTGGTGCCGGGCGCCGGGGCCGGCAGCAGGTACAAGTACCAGATCTGCGGCCCGGACGGCAGCTGGCACAGCAAGGCCGATCCGATGGCCGCGTGGGCTGAGCAGCCGCCGGACACTGCCTCGGTGGTGTTCGAGTCCGGCTACGACTGGGGCGACCAGGACTGGCTGGCGGCCAGGGCCGCGGCAGATCCGCTGCGCCGGCCGATGAGCGTGTACGAGGTGCACATCGGCTCCTGGCGGCCGGGACTCTCGTACCGCGACCTGGCCAGCGAGCTGGTCTCGTATGTCAGCGAGTTCGGGTTCACCCATGTCGAGTTCCTGCCGGTGGCCGAGCATCCGTTCGGCGGCTCCTGGGGCTACCAGGTCACCTCGTATTACGCGCCGACAGCCAGGTTCGGCACCCCGGATGACTTCCGGTACCTGGTCGACCAGCTGCACCAGGCCGGCATCGGGGTGATCCTCGACTGGGTGCCAGCGCACTTCCCGCGCGACGAGTGGGCGCTGGCCGCCTTCGACGGCACGCCGCTGTACGAGCACGCCGACCCGCGTCGCGGCGAGCACCCGGACTGGGGCACGCTGATCTTCGACTACGGCCGCCGCGAGGTGCGCAACTTCCTGGTCGCGAACGCGATCTACTGGCTGGAGGAGTTCCACGTCGACGGCCTGCGGGTAGACGCGGTCGCCTCGATGCTGTACCTGGACTACTCGCGCCGCGACGGCGAGTGGACGCCGAACGCGCTCGGCGGCCGGGAGAACCTCGACGCTGTCTCGTTCCTGCAGGAGGTGAACGCCACCTGCTACAAGCGGGTGCCGGGCATCATGATGATCGCCGAGGAGTCGACCGCTTGGCCTGGCGTCACCCGGCCGGTGCACCTGGGCGGGCTCGGGTTCGGGCTGAAGTGGAACCTCGGCTGGATGCACGACACATTGTCGTATCTGTCCGTCGACCCGCTGTTTCGGGGCTACCACCAGGGCGAGCTGACGTTCTCGATGATGTATGCGTTCACCGAGAACTTCGTGCTGCCGCTGTCGCACGACGAGGTGGTGCACGGCAAGGGCTCGCTGCTGGCGAAGATGGCCGGCGACGACTGGCGCAAGTTCGCGACCCTGCGCGCCCTGTTCGCCTACATGTGGGCGCACCCCGGCAAGCAGCTGCTGTTCATGGGCTCGGAGTTCGGCCAGCGGGGCGAGTGGTCGCAGCAGGACGGGATCGACTGGGAGGCGCTGCAGGGCGAGCAGCACGTCGGGCTGCGGCGGCTGGTCGGCGACCTGAACACCGCCTACCGCGCCGCGCCGGCGCTGTGGCAGCAGGACTTCGTACCGGAGGGCTTCCGCTGGATCGACGCGAACGACAGCGCCGGCAACGTCGCCTCGTTCCTGCGGTTCGCCGCCAGCGGCGAGGCAGCACCTCGCGGGGGCGGGCAGGTGCTCGCGTGCGTCGCGAACTTCTCCGGCAACCCGCACTACGACTACCGGGTCGGACTGCCCTCGGCTGGCCGGTGGCGCGAGATGATCAACACCGACGCCGCTGACTATGGCGGCGGCGGCGTGGGCAACCTGGGCGCCGTCGAGGCGGTAGCCGAGCCGTACCACGGGCTGCCTGCCTCGGCTTCGCTGACGGTGCCGCCGCTCGGCGTGGTCTGGCTGATCCCCGGATAGCCGGCCTGGCAGCGGCTCAGCTCACCGGCAGGATGGCGGCCTCGGCCAGCTCTCCGTGCTCGGCCAGCAGCACGCCGACGGTCCCGGCGCTCTGGCGGCGGCGGTCGGTGGGCGAGCCAGGGTTGAAGATGCGCAGCTGCCCGTCTGACTCGTCGAGCGGAATGTGCGAATGCCCGAAGATGACCAGGCGGGCGGCTGGGAACCGGCAGCGCAGCCGGGTGAGCCGGCCGGCCGACGGGCCGCTGTCATGGATCATGGCCACCGGCAGGCCGTCCAGGTCAAGCTCCAGGACACCAGTAGCGCCCCAGCCAGCCACGTCGGGCGCGTCATTGTTGCCGAGCACGCACCGCACCGGCGCATAGCCCGCCAGCTCGTCCAGCACGGCAGCCGTGCACACATCGCCAGCGTGCAGGATCAGGTCGGCAGTGCGCAGCTGCGCGGCCACCGCCGCCGGGCAGGACTTCCACCGCCTCGGCCCGTGCGTGTCAGCAAGTACCACCACCCGCATCGCCTCATCCTGGCCGGCCGGCCACCGGGCGGCTAGCGTCGTGCTGTCGGGCAGCCAAGGACGGGAGCGGCGATGGACGAGGAACTTCAGCCAGACGCGCCGGAGCACGCGCCGGTCCCGGCGGACGCGGCAGCGCAGGTGCGGCAGCGCGCCGCGGCCGCGCAGTCGCCCGGCCTGATGCCGGCGATCTACCTGGGCCACGGCGCCCCGCCGCTGGTCGATGACCCGCTCTGGGTGGTGCAGCTCGAGGCGTGGGCCGCGGCGCTGCCCCGGCCGGCCGCGGTACTCATGGTGTCGGCGCACTGGGAATCAGCGCCCCTGACCATCGGGGCGACCAGGGACGGCGTGCCGCTCGTCTACGACTTCGGCGGCTTCCCTGAGCGTTACTACCACGCGCGATACCCAGCGCCGGGCAGCCCGCAGCTGGCCGCCAGGCTGCGCGCCCTGCTCGGGGGCCTGGAGGAGGTCGCCGAGCAAGGCGACCGGGGCCTCGACCATGGCGCTTACGTGCCGCTGTCGGTCATGTACCCGGCGGCTGACGTGCCGGTGCTGCAGGTGTCGATGCCAACACTCGATCCGGCCAGGCTGCTGCGCATCGGCGCCGCGCTCCGGCCGCTACGGGAGGAGGGGGTGCTGATCATCGGCAGCGGCTTCCTTACTCACGGGCTGCCATTCCTGCGCGAGTTCAGATTCGACGCGTCGCCGCCTGCCTGGTCGACCGAGTTCGATCACTGGGCGGCCGAGGCGCTGGACCGCGGGGACATTGACGCGCTGGCCAACTTCCGCGCCGCACCTGGCGCGAGGTACGCGCACCCGACCACGGAGCATTTCGCGCCGCTGTTCGTGACGCTCGGAGCCGGAAACGAGGTACCGCCGGCCACCACGATCACCGGCTACTGGATCGGCCTGGCCAAGAGGTCCGTGCAGCTGGCTTAGCCCGGCAGGCCTGGGCTAGGCCTGCCGGGCTGGCAGGTTCCCCCGGACCCGCACCGGGCGTGGGGGGCCGCTGGGGTCGTGCGGGTCGCGGGGGAACCTGGTCTCTGGCTAGCCGGGCCGCCGGGGAAGGGCGGCCCGGCCGCGGTCAGCGGTCGGGACCGTCGTTGCCGCGGTCGTGGCCGTGGTCGTCGCCGCGGTCGCGGTCGTGCCGGTCGCCGCGGTCATGCCGGTCTCCGCGGTCGCCCCGGTCGTCTCGGGCGTCGTGCTCGCGCGCGTCCCGCCCGCGGTCGTCGGCACGGTCGTTGTCGCGGGCGTCACGGCCGCGATCGCCGGCCATCGCGTGCTCGCCGTCCTTGCCGCTGGCAGCGATGAACGCGCGGCCGCTGCTCTTGACCACGTCCACAGTCACCCGGCCCTGCTTCGTGGCCAGCTGCACCTTCCACACCTGCAGGTCATGGACGTCGTCGGACTCGATCTCGACGACCCGGCTATTCGGAACCCTGGCCTTGGCGATGCCCGCCGCCTCCGCCCTGGTGATGTGCTTGTTAACGGTGGCCGACGCGACCACCGCGGCGGTCGGGTGCTGAGAGCCGCTCGGCGAGGCCATCGCCACCCCGGCCGAAATCGCGGCGACCATCGCCGCGGTGCCTGCCCCGATACCGAGCCTGACAGCCTTGCGCATTTCGTTCTCTCCCTGTCGTTCGGTTGTGATGCAGCAAGACTGCCGCCGCGGCGGATAGCGGGGGGCTGCGCGAACGCTAACGACTGGCTAAGGCTGCGGCGGGCCGGCCGGCGGGCCGAGCTCCAGCAGGACTTGCGCGCCGGCGGTGGTGGTGCGCGCGGTGAGCGATCCGCCCGACGCGTCAGCCGCCTGGCGGGCGATATCCAGCCCGAGCCCGGTCGACCCGCCGCCGCTCGCTCCCCGGCGCACCGGGTCGCCGCCGGGAAAGCCGGGGCCCTGGTCCTCGACGCTGACCAGCGCCCCGCCGCCGGCCCTCGGCTGCAGGGCGACGGTGAACGCCGTGCCCTCGGGGGTGTGCGCGAACACGTTGCCGAGCAGCGCGTCCATGCACGCGGCCAGCTCCGGCGCGGCGACCGCGACTAGCACCGGGCCAGGCGAGAGCTGCAGGCGCATGTCCCGCTCCTGGTCGTCGGCCAGCACCGACCAGAACGCGGTCCGCTCGCCGATCACCTTCGCCGCGTCGCAGCTGCCCGGCTCGCCGGTGCGCCGCCTGGCGCTCTCGATCAGCGAGGTGACGGCCTGCTCCAGGGCGGCGACCTGCGCGGTCAGCCGGCCGTCCGGGTCGGCCGATCCTGGCACCGCCTCGGCCTCCAGTCGCAGCGCGGTCAGCGGGGTGCGCAGCCGGTGCGACAGGTCGGCGATGGATTCGCGCTCCTGCCAGATCAGCTCCCTGATCCTGCCGGCCAGCCGGTTGAGCGCGGTGGCCACCTCACGCACCTCGCTGACCCCGGTGAGGTCGGCCCTGGCGTCCAGCTCGCCGGCGGCCAGCCGGTGCGATACCGCCGCCAGCTGGCTGATCGGCCTGGTCACGGTTCCGACCAGCCGGTCGGCGGCCAGCACTCCGAGGATCAGCAGCACCAGCCCGAACAGCGCCAGGATCAGCCACGCCCTGGCTACCCCCTTGGTCAGCTCGGCGTTACTGACGAAGACCCGGACCACGGCGGTGCCGCCGGACAGCCCGCCGACCGGGATCAGCACTTCCCGGCCGCCGGCATCCTGCGCGACGAAGCTGACGCCTGCCTGGGCGAGCTGGACCGCGGCCGAGCGCGGCGCCTGGTCACCGATCGGCGCCCGCCCGCCTGGCAGGAACACGCTCACCAGGTAGGGCGAACCGCTGCTCAGCTGCTGCACGCTCTGCGTCAGGTCCCGCTGCACTGCTGTCGCGACGACGGCGCTGATCTGCTGTGCCGTGTTGGTCGCTGCGGTCATCGCGCTATCGGCCGCGAGCTCACGCAGCAGGAAGGCCAGCGGCACGGTGATCGCGATGAGCATCACCGCCATGATGGCGGAGACCAGCAGCGCGATCCGCCTTCGCATCAGCCAGGCTCCGGGCCGGCATCCTCGCCGGACCCCTGGCCGACGTCCTGATCGGGCCCTGGCGCCGCCAGGCGCACCCCGACGCGCCTGACCGTGTGCAGGTACCTGGGCTGCTGCGCGGTCTCGCCCAGCTTGCGGCGCAGCCAGGACAGGTGCACGTCCACGCTCTTGTCCGCGCCACCGTAGGCCTGCTGCCACACCTCGACCAGCAGTTCCTGCTTCGTCACCACCGTGCCGGCCCTGGCCGCGAGGTAGTGCAGCAAGTCGAACTCGCGGGGGGTGAGGTCTAGCTGGGCACCGTCGAGGATCGCCTGCCGTGCCCGGCGGTCGACCTGCAGCCCGCCGACCACGATCGGGCTCTCCGCGTCGGGCTCGCCGGCTCGCCGCAGCACCGCCCGGATCCGCGCGTCGAGCTGTGCCCCGCCGTAGGGCTTGACCACATAGTCGTCGGCCCCGGCGTCCAGCGACCGGACGATCTCGGCCTCGGTGCCGCGCGCGGTGGCGACGATGACCGGCACTGTGCTGACCGACCTGATCATCCGCAGCACCTCGCGGCCGTCCAGGTCAGGCAAACCGAGGTCGAGAACGACGACGTCCGGGCGCTCGGACACCGCGAGCTGCAGGCCGCTCATCGCCGTGTGCGCCGCCGCGACCGCGTAG
>DASXMR010000133.1:0-40853 GCA_036495525.1 Streptosporangiaceae bacterium | reverse complement strand
CGCCCGACCGCGTTCAGCGGGCGGCCGGGAGCGACGGCGCGGATGCCCCGCATCATCGCTTCCTTCGTCCGCTCGACGAGCAGCCGTGACTCCTCGTCGACGTTCCCGGCGAGGAAGGTGGCGTTGGTGTCCCCGTGCACGCCCCCGATGAACGCCGTGATGTCGATGTTAACGATGTCACCGTCGCGGACGACGGTGTCGTCAGGGATGCCGTGGCAGATGACCTCGTTCAGCGAGGTGCACAGCGACTTGGGGAAGCCGCGGTAGCCCAGGGTGCTCGGGTAGGCGCCGTTGGCGACCATGAAGTCGTGGCCGGCCCGGTCCAGTTCGTCGGTGGTGACACCGGGGACGATGTGCCGGCCGACCTCGGCCAGCGCCTGGGCCGCTATTTCGCCCGCCACCCGCATCTTCCCGATCGTCGCGGCGTCTTTCACGTCGGGCTCGCCGAGCCTCGGCCGCTTCTTCCCGACGTACTCGGGCCGCGCGATGCTAGCCGGAACCTGGCGCTCGGGGGAAAGCCGGCCGGGCTGGAGGACAGTTGCCATGATCTGAAATTCTACTGTCCATGAACACACAGCCACGCTGGTGGTTTTGCCTCAAGCACAACACAGTGGAGTCCGACGACGGCGACTGCGCCGGCAAGAACAAACTGGGGCCTTATCAGACCAGGGAGGCAGCCGAGCACGCGCTGGAAACCGTGCACGACCGCAACGATCAGTGGGACGCGGCCGACGAGACCTGAGCACCGTGAGGCGACAGCGGTACGATATTAGTATGACATCCAGAGCTAAGCGGAAGGTTTCTGTCACCCTCGACGCGGACCTCGTCGCCGCGATGGAAGCCGGTGGCGGCACCACGCTGTCCGCCGAAGTGAACTCCGCCTTGCGGGCGGAGTTCACTAGGCGCAGACGACAGCAGGCCCTGGCCGATCTTCTAGATCATCTGGCTGACGAACGAGGCAGGCTGGACACGCCAGAAGACGAGGCCGAGATTGCGCGGTACATGCGCTTGCTCGGCGGCATGGCTGAAGAATCCAGCGAACTCCAGGCCGGCTGATGCGGCTGGTGCTGGATGCCGAGGCTGTGAGCGCACTGCTTGATCCGCGGCATCCGGCGGAACGTAAGGTGCGGCGGGCCATGGAAGCGGCGCGCAGGTTGCGCCATGAGGTCGCGATCGCAACGGGAACCCTCGCTGAGCTGTACCGGGGGGCCGGACGCAATCAGGCGCTGGACGCACTCCTCGCCCGGGAGTCGGGGGATGGGCTATTGCTCCGCGACACCGATCGCAGCCTCGCTCGCCTGATCGGGGCTCTCCTTGCTGAGGCGCGCGCGAGTTCCGCGCTGTTCGCGGACGCCCATCCCGTCGCGGTGGCAGTCGAAGCGGGCGGGGGCGTGGTGCAGACCGCCGATCCCGATGACCTCGGTCGGCTGGCCGCTCCGTACCGGACGGTTGTCATCGAGTCACTAGCCCGCAGGAAGGGCTCACCGGACTATTGATTGAGCCTCCCGGTAGGGTGTGATCACCAAGCGTGCGCGGAAAGGGGCTGGCGTTGGCGCAAGAGCAGCCGGAGGACCGCGGCGGGCGGGCGCGGCCCGGATCCGGGCTGCCGGCCGCCGCTGAGGCGCGGATGGCGGGAATCCGCAACAGTGGCACCTGGAGTTCAGCGCTGTCGGCCGACGAGTTCGCGGCGATCCGCAGCGTCGGCTTCGAGCCCGTCGGCCAGGTGCTCGGCGCGGCCGTCTACAACGTTGGTTATACCGGTGGCTACGGCTGCCCGGGCGCCTGGGCAGGGTACGGCGGGTGGGCCACGCCCTATCGCAGCGTCACCCAGGTGTCCGGCCAGGGTGGCTACGGCTCGTTCGGCGCGCTGGTGCAGACCATGTACGAGGCGCGCCGCGCCGCGATCGGCCGGATGACGGCCGAATGCGCCGAGCTCGGCGGGCACGGGGTGGTCGGCGTCATGCTCACGATCGGCGGCTTCCCGGCCGGTGGCCTGGAGTTCAAGGCGATCGGCACGGCCGTCCGGGCGCCCGGCGCACCGCTGCCCAAGGCGCCGTTCACCTCCGACCTGTCCGGCCAGGACTTCGCCAAGCTGATCATGGCTGGCTGGGCGCCGGCCGGGCTGGTGCTCGGCATCTCCATCGGCGCGCGGCATGACGACTGGCTGACCACCGGGCAGACCCGCTGGGGAGCCGGGAACGCCGAGGTGACCGGCTACACCGAGCTGGTGAACAGCGCGCGGCACGACGCCCGGATCCAGCTCGAGAAGGACGTGCGCAGCCGTGGCGCGGACGGCGTCGTGATCAGGGACATCGGCATGCGGGTCCGCGAACGGGAGTGCCCGTCCCAGCAGCACGGCAGGGACCACATCGCGGAGGTAACGATCATCGGCACGGCCATCGCCCGGTTCACCAAGAGCGACCGGCGCGAGGCCGAGCCCAGCCTGGCCATCCTCTCGCTCGACCCGCAGCGCCGCCAGGCTGCACGGGTCAAGCTGGGACCGTGACGGCGGGCGTGACACCGACTAGGGAGAGGCGATGACCGACCAGCAGGAGAGCACGGAGACCGGTGCCGTGCCGGCGCACGCGCCCAGCGGGGTGCCGCAGGACGCGATGCGCCGCCTCGCCGAGCTGCAGCCGGGGAAGGCCGGGTCCATCTTCACCTCCGACCTGTCGGTGAACGAGTTCCTGCTGGTCCGCGAGGCCGGCTTCCGGCCACTCGGGCTGGTGCTCGGCAGCTCGATCTACCACGTGGGCCTGCAGCTTGGCCGGTGGAGCAAGAACCAGGAGCTCGACGTCCTCTCCCAGGCCATGTACCACGCCCGCGAGCTGGCCATGAGCCGGATGGAGGCCGAGGCCGACGAGCTGCACGCGGACGGCATCGTCGGCGTCCGGCTGGATGTGGAGATGAAGGAGTTCGGCAGCGACATCGCCGAGTTCATCGCTGTCGGGACGGCGGTCACAGCCGAGCCGGACGCGGGCGGCGGCGGCGTGACCGAGTGGCGCAACAACAAGAACATGCCGTTCACCTCGGACCTGTCCGGCCAGGACTTCTGGACCCTGATCCGGGCCGGCTACGCGCCGCTTGGCATGGTGATGGGCTCGTGCGTCTACCACATCGCGCACCAGAAGCTGGGCGGCAAGATCGGCAACATCGGCAAGAACGTCGAGCTCGAGCAGTTCACCCAGGCGCTGTATGACGCGCGTGAGCTGGCCATGTCCCGGATGCAGGCCGAGGCCGAGGACCTGCACGCGGAGGGCATCGTCGGCGTGCAGCTGCGTCAGCACAGCCACACCTGGGGCTCGCACACGACCGAGTTCTTCGCGATCGGCACCGCGGTCCGGCCGCTGCGCGACGACCACGTCATCGAGCGCCCGACGATGGTCCTCAGCCTCGACGCCTGACCACCGCCCCGGCGTTGCAGCCGGTCAGCCGGTCCCGGCGGCCGGCCGGGCACAGCCCGGGCCGATTGCAGCATGCGCGGGTCCCGCCGCCTTGAGCTGCTGGTGAGATACCGGCTAAATGGGTCGCCGGCCGCCGTGGCGCACGCCGAGGATGCCTGCGATGACCAGCGACGAAGTGATCACGGCTGAACTGGTCGCGGAACTGGTCGCAGCGCAGTTCCCGGCCTGGGCGGATCTCGCCATCCGGCCGGTAGAGCTCGACGGATGGGAAAATCGCACGTTCCGGCTGGGGGACGAGATGTCCGTCAGGCTGCCGAGCGGTGCTGCTTACGCGGCGCAGGTCGGCAAGGAAGGCCGCTGGCTCCCTGCGCTCGCACCGCGGCTGCCGGTGCCGATCCCGCAGCCGCCGGGGCGGCCAGCTAAGCGTCTACGACGGGCAGACTCGTGCGGCGATCGCGATCCTGGGCGCCAGCATTGACGGCCGGCGCGCACGGCAGGTGTGGGACGCCGCCCTCGACTCGGACTGGGAGCGGCCGGCCGTGTGGGTGCACGGCGACGTCGCACCATCCAACGTGCTGGTCGCGGACGGCCGGCTGGCCGCGGTACTCGACTTCGGCTGCTGCGCGGTCGGCGATCCGGCCTGCGACCTGACGATGGCGTGGACAGCATTCGGCGACCGCAGCCGGCTGGCGTTCCGGTCGCGGCTGGCCCTGGACGACGGAACCTGGCGGCGCGCCCGCGGCTGGGCGCTCTGGAAGGCGCTGGTGACCGCCGCCCAGGGCGCCCGTGCCGCCGAGGCCGCCAGGATCCGGTTCGGCTGGCGGCTGCCAGTCAGCCAGCTGCTCGAGCTGGTCCTTAGCTATGGCCCCATGTCGTTGTAAATCGAGTGCCTGGCTCGCGCACCGGGTCAGTGCAAGTACGCGGCTGCAAGGGTCAGTCACCGGGCTACTCGCGATGACCGTGGCGGGAGCGGGCTCATCTATATATCCGGTGACAGGTCTGTGAGATATACTGAGCAGTGAGGGGAGGAGGACGGTGATGGCCAAGACCCTGATCGACGTTGATGAAGAGCAGCTCGCCGCTGCGCAGAGGGTGCTGAAGACCGAGACGAAGAAGGACACGGTCAACACTGCGCTGCGCCAGGTGACGGCGCTGGCTGCCCGCCGCCGGGATCTGCAACGGCTCATCTCTGGTGGGCTGCCCGACCTGGCCGACGACGAGGTAATGCGCGCCGCATGGCAGCGGTAGCAACCCATGTCGCCGACACCAGCGCGCTGGCCCGCCTGCACAGGCCCGCGGTAGCCGCGGCTTTGAGCCCGCTGATCGAGGCGGGGTTAGTCGCGACCTGCGGCGTAATCGAATTCGAGCTCGGCTGGGCGACGCGCAGCGGAGCCGAGTTCGACCTGGTCAGAGCCGACCGGGCAGAAGGCTACGAGTGGCTGGCTACCCATGACGAGGACTGGCACCGCGCGCTTGACGTCCAGGCCGACCTGTGGCGCAACGGGCGCATGAGAGCCGTCGGCTTCCCCGACCTGCTCATCGCTGCTGTCGCTGAACGCGAGCACGTCACGCTCTTGCATTATGACGGCGACTACGACCTTATAGCCGAGGTCACTGGACAACCCATGCAGTGGGTCGTGCCCCGGGGCACCGTACCTTGACCTGACCACCAGCAACGCACACCGCGCGGCAGAAGCGGATGTCGCGGCAGGCTAGCTCGGCTGCAAGGCCGCCGGGCACCTGGCTCAGCGCCCGCGACACTTCGTAGCTGAGCGCCCGAATCGCGCGGGGCTCGGGCTCGAGCCTGGCGGGCTAGCCGGCTGGCTCGATGTTCTGGTTGCCGCGGAACACGTTCGCCGGGTCGTACTCGGCCTTGACCGCCGCCAGCCGGGCGTAGTTCGCCGGGCCGAAGGCCGCTCGGATCCGGTCCTGCCCCTCGTTGCCGATGAAGTTCAGGTAGACGCCGTCGGTCGCGAAGGCGGCCATGTCGCTCCTGAATCCCTTCGCCCACTCGACGTTGGCGCTGGTGTCTGCCGGGTCCTGCCACACTGCGAACGGATGGGTGACCCAGCGGGCGTCCCTGTTGGCCAGCGGCGTGCTGCCTTCGTCGCGTGCCACGGCGCCGCCCCACGGCAGCAGCGCCAGCTGGGTCATCGGCGACTTCCGCTCGCGGCCATACCGGATGAAGGTGTCGAGCGCCTCGTCCGGGAATTCGTCG
Source organism: Streptosporangiaceae bacterium (assembly GCA_036495525.1). Lineage (GTDB taxonomy): Bacteria > Actinomycetota > Actinomycetes > Streptosporangiales > Streptosporangiaceae > DASXMR01. Next base: position 35,231 of record DASXMR010000133.1, on the reverse strand, counting down.
TGGTAGCTGGCGGTCCAGTAGTTGTGCATTCCGGGCGGGTCGTCGATCATCCGCTGGAACGCGGCATACGGCATGGGCGCGACCAGGTCGGCGGCTGGCTGCAGGTCGCGGAAGACCTTCACCGCCTCCTCGCCGTCGGCCGGGTCGCCAGTCCACATCACCGCCAGCCCGACCATCGTCCTGCCCTGCAGGGCAGCCGGCACGAAGTCCTCCGGCGGGCCGCTGACCATGACCAGCCCGGAGCCGAGCTCGTCGGGCGCGTCGAAGGCGACATCGCGGTAGGCAGCCGCGACCTGCTCCGCCTGATCGGCCGGCCAGGCCATCAGCCCGGCCAGCACCGTCGGCCCGAGCTGGTGCAGCCCGAATTCGAACGAGGTGACCACGCCGAAGTTCCCGCCGCCGCCGTGCAGCGCCCAGAACAGGTCAGGGTGCTCGGTCTCGCTGGCTGTCAGCTCCCTGCCGTCGGCCGTGACCAGGTCTACCGAGGTCAGGCTGTCGCAGGCGAGGCCGAAGCTGCGCTCGGCCCAGCCGGAGCCGCCGCCGAGCGTCAGGCCGGCCACGCCGGTGGTGGACACCCGCCCGCCGGTGGTTCCCAGCCCGTGCTCCTGGGTGGCGCTGTCGAAGTCGCCCCAGGTCGCGCCGCTGCCCGCCCGCGCCAGCCGGGCGGCCGGGTCCACGCTGACCGACCTCATCGGCCGCACGTCGATCACCAGCCCGCCGTCGTTCACTGACACGCCGGCGACCGAGTGCCCGCCAGCGCGGACCGCCACCTGATAGCCCTGCTCACGCGCCAGCCGCAGCGCGTCGATCACGTCGGCCGGGCTCGCGCACTTGGCGATCACCGCCGGCCGCCGGTCGATCATGGCGTTGAAAACTGTCCGTGCCTCGTCGTAGCGAGGATCTCCGCTCCGGATCAGGTCCACTGTTCTTCCCCCCGGTTGTGGCCTCCGATCACGGCCCCACGTGTCGTTGGGGCCTTCTCGACGCAATCGCGGGCGCGTTGCGCGGGGGTGGCAGCCAGGTGAAGGCCAGATGGAGGCGGGCACCGGGAAAACCCGTTGCCGCGCCGGCCGGCAGCTGGCACTGTCGGCTGCAGTCGCCGGACAGGCCGGCCCGAGCGGAAGGAGGGATAAGGATGCCGATTCGCGTCCCTGGGCGCACGCCGCCCGCATCCGCCTTCCGCCCGAGGAGCATCGCCTGTGCGCGACCCTTCACTTCGCCGCCGCGGCAAGCGGCGGTTTGACGACGACGAGAGCGTATTCGCCAGGCGGGACCGGCATCGCCGGTCACTGGCGTCCGCTGACGCCCTCGACCCCGTAGACGGCCTGCCGGCCGGCGACCGGTGGTCAACCTGGTCGCTGCCGTCCGCTGGGGAGCGGGGACCTCAGCCGTACCCGGACTGGCTGGTCACCGACCTTGGCGCGGTGGACACCGAGCTCGGCGTGCTGAAGACTGGCAAGGAAGCCGACGTGCACCTGCTGGAGCGCGGCGTGCCTGGCAGCGGCGGCGGCTGCCTGCTGGCGGCCAAGCGCTACCGCGCCGCCGAGCACCGGCTCTTCCACCGCGACAGCGAGTACCTGGCCGGCCGGCGGGTCCGCGAGTCGAGGGACACCAGGGCCATGGAGCGGCGCACCGCCACCGGAAGGACCATGATCGCCCGGCAGTGGGCGGCGGCCGAGTTCGCCGCGCTGAGCCAGCTGCACGAGGCGGGCGCTCCGGTGCCGTACCCGGTCCAGGTGCTCGGCACCGAGCTGCTGCTCGAGTTCATCGGCGACCCGGACGGCACCGCGGCGCCGCGGCTGGCTGAGCTTCGACCGGCGGAGCCGGAACTTGGCGATCTGTGGCAGCAGCTGGTGGACGCGCTGCTGATCCTGGCCGACCTCGGCCTGGCCCACGGTGACCTGTCCGCTTACAACCTGCTGGTGCACAGCGGCCGGCTGATCATGATCGACCTGCCGCAGGTCATCGACGTGATTTCACATCCGCGCGGCGCCGAGTTCCTCGACCGCGACGCGGCCAGCGTGGCCGCCTGGTTCACCGCGCGCGGGCTGGCGGCCGGGGATCCGGCGCCAGCTGAGCTGGCCGCGCTGCTGCGGTCACAGGCGCGCCTCGGCTAGTCCACCTGGGTGCCGCTGACGGCGTTGAGCAGGCGGGCGAGCCGGCCGCGCAGCGTTGCTTCGGGGTCGCCAGGCCGCGAGCCGCGCCGCCGCGCAAGGCGGCTCGCCGCCACCGTCGGGCTCTCCCCGGCCGCGGCGCTGACCAGGTGCTGGGCGCCGTCGAACGAGACCGGCGCGGTACCGGGCACCGGCAGCGCCTCGTGTGCCAGGTCGTCGAGCTCGGCGTCGTCCTGGTCAAGCGCGAAGATCGTGGTGCCGGTCTTCCTGGCGTCGGCGAGCCGCTCCAGCAGGCTGGCCGGCGCAGCCTGGTCGCTGACCACCAGCAGCGCGTCGTCCCGGCTCGCTGCCTCAAGCCGCTGGATGCCGATGCTCAGGTGGGCCGGCGCTCCCGGCGGCGGCGCCCACCTGACCAGCACCGGGGCCAGCTCCGGGATGCCCGCCAGCTCACTCTCGTCCTGCAGGTGCGCGGCCATGTGCCACGGCTCGAACTGCGGCGTGCCGACGATGAGCAGGCCGCTGCGCGTCCTGGCCTGCCGGCGTAGCGCCTGGGCGAAATAACTGGTGCGATCGAGCCAGCCGGTCGACCCGAGCAGCACCCGCAGGGCGGCAACCTGATCAGCGTCCATTCCCTCATAGTGCCGGAAATGGCGGGCAGTGTGGAGCAGGACCGTGATCGTGTCGTCACTGCGCGCCGGCTAACGCCCGAGCTGGAGGCCTGGGTGGCCAGCTGCCCGGATGCTAGCCAGCCGTCGAGGGCAGAGTGCGCCGGCGGGAGCGAACGGCTGCCGCGCCGGGTCTGGCAGGATCGGGGCATGGTCGACGCAGCTTCCCAGCCAGCCCCCGCCGAGCAGGCCGCCAGCGCGGTCATAGGCGTGCTGGGCGGCACCGGCGAGCAGGGACGCGGACTGGCTGGCCGGCTCGCGGCGGCTGGCAGCCGGGTCATCATCGGCTCGCGCGACCCCGGCCGGGCGGCAGCAGCCGCAGCCACGATCGGCTCGCCGCCCATGGTCACCGGCGCGGCCAACCAGGAGGCAGCCAGGGCGGCCGGCATCGTCATCGCGGCGATCCCGTGGGAAGGGCACCGTGGCCTGCTGGCCTCTCTCGCGGCCGAGCTGGCCGGCAAGATCGTGATCGACTGCGTGAACCCGATGGCCTTCGACAGCCACGGTGCCTACTCGCTGCCAGTACCCGAGGGCAGTGCCGCGCAGCAGGCCGCTGCCGTGCTGCCCGGCAGCCGCGTGGTGGGCGCGTTCCACCATGTCTCGTCAGCCGTGCTGCTGGATCCGGACGTCGATGACCTCGGCCAGGACGTCATGGTGCTCGGCGACGACCGGCAGGCGACCGATGTGGTGCAGGCTCTCGCCGCGCTGCTGCCCGGCGTGCGCGGCGTGTACGCCGGGCGGCTGCGCAACTGCGGCCAGATTGAGGCGCTGACGGCCAACCTGGTGTCGGTCAACCGGCGCTACAAGGCTCACGCCGGCCTGCGCGTTACGGATATCTAGCGCTGGCGGGCCCGCCTGTCATAACCCGGCTCGCGTTCCGGCAGCTGGCCGGCCCGGCTTTACCGGCGCCCCGATGCTCGGGCTTGGCGCGGCCGGCCGGCGGACGGGTCAGGTGGCGGGCATGTGACCAGGGCTCTGTATTCTCACTGAGCGTGATCAGTCGCTCGCGAAATGTAAGTAGCGAGCCGGCATCAGTCCGGCCGGCCGGCGTCTTCTCGCTGCCATCCCGGCCGGTAACGCCCCTCGTCGCGGTGTCCAGGCGGATGCTGTTCGCGTCCGGCCTGCTGGTGGTCTCGGCAGTGATCGTCTATCTCGGCCGTGCCGGGTACCGCGACGTCGCGCACCCCGGCCGCCCGCTCTCGCTGCTGGCGAGCATCTACTACTCGACGGTCACGCTGTCGACCACCGGCTTCGGTGACGTCGTTCCGGCCACCGACGTCGCCCGGCTGGTGAACATCGTGCTGATCACCCCGATCAGGGTGATCTTCCTGATCCTGCTCGTCGGCACCACTCTCGAGGTGCTGACCGAACGAACCACGCGGAGCTTCCGCGCGGCCAGGTGGAGGTCCAGGGTGACTGGTCACGCCGTTGTCATCGGATACGGGACCAAGGGCCGCAGCGTGGTCACCACGCTGGAGCAGGCCGGGCTGAGCCGGGACGACATCGTCGTCGTCGACGTCGCCTCCGACGCCGTCAGCGAGGCCAACGTGGCCGGCCTGGTGGCGATCACCGGCGACGCCACCCGCCGCGACGTCCTGATCAGCGCAAAGGCCGACCTGGCCGCGCAGGTCGTCATCGCCGTGAACCGGGACGACTCGGCTGTCCTCATCGCCCTGACCGCCCGCCAGCTCAGCCCGTCCGCGACGATCGTCGCGGCGGTCCGGGAGGAGGAGAACGAGTCGCTGCTGCGGCAGAGCGGTGCCGACCAGGTCGTCGTGTCCTCCGCGACGGCCGGCCGGCTGCTCGGCATCTCCACCGTCCGGCCGGCCGCCGGGCAGGTGATCTCCGATCTGCTCGACCGCAGCCGCGGGCTCGGGCTAACCGAGCGCGCGGCCAGCGACGCGGAGGTCGGCAGCCCGGCCAGCGGCGTGCCAGGCCCGGTCATCGCGGTCTTGCGCGGCGACCAGGTGCTCGCCTGTGACGACCCGCTGGCAGGCCGCCTGGCAGCCGGCGACCGGCTGATCATGATCGGCCCGCGCGCCGACTCCCGGTATCCGCAGCCAGACAGCGCGCCGCGTCAGCGGTAGGCGTACTCCGGCGCCGGGAACGCGCCGGAGGCGACCTCGCCGGCGAAGGCACGGGCGGCGTCGCCCAGCACCGAGCCCACGTCGGCGTACTTCTTGACGAACTTCGCCGTGTGCGGGGTCAGCCCGGCCATGTCCTGCCACACCAGCACCTGGGCGTCGCAGTCCGGTCCGGCGCCGATGCCGATGGTCGGGATCGTCAGCGTCTGGGTCACCGCAGCTGCCAGCTCGGCCGGCACGCACTCGAGCACGATGGCGAACGCCCCAGCCGACTGCAGCGCCTTGGCGTCCCGCAGCAGCCGCTCGCCGTCCTCGCCCCGGCCCTGGACCCGGTAGCCGCCGAACGCGTTCACCGACTGCGGCGTCAGCCCCAGGTGCCCCATGACCGGGATGCCGGCCGCGACGATGTCCTCGACCTGGCGGATCACCCGGCTGCCGCCCTCGAGCTTCACCGCGTGGGCGCCGGCCTCCTTGAGGAAGCGGGTGGCGGCGTGCAGCGCGGACTCCGGCGACGCCTGGTACGAGCCGAATGGCAGGTCAGCGACGACCAGCGCCCGGCTGCTGCCGCGCACCACGGCGGCGGCCAGCGGAATGAGGTCGTCGACGGTGACCGGGATGGTCGTGTCGTGACCGTAGACCACCATCGCGGCCGAGTCGCCCACCAGCAGCACCGGTATCCCGGCCTGGTCAAAGATTCGCGCGGTCAGCGCGTCGTAGGCGGTCAGCATCGGCCATTTCTCGCCGCGAGATTTGGCCAGCGCCACGTCGCGAATGGTAATCCGGCGCGCCGCGCTCCCGCCGTAGAGCGGCTCCGGGCGGCTGGTCCGCGCTGCCGTCGCGGCCGTCGCCTGGTCACCCTGCTGAGCAGTCATGAGATCCTCCGCGTCTCGAGGCGCCCCAGTGGCGTCCCCGGACTTCCTCGATAATGACACGTACTGGCTCGCCGGACGAGCCCCAGGCAGCGCGTCCTGGCCGCCCGCCGGGGGGCAGCGGGCGGGGGCAGCTCGCTCGCGCCGGAACCGGTTGCACCGGTCAGTTCCGGAACGCTATCGTTTCGATACGAGAACGTCGCGTATCGCAACTCGTTCTCCGCTCTGGTGATTTCTGGTGACAACGCCGCAGCTGCGGGCAAACCTGCCTGCCGTCCTGCGCGTCAGTCATTGAGCTGAACGCACGAGGGCAGCAAGCGCATCCCGGCTAGTGAAAGGCAGCATGAGCACCACGACATCCGGCCGCCGCCAGTGGGTCATCCTCAGTGTCCTGATCCTGAGCCTGGCAGCGATCGTGCTGGACAACACCGTGCTGAATATCGCGCTGAAGACGATCTCGGAGCCGGGAGCCGGGCTCGGTGCCAGCCAGAGTCAGCTCGAGTGGGCGGTCAACTCCTACACGCTGGTCTTCGCTGGCCTGCTGTTCACCTTCGGCGTGATCGGCGACCGGGTCGGCCGCCGCCGGGTGCTGATGATCGGCCTGGCCATGTTCGGCGTGTCGTCGCTGCTGTCGGCCTACGCGCAGACTCCCGACCAGCTGATCTGGGCGCGGGCCGCGATGGGCCTCGGCGGCGCCGCGGTGATGCCGCAGACGCTGTCGATCATCACTAACGTGTTCGACCCGCGCGAGCGGCCGCGTGCCATCGGCATCTGGGCCGCCGCGGTCGGAGCCGCCATCGCGGCGGGCCCGATCGTCGGCGGGCTGCTCCTCGATCATTTCTGGTGGGGCTCGGTCTTCCTGATCAACGTCCCGCTGACCGCAGTCGGCGTGATCGCCACCAGCATGCTGGTCCCCGAGTCGCGCAGCCCCTCGCCAGGCCGGGTCGACCTGGCCGGCGTGCTGCTGTCCATCGCCGGGCTGGTGCTGGTGGTGTACGGGATCATCCAGGGTGGCGACACCGGCTCCTGGCTGCGTCCCGATGTGCTCGGCCCGGCCGCCGCGGGGCTCGCCGTGCTGGCCGGGTTCGGCTGGCACGAGAGCCGCACCGCCTACCCGTCGCTCGACGTGCGGCTGTTCCGCGATCCCCGGCTGTCGACCGCGGCGGCCGCCATCGCGCTGGTCTTCTTCGCGATGTCCGGGGTGTATTTCTTCATCAGCTTCTACGTGCAGAACGTCCGCGGTTACAGCCCGCTGGCGGCCGGCCTGCTGACCGTCCCGCTGGCGGCTGGCCAGCTGCTGCTCTCCACCCGCAGCGCGGCGCTGGTGCGGCGGTTCGGGCCGAAGGCGGTGTGCACCGGCGGCCTGCTGGTCGTAGCCTGCGCCCTGACCGGCTATCACCTGCTCGGCACCAGCACCCCGATCTGGGCGCTGGAGGTGACGTTCTTCCTGCAGGGCGCCGGGATGGGCACCGTGATGCCGACCGCCACCGAGGCGGTGATGTCGGTCGTGCCGAGGAGCCGCGGCGGGGCCGGATCGGCGATCACCAACACCTCCCGCCAGGTCGCCGTCGCGCTCGGGGTCGCGGTGCTCGGCTCGATTCTGGCCACCGCGTACCGGCTGCGTCTCGCCCCGGCGCTGACCGCACTGCCAGCCTCGGTGCGCGGGCAGGCGACCCTGTCGGTCGCGGCGACCCAGTCGGTCGCGCAGCACCTGCCGGCAGGCGGCGCTGCGCTGCTCGCCGCCGGCGATGCCGCCTTCGTGCACGCGATGCACATCACGACCCTGATCTCGGTCGGCATCGCGGTGCTCGGCGCCGCCGCGATGGCGGCCTGGATGCCAGGACGGCGACCCGCCGGCCCGGCTGCGCGGGAAATGTCAGGCTCCGACAGTATGGTGACCGAGGCCGGCGCGGGCGGGGGCCGGCTGGCCGGGGCAGCAGGCCCGTCAGGCCGGCCGGGTGGAACGGGGGAGTGATGGGGGCGCGGCAGATCCTGGCCAGGCGGCCGCAGGCGCAGCGCCAGGCTGCGCAGCCAGGCGAGAGCGCGGTGGCGGCTGCGGTGGCAGCCGGCCTGACGCCGCCGCCGGGCGCGGTGGCGGCCGGTGCCGTGGCAGCCAAGCAGGCTGCCGGCAAGCAGGGCGCGGGCAAGCAGGCTGCGGGCCAGGCGGCAGGCATGCTCGGGACCAGCGAGGCGCCCGTGCACCGGCGGCCAGGGCGGCCGCGCAGCGAGCATGCCGATCAGGCGATCATCGAGGCCGCGCTGAGCGTGCTGGCCGACGAGGGCATTGACGGGCTGTGCATCGAGGCCGTCGCGGCCAGGGCGGGGGTCGGCAAGGCCACCATCTACCGCCGCTGGCCGGGCAAGGAGGACCTGCTGCTCGACGCCGTATCGGCGCTGCGCACGCCGCTGCCCGAGCCCAAGGGCAAGTCGGTCCGCGCCGACCTGGTGGCGCTGCTTGAGGCGATGTGCCGGGAGGCGGCCGACCCGCGCCGTCGCCGGCTGTCCGGCCTGCGGCAGGGTGATGGCGCACGGTACCCGAGGCTGGCCGCGCGGTACGCGGAGAATGTGGCCGAGCCACGCCGTGAGGTGGTCAGGTCGGTGCTGCGGCGCGGCGTGGCCACCGGCGAGCTGCGCGAGGGCGCCGACATCGACGCCGCGCTGTTCCTGCTCACCGGCGCCGTCCTCGCCAGGGGCCAGCACGGCCAGGAGCGGCCCGAGGCCGGCTACGCCCGGCGGATCGTCGAGGAGCTGCTGCGCGGCCTGTCCTCCCGCTGACCGGCCGCCGGATCGCGGCCACGGTGTCCCCGGCCGGCCATACAATCGCCGGGTGCTCAGTTCAGGACCCGGTGCAGGCCTGACCACCGCGCAGGAAGTCCTGCGCCGGGTCTTCGGCTACGACAGCTTCCGCGGCGCGCAGGCCGAGATCATCGAGCACGTCACCGGCGGCGGCGACGCGCTGGTGCTGATGCCGACCGGCGGCGGCAAGTCGCTGTGCTACCAGATACCGGCGCTGCTGCGCGAGGGCACCGGCGTGGTGGTGTCGCCGCTCATCGCGCTGATGCAGGACCAGGTGGACGCGCTGCGTGCACTCGGCGTCCGGGCCGGATTCCTCAACTCGTCGCAGGATCACGCCGAGCGCAGGCAGGTCGAGGCGGAGTTTGTCAGCGGCGATCTCGACCTGCTGTACCTCGCGCCTGAGCGGCTGCGCGCCGAGGCCACCATGCGCCTGCTTGACCGCGGCGCGGTGTCCCTGTTCGCCATCGACGAGGCGCACTGCGTGGCCCAGTGGGGTCATGACTTCCGGCCCGACTACCTCGCCCTGTCGGCGCTGCACGAGCGCTGGCCGGCCGTGCCGCGGATCGCGCTGACCGCCACCGCCACGCGCGCCACCAGGGCCGAGATTTCCGCACGGCTCATGCTGGACGGCGCGCGGCACTTCGTCGCTAGCTTCGACCGGCCGAACATCCAGTACCGGATCGAGCCCAAGGCCGATCCCGCCCGCCAGCTGCTCGGATTGCTGCGCGGCGAGCACGCTGGCGATGCCGGCATCGTCTACTGCCTGTCCAGGGCGTCAGTCGACAAGACAGCGCAGCTGCTGACCGGCAGCGGCATCACCGCGCTGCCGTACCACGCCGGGCTCGACGCTGCCACGCGCACGGCGCACCAGGCCAGGTTCCTGCGCGAGGACGGGCTGGTCATGGTCGCCACCATCGCCTTCGGCATGGGCATCGACAAGCCCGATGTCCGGTTCGTGGCGCATCTCGACCTGCCCAGGTCGGTCGAGGGCTACTACCAGGAGACCGGCCGGGCCGGGCGGGACGGCGGCCCGGCCACCGCCTGGCTCGCCTATGGCCTGCAGGACGTGGTGCTGCAGCGCCGGCTCATCGACTCGTCCGAGGGCGACACCGCGCACCGGCGCCGGCAGTCGGCGCACCTGGACGCGATGCTGGCGCTCTGCGAGACGATCGAGTGCCGCAGGGCGCAGCTGCTCGGGTACTTCGGCGAGGGCGCCGCGTCATGCGGCAACTGCGACACGTGCCTTTCCCCGCCGCAATCCTGGGACGGCACGGTCGCCGCGCAGAAGCTGCTGTCCGCCGTGCTGCGGCTGCAGCGGGAGCGGCGGCAGCGATTCGGCGCCGGGCAGGTCATCGACATCCTGCTCGGCCGCAAGACGCCGAAGGTGCTTGAGCACGACCACGGGTCAATGACGGTCTTCGGCATCGGCAGCGAGCTGGCGGAGGCCGAATGGCGCGGCGTGGTGCGGCAGCTGCTGGCCCAGGGCCTGCTCACCGTCCAGGGCGACTACGGCACGCTCGCGCTGACCGAGGCCAGCGGCGAGGTGCTGGCCGGCCGCCGAGAGGTCCTGCTGCGGCGCGAGGTCAGGCCGCCTGCCAGGTCGCGGGCGGCCAGGGCGGCCCGCGCGGCCGCTGACCAGGCCGAGCTGACGCCGGCCGCGGCTGGCGCCTTCGAGCGGCTGCGCGCCTGGCGGGCCGCCGCGGCGAAGGAGCAGGGAGTGCCGGCGTACGTCGTGTTCCACGACGCGACGCTGCGGGAGATCGCCGAGCGGGCGCCGGCCACCCTCGGCGAGCTGGGCGGGGTAAGCGGCATCGGCGAGACGAAGCTGGCCAGGTACGGCCAGCAGGTCCTGGACACCCTCGCGGCCGCCGACTGACCAGCTGCCAGCCAGGCGCGACCGGGCCGGTCATCTGCTTGGCCGGGGTGAGCATGATCAGCTGCGCCCGGTCAGCTGGTTCCGAGCCCGGAGCGCAGGAACGAGGTCGCCTGGCCGATGGCCGCGCGGGTAGCGCGGGTCTCGCTCAGGGCATTGAGCAGCATGAAGTCGTGAATGGTGCCGTCGTAGCGCACCGTGGTGACCGGCACCCCGGCCATCCTGAGCTTGGCAGCGTACGCCTCGCCCTCGTCGCGCAGCACGTCTGCCTCGTCCACGCACAGGTAGGCCGGCGGCAGCCCGGTGACCTCCTCGATGCTGGCCCGGTTCGGCGAGGCCGTGATCTCGGCCCGCTGCGCGGGGTCGGTGGTGTAGGCGTCCCAGAACCACTCCATCTCCGTGCGGCTGAGGTAGTAACCGGTCGCGAACATCTCGTAGGACGCGGTGTCCATCGCCGCGTCCGTGACCGGGTAGTACATCGACTGCTGCACGAAGTTCACGTCTCCGCGCTGCTTGGCCATCAGCGCCAGCGCGGCGGCCATGTTGCCGCCGACCGAGTCGCCGGCCACGGCCATCCGCCTGGCATCCAGGCCCTTCGACGCGCGGTTGCTGGTGATCCACTGCGCCGTCGCGTAGCCCTGCTCGATCGCCGTGGGGTAGCGGGCCTCCGGCGAGTTCGGGTACTCGACGAACGCGAGTGCCGCGTCGGCTCCGACCGCCAGCTCGCGGACGAGCCGGTCGTGGGTGGCCGCGTTGCCGAGCACCCAGCCGCCGCCGTGCATGTACACGATCACCGGCAGCAGGCCGGCGGCGCCCCGTGGCCTGACCAGGCGCACACGCACATCGCCGGCCGGTGAGGGGATCGTTATCCACTCTTCGTCGACCGGCAGCTTGCTCACCGGCGCAGCCTGGGCGTCCTCCAGCACCTTGCGCGCGTCGGCCGGGGCCATGTCGTAGATGAACGGCGGCTGGGCGAAGGTGTCAGCCACCTGCTGGGCCGGCGCTTCCAGGACGATCGGGCTGGCAGCAGTCATGGTGATGCTCCTCACGCGCAGTCAGAATCATCAGCTGGGCCATGAACACGACAGCGCGCCGTCAGCGGCGGCCACTCGCCTCCGGCCGGACCTTGCCCGTCAAACCGGGCGGTCCCGGCCCGGTGCCAGCCCCCGATGATGCCCCGTCCCCCCGCGCTCGTGACTCTCCTTGTCTAACACAGCGCCCGCTTGCGCCAGGTCTCGGGACGGCGGCCGGCCGGGCGGCGCCGCGTGGCGGCCCGGCCCGGGCTGCCTCGGGGCGGACGGCGCGACCAGGCTCTTCAGCGTGGCGCCGGCCTGCCCTGCCAGACAGGCTTGCCTTCGGGCACCATAGACGCCAGCAGCGGCCGCTGCTCAGGTGCGAGCCGGCGGCCGCGACGGTGCGGAGACAGTGGCCAGGAGGGGCAGACAGATGCGGCTGACGAAGCTCGGACACGCCTGCGTCAGGCTCGAGAAGGACGGCGCGTGGCTGGTCATCGACCCGGGCGTGTGGGCTGGCGAGGGTGCGCTGGCGGGCGCCGACGCGGTGCTCGTCACCCACGAGCATCCCGACCACCTGGACGCCGAGGCGATCGGCACGGCGCTGCGCGGCAACCCTGGCCTGCAGGTGTGGACCAACGAGTCGGCGGCCGCCAAGCTCGCGGAGTTCAGCGCCCAGGTGCACACGGTCGCGCACGGCGACACGTTCAACGCGGTCGGCTTCGACGTGCACGTCTACGGCAGCGATCACGCGGAGATCCTGCCTGGCATCCCGGTGATCGCCAATTCCGGATACGCGATCGACGGCCAGGTGTTCCATCCCGGCGACGCGCTGACCGTGCCGGAGGAGCGGGTGCCGACGCTGATGCTGCCAGTCAGCGCGCCGTGGCTGAAGTTCGCCGACGCGGCCGCTTACGCCAAGGAAGTGGGCCCGGACCGCGGTTACGCCATCCACGACGCGATCCTCAGCGCCAACGGCCTCGGCCTGATCGACATGCTGCTGAAGGGACTGTCCGGCCAGGGCACCCCGCTCGTCCGGCTGGAGCCGGGCACCAGCGTCGGCCTGTAGCGGCAGCCGGGCGGTCAGTCCTTCTCGTCCCGCGCCGGGTCCTCGCCCCGCGCCGTGTCGAGCGTGGCGATCAGGCGCCGCGGCGCGATCTGCCGGTAGGCGTCCTCGACGTGGCCGGCTATCTCGGCCCAGTCGACCGGCACGTCGAGCCGGACGCCGAGCCAGCCGCGGCCGCCGACGTACGGCGGCACGAAGTACGCCTGCGGCTCGGCTGCGACCAGCGCCTGCTGCGCGCCGGCCGGCGCGGCGCACCAGAACCCCAGCCGGTCGTCATGATGGTGGTCGGCGTACATGACGAACACCTTGCTGCCGCGCACGAACCAGGTCGGCTCGCCGTGACTCAGCCGCTCGGTGGCCTCCGGCAGCGCCATGCACAGGCCGCGCAGCCGCGGCAGCGGATCGCCGCGGGCCGGTGGCTCAGCGCGGGTGGCAGCGTCATCGCCTGTCATCGCGAACGCCAGCGCTCCCGCTCGGCGGTCACAGCTCGCGCCAGCGGTTAGTGATCGGCAGCCGCCGGTCCCGGCCGAAGTTCTTGGGGCTGATCTTGGGGCCCGGCGGGTACTGCCGCCGCTTGTACTCGGCCCGGTCGACCATCCGCACGACCCGCTCGACGACCTGCCGGTCGTGCCCGGCAGCGAGCAGCGCGGCCGCGCCAAGGTCACGCTCGACATACCCTTCGAGCACAGGATCCAGCTCCCCGTAGTCAGGCAGCGAGTCGCTGTCCAGCTGGCCGGGAGCGAGCTCGGCGCTCGGCGGCTTGCTGATCGAGTTCTCCGGGATCGGCGGTACCTGGCCGAGCCGCCCGGCCTCCTGGTTGCGCCACCTGGAGAGGTCCCAGATCAGGGTCTTGAACACGTCCTTGATCGGCGCGAAGCCGCCGGCCGAGTCTCCGTAGAGGGTGGAGTAGCCGGTGGCCAGCTCGCTTTTGTTGCCGGTCGCCAGCGCCAGGTGCCCCTCGGCGTTGGACAGCGACATCAGCAGCATCCCGCGGATCCTGGCTTGCAGGTTCTCGGCCGCCAGGCCGGCGAGGTCGATCTCCGCGTCGAACGCCCCGACGATGCCGCTGATCGGGATCGTGCGCGAGTGCACGCCCTGGCGCTTGACCAGCTCCTGGGCGTCGGTCACCGAATGCTCCGAGGAATGCCGGCTGGGCAGCAGCAGCACGTGCACGCTGCCGGCGCCGAGCGCGTCAGCGGCGATGGTGGCGGTGAGCGCGGAGTCGATCCCGCCGGACAGGTTGAGGATGACCGAGCGGAAGCCGTTCTTGATGGTGTAGTCGCGCAGGCCGAGCACCAGCGCGGCATATACCTCGGCGAGATCGGACAGCCGCGGCCATCGCTGACTGTCCGGCCCGGCCGGCGGCTCGGCTGTGCCAGCCGTGCTGACGTAGGCCGCGGCTTCCGGCCGGCCGGCCGGCTCGGCCGCCGGCAGCTCCACCCGGTGCACAGACATCGACGTGCCGTCGGCGGCGTCGGCTGGAAAGACGCCAGGGGCGCGGCCAGGGTCGGCAGCCGGAACGTCCAGGTCGGTGACGATCAGCGCCTCCTCGAACTGCGGGCCCCTGGCCAGCACGCCGCCAGACTGGTCCACGATGATCGAGTCGCCGTCGAAGACCAGCTCGTCCTGGCCGCCGACGAGGTTCACGTAGGCGAGGGTGGCGCCGGCCTCGGCGGCCCGCCGCTGGCACAGCAGCAGCCGGGTATCGTCCTTGCCCCGCTCGTACGGCGACGCGTTCGGCACCACCAGCAGGCCAGCGCCGGCCTGGCAGGCAACCGTCACCGGGCCGCCGTCCTGCCACAGGTCCTCGCAGATGGCGACTGCCACGTCAGCCTGCTGCCCGTCAGCTGCGGTCATCCGGACCACCGGCACGCTGTCGCCGGGCACGAAGTACCGGTACTCGTCGAAGACGCCGTAGTTCGGCAGGTGATGCTTCGCCGAGGTAACCGTCACCTGGCCGCCGTACAGGACGGCGGCCGCGTCCGTCGGCGCGCCGGCCGGCAGGCCAACGCGCGGCGGCAGGTCCGTGCGGTGATCCAGGTACCCGGTCACGACGACGATGCCGCCGAGGCCAGCCTCGGCCAGCCGCCTGGCGGTTGCGCGCAGCGAGTCGACCGACGAAGCCACGAACGACGGCCGCAGCGCGAGGTCCTCGACCGGGTAGCCGGTCAGCATCATCTCCGGGAACAGCACGAGCGCGGCGCCGCGCTCCGCGGCCCGGCTGGTCCAGCTGACGATCAGGGCCGAGTTACCAGCCAGATCGCCGACGGTGGCGTTGACCTGTGCGAGCGCGACGCGCAGCTGCGGCATGACTCCAGCATAGGGAGCGCGAGATCCCTCGTGATTTGCGTGCTAGCAGTCCTGCAGAGCCGGCCAGTCAGCCAAGCCGCTGCTGGCGGGCGGGCCTCGTAACGCGGTGGAAACACGCGCGAGGCAGACTGAGGCCGTGGACAGGCAGGAAGAGTTCGTGCTGCGCACGCTCGAGGAGCGGAACATCCGGTTCGTCCGGCTGTGGTTCACCGACGTGCTCGGGTACCTCAAGTCGGTCTCGGTGGCGCCGGCTGAGCTGGAGGGGGCATTCGCCGAGGGCATCGGCTTCGACGGGTCCGCTATCGAGGGCTTCGCCAGGGTTTACGAGGCGGACATGATCGCGAAGCCGGATCCGTCGACTTTCCAGCTCATGCCCGTGCGCGAGGAGGCATCCGGCATCGGCAGGATGTTCTGCGACATCCTGCTGCCCGACGGCTCCCCGTCCTACGCGGATCCGCGGTATGTGCTCAAGCGGGCGCTGGCCAAGGCAGCCGGGCTCGGCTTCACCTTCTACACCCACCCGGAGATCGAGTTCTTCCTGCTGGCCCGCAGGCCAGAGCCCGGCGTCAAGCCGCAGCCGATCGACACCGGCGGCTACTTCGACCACACCCCGCACAGCGTCGCGCATGACTTCCGCCCTAAGGCGATCGCGATGCTGGAGGGCATGGGCATCTCGGTGGAGTTCAGCCATCACGAGGGCGCCCCCGGCCAGCAGGAGATCGACCTGCGCTACGCCGACGCGCTCAGCACAGCGGACAACATCATGTCGTTCCGGCTCGCCATGAAGGAAGTCGCGCTCGACCAGGGCGTCTACGCCTCGTTCATGCCCAAGCCCTTCACCGAGCACCCGGGCTCCGGCATGCACACGCACATGTCGCTGTTCGAGGGCGACCGCAACGCGTTCTACGAGCCGGGCGGGGAGTTTCAGCTGTCCAAGGTCGGCCGGGCGTTCATCGCCGGGCTGCTGACGCACGCGGCGGAGATCACCGCGGTGTGCAACCAGTGGGTCAACTCCTACAAGCGGCTGTGGGGCGGCACCGAGCGGATCGCCGGCGCGGGAGGCGAGGCCCCGGCTTACGTCTGCTGGGGCCACAACAACCGGTCGGCGCTGATCCGGGTGCCGATGTACAAGCCGCAGAAGAGCAACGCGACAAGGATCGAGTTCCGCTCGCTCGACCCGGCGTGCAACCCGTACCTGGCGTTCGCTGTGATCCTGGCCGCCGGGCTGAAGGGCATCGAGGCCGGCTACGAGCTGCCAGCCGGCGCCGAGGACGACGTGTGGGCGCTGACCTCCGCCGAGCGGCGCGCGCTCGGCATCGCCCCGCTGCCGCAGAGCCTGTCCGACGCATGCAACGTGATGCAGGGCAGCGAGCTGGTCGCCGAGACCCTCGGCGAGCACGTGTTCGACTTCTTCCTGCGCAACAAGCGGGCTGAATGGCAGGAGTACCGCCGCCAGGTCACCGAGTTCGAGCTGGACCGCTACCTGCCCGTCCTATAACCCAGGACCGCTTACTGGCCAGGGTTGACCACGGTGCTGGCGAACAGGATCGCGCCGGTGGCGGTGTCCCGGACAAGGAACAGGAATGGCCGGTTGATCGTCAGCTTGAGCGTCGGCAAGGTAAGGGACTCGCCTATGGCGATACCGGTGGCTGCTGCGGCCTCGGTACCCTGTTCGGTCACGCTCAGGTAGGTGTGCTGCTCGACGTCCTGCACGCTCAGCCCGCCGGGGGCGATGGCGGTCAGGCCGGGACTGCCGAACACCCCGCGAACCCCCATTGCCTGCAGCGTGCCGTTCAGCTGGTTGCTGCCGCGCAAGGTGAACTTGGGCATGGCCAGCTGCACCTCGCCCGGCTGCATTCCGGCGAGCTGCCTGGTCAGCCCGGCCGGGGTCAGCCCGGCGAGGTAGCTGCCCAGGTCCTGCCCGGTCGGCATCAGCACCACGGCGGCGAACCTGCCCTTGCCATACGGCAACTGGACTGCGTCGACGCCGCCGCTCGCGGAGGCGCGCACGCTGAGCGGGTCGGTGGAGTGCATGAACGGGACCGTCGTGGTCTTGCCGCTGCCCAGCCGGAACGGCCCGTCGGCTGTCTCCGCCGGATCGAACGGCGTCGCCCAGGCCGCCTTCAGGTACAGCGCGTTGGCCAGCACGAGCTGGGTCTGCGGGCCGACCGCGCCCGGGCTGAACAGCTGCTTGATCCGGCCGTGCGTCTGCGCGCTGGTCCACGCGTTCAGCGCCTGCACTGCAGCGTCCGGGTGGCCGGCGAAGTCCGCCTGCCACACGCCGGCACCGAAGTTGCCCCGCAGCGCCGCCATGAAGGGCCGGTACAGCTTCATGCCGCGCTGCGTCCAGATCGCGTTGGCTGACTCCAGGCTGATGCCCTGCGCGGCGGCCGTGTGCTCCTCATCAGCGATCAGCGCGTGCCAGGCAGCCGCCTGCCCGGCCGCGGTCAGGCCGGACGTGCGCAGGGCGGTGGCCAGCTGGGTGGCAGAGCTGCCGCGTGCGCCGAGCTCCAGCATTGCCAGCGCTTCGGCCAGGCTGCTCGGCGAGACCACCGCGTTGGCGCCGGCCGCCTGGCCTGCGACGCGCTGCAGGAACTCGAGCGCGAACTGCTCCTCGGCCGTGGCCACGCTGCGCTCGGCCGCAGGGCCGGCCGGCGCCGCCGCCGGCACTGAGCTGGCCAGCTCGACGGCCGATCCGGACCTGCTGATCACCTGATAGGCGGCTGGTCCGGCCGCACCACCGGCTGTACCGGCCGCGCTGGGCCCGGACGTGGCCGTCGCAGGCCCGTGGCCGTGCGCGCGCAGCGGCACGACTACCGCGGCTGCGATGATCACCGCCGCGGCGATCGCCCCCGCTGCCCTGCGTCGCTGGCGGCGCCGGTGCGCCCGCTGGCGCAGCTCAGGCCCGCCCGGCAGGCCATGGCCGGCTGGCGAGTCCGCCAGGGCTCGCAGCCGCCGCAGCACGTCCGCTCGCTCATTCATCACGAGGTCACCTCCAGGTCCTGTGACGCCAGCTCGGCGCGCAGCCGGGCGCGGCCGCGGGACAGCCAGGACTTCACGGTGCCGACCGGCGCCCGCATGTCGGCGGCAGTCTGCTCGACGCTCAGCCCGCCCAGGTGGTACAGGACGATCGCGCGGCGCTCGCTGACCGGCAGCGCCTTCAGCGCGGCTATCAACGCCGTGTCGTCGGCCGGCAGCTCGTAGCTGCCCTGGGAGGCCACCGGCCGCAGCACCACCCGACGCGCCTGGCGCCACCGGCTGACGGCGAGGTGGTAGGCCACCCGGCGGATCCAGCCCTCCGGATCGTCGTAGTGCCCCACCCGCTCCCACCGCAGCCAGGCGCGCAGGAACGCCTCCTGCACCGCATCGGCGGCATCAGCCTGACTGCCGGAGAACGCCATCAGCTGCGCGACTAGCCGGTCACGCGACTGCTGATAGACCGCGTCGAACTGCTCGGCTCGGCTCAACGATCGTCCCTTCCGGACTAGACACGCACAGCCTGCCGCTCAGGTTGCAACCGCGGGGCCGTTACCGTGCAGGAGTGGGGATGCCGCGCGGCGTGACGCTGGCCGGGCAGCTCGCCGCGCTCGGCTTCGCCGACACCGCCAGAGCGCAGCTGCTGATCGAGGAAGAACTCCGGCTCGACCTGGCAGCCGACGCCGAGCTGCTCGAAGCGCTTGGCCGGGCCGCCGACCCGGACCTTGCGCTGGCGAGCCTCGCCCGGCTCGCGGACGAGGCCGGCCTGCGCGCGGCGCTGCGCGCCGACCAGGGCCTGCGCGACCGGCTGACCAGCGTGCTCGGCGCCAGCGCGGCACTAGGCGATCACCTGGCCAGGCACCCTGCCGACTGGCAGGTGCTCAGCGGGCCGGGGGCGCTTCGCCGGCCGGACGCGGCCGAGCTGCGCGAGCTGATGCTGACCGCCGTCGGCGGGCAGCCTGGCGATCCAGAGCCGCCCGCCACCCCAGCCGAGCCAGTCCAGCCAGCCCAGCCACCAGAGCCATCCGGGCCTGCCGGACCGGACCCGGCCACCGCGCTGCGCGTCGCCTACCGGCGGCAGCTGCTGCACCTGGCGGGCCGGGACCTGACCGGGGCGCAGCAGCTCGATGACGTCATGGCCGAGCTGGCTGACCTGGCCGCGGCAGCGCTGGAAGCCGCGCTGGCGATCGCCAGGGCGGCGCTGCCCGCCGAAGCCGCACCGTGCCGGCTGGCCGTGATCGCGATGGGCAAGTGCGGCGCCCGCGAGCTGAACTATGCCAGCGACGTTGACGTGATCTTCGTGGCCGAGCCAGGGCACAGCGGCAAGGGAAACGGCGCGGACGAGGCGGCCGCCCTGCGGACCGCCTCCAGGCTGGCGGCCGGGCTGATCGGCGTCTGCTCGCAGAGCACGCCGGAGGGCGCGCTGTTCCCGGTAGATGCCAACCTGCGGCCGGAAGGCCGCAGCGGCCCCCTGGTCCGGACGCTGAACAGCCACCTGGCCTACTACCAGCGCTGGGCCAAGACGTGGGAGTTCCAGGCGCTGCTGAAGGCCAGGCCGGCCGCCGGCGACCTGGCTCTCGGCGAGCAGTACCTGGCCGCCGTCGCGCCGCTGGTCTGGCAGTCGTCGCAGCGCGAGGGCTTTGTCGCCGACGTGCAGGCGATGCGCCGCCGGGTGGTCAGGAGCCTGCCAGCAGCGACGGCGGGACGCGAACTGAAGCTCGGGCCGGGCGGGCTGCGCGACATCGAGTTCGCCGTGCAGCTACTGCAGCTCGTGCACGGCCGGACAGACGACACGCTGCGCGCGGCGGGCACGCTGCCCGCCCTGTCGGCGCTAGCGGCGGGCGGCTACGTGGGCCGGCCGGACGCGGCTGGGCTGGGCGCCGCTTACCGGTTCCTGCGCGCTGCCGAGCACCTGCTGCAGCTTCGCCAGCTGCGCCGGACGCACACCCTGCCTGATGACCCGGCCGTGCTGCGGCGCACCGGCCGCGCGCTGCGGCGGATGCGGCTCGGCGACGGCACCGGCGGAACGGGCAGCGCCCCAGCAGGCACCGGCAATGCACCCGCCGGCAATGCTCCCGCCGGCAGAACGAGCCGCGCTGCAACTGGCGCCTACGGAGCCAGCGTGGCGGCAGGCAGCGCGGCTGCGGCCGGCCTGCATGCCGACGGAACCGGGACCGCCCCCGCGACGCTGCACAGCGCCCTGGCTACGAGCGGCGCAGGAGCGGCGCCTGGCGAGCCGCCCCGCGAGCCAGCCCGCCGCGAGCCAGCTGGACCCGAGCCCGCCGGACCGGAGTCGGCCGACCCGGCGGAATGGCTCACCGCGCAGTGGCGGCTGCACGCGGCGCAGGCCCGGCTGCTGCACGAGAAGCTGTTCTACCGGCCGCTGCTCGAGGCCGTCGCCCGGCTGCCAGGCGAAGCGGCCCGGCTCACCGCCGAGGCTGCCAGGGAACGGCTGGAGGCGCTCGGCTATGCCGACCCGGCAGGCGCGCTGCGCCACCTGGAGGCGCTCACCGCCGGGATGACAAGGAAGGCGGCGATCCAGCGCACGCTGCTGCCGGTGATGCTCGGCTGGTTCGCCGACGCGCCGGAGCCAGACGCGGGGCTGCTCGCCTTCCGCCAGGTCAGCGAAGCCCTCGGTGATTCGCCCTGGTACCTGCGGCTGCTCCGCGACGACATGCGGGTGGCCCAGCGGATGGCCAGGCTGCTCGCCTCAAGCAGGTACGCCACCGGGCTGCTGATGCGGGCGCCCGAGGCCGTCGCGATGCTCGCCGACGACGCGCAGCTTGCCCCGCGCCTCGCCGCAGAACTGGAGGACGAGGCCAGCGCCGCCGTCGGCCGCGCCGCCGACGAGGCCGGGCAGGCGCATGCCGCTGACCTCGGCCCGGTGCGCGCGCTGCGGCGGCGTGAGCTGCTACGCACGGCCGCTGCCGACGTGCTCGGCATGCTCGGCGGGACCGAGCGGGCCGACGCGCTGTCTCAGATCGCCGCGGTGACCGTCGGCGCGGCGCTGCAGACGGCCACCGGGAACTCCGAGCGGCTGACCGGACCGCTGCCGACCAGACTCGGCGTGGTGGCGATGGGCAGGTTCGGCGGGCACGAGATGGGCTACGCCAGCGACGCCGACGTGCTCTACGTGCACGACCCGCTGCCCGGCGCCGACGAGGAGACTGCCGCCAGGGCGGCGCACGCGGTGGCCGAGCAGATGCGCGCGCTGCTGGCGGCCCCGGGGCCAGACCCGGTCCTGATCGCCGATGCTGGGCTGCGCCCTGAGGGCCGGCAGGGCCCGCTGGTGCGCACGCTCGCCTCCTACCGCGCGTACTACCAGCGCTGGTCGGTGGCCTGGGAAGCCCAGGCGCTGCTGCGGGCCGAGCCGGTGGCCGGCGACAGCGGGCTCGGCGCCGCCTTTGCCGCGCTTGCCGACGAGATCCGCTATCCGGACGGCGGTCTCGCGCAGCCCTTCGTTCGGGAAATCAGGCGGATCAAGGCGCGGATGGAGGCTGAGCGCATGCCGCGCGGCGCCGAGCCCGCGCTGCACCTGAAGCTCGGCCCTGGCGGGCTCTCGGATGTGGAGTGGGTGGTGCAGCTGCTCCAGCTGCAGCACGGGCACGCGGTGCCCGCCCTGCGCACCACCAGGACGCTCGCGGCGCTGGCAGCCGCTGCCGAGGCCGGGCTGGTCAGCGCCCCGGACGCCGGGGTGCTGCGCGAGGCGTGGCTGCTGGCGACGTCGATCAGGGATGCTTCCATGCTGGTGCGGGGCAGGCCGTCGGACACGGTGCCCGCCGGCCCCGCTGACCTGGCCGGGGTGGCCAGGCTGCTCGGCTACCCGCCCGGCTCGGCGCAGGAGCTGGCTCAGGACTACCGCCGGGCCGCCCGGCGTGCCCGGGCCGTGATGGAACGCCTCTTCTACGGCTGAACCGGTCTACGGCTGAACCGGTCTACGGCTGAACCGGCCGTGACCACTGCCGGACCAGGGATGCCCGCGGACGCCGGATGCCGCACCCCGCATGGCCTGCGAGGCGCGGCATCCGCTAGCGGTCGCTGATTGTGCTACGGGGTGACGGAGTTGACCGACGTCCCCCAGTTCGCCATGCCGTTCCTGGTCCCGCCGCAGGTACCGATCGCGAACGGCTTGAACTGCGGCGCTGAGCAGTTCTTGTGCTGGATGAACTCACTGGCGAAGTACGCCTTTCCGCCCATGAGGATCGCGCCGCCGTAATCGCCCCAGCGCGGCCGGAACGCGAAGGTCGCGCTCGGATAGTTCTGGTACTGGGTGAAGCCGTCCTGCGGCGCCTGGCCCAGCGCGGCGATGTTGATGGTGGACTGCAGCAGCCCGCCCGACCTGCTGGTCAGCCGGCCGAAGGCTGAGCTGGGGAAGAAGCCCCCGTTGTCGGCTCCGGCGAGCCCGCCGTTGCCATTCAGCGTGAAGGACAGGATGGCCCGGCCGTTCCTGGCACCGGCGGCGAAGGCCGGGAATTCCAGGTCCTCGTGCGTCGCCGAGACGTAGTTCTGGCTGGTCAGGCTGAAGCGCCCGGTCTGGTCGAAGCCGCGGGTGCCGACCACCCAGTAAGCGGCGCCCATGTGCTGCTCCTGAATGGTGGACGAGTACACCTGCACGAGCGCGGTATTCACCGCGGCCCACAGTTGCCCGTTGCCCTGCGACGCCTGGGTGACGTTGTCGCCGTTGGTGGCGATGCCAGCCTGGGGGCAACGGAGGATCTTGCTGAGCATGGCCTGGCGGCAGTGGTTGCCCAGCGGGATGTGCCCGGCCTTCTGCGGCGCGAGGATCCCTGACGGGGTGTTGCCAGGGTTGTAGTAGCGATTGACGCCGGAGAACAGCTGGCCGCCGAACCGGATGCCGGAGCACGCCGAGCAGCCTGCGCTGTTCAGGCCCCTCAGGCCGGTCCAGTCGAAGACCGCCAGCTGGTTGCCGCCCAGGGCGTAGAAATCGAGCGTGGCCAGCATGAACCCGGAGCCGCCGTGACTGTTGTCGAACTGGCCGCCCGGCGGCACCGCGGGAATGACCGAGAACCAGCAGGATATGCCAGGCAGGAAGAACCGGTTGTCGCTGAAGCAGGTGCCATTCGGCGTTTTCAGCAGGCCCATGTTCTCCCTGGCCACGGTCACCCTGGCGACTGGCCGTCCCTTTTCCAGCGCAGCCTTGTTGAATGCGAACTGCTGCGCGCCGTTGAAGAAGCCGCCGCCCAGGCCGGGATTGCTGCCATCCAGCGGGAATTCGTCGTAGAACAGCAGGAACGCGTCCCCGGTGGCCGAGATCTTCGCGAAGTCATTCAGCAGCGAGGGAGAGCCGGGCTCCTTCGGGTTGTAGTTCGCGTTCAGGAAGTAAGTGTTATACGGGCCGAACGGGCTCGAGCCCTTGGTCACCGAGATGCCCTCGAAGCAGGTGTTGGCAACGGCGGCGAAGCAACCGTTGAACGCGCCGCCCTTGGACTCCGGGCTGGCCGAGACGATCTGGGTGAAGAACCAGTGCCCGCCGTTGTCAGGGTCCCAGAGGCATGAGGGGTCTCCGCCGCTGCTCCAGTGCCGCCTGGTGAGCCCCATGATCCGGTCCAGCGAGATGACCGGGGAGATCCGCTTCAGCGACTTGTTGAAGATCAGGATCTCGCCGAGGTTGTTGGTCTCGACCACCGATCCGTTACCGGCGCACAGCCCTTGGTCAGGCGGCTCGACGTTCTTGAAGGTGTTGGCGGTGTGCCTGGCGCTGTCGACCGCGTTGATGCCGTCGACGCTCGCCGAACCGCCAGCGAGCGCGCTGATGTTGTCGCAGCCTGGCCGCATCGGCTGGCACTGCACCGTGGGGATCCGGACGGCGCCGGCCGCGCTCTGGCCGGCCGCGGGGATCTGCGGCCGCAGCATCGGCATCGCCTTCGGCATGCGCCGCGCGTTAGCCGTCCCGGTCAGCGTCTGCCTGGCGGTCAGGTGTGCCGTGGACGGGGTGCGGAACGGGCCGGTGAGCAGATGGCAGCCCGCGCACCCGGTCGCGGCCGAGCCGGTAAAGGTTGGCTTGAACGTCCCCAGGCTCCTCGAGCTGACAGTGCTCGCGGCGCTGCCGTGCGGCTCTGACGCGGCCGACATCCCGCCCGCGACCAGGAGCATCGCCGGCAGGGTCAGCAGCGACAGCACCGCCGCGATCTTGTAGTACTTGGATCTCATAAAGTGCCTTTCCTTCCTCATCGCCGCAACGACGGCTGGCCTTTGCCCGGCTCCGGACGCGGAACGGGCAGTACGCCAGGTACAGCGAATTGAACGGGCATGACTGGGCACCAGCTAAATCGCCTGACTTCAGGTTCTTCGCAGTTTTTCGCGGGCCGACCGGCCCTCCCTGGCGGTGACCGCGGTCACTGTCGCTAAGGGGATGGCGAAGACCTATTTCCAGCACAGACGTGCATCCCCGGACGGCGGCACTCCCGCTCGCCAGTTTCCGCAGCAGACACTAAACCCGTTGCAAGATCGACACAATCAATCAGCATCAACGGCGCCAGCCAATGCCGAAACGGGGTGGCACTAGGTAACGGCCCTTTAGGTAAATACTGCTAAAAGATCGGCCAATTCACCGTGCGGCGCAGCCAGCACCCGGGCAGCCCTCGGCTGGGACACGCCGGCACCCGCGCTGGGCCGCCGGGCGGTGCAGGCGGCCGGGCCGGGAGTCGGGGTGAGCACTGCGGCCAGGTTCAGCCGATCCGGCCGTTGGCGCGCAGCGTGCACAGCGCGTCGACGGTCAGGAACCCGCGCCAGCCCGCATCTGCGGCCGGTGACCAGGAAAGCCAGTTGAAGGTCCAGCCGCCGTCGGGATGCTGCCCGGCGACGAGATGGTCCAGGTGAGCCTCGATGACCTCCGCGCTGAACAGCGTCCGGGCCGCCGAGTCCGGCAGCGGGGCGAAATCCAGCGGCGAGTGCACCTCGCCGCCGGCGTCCGGGTCGAGCGTCACGATCTTGCTGAGCGCCGGGGCGATCCTGGCCACGGCCTGGCCGGCTCGCTCCCGGTCCGGCACGTGGTCAAGGAAGCCGAGCACGCCGCGCATGCCGTACGGGCCTGGGTCGGCCAGGTCGTCGATGCGCGACCACATCAGCTCGGTGGCGCGGTCCAGCCACGGGTGACTGACCTTCCTGGCGTGCAGCGTGCCGGCGATCATCCCGGTCGAGATCAGCGAGGCAGGGCGGCCGTCCTCCGGTGCCCACCACGGCGCGTGCGGCCAGCCGTCGATCGTCGGCTCGACGAAGGTCGATCCGCCTTCGGCGGGCGCGATCGACTGCAGCCAGTCCAGTGCCCCGCCGACCAGGTCATCGTCCCAGGCGCTGGCCTCGTCCATGATGCGCAGCGCCATCTCGGTAGCGGCCGGCTGGCTGCCAGGTGCCCGGCAGTCGGGCTCCAGCGCGTGGCCGAACCCGCCGTCGGTGTTCCGGTATGCGGCGACGGCGTCGCGCACCGGCACTGCTGAGCCGTCGGCGAACAACCGGTCGAACCTGCGGCGGTCGACGATCCGGCCGTCCGCCGCCATGAAATGCTCTGCCGCTGCCATGTCTGGTTTGCTCATGACTGCCAGCTTGCAGAGCTCCGCGCCCTGGGTATTGAACGAAACGGACATCGAGACTGTCCGGCCCGCATGTCAGACTTGGCGGGTGGACATAAGGCCTGGCTACCGCGAGTGGGCGCCGCCGCAGGCGCTGCGCCCGGTGCTGGCCTGCGTGTGGTCCAGTGTCGAGCCGGTCGACGGTCAGGCGATGGTGCTGCCGGACGCGTGCAGCGACCTGATCTGGCAGCGCGGCAAGGGCGCGTTCGTCGCTGGGCCCGATACCGGCCCGGCGCCGGCGCCGCTGCCCGCCGGGACAGTGCTCGTCGCCCTGCGGTTCCGGCCGGGGGCCGGCGGCAGCGCGCTCGGCCTTCCGCTGACCGAGCTGCAGGACCTGCGGGTCGACGCCGCAGATCTGAGCCCGGCGCTGGCGGGGCGGCTGCGCGGCTCGCTGCCGCCGGACCTGGCCCTGCGCGAGCTGATGGCCTTCGCTGGCGACGCAGTCGCGAGCCGGCCGCCTGACCGGCTCGCGCTGCACGCCGCGCGGCTGCTGGGCGCGGAGCGGGCAGGCGCCGGCCCGGTCGCGGCCGCATTGGGCATCAGCGACCGGCAGCTGCGCCGGCGGCTGGACGACGCCGCCGGGCTCGGGCCGCGCGCGCTGATCCGGGTGCTGCGGTTCCGCCGGTTCCTCAGCGGTCTCGACGCGGCCATCGAGGCGGGATCAGCGCCGGACCTGGCCGGCCTCGCCGCGGATGCCGGCTACGCCGATCAGGCGCACCTGACCAGGGAGTGCGGTCGGCTGTCCGGCCAGTCACCGCTGGCCCTGGCCCGCGCCAGGGCAGCCGGCCGCACCCCGGCTCTCCCGCTGACCGCCTGAGGCAGCCGTCCTGCCATGCCGCAGCGGCAGTGGCTGACTCGTGGCGTCCGTCGTCCGGCCGTTGGCTCTCGGCGGCAGCGGCGCTTAGCCGGCGGCGCCGGACGGAAAGCGGAGGAAGCGGTACTCCGCCACGGTGGTGAAGCCCATCCGCTGGTAGACCGGCTCGCCTTCAGGGGTCGCCTGCAGCGTGCCGATCGTGCGGCCACGCTCGCGGCCGATCGCCAGCGCAGCGGCGGTCAGCGCAGTGGCGATGCCGCGGCGGCGGAACTCAGCTGGCGTGGTGACGACGTAGACGCCGGCCACGCCGTGCCGGTCGAGCAGCGCGCCGGTGCCAGCCAGCTTCCCGTCGATCCGGGCTGTGAGCCTGACCAGGCTGCCCGGCGGGTCGGGCCTGGCAGCCTCCATGGCCACCAGCGCGGGAACCAGCTCCGGCGGGAAGCCGAACGACGGCGCGTACCCGCGCACCCACTCGGCGAGCCCGTCGTCGCTGGCCACCTCGTCGATGATCAGACCTCGCTGGCCGTCGGCCATGGGCACCTCGTCCAGCCGGATCGCCATGATCGGATCGCGCTCGAGCTCGACCGCCCCGCGGGCCATCAGCGCAGCCGCCAGCCCTGGGTCGCTGTCCGGCCCGGCCCACCACATCGACGGCAGGTCGCCGAGCGACTGTGCCGCCGCCGCGATCGCCTGGTCCACGGTGCCGCGGACCCGCAGCACGCCATTGAGCTGCGAATCGGCGAGTCCGCTGCGATAGGCGGTGATCACGTCGTCGCGCCGGTCCGAGCACCCGTAGCCGAGCCAGAATTCGCGGGCGCTGGCTGTCTGGGGTTCGAGGTCGTCGAGCCGCTGCGTCATGGCTCCTAGTCTGTCGTGTTCCTCGCGGCCGCTGCGCGGCCCGCCACTGGCTGGCACCGCCACCAGCCGGCATCGCCACCGAGTCGTGAGCCCTCCCGCCGCTGCTCGGTCCGGCACCAGCCGGCATCGCCAGCGAGTCGCCAGCCGCACCGCCAGGGTGCGGCCTTCGGTCAGCCCGCCAGGGCAGGCACCGCGATCGCAGCGATCACCAGGCCGTCGCTGGCGGCCCACCGACCGCTGAAGCCGTCCAGGATGATGGCGTCGCCTGCAGGGCCGTCACGGCCTGCCCCATCCTCCCGCCCGGCGCCGCCCAGCGGCCGGCCGCGGCCCGCCTGGCCGGCCAGCACCGGGCCGGGAACCAGTAGCCGGACTGCGAAGCCGCCGTCCGGGCTGATGCTGACCGACGCATCCTCGAAGCCCAGCCACCGGCCGGTCAGCGGGAACCAGGCCTTGTAGGTCGCCTCCTTCGCGCTGAACAGCAGCTTGTCCCAGCTGGGGCCTGCGGCCGATCCGCCGAGGCCGGCCAGCATGGACACCTCCTCCGGCCGGGCCACGATATCCAGCACCCCGTCGGGCAGCGGCCGATCCGGCTCGGCGTCGATGCCGATCGCGGCGATCTCGCTGGTCCGCGCCACCGCCGCTGCGCGGTAGCCGGCGCAGTGGGTGATGCTGCCGGTGATGCCGTCTGGCCAGGCGGGCGCGCCGCGGGCGCCCGTCGGGATGGCCGCTGGCGGCTGGCCGAGCGCGGCCATCGCCTGCCGGGCGCACCAGCGCCCGGTGCCGAACTCCCGCCGCCGGGACGGCACCGCCCTGGCGATCCGTTCCTCCTCCTCGGGGAAGAGCGTCAGCTGCGGCGGGTCGTCAAACGCCTCGGCGACGGCGACCTGCGGCGGGAGGAGTCCGGCGAGCATTCAGCTCACCGCCGGCAGGATCTGCCGCGGGCCGCGCGGGCCGCCGCGCCGCCCCCACTCGCGCGGGTAGCCGACCGAGACCTCCTCGAACGGGACCCCGTCATGGACGGTGCTGCGGGGAATGTGCAGGTGCCCGTAGACGACCGCGACGACGTCGTGCCTGATGTGCCAGTCCGCGGTGTGCACCGAGCCGCACCACTGGGCGAACTCGGGATAGCGCAGCACCCTGGTGGGCTCGCGGACGAGCGGGTAATGGCTGACCAGCACCAGGGGGTGGGTGCAGGCCGCGAGCCGCCGCTCGGTGTAACTCAGCCGGGCCGCGCACCACTCCTCGCGGCTCGGGTACGGGTCCGGGTGCAGCAGGTACTCGTCGGTGCACACGATGCCGCGCTGAAAGGCCATCTCCAGCGCCTGCTGCTGGCTCTGCGCCCCGTCCGGCCAGAACGTGTAGTCATAAAGCGTGAAGAGCGGCGCGACCGTGACCGGGCCGGCGGCACCGCGCCAGACCGGGTAGGGATCCTCCGGCGTGTGCACGCCAAGCTCCCGGCAGACCCGCACCAGCTCCAGGTAGCGCTGCTCGCCGCGCAGCTGCACCGGATCGCGGCGGTGCGTCCACAGCTCGTGGTTGCCCGGCGCCCAGACCACCGTCGCGAACCGCTTCGCGAGCGTGGCGAGCAGGCTGGCGATATCGGCGAAGAACTCGCCGACGTCGCCGGCCACGATCAGCCAGTCGTCGTCGCTGGCCGGCCGGAGGCCCTCGGCGAACTCGCGGTTCTGCTGGTACCCGACGTGCAGGTCGCTGATGGCCATGAGCCTGCCAGCTGGCACGAGCTCAGGCCGCCTTGCCGGGACGCTGCATTCGCTCATTATCCCTGGCAAACCGGCCCGGGCTGGACGCTGCCGGCGGTGACCGGATGCGCCGCGGCCGCGGCCCGGATCGCGGCGGCGCAGGCGGCCACCGCCGGGTGCCGCCGGGCGCCACGGCGGCAGGCGATGTGACTGCGCCGCCTGGCATCGAGCGGGATCAGCGCCACCCCGGCCGGCACTCCCTCAGTGCCAAGCTGCGGGACGAGCGCGACCCCCTGGCCGCCGGCCACCAGCGCGAGCACGGTGGCGAAGTCGTCGGCGTGATGGCGGACTCGTGGCGTGAAGCCCGCAGCCTGGCAGGCCCGCACGGTCATCAGGCGGCACAGCGTGCCCTCCGTGCCGGCGATCCACTGAGCGTCCCGGCAGTCGGCGAGCAGCGAGGCCGGGGGAGCGGCGGCCGGGACGGCCAGGAAGATCGTCTCGGCGAGCAGCAGCACGGTGTCCAGCGCCGGGTCCATCTCGGCTGGCACGTAGTCGTACTCCTGGATGAGCCCGACGTCCAGGTCGCCGGACCGCAGCGCAGCGGGCACCGCTGAGGGGTCAAGCTCGGTGACGGTGAGCTCGAGGCCGGGATGCTCGCGGCCCAGCGCGACCAGCGCGCGCGGCAGCATCGTTCGCACGGCGGAAGGAAACGCGCCGACCCGCAGCCGGCCGGTCAGCCCGGTCCTGCCCGCCGCCACCGCCGCGGCCGCCTGCTCCAGCAGCGCGAGCACGTCGTCAGCCCGCCGGGCCAGGTCTGCCCCGGCGGCGGTGAGCACCACCCGCCGGCCGCTGCGCTCCAGCAGCGGCACGCCCGCCTCCCGTTCCAGCACGGCAAGCTGCTGAGACACCGCCGAGGGCGTGTAGGCGAGAGCTTCCGCGACAGCCGCGATCGTGCCGCGCCGGTCCAGTTCCCGCAGCAGCCGCAGCCGGTGCACATCAAGCATCAGCACAGCTTAACTGTCAGGACACAAACATGAACTGGACCTGAATGATCAGCCGCTGCGATGGTCGTCGCATGACCTCATCTCCCGCCGTGCCCCGGCTGACCGGGCTGTTCGTGCCCCTCATCACCCCGTTCCTGGCCGACGGCGGCGTCGACGCCGCCGCGCTCCGCGCACTGGCCTGCCAGGTGCTCGACGACGGCGCCGCCGGCCTGGTCGCGCTCGGCACCACCGCCGAGGCCGCGACCCTGACCAGCGCCGAACGGCATCAGGTACTCCAGGTGTGCAGCACCGTGTGCCGCGACCGCTCGGCCATTCTGATCGCCGGGGCCGGGTCGAACGACACCACGGCATCAGCCGCGGCGCTGCGCGAGCTGGCCAGCTGGCCGGACGTCACCGCCGCGCTCACCGTCGTGCCGTACTACACCCGGCCAGGCGAGGCCGGCGTGCTGGCGCACTTCCGCGGGCTCGCCGCGGCGAGCCCGGTGCCGCTGGTGATCTACCACATCCCGTACCGCACGGGCCAGCCGCTGACCACAGCGGCGCTGCTGGCGCTGGCGGCGCTGCCCGGTGTCGCCGGGGTCAAGCACGCGCCAGGCGGCATCGACGGTGACACCGTGGAGCTGATCGGCTCGGCGCCGGAGACGTTCGCCGTGCTGGCGGGCGACGACCTCGTCGCGCCCGGCATGCTCGGGCTCGGGGCGCCCGGCGCGGTCATGGCATCGGCGCACGTGTGCACGACGGCTTTCGCCGGCCTGGTGCGGGCCTGGGGCGCCGGGGACGCCGTCACCGCCCGCCCGCTCGGCCACCGGCTCGCGGCCCTGTCCGCAGCGTTGTTCGCCGAGCCCAATCCCGCGGTGATCAAGGCCGTACTGCATGAGCAAGGCCGCATCGCCACCACTGACGTGCGCCTGCCGCTGCTGCCAGCCAGCGCGGAAGCGACTGCCGTCGCGCTCGCCCGCGCCGCTGAGGCCGGCCGTCTTGCGGCGGAACCGGCCATGTCGCTGTGATCTGTCACCTTCCGGGCGCAAGATGGGCCCAGGAGGGTGACCGGGATGAGAACGGGCCTGACAGTGGAGCACCGCGACGCGGCTCAGGTGGAAGCCGTGGCGCGGTCAGCCGAGCGGGAGGAAGGACCGGGCCGCTGGCGCGGGGCCGGCTGCGCGCTGGCCGGCCTCACCGAGGGCGGCACCGTGCGGCGCGAGCAGCTGACCGAGCTGGCCGACCGCTACGGCGTCGCAGACGTGATGCTGGCCGCCGAGGCAGACGGGCATTACGACGCGGCCGGCGAAGCGGAGCGGCAGCGGCTGCGCGAGCACTGCGTCTACACCAGCCTCGACACGATGGCCGCCTACCAGTACGGCGGCTATGTGCCCGGCCCGGACGGCGAGTACCTGGGCCGCGCCTGGGTGTACGCGTCCTATCTGGGCCTGCACGATGACGAGTCCGGCCGGGCCCGCCTGCACACGCACAACCTGCTGCTGCTCATCCCCGCCGGAGAGCTCGAGGCCATGGCCTCGTCACGCCGCGCGGACTGACCCGAGGTAGCCGGCGACATCCGGGATAACAGCGCCCGGCTAGTGGCGCGAGCGTCGGTCAAGTTTGGCCTTGCCAGCCCCGGGCAGCGGGTGAAGCACTGCTGCTGCGGCCATTCCGCACGGCAGGGAAGGAGGCTGGTTCGGTGAGCAACCGAGACAAGGCCAGGAACTTTGCCCAGGCGCTGAAGGGCAGGGCCAGGAAGACAGCCGGGAAGGCGACCGGGAACCGCTCCGCCCAGGCAGCCGGCACGGCAGAGAAGACGAAGGCCAATCTCAAGCAGGCAGGCGAGAAGCTGAAGGACGCGATCAGGAAATAGCTCGCGCTGCGGTGGCCACGACGACCAGGACGTGCCGCTTGCCAGCAGGCGCGTGCCACAGGGCGGCAGAGCGAGCCTAGGCCGGCTGACTGTACCGGACCGCGCCGCAGAATGCGTTTGCGCTCAGCGATCAAGACCGGCGATGCTCCCGAGGTGGGCATGCACGCTGGCCAGCTCGCGATCTCCGCGGAAACGGCGCGTCAGCTGGTAGATGAGCAGTTCGGTGAGTGGCGGAAGCTGCCAGTCACGGCCATGGCCTCGGATGGGACCGTGAATGCCCTGTTCCGGCTAGGCGATGAGCTCCTGGCCAGGTTCCCGCTGAACCCTGGTGACGTCGGGCGGACTCGGCGCTCGCTGCAGTGCGAGGCGCAGGCAGCCAGGGAGCTGCTGGGCCGTACCCGGTTTGCCACGCCGGAGCCGGTCGCGCTGGGCGAGCCGGGGGCTGGCTACCCGCTTCCGTGGTCCGTGCAGACGTGGCTGCCAGGCTCCACGGCAACTGAACGGGACCCGGCCGGCTCCGTGCCATTCGCGCATGACCTGGCCGAGTTCATTCGCGGCGTGCGGGCGATCGAGACCGGCGGCAGGGCTTTCAGCGGCCAGGGCCGCGGAGGCGACCTGCGAGCCCACGACGCGTTCATGGAAACCTGCTTCGAGCGCAGCGAGCAGCTCCTGGACGTCCCGGCGCTGCGGTCTGCCTGGGCGGCCATGCGCCAGCTGCCGCGCACGACCGCTGACGTGATGAACCACGGCGACCTGATCCCCGGCAACGTGCTGGTGGCCGGCGGTCGGCTGACTGGTGTCATCGATGTTGGCGGACTGGGGCCGGCTGACCCTGCGCTGGACCTGGTCAGCGCGTGGCACCTGCTGGCGGCCGGCCCGAGGCAGGTGCTGCGCCACGACCTGCACTGCGACGACCTTGACTGGGCACGCGGCAGGGCATGGGCGTTTCAGCAGTCGATGGGGCTGGTCTGGTATTACGCCGAGAGCAACCCGGTCATGAGCCAGCTGGGCCGCCGGACCCTCTGCCGCATCATGGACCTGGCGGACTAACGTGAGCCGCACCTAACGTGAGCCGCACAAGGGCCAGCCAGCCGCGGGCTATCTTATGGTGCCGCACATCGGAATCGTCCTGGTAGTCATCGTCATTGTCGGACTCATCATCAGCCGCCGCGGCAGCTGATCCCGGCGATCGCCTGACAGGCGCCTCGCGGCAGATCCCCGGTCAGTACCGGCCGGATGCCTAAGTGAGTGGACCCCGGGGGGTTCCGCTGTTAGCGTCCAGCGCCGTGGCAGTCGGAAAGCGCGGGTCACTCGGAAGGGACTACCGACGGCTGTGGCTGGCCAACGCGGTGTCGGTTGCCGGGGATGGCGTCACGGTGACGGCCGGCCCGCTGCTGGCGGCGAGCATCACCCGTGACCCGCTGCTGGTTGCCGGTGCGCTATTTGCCCAGCAGCTCCCCTGGCTGATCTTCGCCCTCCTCAGCGGTGCGCTGGTGGACCGGTTCGAGCCGGGACGGCTCATAGTGCTCGTCGACCTGCTCCGAGCCGCGGCGATCGGCGGGCTCGCGGTATCGATCCTGGCCGGGACGGCGCATCTTGCCGCGCTGTACGGAGCACTGTTTGTCCTTGGGGTCGGGACCACGATGTCGCAAACGGCGGCGCTGAGCCTGACGCCGCTGCTGGTAGACGCGGATCACCTGGTCGGCGCCAATGCGGGCCTGCAAGCAGTCCAGCTCGTCGGCGCCGACCTGGTGGGACCTCCGCTCGGCGCCTACCTGTTCGTGCTCGCTACCGGGTTGCCGTTCGCGTTCGACGCGGCCACGTTCGTCATCGGCGCCGCGCTGATCGCCAGCATCCGGCGCCGCCGGCCGGCGCTGGCGCATCCCGTGCCGGACCGGACCAGGCTGCGCGGGGAGATCACCGAGGGAATCCGCTGGCTCCTTGGCCACCCTGGCTTGCGGATGCTCGCTGCCGCGATCTGCGTGATGAACATCACGCTCGGCAGCACGATCGCGATCCTCGTGCTCTACGTGCGCGTGCGCCTGGGCCTGGGCGCGGCCGGTTACGGCGTGCTGCTGTCGTGCTCAGCCGCAGGCGGCGTGATCGGCACGATCATCGTCAAGCGCCTCCTCGCACGATTTGGCACCAGCTTGCTGCTGCGCCTCGGCATGGTCATCGAGTGCACGACCCATGTATCCCTCGCGCTTACCCGCCGCCCCTGGGTCGCCGCGCTCACGCTCGTAGTTTTCGGCGTCCACAACGGCATCTGGGCCGTGGTGACCGTGACGCTGCGGCAAACGGCGGTGCCCGAGCAGCTTCGCGGCCGGGTCAACAGTGTCTACTACACCTTCTCCATGGGCGGCTTTGCGCTCGGCAGCCTTGCCGGTGGCCTGCTGGCGCGAGGATTCGGCCTGACGGCTCCCTTCTGGGTGGCAGCCGTCGCCGTCGCGGTCCTGGCGATGCTGGCCTGGCGCCTCTTTACTCCCAGCCAGCTCACTGGTGAAGCTCCGGCAAGCGTGAATCATGCGAAGATCGGCTCGCCCTGATTGCGGGCTCCGCGGAACTGCGCGGGCTGGCCCGGTCCTAAGCCGACAGCAACCGGGCCAGCGTGCTCGGTGGCGGCCTTGCGGGCTGGTCTCATACGTCGTAGTAGAGCTCGAACTCGTGCGGGTGCGGGCGCAGCCGGATCGGGTCGATCTCGTCCGATCGCTTGATGGACAGCCAGGTCTCGATCAGGTCAGGGGTGAACACGCCGCCTTCGAGCAGGAACTCGTGGTCGGCCTCCAGCGAGTCGAGCACCTGCTCCAGCGACCCTGGCACCTGCGGGATGGAGAGGGCCTCATCCGTCGGCAGCTCGTACAGGTCCTTGTCGACTGGCTCCGGCGGCTCGATCTTGTTCTTGACCCCGTCCAGGCCGGCCATCAGCATCGCGGAGAACGCCAGGTAGGGGTTGGCCGACGGGTCGGGCACCCGGAACTCGAGCCGCTTGGCCTTCGGGTTGGCCCCGGTGATGGGGATGCGGACGCACGCGGACCGGTTGCGCTGCGAGTAGACCAGGTTGACCGGTGCCTCGAAGCCGGGCACCAGCCGGTGGTAGGAGTTCACCGTCGGGTTGGTGAAGGCCAGCAGCGACGGCGCGTGCCGCAGTAGCCCGCCCACGTAATGCCGGCCGACGTCGGACAGGCCGGCGTACCCGACCTCGTCGTAGAACAGCGGCGAGCCGTCCTTCCACAGGCTCTGATGGCAGTGCATGCCGGAGCCGTTGTCGCCGAAGATCGGCTTCGGCATGAAGGTGACCGTGTGGCCGGCCTCGCGCGCCGTGCTCTTGATGATGTACTTGAACTTCATCAGGTTGTCAGCGGTCTGCAGCAGAGTGCCGAATCTGAAGTTGATCTCCGACTGGCCGGCGGTGCCCACCTCGTGGTGCTGCATCTCGACCGAGATGCCGGACTCCATCAGGTTCTTGGTCATCGTCGAGCGCAGGTCAGTGAAGTGGTCGGTCGGCGGGACCGGGAAGTAGCCGCCCTTGTAGCGCGGCTTGTAGCCGAGGTTGGGGGCGCCGTCGAAGCCCGGCTTGCCGGAGTTCCACGCACCCTCGACCGAGTCGATGGCGTAGAAGGAACTGTTCGGCGTGGTGTCGTACCGGAC
>DASXMR010000132.1:0-28653 GCA_036495525.1 Streptosporangiaceae bacterium | reverse complement strand
GCGCGGGCGGCCGCTACCTCGAGGTGACGATGTGGCCGCCGTGCACCGGGACCAGCTCGATCCAGGTGTGGCCGGCCGGGACGTCGAGCTTGTGACCGTTCCGCTTGGTCAGCTTGATCGTGGCGGTGCGCGCCTTGCCCTTGTGCCAGGTCGCGACGACCATCCGGCCGCCATGGAAGAGCAGGGCGTGGCCTGACCCTCGCAGCAGGGTCTCCGGGACGGGATTGCCGGCCGGGTCCAGGTAGCCCGCGTTGCCCTCGCGCACGCGCAGCACCAGGACGCTGGTCGCCGGGAACTGGTCGCCACGAGGCGCGTTGCTATCCGTGTTGCGGTACCTGCCCTTGGCGAAGACCCACTTCGTGGTGTGCGCAGGCGAGAAGTGAGCGCTGATCCTGGTCACCTTGCGGCCGTGCGGCAGGTCGCTGGCCTTGCCCCAGGTGAGGTAGTCCGGCGGGGTGGCCGGCTTGCGCTTCGCGACCGCTGCGACCTTCTTGAGGTGGACGAACAGGTTGTACGGCGCCGGCCGCCGCGACGAGCGGTACATGCCCCTGGCGCCCTGGCCGTAGAACCGGATGTGCGCGGCCCTGATCCGCTTGATGGTGATGGGGGCTGCGCCGCTGGTCACCACCGACGCATGCGCCGGAGAGACGACGTCGATGTCGCTAGCCCGCATCGACCTGACCGGTCCGACGTTGCCGGGGATCTGGGAGTAGTAGAACACCGCCAGCCGGGTGAGGCCGCCCTCGACGAGCTCCTCGACGACCATGTCGGCCTTTCTCAGGCCGACCTGCGGCCGGCTGGACGGGGTGTTGTCCATCTTGGTTACCAGGACTGGGTGGCGGAGCGCGGCGGTCCTGTTTGACCGCACTTTAAACCCGGTCAGCGGCCAGCGCAGGGAGACCGCATGGCCATGCTCGGCCCCCCGCGGGGTCGGCGCCGGTGGCGGGCTTGAACTGGGCCCCCCGCCGCACGCGGTCAGCACGAGGCCGGTCGCGGTGAGGGCGGACAGAGTCAGGGCTATGCGTCGCACGAGTACATCTCCATCGGGGATGGGATCCACAGTAACGAATGCCCTGTACAGGCGTCGGGCAGTAGCCGTAAAACTACGGTGGGCGACAACCCGGAACCGCGGGTGACCGGCCAGTGCCTGTGACGACGTAGCAACTGGGGCCACGGTCTCATGCGGGGCACTTGCCCAGTAGCCCCGCCGCCATGCATGAGGCATCTACGCTGCCGTCAGCGATGTAACCCTTGCCGTACCAGCTGACTGGCGATCACGCCCCGGCGGTTCAGGCGTGCGCGCCGACGCTGATCGGGCCGAAGGTGAGGGTGGGGCTGGCTTCGAGGATCGCGCCGATTCGCTCCGCCTGCTCGCCTGCCTGCCGCAGCTGCCCGGCGGTCAGGGTGCGCAGCGGCTCGACGGTGATGGCGACCCTGGCGCCGGTCTTCCTCTGGTGCCAGACGCCAGCGACCACGCCGTCGACCAGCAGGACCGGGTAGTTGCCTGCCTGGCCTCTGGCGAGCGCGCGATTCCATGCCGGGCCGGGAAACAGCAGCTCGCGCGGCTGCGATCCGACGGCGAACGCCTCGAAGTGCGGCAGCAGCAGTACGCCCCGCGCGGGATCTCCCGCCTCGTCGTCGCCGCGGCCGACCCAGGCCCGGCGTCCCTCGAATGACACATCCGTGAGATCACTCGTCTCGAACAGGCTCCGCGCCCAAGCGGAGCCGGTGCCAAGCCACCGGGCGAAGTGCTGTGGCGTCGCCGGGCCATAGGACCACAGGTAACGGCCGAGCAGCCAGCGAGTCGCCTCGGCGGGCCGCGCAGGTGCCAGGCCGGGCAGCCAGCGGGCCGGGCTGGTGTAGGTGACCTTCCGGCCCTTGTTCGGCCCGAAGCACAGCACACCCCGGTGCGCGGCGATCGCGGTGAGCTGCCGCCATCGCGGCCACATGCCCTGGAACGCCGGTATCACCGGGTCGACGGCCCATGGGCCGACCTGGCCGGCCAGCGCATCGGTCAGCTCATCCACCGTCAGCTCCGTGTCCGCCAGGATCATGCCGATCGCCGCGATGAGCTCCTCGGTCCGCTCCTGGGTCAGCCCCATGGCCGGATGGTGCTGAGCGGCGGGTCTCGCGCTCAGCGCCCCGCACCACAGCGGCAGGTCAGCGGCGGGGAGCAGATGGACCGTGCCACGGGGGCCGTACGTCTTGATCAGGCTGTGCTCTGACCACAGCGCCTCCTGCACCCGCGAGTGCCGGACGCCTGGCACCCGCAGGCCGATCGACACCTCACCGGCGGGAAGGACCTGGGCATGCGCGCCGCACATGGCCGCTGCCGCCTCGGCCGGAGTGGCCGGCCTGGCGGCAGGCGTCAGGCCATGCCGCGCCAGCCGCCGCCCGCACACCTCCGCCCACCTCAGATCCACAGTGGGATCCTAGGCACCAGGCATGACATTCCCGGCCGAAACCGGACGGTCCGCTCCGCCGGGGTCCCGGCTGCTGGACCGGGAGCGTGTCGCTAGCCCGACGCCTGGCCGCCGGGCAGCGTACGTATGAGCACGTCAAGCACAGGGGAGCCGGGCTTCGGCTCCTGACTGCGGGCGACCTTGCGCCAGCCCCAGCTGCGGAAGGCAATCTGGCTAGGCGTGGCCGCCGGCCAGAGCCTGGTGGTCGCTCGTTCCTCGGTGCGGCCCGCCAGGATCAGGTCATGCAAATCGCGGCCGATGCCCTGGTGCCGCCACGGCGCGCGGACGAGCAGCTCGGCAAGCGCGAACGTCCGGCCCGCGTGCTCGGTGATCAGCTCGGCGGGCAGCGGCGCGGTCAGATCCCGCCACCATGAGGTGGACGACCGCAGTGACATGCCGAGGGCGTAGCCGACCAAGTATTCGCCGTGACGCGCGACTGCCAGCACAAAGCCAGGCTGGCGGCTCCGGACCCGGAGCTGGTCGCCGTACCCCGGGGCTTGCGCGACGTCGTGCCGGTAGGGCGGTTCGGCGTCGACCTTGGCGGCGAGCTCCAGCAGCTGGTCCGCGTGCCGTACCGCCTGCTTGCCGTCGAGGAGCTCAATGGTGATCTCTGCGGGCACCTGACCATGATGTCCGCACCTGATCCGGCATCAGCACGAGCCTTGGCCGGCGCCTGGTCCCGCAGCACGGACGCGGGCGGCCTGACGGACCAGATGGTCGCGCTCGACCACGTCAGTGGCCAGGTGCGCGGCATCGACGTACGCCGTGGCGGCGGCGGCCAGGTCGCCGCCCAGCTCGTGCAGGTGGCCGCGGACGGCATGCCACCGGTGGCGCTCGCCGAGCGTCTCGCGCAGCCGCTCGGTCTCCCGCAGCCCGGCGGCAGCGCCGAGGACGTGGCCGACCGCGACGGCGCGCCCGAGCACCGCGGCTGGGTCCTGGCGCACCGGGTCGTCGGTGAGGGCGACGAGGTCGTCGTACCAGGCCAGGATCTGCGGCCAGTCGGTCTCCTCGACACTCGGCGCGTCGTCGTGCAGCGCGGCAATGGCGGCCTCGACCTGGTAGCGGCCGGGGCGCTGAGCGGCCAGTGCCGACTGGAGGACTCGCACGCCCTCGGCGATCTCGCGGGTGTCCCACCGGCTGCGGTCCTGCCGGTCGAGCGTGACGAGGCGACCGCGCGAGTCGAGTCGTGCCGGGAGGCGGGCGTGACTGAGCAGCATCAGCGCGAGCAGCCCGCGCGCCTCTGGTTCCTCGGTGGCGAGAGTGAGCTGGCGGGTGAGCCGGATCGCCTCGCCGGCCAGGTCCACCCGGCCTGCGTGCCCGGCGGTGTAGATGAGGTAGAGCACCCGCAGCACGACTGCGAGGTCGCCGGGCTGGTTCAGGCGGCGCCCGCGCAGCGCGCGCTTGGCCCGGCTGATCCGCTGTGCCATCGTCGGCTCCGGTACGTAGAAGGCGTCGGCGATCTGGATGGTGGTCAGTCCGCCGACGGCCCGCAGGGTCAGCGCCACCTGGGAAGCGGGCGGGAGGTCCGGGTGGCAGCAGCAGAAGAGCAGGAAGAGCGTGTCGTCGCCCTCTTCGGTGGCGGCCGGCCCCGGCTCAGCGTGCGTCGCGTCCTCGCGGCGCAGACGGGCGGCGTCGCTGCGGCGGCCGTCGATGAGCCGCCGGGTGGCGACTTTCGCCAGCCACGCGCGCGGGTCGCCTGGCTGGTGCTCTGGCCATGCCCGCAGGGCCTCAAGCACCGCCTCCTGCAGCGCGTCCTCGGCGGCATCGAAGTCCTCGCCGCGGCGGACCAGGCTCGCGAGCACCTGCGGGACGAGGGCACGCAGGGCGCCCTCGTCCCGCTGTCGGGCCGGCTGGCCGGTCATGCCGGGTCAGCCGTCCGAGGGTGCTTCGGACATGACCTCGCGGACGTCAATCCACTCATACAGTGGCGTGCCGCCCGGCCCGGGCTCGGAGGAAACATAGGCCGCGAGCTCGACCGCGCGCTCGCGTGACTCGACGTCGATCATGTACCAGCCGGCGACCAGGTCGCTGGTCTCGGGGTGCGGGCCGTCGGTGGTGACCGGCGCGGCGTCCGGGCCGCCGTAGCGGACCCAGGTGCGCGACGGGGTGAGCGCCTGCGCGTCGACGAACTCGCCGTTCTCCTCAAGCAGCTCGCTGACGTGCCTGAGGAATGCCATGTGCGCCTCCACGTCCTCGGGCGCCCACTTGTCCATCGGGGGCACGGGACGGTGCGGCTCCGGAGTGCCGCGGTAGTGCTTGAGCAGCAGGAACTTTGGCATGGTGGCCTCCTGATGTCGCGGACCGCGGCTGTCGCGGCCCTTCACCTGGTGAGCGGAGCCGGTCCTGGTTTCTCGACACGGAACCTGCATTCATCTAACTCCGGGACCGGCAGATGGCGGGAACGCCGGCCTCCGAGCCGCTGTGACGGCCGCACGCCGCGAGCATCGCCTGCGTTCACCTCCATTTCGCCTGCGGTCTCCGCCCGATGTGGGGCGCCGTTTACGCGCCTGGCATTGCCTTGGATGGCTTTCGTTGCGTCACTGCAGAGAGGACGTGGACGTCATCGACATGGACAAGGCACGCGCCGGCGGAGAAGAGACCAGCGCCGCCACCGACTACGGTTCCCCCACGCCGTTCAAGGCAGCCGTCTCCCGCCGCCGTTTCCTTAGCCTGGGCGGCTCGGCTGCCGGGGTGGCGATGGCCGCGGGCGCCGGCACGTCGCTCGGCGGATTCGCCAGGGCTACCAGGGCAGCCGCTGCGAGCTCACCGGCTCACCGGCTCACCGGTACGATCCGCGATCTCAAGCATGTCGTGATCCTCATGCAGGAGAACCGGTCGTTCGACCACTATTTCGGCAGCCTGCAGGGCGTGCGCGGCTTCGCCGACAAGCAGGCGCTGAGGTACCAGAACGGCGCCAGCGTCTTCCAGCAGCCCGACTCGAAGCGGACCGACCTCGGCTTCCTGCTGCCGTTCCGCATGGACTCGACGAAGGTGAACGCCCAGAACGCCGGGGACCTGGACCACAGCTGGACCGGCGACCACAGCGCCCGCAACAACGGACTGTGGAACAACTACGTGGCGGCCAAGACCGAGCAGACGATGGGTTTCTTCACCCGCGCCGACATCCCGTTCCAGTACGCCCTGGCCGACGCGTTCACCATCTGCGACGGCTACCACCAGGCGATCCTCGCCCCGACCAGCCCGAACCGGATGTACTTCTGGACGGGCACGAGCAGCGGCTTCATCACCAACCCGGCCGACTATGTCTCGGATTTCCCCAGCGGGGCCGTCATCACCTACCCCGAGCTGCTGCAGGCGGCCGGCATCAGCTGGCAGGTCTACACCAACCACGAGGTCGGGGACGGCGGCGGCATCAACGCCTGGGTCGGCGACTTCGGCGACAACCCGCTGTGGTTCTACCAGCAGTACGAGGACTCGGAGAACGCGACCACGGCGGCCGGCCAGGAACTGGCCATCCGCGGCGCCGTCCAGCCCTGGCAGCCCAACGCCGGCACGCCGCTCGGCCCGAACCACGTCAACCA
The DNA here is from genome assembly GCA_036495525.1 of Streptosporangiaceae bacterium. GTDB lineage: Bacteria > Actinomycetota > Actinomycetes > Streptosporangiales > Streptosporangiaceae > DASXMR01. Next base: position 22,649 of record DASXMR010000132.1, on the reverse strand, counting down.
CGTGCTGGCCCAGTTCGTGGCCGACGCCACCGCCGGAACCATCCCGCAGGTCTCCTGGATCGTGGCGCCGGACAACTACTCCGAGCACCCAGCAGCGAGCCCGAGCTACGGCGCGCACTACGTCCGGACGGTGCTCGAGGCGCTGATGGGCAATCAGGACCTGTGGAACAGCACCGCCCTGTTCATCACCTACGACGAGCACGACGGCTACTTCGACCACACGCTGCCGCCGGCGCCCGACCCGAGCGTGTCGGACGAGTTCATCGATGGCCTGCCGATCGGCTTTGGCAACCGGGTGCCGATGGTCATCGCCTCGCCCTGGACCCGCGGCGGCTTCGTTGACTCCAACACCTACAACCACACCTCGATGCTCCAGTTCCTGGAGACCTGGAGCGGAGTGCAGGCCGCCAACATCACTGACTGGCGCCGCTCGGTCTCCGGTGACCTGACGGCCGCCTTCGACTTCGCGAACCCGGACTTCTCCATCCCTGACCTGCCGGACACGGTGCCGCTGATCACGCAGTCTGACCAGGAGAAGGCCTTCCCCAGGGTGGCCACTCCGCCGGAGGGCCAGCAGACGTTCCCGGCCCAGGAAGCGGGCACCCGGCCGCACCGGCCGAGCATGCACGAGCCACGCGCCGACGCGAACGTCGACCGTGGCAGCGGCCTGGTCACCGCCAGGATGTCGGTCCGCGGGGATGTCGGCGTTTCGCTCGCCGTCTACCCGGACAACTTCCTGCCGTTCACGGCTACCCCGTTCACGGTGACCCGCGGGAACGACCAAGCCTACACCTGGGACAGCACGCAGACGGCCGGCAGCTACGCCTTCTCGATCTACGGCCCGGACGGCTTCCTGACCTCGTTCGCAGGCGCCGTCGTCCCGGCCGGCCAGAACGACGGCAAGGTGCCGGATGCCACCGCGAAGCCGATCAGCCGGCACAATCCCGTGGTCAGGGTGACGCTGACCAACGACGGGCGGGAGCCGGTGGTCTTCACTCTTACGCCCAATGACTACGCGGGCAGCACGCAGAGCGTCCGCGTCAACAACAACTCGCACGTGGACTGGCCCACGAACGCCGACGGCTACTACGACGTGACCGTTACCGCTGACAGCAGCGACGGCTTCCTGCGCCGCTTCGCCGGCCGCATCGCCTAGCGAGCCAACCTCGCTGGCGTCAGCACAGCCGGACAGCACGCCGGAGCCGCCGTGGCGAGCACGTCGCCACGGCGGCTCCGCATGGCCGGGGCTTGCTAGGTCCCCGGCTGCGGTCCATGGCCTCCCGGATGAGCTGCGCGGTGACCGGCGTCCTGGCGGCCGTCAGGTGCTGGCGCAAGCAGCGGCGAGCGGGCCGTCAAGGCCCTTCGTCAGTCTGGCCTGGGCCCGGTCGCCGCAACGTCAGGTAAGCGAACACGCCAGCGAGGAAGACCAGGACCGCCGACAGGACGAGCGCGGCGCGCAGCCCGGTCTGGAAGGCGTTGTACGCGGCGTGAATCACCTCGTTGACGAGCTGGAGCTGGCCGGCCCCCGCCGCGCCGCCGGCGCCCGCTGTATTCCCGCTGGACGGGACGCCGCCGGTCTCGAGCGCCTTGAGCACGACCGACTGGAAGGTTGACGGGATGTCCAGGTGCTGCAGCCTGTTGACCAGGCTCGTGTGCAGCTGGGCGTTCACCAGCGCGCCGAGGATCGCCACGCCGGTGACCGCGCCGATCTCGCGGCTGGTGTTCGTCGCCGACGCGGCCATGCCGGAGCGCTCCGGTGGCACGGCACCCAGCGCGGAAGAAGTCACCGGGACCACTGTCGCGCCGACGCCGATGCCGACCAGCGCCAGGGCGAGGGCCAGCGGCGCGTAGGCGGGGTGCGGGTTGAGCGTGACCGTGGTCAGCAGCAGCCCGGCGGTGAACAGCAGGCAGCCGATCAGGATCGACGGCCCAGGCCCGGCCCTGATCGTCCAGCGGTCGGCCAGCAGCGAGGCGGCGATCAGCAGCACAGTCATAGGCAGGAAGACCAGGGCGATCTGGTACCCGTTGTCGCCGGCCACCTCGTAGAGGTACAGCGCGGTGAAGAAGAACACGGCGAACGTGGCGAAGTAGGCGCAGAAAGCGACGACGTTGGCGGTGAAGAACCTTGGCACCCGCAGGTACCTCAGGTCGAGCAGCGGATGGGCGGCGCGGCTCTCCCGGAAGAAGAACGCGGCCGCGGCCGCCACGCTCACGCACAGGAGCGCGATCACGCTGGGCGCGCCGAAGCCGGCGCTCTCCGCGTTGATGACAGCGAAGGTGAAGGCGGTCAGGGCGGCGGCGCCGAGTACTGTCCCGGAGATGTCCACCCGGTGCGCGTCCGGGTCGGAGTTCTCCGGCAGCACCATGATCGCGGCGATCAGCGCGGCGAGGCCGAAGGCAAGGTTGAACCAGAAGATCGCGCGCCAGCTCCAGGCGCCCACGAGCGCGCCGCCCAGCACCGGGCCGGCGGCGAGCGCCAGTCCGGACACGGCCGTCCACACTCCGATGGCGCGGGTGCGGCTGCGCTCCTCGGTGTAGAGGTGCCTGATCATCGACAGGGTGCCCGGCTCGCTGGCAGCGGCGCCGAGGCCCATCACCGCGCGCCCGGCGATCAGCGTCTGGACGTTCGGGGCCAGTGCGCACAGGATCGAGCCCGCGCAGAAGATGCCGGCTCCGGTCAGCATGACCCGCTTGCGCCCGAACTCGTCGCTGACCATCCCGAAGGCCAGCATCGCGGCGGCGAATGTCAGCGCGTAGGCGCTGACCACCCACTGCAGTGAGCTGACGTCGGCGCTCAGGTCGGTCTGCACGCTGCCGAGCCCGACGCTCACGATCGTGTTGTCCAGGAAGGTCAGGAACAAGATCGTGCACAGCACGGCCAGGGCGACCGGGCGCCCGCCGTGCCGAGCGGTGGGGGCCTGCGCTGGCAGGCTGACCGGGCTTGTCACCGCTAGCCCTGCTGGCAGGCGGGCGGCAGCCCAGACGTCTTGCCATTGTTCTCCAGGATCAGCAGGCCGCAGAAGCTGGCGTCGCCCACCTTCCAGGTGCCGCCCTGCAGCACCGCGACGCCCGCCTGGTTCGCCAGCGCGGGCGTGCCGCCCACCAGGATGGAGTACGTCACCTTGGCCTGGGTCGCCGAGGTCACGCTCACCTTCGTGACCTTGGCGCTGGACGAGGAGGCCAGCGGGGAGCCGGCCTGCGACTTGATGACCGAGGCGAACTGCTGCCCGTTCTCGAGCAGGCTGACGCGCTTGGCGACCGGGGTCTTCGGGCTGAAGAACGCGACCCAGTTGGCCGTGATCTCAGCGGCGGCTGACTTGCCTGAGGTGGTCCCCGAGGGCGACGGCGCCGCGGAGGTGGCTGGTGCGGACGGCGATGGAGAGGGAGGCGTCGTCGATTTGCCTGAGCTGCCGCCGCATGCGGCCACGCCTGCGCCGAGCGCGCAGAGCAGCATGATCACCGGGATCGAGGTTCGAATATTCACTCGGTCATTCTCCTGCCTCGCTGGCGGGCGGGAATGCGTTGCCGGCGTCTATGCCAATAATCCCGCGTTAGCCGGGGGAGCTCGCCAGCGGGCGCCGGAAGGCCCGGCCGGAGGTTCCGGCCGGGCCCGTGCTGACCCGCTGATCAGTGGCTGGGCCGGGGGAGCGGCAGCGCCCGCGACCAGAGCGAGCTGAGCTCCCGGTCGCGGGCCAGTACCGCCACACCGGTCAGCAGCATCGTGGCCAGGACGACCAGGTAGACGATTCCGGCGGCCGAGCCCCAGCCGAACAGGTGCGGATAGCGGGCAAGCGCGACGGCTTGCAGCACCGCCAGCAGGATGTCTCCCACGGCGGCCGGCCGAAGCCGCCGCGCATCCCGCTCGAAGAGGGCTTGCGCGGCAGCCACTCCCAGGCTGATCAGCCATGCGCCGGTCGCTTGCGCGACCAGCGGTGTCAGCTTCCACGGCCACCATGGTGCGGCGTGCGCGGACGTCGCGAACAACGCGATGCCGAAGCCCAGCAGCACGGTCGCCTGCGCCGCCAGGACGGCGATCAGCCAGCCGGGCAGCGGGGCTGACCGCGGCGGGTCCGCACCCGGCGCGCGCAACTGGAAGGCAATGGCGATCAGCAGCAGGACCGGGACCAGCACGTAGATCGCGATCCAGGCCACGGTGACGATCTGCGTTCCGGTTCCGAAGCCGCCGCCCAGGTGGAACTTGCTCAGGTGGGTGAGGCTGGCAATCAGCGTCAGCACGGTGAACACGAGCACGGCGGGCACGGCGATCCGCGCGTTGGCCCAGGCCCGCTGCCGGCCGGCCAGCGCCTCGATCGAGACGCTGGCCCAGTAGCCAGCGCCAAGAAACGCCGCCGCGAGCGGGCTGGCGATCGTCCAGGCAAAGAACGTGCCGGTCTGGCTGGTGAATGCGAATAGCTGGAGCCCTGCCAGCAGCACCAGTACTGCGGCCGTGAGCAGCAGCCAGCGCACCCCGGGCACCACCGGCTTGACGGCTGTCCCGCGCGCTCGCGCTGGCATCCCGCGGCCCTCGATCTGCACCAGCTGGCGCGGCCTGGTGCCCGAGAGCGGGCTTCTGTCTGCTGAGATCACGATGCCACCGCCTCTGCGGCCAGGCTTGTCTCGAGGTAGCGGTGCACGGCGGGGATGGTGATCGCGCCCTCGCCGACAGCGGAGGCGACCCGCTTGAGCGACCCTCGGCGCACGTCACCGGCCGCGAATACGCCCGGCAGGCTCGTCTCGTGCGGCAGCGGCGGGCGGTCAGCCTGCCAGCGGCCGGCCGCGTCGTCCAGCATGTCCTGCCCGGTGAGAATGAAGCCCCACTGGTCACGAGCGACCTCGTCGCCGAGCCATGAGGTCCGCGGCTGCGAGCCGATGAGCGCGAACAGGCCGTCCGCCTGGACCGTCTGCCGTGCCCCGGTCTGCCGGTCCTCGAGAATCAGCGATTCGAGATGATCTGTGCCGGTGGCCCCTGCCACCTGCACGCCGTAGCTGACGTCCACGTTCGGGGTGGCGCTGATCTCCCGGAGCAGGTAGTCGGACATGCTGCCGGCGAGTGACTGCCCGCGCACCAGGACCGTGACCTGCTCGGCCCACCTGGCAAGGTGCATCGCGGCCTGACCGGCGGAGTTGCCGCCGCCGATGACGAAGACCCGCCGCCCGTGCATGGCCGGCGCCTCGCTCACGCCGGCGCCGTAGAACACGCCGCGGCCCTGCAGGTCCTCCAGCTCGGGAATGCCGACCCGGCGGTAAGCGGCGCCGGTGGTAATGACTACGGTCCGCGAGGTGAGCGAGTTGCCGTCGGAGAGCCGCAGCCGGTAGTGGCCGTTCTCCCGCGAAAGGCTCACCGGCTGGCGCATGAAGAAGAACGTGGTGCCGAAGAACCAGGCCTGCTGGTAGGCGCCGAACGCGAGCTTGGCTCCGCTGACCCCCTGAGCGAAGCCAGGGTAGTTGCGGATCATCGAGGTGGTCCCGGCCTGGCCGCCGATGGCCTCGCCCTCGACGACCACGGTCCGCAGGCCCTCGGAAGAGGCATAGACCGCCGCCGCGAGCCCTGCCGGGCCAGCCCCGACCACGGCGACGTCAAAGACCTCGTCGTCGGGGATCGGGGTCATCAGGCCGAAGGCTTCGGCGATCTCCAGGTTCGACGGGTTGACCAGGGCTGACTCCTGTCCGCCGAAGCGCAGCACGACCACCGGCAGCTCGGCTGAGTCCAGCCGAAGCCCGGCCAGCATCTGCTGGCCGCGATCACTGCTGGCCTCGTAGAAGCCCACCGGGATGCCGTTGCGCGAGAAGGTGTCCCGTAGCTCCTGAGAACGCGCAGACCACTGCTCGCCGATCACCTGCACGGCCTCGAAGCCGCCGTCGTTCTCACTGCTCCACTCGCCAAGGAACTGGGTGATGGCCTGGTGAAAGTCCTCGTCTGGGCTCTGCACCGGGCGGGTCACCCAGTGGTCGATCTTGCCCATCGTAATGGCGTCGAAGATCGGCCGTGCGGTCTCCCATTCACCCCAGCGCACCGCAGCCACCCGCGACAGCGTGGGGTCGGCGCCGCGGACCCCGGCCAGCACCTCGATGCCATCGGGGTCAGCGCCGCCGGCCCCGCCGATGACCAGGGCGACCGGCGTGCCAGCCGCCAGCAGGCCCCTGATCCGGCCGGCCAGCTCAGCAGGCTCGTCGCACACGACGATCTGGTAGTCGGCGCCGTAACGCTGGGACAACTCCCGGCCGAGGCTCTGCCGGGCGCCGGCGTCCCGGCTGACGATCACGATCGCGGCCGGAACGGCCCGAACGTCCGTACTCATGAATGCTCCCCCTTCGCCGGCGGCTGCGATGCCGCCGGTCCTCAGTTGCTTGCTGGTGTGACCGGGTGGTTGGCGCGGATCAGGTTGGCCGGGTCGACGGCGCTCTTGATCCTGCGGAGCCGCTCGTAGGCTTGCCGGCTCCAGAAACTGGCCGGGTCCCGGCTGGTCTCGGCCAGGTTGAGGTACATCTGCCTGGCTGCCCAGGGCGAAACGGCTGACTTCACTTCCGCCGTGCGCGCCGCGACCGCCGAGCCCATCTCCGGTGTTGCTGCCAGGCCGCCAGCCAGAACGAGGTAGTCGGCGTCGATGGCAGCGAGCGCGCCGCTGTTCGGCCGCGAGCGCCGCAATTCCCCGCCGAGGTGCCGCAGTTCCACCGTCAGCAGCGGCGAGGACGTGCCCGGCCCGGCCACGTCGAGGATCTGGTCGACGGCCTGCGCGGGCAGGCGGTCGAGCAGGAGCCCGTCGCCCATCGCCGGGACCGGGCGGTCCGGGTCCAGGTGGATGGAGCCGAGCGCCTGCGCGGGCATCGTCCCGATCGTGTCGGTGACCGGCTGCAGCGCACGCAGCGGGGCGAGCAGCCCGTCTGCCTCAGCCGGCGCGCCCAGGTGGACCACGTCGATGACGGCGAACGACTGGCCGCGCAATTGCTCAGGGACGTCCGGGACGGACGGGAAGTTCAGCAGCCGGGCTGTCGTGGTGAGCTCGTCGGGCAGCCCACTTCGAGTCAGTTCGCGCCAGGACTGCAGCACCTGCCCGGCGGCGATGGCAGGCCACCACAGCAGGCCCGCGTACACCTCGGTGATCGGGAAGAGCCGGAGCTCGACCGCCGTGACGATGCCGAAGCTGCCGCCGCCGCCGCGCAGCGCCCAGAACAGGTCGGGCTGGCTGCACGCATCGGCGCGGACAAAGTCACCCTCGGCGGTGACGAGCTCGACCGCCTGGACGTTGTTAGCAGACAGGCCGTACGCCCGGCCGAGCCAGCTCAGCCCACCGCCGAGGGTGTAGCCGACCACGCCGACATCGGGCGAGGAGCCTGCCAGCGCCGTCAGGCCGTGCGGCGCAGCCGCCTCGGCGACCCGCCGCCAGAGCACTCCGGCCCCCGCCCTGGCGATCCGGGCGGCCGGGTCGATGCTGATCTGCCGCATCCCGCCGGTCCTGACCAGGACCGTGTCGGCGAGCGAGCCGAGCGGCGCGGCATTGTGACCGGTGGCCTGCGCAGTGGTCCGCAGGCCGCGCGAGCGGGCGAAGCTGACCGCCGCGCGGACATCCTCCGCCGAGCCGGATATGGCGATCGCGGCGGGCCGCTGGTCCACAGCGAGATTCCACGCCCTCCGGGCGTCATCCCATCCGGGCTCGCCCGGAGTGATGATAGTGACCGCAGGCCGTGCGGTGATCGATGACATGGTTTCTCCATCAGGCGGGTGAGTGAGTGCCCTGCCGGTCAGTCCGGTGCCCCCGCCCCGGACTGACCGGCCCCCTGGCGTTCCATCGCCACGTCATCGACGCTACGAGTGTGAAGGCCACGGAGAATCCGCCGAGCGCACGGATATCTAGCGGCGCCGGACGTGCCGGTATCCGTGCAGCGCACCGAGAAGCAGTGCCCGTTTTATACCCTAGATACGGGAAAGCGCCCGTCTGAGGTCCGGGCGGGAGCTGACGCCGAGCTTGCGGCGGATGGCGGCCACGTGCGTCTCCACCGTGCGCACGCTGATGAACAGCGCGGCAGCGACCTCGCGGTTAGTCGCCCCGGCGACGATCTCGCCGGCCACCCGGCGCTCGGCCTCGGTCAGCTCACCACCGGCCCGAGCGGCCGCGGTGCGCGGCAGCTCCTGCTCGGTCTGCGCCAGCAGCGGCTGGTGCCTCATCTCGGCGGCCAGCGTCATCGCCCGCTGCAGGGCGGCGCGGGCCTGGCTGCGTGCCTTCCGCCGGCGCTCGATCCGGCCCAGGGCCAGCAGGCTGCGGGCCAGCTCGGGGCGCAGGGCGGTCCGCTCGTGCGCGGCGACAGCGGCCCGGCCGGACTCGGCAGCGGCATCAAGATCGCCGGTGACGGCCGCGGCTAGGGCGTCGATCCGGCAGGCGTCGCCGATCAGGGCGGGACGGTCAAGCCGCAGGCCGATCTCACGCAGCCACCCGGCGATCCGGCCGGCCTCCTGCGTCCGCCCGGCCACCAGATACTGCTCGGCCAGCAGCGGGTCCACCCGCGACCGCACCGCCGGGTCCGCCCACTCGCGCTGGTCGGCGCACCAGGCAGCCCGTTCCAGCTGGCGGATGGCGGCGGGAGTATCGCCGCGCCAGGCGCTCACCTTCCCGCGCACCGACGCGCCCACGAACTGCACGACAACCGAGTGCTGCTCATCGTCGGGCAGCTGCTCGTCGGCCAGCTGGCGTGCCTGCTCCAGCTGGCCCGCCGCGATCAGCAGCTCGCAGCGCGGTTCCACGTGCCAGGGCGAGATCGGCCAGTCATGCCAGGCGGCCACCTGGCCGGCTTCGGTTACCGCCACGCCCGCCGCGGCGAAGTCGCCGGCGAGTTCCTCGGCCGCCGCGAGGTAGGACAGGAACGTGCACAATGCCCAGTCCTCGCCGGTCTCGCGCGCCTGGGCAATGGACCGGCGGAGGGCGGCCCTGGCGCTCTCCAGGTCCTCGACGAACCGAGACCAGAGCCCTCGGTGAAGGTCGGCTGTGTCTTGCAGCGGGATGGCGGCCGGGATGGCAGGCTCCAGCTGCTCAGCCCGCCGCAGCAGATCCTGATCGAGGCCCTCGCCGCCGGTCATTTTCGCCACCAGCAGGTTCAGCAGCGCCCGGTGCAGCGTCGGCGCTGCAGCTGGCCCGGCCACCTCGGCGCAGCCGATTGCGTCCTCGGCCGCTGGCCGCCGCCGGTGCCGGATGCCGTAGGTGATGTTCGAGGCCAGGGACAGCATCAGCGCTCGCCGCCGGGGATCGGTGCCGGCCGTCTCGACCGCGCGGGTGACCACTCCGGTGGCAGCGTCTGGTCCGCGGACCATTTCCACCATGTCGACCAGAACCGGCAGCGCTCGCTCCAGCTCTGGCGTCGGCAGGCTCCCGGTGTCGAGCAGCTCGAGGTGTTCCAGCGACCGGGCGACCTCGCCGGCCACGAACAGCAGCTCGCCAGCACGGATCCGGCGCCGTACCAGCGCCTCGGGGTCCGATGCGGGGGTAAAGGTCACCGCCTGCACGGCGAACTGGGCGGCGGCCGCGTTCGCCGCCCTGGCGTGGGCGGCCGCGGCAGCTGCGTCCAGCGAATCCGCGACCACGGAGTCGGGTCCCGGCGCCGCGGCCAGCGCGGCGAAGTGCGCGTGCCGCTCGGGACTCGACGCCACCGCGGCCAGCCGCCAGTAAAGCTGCGCGCGGCGGGCTGGCGGCAGGGCTTCCAGGGCTGCCGCGCCGATCAGCGGATGCGCGGGCATGACCCGGCCCTCGGTCTCGACGACGAGGCCGGTCACTACCGCAGCGTCCAGCGCGCCCGCGGGATCGGCAAGGTGACCGAGCACGGTGAGCGCGTCGGGTAGCCCGATCCGCCCGGCGGCCGCCACCGTGGTGATCGCCTCAAGCGCGGGCGGCGACAGCATCCTGGACATCCGCTCGGTCAGCGCGCGCGCCCGCGGCGGGATGGGAGCCTCATCCGAGTCCAGGCTCGCCCAGACCTCCCTGGCCCAGAATGGGTTGCCGCGAGACTGCCGGGCCACCAGGCGCGCCTGTGCGGCGGTCGCCGAGCTCGGCAGCAGGCTCTGGACCTGCCACCCATCCAGCGGGGCGAGCACGACCTCGTCGGAGCCGGGCCAGGCGGCCAGCAGCTCGCGCCAGCGCTGCGGCAGCGGCGGCACGCCGGCGGTCAGCGGGTCGGCCGGGGCCTCGGTTCTGGCCGCCAGCATGACCGACAGCGGCCCGGTGGTAATCCGCCGCAGCGCGAAGGCCAGCGCATCCAGACTGCCCGCATCGAGCCACTGAGCGTCGTCTATCGCGACCAGCACCGGCCCGTTCTGCAGGCAGGAACGCAGCGCCGCCAGCACCGCCAGGCCCACCACATGGGCCGTGGGCGGCTGCTGGTCAGCCGGCCGCAGCAGCAGCGCGACCTCTAGTGCTTCCCGCTGCGGGCCAGGAATGGTGGCCGCCACGGTGGGCAGCACCCCGGTCAGCAGGTCGGACAGTCCGGCGAAGGAGGCGTCGGCCTCACTGGCCGATGGCTCGCTGCGCAGCAGCGTGCACCCGGCCTCCGCCGCGCCGGTCAGGCCGGCGCGCCAGAGCGTGGACTTGCCCGCGCCGGCCTCGCCCTCCATGGCCAGCACGGCGGGCTCGGCTCTGGCGCGGACGCCTGCGGCGAAGTCGCGCACCTTTCCCCACTCGGCAGCGCGTACGAATTCGCCGCCCGCAGCAGCCACGGCAATATCCCATCACACGGCCGGCCGAGCCGGGCACGCCCGCTGACCGACTGCCGTCTGCATGCTCTACCACCTGCGCTTTTGCCGCCGCGCAGGACGGAATCACACTGCCTGGCAGGAGGTGCAGGACTGCTGAGGCTTGCTGTCCTTGCCGGCTCACGGATCGGCGCGCGCCGCCTGGTGCGGGTCCAGCTGCTCATGGGTGACCGGCGCGGGCGCGGCACCTGCGCGGCCGGAGGCTGAGCGCGGCATTGCCGAGCCGCCGGCCACCTGCGGCCCGGCGGCTGCCGCCGGCCGGGCGGGGTCTGGCCACCGGCGCAGCTCCACCTGCGGGATCAGCTAGGTGGCCAGGAAGGCCAGCCCTGCGATCGGCACGGCGATGAGGAACACGGTCTGGATCGAGGCGGCGTAGCCAGCGACCAGGCCGGCGTGCACCGGGGCCGGCAGGTGACCCAGCGTCGCGGGAGTCACGTCCGCGCTGCTGAAGCCGGATGGCAGCGCGAGCCCGTGCAGGTGGCTGGCCAGGTTGCTGACCAGCACGTTGGAGAAGATCGCGCCGAAGATCGCCGTGCCGAACGACCCGCCGATGGAGCGGAAGAAGGTGTTCCCGGAGGTCGCGACGCCCAGTTCACTGTGCGGCACGCTGTTCTGCACGATCAGCACCAGCACCTGCATGATGCCGCCGATGCCCAGGCCAAGCACCAGCATGTACAGCGCGTCGGTGAGCGTGGACGAGCCCACGCCCATCAGCGACAGCAGGTACAGGCCGAGGGTCATCACCGCGGCGCCGGCGATCGGGAAGTACCGGTACTTGCCAGTCCTGGAGATGATCTGGCCGGATCCGATCGACGTGGCGAGCAGCCCGGCCATCAGCGGCAGCAGGTACACCCCGGAAATGGTCGGCGAGATGCCTTTGACGACCTGGAAGAAGGCCGGCAGGTAGGTGATCGCGCCGAACATCGCGAAGCCGACGATGAACGCGGCCACGCTGGTCACCGAGAAGGTGCGCAGCCGGAACAGGTGCAGCGGAATGATCGGCTCGGCGGCGCGCCGCTCGACCAGGACGAACACGCCGATCAGCAGCGCGCCGGCCACCCCAAGGATGTAGATGGGCGCGGAGGACCAGGGGTAGGTGGTGCCGCCCAGGCTGGTCAGCAGGATCAGCGAGGTGGCTGCCAGCGACAGCACGATCGTGCCGAGGTAGTCGATCACATGACGCACCCGGCGCAGGTGACCTGGTACCTGCCTGGCGACCACCGCGAGCGCCACGATGCCGATCGGCACGTTGATGTAGAAGATCCAGCGCCAGGACAGGCTGTCGGTGATAGCACCGCCGAGCAGCGGGCCGATGACGCTGGCGACGCCGAAGACCGCTCCGAACAGTCCTACGTAGCGGCCGCGTTCCCGCGGCGAGACTATGTCGCCGACGATCGCCTGCGCGCCGACCATCAGCCCGCCGGCTCCCAGGCCCTGCAGCGCACGGAACGCGATCAGCTCGATCATCGAGGTGCTGATGCCGGACAGGATCGACCCGGCCAGGAAGATCACGATCGCGGCCTGGAAGAAGACCTTGCGGCCGTACTGGTCGCCGAGCTTGCCCCATAGCGGGGTGGAGACGGTGGTGGCCAGCAGGTAAGCGGTGACCACCCATGCCAGGTGGGAGCCGCCGTTGAGGTCGCCGGCGATCGTCGGCAGGGCCGTGGACACGATCGTCTGGTCGAGCGCGGCCAGCAGCATGCCGAGCATGAGCGCGCCGATGATGAGCAGGATGCTCCGCCGGCTCAGCCCCGGTAGCGCGCCGTTGCCGTCGAGGTCCGGCCCGGCCGACTGCGGTACGGGGGTTGCTGCCTGGGCCATCAGTGATCCTCTTTCCTGTGCTCATTAGTGGTCACGTCGCGCAGCGCGCAGTGCTCGGGCAGCCCGTCAGCGAGCGCCTCGAATGCCAGCTCAACGATCTGGCCAGGCGGCGCGGCGGTCCCGCCGGAAGCGGCCCAGAAGATCAGGCTGGACCGGAACACGCCGCTCGCTACGGCAGCGAGCAGTCCCGGGTACGGGTCCGTGTCGGGATCGGCGCCGAGCCGCTCGGCGATTCCCTCGATCAGCGCTCGCTCGGTTTTCGCCATCTGCGCCGCCTGGGCCATGCGCAGGTCCGGGTCGGTGCGGAGCTCCTTCATCCAGCGCAGCCACTCAGCCGGGTCACCGCCCAGCTCAGCGAGCCTGGCGGCCCTGGCGCTCACGGCACCGGCCACGATCGTGCGCAGCGTGGCGAGCAGCGGCTCGCCGGGCGCCTGATGGGCGATGCGCTCCCTGAGTACCTCAGCCTCGTCCGGATCCGTGCCGAACAAGACGGCTTCCTTGGACGGGAAATAGTTGAAGAACGTGCGCGGCGACACGTCGGCCGCCTGCGCGATGTCCTCCACGCTCACGTGCGCGAAGCCGCGCTCGGCGATCAGGTCGAGCGCGGCCCGGCGCAGCGAGAGGCGGGTAGCCAGCTTCTTGCGCTCGCGCAGCGAGGAGGGAGGCTGCACCGCCGCCGTGCTAGCAACTGTCATCATGCGCTCCGTGAAGCATTGCAGTCTATACATCTTTGCGTTATGAGCAATTTTACAGTGACTGCAACTAAGAGTCAAACGCCCTCGGGGGCGTGCCAGCTGGCCGCCGCCCCGCGCTCCTGACAGTGTTCCCGTCCGGGGTTCGGCCCAGGCAGATGCAGAAGTCGCCAGCCGGCCGTGACAGGTGTCACTGACGCCGGATGGCTGCCACCTTGCGTGTTACGGGGCGGATGGCCAGGTACTCGTAACCGCCCCTGGCTGCCGCAAATGCGACCGCGGCATGGCCGCATTTTGTTCTAGTGTGCGAGGTGGCCAGGCTGTTTCCCGCACGGAGGTGCCGTGAGCGAGTACACGATCAAGGCGCTCGGCCCTGACACCTGGGACGCTTTCGCGGCGCTGGCGCAGCGGCATGGCGGCGGCGGTTTCGGCTGCTGGTGCACCTGGTTCCACCGCGATACGCACGCGAGCCCCGCCAGCCGTTCGACATGCACCCACCAGGGGCACGGCGCCGAACAGGGCCCCGACGCGTCCGTGCTGTGCGGCGCCTGCCCGTATGGCGTCCAGGGGACGCAGGCCGCCGGCCCGGAGGCCAGCCCCGCCGTCGGAACCCTGTCCCCGCGCTGCGGGCATTCCGGCCGCGAGGTCAAGGAGGAACTGGTCCGGCAGGGCCGGGCGCATGCTGCGCTGGTGTTCGACGGTGACGTCGCGGTGGGCTGGTGCCAGTACGGCACGCCGGAGGAGCTGCCGGGCATCCACCACCGCAAGGAGTACCTGGCGGGCGCCACGAGACTGCCTGATTACCGGCTGACCTGCTTCTTCGTCGACCGGAAGTACCGGCGCAAGGGAGTGGCGTCGGCCGCGCTCAGCGGAGCGCTTGAGCTGATCGCACTGCAGGGCGGCGGGCTGGTGGAGGGGTACCCGCGTGACACCGGCGGCAAGAAGGTCTCGGCGTCCTTTCTCTACAGCTGCACCCGCAGCCTCTTCGAGCGGGCCGGATTCAGCTACGACCGGCCCAAGAGCGTCAGCCACTGCGTGATGGTCAAGACGGTCACGCCAAGCGCGCAGCGGGCACCGGCCGGCTGCTAGTCCCGTCCCGGCTGCATTTACCCCAGTCGGGCGAGATCGATAAGGCGCTCGATGCTGGGCACGAAGAGATCAGCGCGGCCGCCCGGCGGCCCGCCGGCCACGGCAGCGGCCAGATGCGGGTAGCGGCCCCCGGCCGCGGCGCGATGGAGCGCCTGGACCTGCTCAGCAGCGCTGGCGAGGTGGCCTGCGGGCGCTGCCTGCGTAGCGCCGTACACGATGGCGAAGCTGGTGATCATGACGATGAACTCGAGCCTTGCCGCGTTGCTGAGCCTGGAGCCGGCCAGCAGGCCGAGGAAGTAGTCGAGGTAGCGCAGCCCGCCTGGCCCCGGCGGCATCGGACGGTGCTGCAGCCCGGCCAGCCATGGATGCCGCCCCGCGACGTCGCGGGCTTGCCTGGCCAGGTCGGCGATGGCAGCGCGCGGGTCAGCGACGCGGGTGCCAGGGTAAGCGAACTCGGCGGCTACGTGGTCGGTCATCAGCTGGGCCAGGTGCTCTTTGGCGGGAACGTAGTTGTACAGCGACATGACGGCGATGCCCAGCTCGCCGGCCAGGCGGCGCATCGTGACCGCCTCCAGGCCCTCGGCGTCGGCGATCCGCACGGCGAGGGCCGCGATCGCCGCACGGTCGTGCCGGGGCCGGGGACCCCGGCTGCCGTGCTCGGGAAAGTCCCAGATCGAGGCCGGCGCGCTGGCGCTGACGCGGGCGTTGCGGCGAGCCGATGTCATTACCGGTAATCCTAGCTTTCAGCGTGCGGCGTACGTAATATCGTTTCCAAAACAACGTACGATGCACGTTGAAAGCCGGCGCGCCGGCCGGGATGGGAGACGGGACCGTGCACGAAGACCGCGTCCGCGGCGAATCGATCCATACCCCGGCCGGACGGCGGGCACGGCGATGACGGCAGCTGAGGGCATCGGCGGGCCGGGCGGGCATGACGGCGGGGCAGTCGGACTGGCCGTCCGGCGCCGGGCGCCGTTTTACCGGTACTGGCTGTCTGGGTTCCTCTCCGACTTCGGTGACGGCGTCAGGCTCGCGGCCCTTCCGCTGCTCGCCGCCCGGCTGACGGGTTCGCCTGCCGCGGTCGCCGCTGTCACGGCGGTGCAGGGCCTGCCATGGCTGGTGCTGGGTCCAGGTGCAGGAGTGATAGTCGACCGGGTCGACCGCCGCCGCCTGATGGTCGCGGTAGATAGCGCACGTGCCGCGACCGTCGCGGCCCTGGCCGCGGCGATCCTGACCCGCGCCGACGGGCTTGCGCTGATCTACCTCGCGGCGTTCGCCGCCGGTTTCGGCTCGGCTCTGCGCGGCACCGCCGCCATCACCTGCGTGCCACGGCTGGTGGACTCCGCTGACCTGGAGCGGGCCAACGGACGGGTGATCGCCGGCCAGATCGTCGGCTACGAGCTGGCCGGCCCGGCGGCCGGAGGCTGGCTGTTCGGCATGGCGGCTGTACTGCCGTTCGCGGTGAATGCCGGGACGCTCGGGATAGCAGTGCTGCTGCTGCTCACCCTGCCGAGCGTGTTCCGCCCGGAGCCAGCCGAACCGGACTCGCCCCCAGGGCGCGCCAGCGTGCGCCTGGATCTCGCCGAGGGCCTGGCCTGGCTGCGCGGTCATGCCGACATCCGGGACCTGACCGTCGCTGTGGGCGTCATCAGCGCCATGGACGCCGCCTGGTTCGCGATACTCGTGCTCTACGTGACCCGCATCCTGCACCAGAGGCCCGGCGCGTACGGGGCGCTGCTGGCTATCGGCGCGGTCGGCGGGATCGCGGCCGGCGGTGCCGGGTCCCGCGTCACCCGGCGGCTGGGCATGTGGCAGGTTCTGCTCCTCGCCGGGCTCGTTGCCGCTGCCAGCCAGTTCGTCCTGGGGCTCACCGCGAGCGTGGTCGTCGCCGCCGTGATGCTCGCGGTCAGCAGCGCTGCGCTCGCGCTGTTCAACATGACCGCGGTGACGATGCGCCAGCGGCTGGTGCCTGGCCGGCTGCTAGGCAGGGTCAGCAGCCTGTATGGCACTGTCGCCGGGGGCTCGGAAGCGCTCGGCGCGCTTGCCGGCGGGGTACTCGCGACGGTCACGGGAGTCCGCGCCACGATGCTGCTGGGCGCCATTCCCATCGCCGCCGTCAGCATCCTGACCGCGTGGCGGCACCGAGGCGCCCAGCGCCCGCGCGGCGCGACGTGGCGCGGTCGAGCCAGGCGCTAGCTCGGGACTGCCAGGCGGGACGGCCTTAGCACACGGCCGTCCCGCCCTTATAGGAATCGGAGCGGCACTGAGTCGTCCCTCGCGCGGGCGATCCTCAGCAAGGCGGATCCGCCCTGAGGACCACGTCTCGACTTCATGCAGGCGGGCTGGATCAGCTGACTGGCGCAGGGGCAAAGCGGGGGGCCGCCGCTGGCGTGCGGCGCCGGGCGTCAGCCTCCGCCGTTAGCGCCGGCCCGGTGGGTGCCGAAGTAGAAGCCGAGCACCGTCCCGGCGATGCCGACCAGGGGAGTGATGACAGCGGCCGTCGCGGCCGACAGCGCGCTGCCCGCGATCCGGCCGGCGACGAAGGCGATGGTCAGGATGATGGACTCGAGGATGACGGCGCCGATGATGGCTATCGCAACGCCGGTGCGGACGCGTTCGTGCCACAGCTCGGGATTGAAGGGTGCCGCGTTGGCGAGCGGCTTGTCCTCGGGCAGCCGCTCCGCTCCTGGCGGCTCTAACGCGGTGAGATCCAGGCTGCCGGCTGGCGTCGCGCCGGGGTCTGCGGCCGGCTCTGGCCCGGCTGTCACCGCACGATCTCGATCTGCCGTGTTTCCCCGCCGCGTCCGCGGATCAGCACGTTCTCGCCGTTCTGCTCGGCGGTGGTGACGAGCTTGCCGATGGCGATGGACCGCCGGACGGCGTCTGTCATGGTGATGCCGTCCTTCTCAGCCTGGCGCTTCAGCTCGTCCACGTCGTCCTCGGTCAGGTTGACGGTTACCTTCACCCGCTTGGCCATCCCGGCTCCTCCTCAGGTATGTACATAACCCGTATAGGATACAGCTTTTCGCTGTACGGGTCCGGTCCCGCCAAGCGCCTTCGAGTGCCGGGCAAACACCTCAGGGCTCCGCAGACCGGAGGGCGCCTACCCGGCCCGGACCATGTAGATGGGCTCCCGGGCTAGGGCTTGACGGCCTCGAAGGCGCGGCCCGCCGCGGTCGCGACGGCGCCCGGCCTGAAGAGCCCTGCCGTCCCGTCGCCTGACGACTTGGGCAGCGCGAACCACGCGTACCGGTGCACGTAAGGCAGCCGCCGCAGCATCGACGTCGCGGCCGTGACGAACGCGGCCTGCTGGTGCGCGGTCGGGAACGTCACCGTGCTGGAGAACCTGATCAGCGCGAACTCGGTCAGCCAGATCGGCCGCTGATATCTGGCGTGAATGGCGCGCAGGTAGGACCGGAGCTCGGACACGGCCGGGCGGGTAGCGAAGTCGCCGCCGTACCAGTGCACGGTGATGAAGTTCACCCGGTAGTGCCTGGCCCTGATGCCGCGCATGAACCGGTCAAGCCACCCGCCGCTGGTCGCCGCGTCGGTCGCGACAGCGGGACTGCCCAGCGTCATCCTGGTTCTCATCAGCCGCGGCCATAGCCGCAGCGCCTGCCCGACGGACATATTCGACTGGCCGGCGTTGTCAGGCTCGTTGAAGCCGAGCAGGTAGTGCCCTTCGTGCCGGACCGTCTGCAGGTTCGCGGTGGTGACGCTGCCGGCGCCCCAGATCATCGGGACGAAGCTGACGCCGCGCGGGCTGGTGATGCCCTGGTGGTTGACAGCCCAGGTGTAGTACCAGGTCGCGCCCGACTTCCTGAGCGAGCGGTTGACCCCGTTGAACACCCACGCGCTGACCCCCTTGCGCGCGGCAGGCGCAGCGGCGGCGCTCGGCTGACCGGCCGCGCGCGCCTGCGGGGCCGGGTGCGCCAGGCGCTTCTCGCCGGACAGTCTGGCCGGACCGGCCAGATGGGCCGAGCTCGCCCGCGCATGACCTGGCGGGCTGGCGGTGGCGGTAGCCGCCACCACGGCCGAGACTGCCGAGCACGCCAGAATGCCGATCCCGATGGTCATCGCGCCTGGCCGCAGCCGCACCGGTGTCACCTCTCGTCAGCTTCGTGGAGCCTGCCATTGAGCCTCATGCCGCGCAGCGAAACCGCGGCGTCAGTCGATTTTCCCGGCCGGACTGCCCGTTCTGCCACCGTTTCGCTCAGCTCGGCAAAACGGCACAACGGGCCGGTCTGCCCTCGCACGGCGCGGGGCATGAAGCTGACCGGGACGCAGGCCCGCGGAGCTGGCTACCCGGAAGCTGGCCGCACGGCCGCCGGGAACCCGGTCCACCGCAATTCCGGCGGCAGGTGCCCGGCGTCGTTGAAGGTGACAAGCCCTGGCGGCAACCCGGGACGGTAGGCGATGACCGTCAGCGCGCAGTTCATCTGGTCCAGCCCGAGCCAGCGCCAGAACGGCGCGGCCAGCGCCTGGCTGACGAGCCAGCCGATGAGTCAGCTGCGCCTGCCGCTGCCCGGCCGGGCTGAGCGGGCCGTCGTGCGGCGCTACCTCGCCGTGGCGGACAAGGTAGAGGAAGTGAGTCATCGAGTCGCCTCCGGTTCCGCGTCAGCCACTCGGCTCGTCGGGCGTCGCGGTCGTAGGCGAGCAGGTTAGTCCAGTCCGGCTGAGGGCGGCCGTGGCCCCGGCGGAACGCCGAGTGCGCTGCCGGCCGGTCCAGCCGGGAACACCGCGTTACAGATAAATCACGGGTGCCACGGGCGGGCAGTACCAGCACGGGGCAGGGGGCGTGGCGCAGCACGTACTGCTGAGCCGCCGGGGTGGTCAGCGCCGGACCGCGGCGCGCGCCGAACACGATGAGATCGGCGGCCTCCTGCCGGGCGACGCTGACCACGCCGCGCCCGATGGCTCCGGGCACGGTCCGCCGGGTGGCGGTCTTGGCGTTGTCGCCGAGGGCCATGGTCACCGCGTGGTCGAGCATTGCCGCTGCTGCAGCCCGGTTCTCGTCCGGCGTGCGCATGGTGGCCAGGGGCCGGGCGGCGGGCGCGCCAAGTGCGTTGTCGGTGCTATAGCCGGCGACCACGACCAGCGGCGTGCTCCGGTACTGCGCTTCCTGCGCGGCCAGCCGGACCAGCGCCGTGGTCTGGTTGCCGTCGATGCCCACGACGACTGTCATGTCGTCCCCCTCAGCGAGTCGGGTCCTGCCCCCGGCCTGATGACCTCGCCGGGACCCTGGCCCCGGCGGCCGCCCGCGTCGGCGTCCTCGGCGGTCAGCGGCCTGGCGATGCTCTCCAGGCTCTGCTGCTCGGCCCGCACCCCGAAGGCCACTTCCACCAATCCGGCCAGGATCATCAGGCTCGCGCCGACCGAGAAGGCGATGACGGTGTCCGACACTTGGCCGGTGCCGACGAGCTTCGCGAACAGCAGGGGGCCGGTGATCCCGCCAGCGCCGGTTCCTATCGCATAGAAGAACGCGATAGCCAGCGCGCGAGTCTCCAGCGGGAACACCTCGCTGACCGTCAGGTAGGCGCCGCTCGCGCCAGCCGAGGCGATCAGCAGCACCACCGACCAGCAGGCAGTCAGCGTGATCGCGGTCAGCAGGTGCTGACCGAACAGGTAGGCGGTGACCAGCAGCAGGACGCCGGAGGTGATGTACGTGCCGGCGATCAGCGGCTTGCGGCCGACGGTGTCGAAAAGCCGTCCCAGCACCAGCGGCCCGATGAGGTTGCCCACGGCGATGACCGCGAAGTAGTAGCCGGGGTTCTTGGTGACATGGAAGAACGTCGCCAGGATCTGCGCGAACCCGAAGGTGATGGCGTTGTAGAGGAACGCCTGCCCGATGAACAGCGACAGCCCGAGGAAGGTCCGGCGCGGGTACAGCCTGACCATGGTGCGGGCGATGGTGCCGAACCCGATGACCTTGCGCTGGCGGATGGTGATGGACTGCCCTGGCTCGGCCAGGCTGGCGCCCGTCTCGCGGCTGACCCGGTTCTCTATGTCATCGGCGAGCTGCTCGGCAGCCCGGTCGTGTCCGTGGATCAGCATCCACCGGGGGCTTTCCGGTACGTTCCGGCGGACCAGCAGGATGACCAGCCCGAGCACCACGCCCACGCCGAAGCACAGCCGCCAGCCGACACCGACCGGCAGCGAGTTGGTGACCGGCACGGTCAGCACCGCGCCGACAGCCGCTCCGGCCCAGAAAGTGCCGTTGATGATGATGTCGATCCTGCCGCGGTGGCGGCTCGGTATCAGCTCATCAATGGCGGAGTTGATCGCCGCGTACTCGCCGCCGATGCCGAAGCCGGTCAGGAACCGGAACAGGAAGAACCACCAGGGCGCGAACGACAGCGCGGTCAGCGCGGTGGCCGCAAGATAGACGCCCAGGGTGATCATGAAGAGCTTCTTACGGCCGAACCGGTCGGTGAGCCAGCCGAAGAACAGCGCGCCGATGCACGCGCCCAGCACGTACACCGCGGCGCCGAAGCCGGTTATCTGGCTCTGGGTGATGTGAATGCCGCTGCCGGGCATGGACATCTGGCCGGAGACATTCCCGACGATCGTCACCTCGAGGCCGTCGAGAATCCACACCGTGCCGAGGCCGATCACGATCATCCAGTGCCACCTCGACCATGGCAGCCGGTCCAGCCTGGCCGGGACCTTGGTCGTGACGGTGCCGGTCTGAACGTCGCTCATGCAGCCCTCCCGCGTGACCGGTAGTTCACGGACCGCATTCCGCTGCCCTTGCTCGCTTTGCTGAAACACAAAGGGCAGCAGCGCCCCGCGAACGGCGGCGACGAGGCGGCTGTCAGCTGCCTGCCAGCACCTGCGCGGCCTCGACCAGGACTGCGAGCTTCGCGCGCTGCGCCTGGGGAGTGATCGCGTTGCCGCCCGCTGAGGTGGCGAAGCCGCACTGTGGGCTGATCGCCAGCCGCTCGGCACCGATGCGAGCACTGGCCTGCCGGACGCGGGCGGCAACCTCCCGGACCGTTTCGACCTGCGAGGTCTTCGTCGTCACCAGCCCGAGCACGACGGCCTTGTCATCGGGCACCAGCTGCAGCGGGTCGAAGCTGCCGGAGCGCTCGTCGTCGTATTCCAGCAGCAGCCGGTCAGCGTGCACGCCGCCGAACACCGGGCCGGCGATCGGCTCGTACCCGCCGCTCACCAGCCAGCGGCTGAGCTGGTTGCCGCGGCACAGGTGGAACCCGAAGGTGGCCGGCCGCCCGGCGTCGATCACTGCGTTGTCCAGCTCGATGCCGTAGCCGAGCCAGCGCTGCAGCGGCCAGCCGCGGGACTCGTAGAAGTCCCGCCAGGCCGGGTCGATGAGCAGCGGGTAGTGCGGCGCGTCCAGCTGGATGTAGCTGCACCCGAGCCGCACCAGCTCGCGGACCTCGTCGCACATGACCTGGACCACGTCGGTCATGAAGGCGTCCAGGCTGGGGTAAGCGCCAGCCGACTTCTCCGGCGACCAGAGATTCGCGAAGAGCGTCGGGCTCGGCAGCGTCACCTTCGCCTGCCTGCTGGTGCAGCCGCGCAGGAAGGTGAATTCCTCGGCGGCCAGGTTGCGGCGCTTGCGCAGCGGCTCGGTCACCGCCAGGTCCGCCGGCCGCTCGAGGTTCGCGTCGCCCACGACGTCGGAGTGCCAGGCTCCCCAGAGCCAGGCGTCGAGGCTGACCCCGCTGAAGCCGTCGCACGCCGCGGTCAGCTCGGCCTGGAACGACTCGCGCCGCATCTCGCCGTCGTTGACCACCGGCATGCCCACTTGCTCCTGCAGCGCGATGGCTTCCCGCACTGCGCGGTCCTCAGCCGCCTTGAACTGGGCCGGGCTGATCTGCGCGCGCGCCAGGGCGGCGCGAGCGTCCAGCAGGTATTCCGGGCGCAGCAAGCTTCCGACGTGCTCGACCCGGGCAGCGACCGTCATCTCCCCAGCATCCCAGCAAAGCGGACCAGGCCGGCGGCCAACGGTGCGTGGAGGCGCACCTGCCGGCCTCATCCAGAACGCGGCCGCCGACGGCCGGTCCCGGCTCGTCAGCGACTCCCGGCGCCGCCGGGCAGGCGGCTGGCCGGTTCAGGCCGTGATGGTCAGCGGCAGGACCGGAGTGCTCTGGCGCGTCCCGCTCTGCTCGTCCGGCCCTAGCATCAGGGCTACCCGGATTCCCCATTCGCCAGGCGGCACCGCATAGCCGAGCCGCGGGACGAAGCTCGCGGTGCTGATCAGGAGCGGCACCCGACGAATTCCGCCCGGTATTACCCGGAAGACAACCAGGAGCGTGGCCGTGAAGCCGGCGAATCCGCCCACGACCTCGCCG
>DASXMR010000131.1:0-56600 GCA_036495525.1 Streptosporangiaceae bacterium | reverse complement strand
CTTCTGATAGGTCAGGTGCATCGTGCCGTTGCCGAGTCGCCGACACCCGGCCAGGGTCAGCGGGAAACGGCTGATCGCCGTGTCGCCTGCGTCGTCGGGTATCAGCCGCGGACCGGCACCCACCAGGATCGGGAGCACGGTCACGGCGAAGGTGTCGAGCAGCTGACTGATCAGCAGCGAGCGAAGCAGGGTCGGGCTGCCGATGACGAGAATGTTGCCGCCGGCCTGCGCTTTGAGCCGCCGCACCTGCGCGGGGATATCGCCGGTCAGGACCGTTGTGCCAGCCCATCCCGGCCGGTAATCCGAGCCTGAGACGACGTAGCGGGTGACGCTTTCGAGGAATCCCACGACGGGCGAGTCAGGCGAGCTACGCCGGACATCATCGAATCCTTCAAAGGAGCGACGGCCGAGCAGTACGGCGTCCGAGCGCTCCCAGTCATCGGTCAGCGCCGCGAACGTCTCCTCATCCAGGTACGGGAACTGCCAGTCGTTTTCGGCCTCGACCACGCCGTCGAGCGACATGAACAGGCTCGTTGACACGGTGCGCATCAGCTGGCCGGCGCCGCGGCGACACCGATGCGGTTGCCCTGCGGATCGGTGAACTGCCCGACCACCAGCCCGGAAGGGGCAGCCACTGGCCCGAGCACCCGGCTGCCGCCGAGCTGCTCTGCGCGCTGCAGGGCGTCCTCGACGTCGCTGACGCCCACGTAGAAGATCGCCTGGCCGGAGAAGGCCGGTCCGCCGCCGATGCCGCCGGGAATTCCGGCGCCGTCCGGCGTCGCGATGCGCTCGATGAACCCGTAGTTATCGGGCTCAGAGACAGCCTCGGCTACTCGGCCGCTGGTGTCGAACTGCCAGCCGAACAGCCGGGCGTAATAGCCGCGCAGGTGCTCCGGCTGCGGTCCGATAATCTCGAAGTGCACGACCGGGTTACTCATCTGGTCAGTCTCCCTTCGAAGTCTTCTCATGCCACGGACAGCTCTGAGTGCCCGGCCCTACGCCAGGCATGCGTCCGCGCCGCTCGCGCCCGCCGGTCCGAGATCGTGGTGCCGGGTCAAGGGCTCGTCCTCGGGCGATGCGGTCCGCCAGGCGCTACATGTACGCGACGATGCACATCCCGCGATCTGGACAGCGCCCGCGCAAAAGTTCGAGCATCGCTGAGTTCGATGCGCTCGCCGCGGCCGACCGGCTGACATCTGTCCCCGACCGCAGGAGTTTGCCCGAGGTAGTGCTGCTGGCTGCATGGATTGCGGCAGGCTGGAAAGTGGCCGGTTGGGAGCGGAGGTCCGGCTATGGCCATCATCGCCCTGATCACCTGGGTCATCACACTGTCCGGCGGGCTCTTCATGCTCGCGATCTGGCTGATCGAGTACGACCGTGAGTTCCAGCGCACCGCGGCGACCAGGCTGCCGATCCCGGTCCTCTCCACGCACGCGCTGCTGGCCGTCGGGGGCCTGGTGGTCTGGGGACTCTTCGCGGTGACCGACATCGGCGCGGTCGCTCGCGTCGCCGCGGTCGTGCTGCTCGGCGTCGCGCTGACTGGCCTGTTCATGGCGGCGCGGTGGATCGGCGTCTACCGGTCGTTCGCCGCCGGCCGGACGGCAAGGGCGGCGGGAGCAGGGTTGCTGGTCGCCGAACGGCCTGTCCCGCCGGAGCGGCACTTCCCGGTAACAGTCGTCGTCATCCACGGGGTATTCGCCGTCGTGACCCTGCTGCTCGTGCTGCTGACAGCGGTGGGTTTCCGGCAGCACTAGCGCGCTCGGTCCTCGCGCACCCCGAGCCAGCTGTCAGCTGACGGGGGCGGGCAGGTCCCCGGCAACCTTCTCGGTGACCAGCTCAAATGACCGGATGCGGTCGCTGATGTCGCAGACCATCGTGGTCAGCATCAGCTCGTCGGCCTGCGTGCGCTCCAGCAAGCCGGCCAGGGCCTGCCGCACGGTGTCCGGCGAGCCGATGGCCTGGCCGGCGAACCGCTCGGCAGCCAGCTGGCGGTCCAGCGGCGTGTACGGGTAGGCGGCCGCTTCCTCCGGCGTGGCCAGCGGCTGGGGCCTGCCGGAGCGCAGCTGCACCCAGGACAGCCTGGCTGGCCCTGCGAGCCACTCGGCGCGCTCGTCGGTGTCGGCGCACAGCACGCTCACCGCGACCATCGCGCGCGGCTGCTGCAGCACGTCGGACGGCCGGAAGCTGCGCCGGTACAGCTCAAGCGCGGGCTCGGTGTTGGCGGAGCTGAAGTGGTGCGCGAACGAGAACGGCAGCCCCAGCAGCCCGGCCAGCTGGGCGCTGTAGCCGCTGGAGCCGAGCAGCCAGATCGCCGGCATGTCGCCGCGGCCGGGCGTGGCGATGATCGGCACCCGCTCGGCGTTGCCGGTGAACAGCGCGATCAGGTCACCGAGCTCGGCCGGGAAGGCCTCGGCTGACAGGCCCTCCACGGTGCGGCGCAGCGCGAGCGCGGTGCGCTGGTCGGTGCCTGGCGCGCGGCCGATGCCGAGGTCGATCCGGCCGGGGTGCAGCGCCTCGAGGGTGCCGAACTGCTCGGCGACGACCAGCGGGGCGTGGTTGGGCAGCATCACGCCGCCCGAGCCGACCCTGATCGTGCTGGTGGCGGCGGCCAGGTGGGCGATCAGCACGGCCGGCGCCGAGCTGGCGATGGCCGGCATGTTGTGATGCTCGGCCACCCAAAATCGCTGGTAGCCGAGTTCCTCGGCGCGCCTGGCCAGCTGCGTGGTGCCCTGCAGCGCCTGGCCGGCCGTAGTGCCAGCGGCCACCGGGGAGAGGTCGAGAACCGACAGCGGTACGCCCGTCACGCTCCAGCCAACCCCGGCGGCCGCCGGATTCTTCCGCTCAGACGGTGCTGCCAAGGCCGCCGTCCACCGGGATGACCGCGCCGGTGACGTACGCGCCGGCCCGCGACGACAGGTAGACGGCGACGCCCGCCATGTCATCGGGCCGGCCGATCCGCCGCAGCGGCGCCGCGGCCGCGATGGCGTCGCCGGCCAGGGCCAGCGTGGCCGCCATCATCTTGGACTCGAACGGCCCCGGTGCGACCGCGTTCACCGTGATGTGCCGCGGCCCAAGCTCCCTGGCCAGCACCCTGGTCAGGTGGTGCAGGCCGGCCTTGCTGGCTGAATAGGAGTAGGTGGGCAGAGACGGCACGTGCAGACCGTCGATGCTGCCGACGTTGATGATCCGGGCCGGGTCGTCGGGCGTGCCGGCTGCCTCCAGCAGCGGCAGGAAAGCCCGGCTGAGGAAGAACGGTGCCTTCAGGTTGAGGTTCAGCACCTTGTCCCACGCGGCAGCCGGAAACTCTTCCAGGTCCGCGCCCCAGGTCGCGCCGGCATTGTTGACCAGGACGTGCACGGCCTGCTCGTGGTCGCCGACCTCGGCGGCCAGCCGCAGGCATTCCTGCTCGGTCGACAGGTCAGCCGCGACAGCGCTCACCGGGCCGAACCCGGCCAGCTCCTGCACGGCCTCGGCGCAGGCATCAGCCTTGCGGGAGCTGATGTAGACCTTCGCGCCGGCCTGCAGCAGCCCGCGAGCCATCATCAGGCCGATGCCGCGGCTGCCGCCGGTGACCACTGCGGTCTTGCCGGATAGGTCAAACAGGCTCATGCTGCTCCTTGCCGCTGCCACTCCGCCGTCACCCGGTCCCGGCGCTCAACCGCCGCTGCCCTGGCCGGCCGCCGGGCTCACGTCACCCGCGCCGACGAAGGCCGCGAGCTGCGCGGACTGCGCCAGGCGGCTTGGCTCGTGCAGGTACATCATGTGGCCGGCCTCGTGATAGGAGAACTCGATGTTGGCGATCAGCTCCTCGGGAATCGCCAGCTGGGCGAACGAGTGCTCGGCGGCGAAGTACGGCGTCGCGGCGTCGTAGTAACCGCAGGCCACGTGCACCCGCATGTGCGGGTTGACCCGCATCGCCTCGGCGAGCTGGTCATGCACGTGCACGTACTGGTTCTCGAACTCCTTGTACGACCACGGCCTGACCCTGCTGGTGAGAATCTCGTACGGCAGGTCGCTTGAGTAGCCGAGTTCCTCTCGGACGTAGTGGTTGAGCGCGGCGGTGTACGGGCCGGTGATCGCGTTGATCGACGGGTCGCTGCTCCACTGCTCGCGCCCGTAGTCGGTGTCCCAGCCGGTAAACCGGCCGTCGATGCGGCCGACGGTGCGGCGCTGGTCGCGCAGCAGCTCGGTGAGGAACCTGATGTGCTCCGGCCGCAGGTTGACCCGGTCCACGTAGTCGGGCGACAAGCCGGTCAGGCCGGCGATCCGGTCGACCGCGGCTGACCTCTCCTGCGGCGTCAGCCGGGCGCCGCGGGCCAGCGCCCACGGATAGTCGCGCGAGGCGAAATCTTCCGCCTCGTCCAGCACCTCGCGCAGCGGCCGGTCGCCGAGCTTGCCGTGGTAGTGAGCGATGGCCGTGTAAGTCGGCAGGAACATCACGTACGGCGCGTCGTTGCCTGGCACGAATTCATGCGGGCCGAAGTCGATGACCGACGAGATCAGCGCGATGCCGTTCAGGTACATCCCGTAGCGGCCCTGCAGGTGCCGGGCAAGGCCCGCCGCCCTGACCGTTCCGTACGACTCGCCGCACAGGTACTTCGGCGACATCCACCGTGAGTTGCGGCTGGTCCAGAGCCTGATCACCTCGCCTACCGACTCGATGTCACCGCCGAAGCCATGGAAGTCCCTCGGCTTCTCGCCCTTCGCCGCGCGCGAGTAGCCGGTTGACACCGGGTCGATGAAGACCAGGTCGGAGTGCCGCAGCAGGGTCTCGTTGTTGTCGGTGATGGCGTACGGCGGGGGCTTGAGGTCGCCGACGTCACCCGAGACCACCCGCCGCGGGCCAAGGACGCCCAGGTGCAGCCAGACGCTGGAGGAGCCGGGCCCGCCGTTGAAGGCGAACGTCACCGGGCGGGTGGCCGGATCGGCCCCGTCGAGCGTGTACGCGACCATGAACACCTCGGCGGTGGCCTGCGCGCCATCGAACTTGTCGTCGGTCAGGATCTCCTTGCGCAGCACCACCCGGCCCGCGGTCGCTGTGTAGGGCAGTTCCCGGCCGCCCACCGTGATCGCGTGAGGCGTGCTGACGAAGTCGTCCTTGGGCTCCTCGGCCTTGACCGCCGCGTCCTTGGCCTCCGGCTGGGCACCGTGCCCCTGCTCATTACCTTTGTCCGCCATGCCCGGAGCCTAGCGGCCGACGGCCGGCCAGCACATCCGGCCCGGCCGGGCCGGGCGGCTGATGCACTGCCCGCGGTTTCCTGCGCTCGCCAGCCATGCTTACCGGCCAGCAGGACCGCCGCGGGTCAGCCCGGCCCGGCGACGGCTGGCCCGCCTGGCCAGGGCAGGTCGGGCTCGCAGGGCAGGCCGTAGTCCACGCCAGCCACCTCGAACCCGTAGAGCCGCATCACCTCGGCGCGGAACCACCCGGCGTCGGCCAGGTCGGCCAGCGAGCCTGCGTCGCACGCGGCCCATCGGCTGGCCACCTCCTGCTGTACTGCCGGGTCCAGCTCCCAGCGGTCGAGCCTGATCCGGCCATGCTCGTCGACGTCTGCCGGGACCAGGCCGGTCAGCTGATCCCACAGGCTGGCCGCCTGCGCCGCCGGCGCGACCATCCGCCCGTCGAGCACCTCGCGCAGCAGGCTGAGGTAAAGCGCAATGCCGGGAATGGCAGTGGAGGACTGCGTCACCGCCGCGCCGTTGACCGACGTCACCGCGCGGCCGCCCTGCTCCCGCAGCCAGGAGTCGAGCTCGACGGCGGTGCCCTCCAGGTGCTCCTTGGCCGCGCCGATGGTGCCGTCGCGGTAGATCGCCGACGTCAGCTCTGACCCGATGTAGCTGAGCGCCGCGGTGGCGAAGCCCGGACCGGTCAGGCCGCTGGCGCGGGCGGCACGGACCCACAGCGCCCAGTCTTCGCCGCCCATTACCTTGATGGTGTCCGCCGCCTGCTGCGCGCTGGCCGGCTCGACCGTGACGTCACGCAGCCGCGGCGAGCCGCCGTCGAAGCTGAGGGTCCTGGTGCGGCACGCGCTGCCGAGCGGCTGGATCACCGACTGGTAGGTAGCGCCGGTCGCGGCGTCGGCCCGCCGCGGCGCAGCCACGCTGTAGATCAGGTAGTCGAGGCGGCCGAACCGGTCAGCGATCAGGCCAAGCGCCTGGTCCTTGGTCGCGTCCGCGAATGCATCGGCGTTGATGAAGCTGAAGTCAGAGCCGGCCTGCGCGGCCAGCTTCGCGGCGGCGCCGACCCGGTACCAGCCGGCCGTAGCCGTGCGCCGGTGCGTCGGCTGCCGCTCCAGGCAGACGCCCACCCCGCTGATGCCGTGCCTGGCGATCCCCGCGACCGTCATCGCCATGCCGTAGCCGGCGCTGCACCCGACCACCAGCGCGACCGGCCGTGGCCCGGTCCCGTCAGGGCGCGGCGCCGGCTGGACCTGGTCCTGCATGTCAGCGATGGTTCGCGCGCAGCCAGCCGGGTGCGCGTCGAACAGCAGGAAACCGCGCCCCTGCGGCGTGATGATTCGCTCAGCCATCGGCCCTTCCCGTACTCGGCTGCCCGCCCGGGTTAGCAACCCGGCCAGACCCGCATCGGCCGGGTTGGCAGTGCGGTCGCGGGCGGGCAGCAGCGCGAATGGCTGGGTGTCGGTCAGTGCAGCTGGATGAGGACGACGTCCTTGAGCAGGATCATGGCCAGGCCGAGCACTGCCGCCGCGATGGTGAGGCCGGCCTGCTGACGGCCTGGCAGCCGCGCGCCCCGGCCGGCCCGAAAGGCGTAGAACATCAGCTCGGCCAGGGCTGCTACCAGCGCAACGTTCGATGCGGCGTATCCGGACGCGCCGAACAGCCAGGACAGCAGCAGGAGCAGCAGCGGTATCGCCGAGGCGCTGACCATCGGCCAGGTAGCCGCCAGCGTGCCGAGCGCGTAACGCCAAGTCGGCAGCCGACTGCCGGTTATGGTCTCGCCGACGATCTCTGCGTACTCCTCGGCGACCCAGTACACCACGAGCGTGACGAGCACGGAGATCGCCAGCTCAGGCACGTGTAGCTCATCGCCGGCCGCGGCCAGGATGGCCGCGGTCACGATCGTGCCGTACACGCCGACCGCTCGCCGCCTGGCCGGAGACCTGGCCCAGCTAGCCTTCCCGCCCGCGGATGCCGGGTTGGCCCGCCCGGCCTGGCTGCCGGGCGGCTGGGCTGGCGCCCGTGGCTGGCCAGGCTGCGGGGCCTGGCCGGGCCTCGCGCTAGTCTCGTCGGCCATGCCGTCCCCGGTCAGGCTCCCGCCATCGCGATGGCCGCCGCCGCGGTGAGCGCGCGGAACAGGCTGAGGTCCTGGCCGGCTTCTGGGTGCCACTGCACCGCCAGCAGGAACGCGCCGTCACCGGGCTCAGGCTCGACCGCCTCGACGATGCCGTCGGCTGCCCACGCGGTCGCGGTCAGCCCGCCGCCGAGCCGGTCGATCGCCTGGTGATGGTGCGTGGGCACCGCGACGCCGTCGCGGGACCGCGGGCCGAGTACCGCGGCAAGGCGGCTAGCCGGTGCGACCCGGACCTCGTGCGTACCGTAGGAGCCTTCCGCGGGGGAGTGGCCGTCGTGCCCGACGACGTCCGGCAGGTGCTGGTGCAGCGTCCCGCCGGCGGCGACATTGATCACCTGCAGGCCGCGGCAGATGCCGAGTACCGGCAGGCCGACGGCGCGTGCCTGGTGGTACAGCGCGAGCTCGGCGGCGTCGCGCTCGGCCACCGGCTGACCGGTCTCGGAGCCGGCGACCGCGCCGTAGCGGACCGGGTCGATGTCGCCGCCACCGGACAGCACCAGGCCGTCGAGCCGCTGCAGCACCTGGGTGATGCCGGTCACGGGCGGCAGCAGCACCGGTATGCCGCCTGCCTCGCTGACCCGGTCGGCGTACCGCCTGGGCAGCAGCGTCGCCTGCGCGTCCCAGTTCCCCCAGCGCGCCTGCTGGAACGACGCGCTGATGCCGATCACCGGGCGGCGCTCGCCGCGGTAGCTCCGCAGGTCGCCGCCCGCAGTCGCGGAAACCGTCACCTGAACCTCCGTTCGCCGGCCGCTCCGCTCACAAGGGTGTCACATAGGCACCAGCGATCCCGCCATCGACCAGGAACGAGGAGGCGGTGATGAACGAGGCGTCGTCACTGGCCAGGAACGCCACCGAGGCAGCGATCTCCTCCGGCTCGGCGAACCGGCCGGCCGGCACGTGCACCAGCCGGCGCGCCGCCCGCTCGGGGTCCTTGGCGAACAGCTCGCGCAGCAGCGGGGTGTTGACCGGCCCTGGGCACAGCGCGTTGACCCTGATCCCCTCGCGGGCGAACTGCACGCCTAGCTCCCGGCTCATCGCAAGCACGCCGCCCTTGGAAGCGGTGTAGGAGACCTGCGATGTGGCCGAGCCGAGCACGGCGACGAACGAGGCGGTGTTGATGATCGAGCCCTTGCCCTGCCGCTGCATGTGCGGGATCACATGCTTGCAGCACAGGAACACGGAGGTCAGGTTCACTTCCTGGACTCGCCGCCAGGCGTCAAGGCCGGTGGACAGGATCGAGTCGTCCTCGGGCGGGGAGATGCCTGCGTTGTTGAAGGCGACGTCGATGCGCCCGTGCTTGGTCACGACCTGCTGGTACATCCGCTGAACGTCGTCTTCGCAGGCCACGTCGGCGGCGATGAACTCACCCCCGGTCTGCTCCGCGGCCGCCTTGCCAGCTTCCTCGTCGATGTCCACGGACACGATCAGCCCGCCCTCGTCGGCCAGGCGGCGCGCGCTCGCCAGGCCGATGCCGCTGCCCGCCCCGGTGATGACGCAGACTCGATCCTGCAAGCGCTGCATGACGCTGCTCACTCCCTCACTCAGTCGCCATCTGCCGCTGACCTCAGCCCTGCCATGCCCGTGACGTCCGTCCGGTCAACTGAGCGTGGCATGCACGTCTCAGTGTGTGACGGCCGGCTCGCGGGGCGAGACCGGGCTATGCCAGTGCCGACGGCAAGGTGGCCCCTTGTCGACTCTGTGGCAATTATCGGCTCATGTGTCTCATAACAGGTCCTGACTCACTCACACACCAGAATTGTCCGGTCAGCCGCGGCCGCGCTGCCGCTAGCCATCCGTGGCGATGAAGACGTTCTTGATTTCGGTGAACGAGTCCAGCGCGTCAGGGCCCAGCTCGCGGCCCAGGCCTGACTGCTTGAACCCGCCGAACGGAGTCCAGTAGCGGACAGAAGCGTGCGAGTTGACCGACAGGTTGCCGCTCTCGACGGCCCTCGCCACCCGGATAGCCCGGCCGACGTTCTCGGTCCAGATCGACCCGGACAGGCCGTACGGGGTGGCATTGGCGATCGCCACCCCCTCGGCCTCGTCCTCGAACGGGGTGACGGTCACCACCGGCCCGAATACCTCGTCGGTATAGGCGGGATAGTCCGGCGCCACCGGCGCGAGCACGGTCGGCGGGTACCAGAATCCGGCACCGTCCGGTGCGTGCCCGCGGAACGCTACCGGGGCGTCGGCTGGAACATAGCTGGCCACCCGGTCCCGGTGCGCGGCAGAGATCAGGGGTCCCATCTCCGTTTCCGGTGCCGCCGGGTCGCCGACCCGCACCCCGTGCACGGCTGGCTCAAGCAGCTCGAGGAAGCTGTCGAGCACCGATCGCTGCACCAGGATCCGTGACCGGGCGCAGCAGTCCTGCCCGGCGTTGTCGAAGACCGCATACGGCGCCGTGGCGGCGGCCCGCTTCAGGTCAGCGTCGGCGAAGACGATATTGGCGCTCTTGCCGCCCAGCTCGAGCGTCACCCGCTTGACCTGCCTGGCGCAGCCGGCCATGATCTCGCGGCCGACCTCGGTGGACCCGGTGAAGGTGATCTTCCGCACCGCCGGGTGCTCCACCAGGCGCTGGCCGACGACGGTGCCCTTGCCTGGCAGCACCTGGAAGACGCCGTCCGGCAGCCCGGCCGCCAGGGCGAGCTCCGCGATCCGCATCGCGGTCAGCGGGGTCAGCTCGGCCGGCTTGGCGACCACAGCGTTGCCGGCGGCCAGCGCCGGGGCCATGCCCCAGGCAAGGATCGGCATCGGGAAGTTCCATGGCACGATGAGCCCGACCACGCCGAGCGGCTCGGCGAAGGTGACGTTGAGCCCGCCGGGCACCGGGATCTGCTTGCCGGTCAGCCGCTCAGGCGCGGCCGCGTAGTACTCAAGCACGTCACGCACGTGCCCGGCCTCCCAGCGGGCCTGGCCGACCGGGTGTCCTGATCCGGCCACCTCCAGCTGGGCCAGCTCCTCGCCGTGCGCATCCACCTGATCGGCGAATGCGCGCAGCAGCCGCGCCCGGTCGCCGGGCGCGACGCCGCGCCAGCGCTCCTGGGCCGCCGCCGCGCGCTCGATGGCAGCGTCGGCCTGTCCAGCCGAGGTGAGCGTGACCTCGCGCACGGCCTGCTCGGTCGCCGGATTGACCACGGTGAACTGCGTCATGCGGTGGCTCTCCCTGCCGTCTCCTGCCCCCGGCTGACTTTCTTCCGTTCCTGCCAGGAACACCGGGCCGGCCGCCGTTCTCCTCCTGTCACGGCTGGCAACGGCCAGGCGATGCCCGGCTACAAGCGCTCGAAGCAGCGCTGCAGCTCCCAGTCGGTCACTGCGCGGTCGAACGCGGCCAGCTCCACCCTGGCGTAGTTCGCGTAGTGTTCCTTCACCTCCTCACCAAAGGCCTGTGCCGCCAGCTCGCTCTTGCCCCACAGCTCGAGAGCCTCGCGCATTGTCTCGGGCACCCGCAGGCTGGTGTCCGCGTAGGCGTTCCCCTCGAACGCAGCCTCCAGCGGCAGCTCGTTGTCGATGCCGTGCAGGCCGGCCGCGATCATCGCGGCGATGGCCAGGTACGGGTTGACATCACCGCCTGGCGTCCGGTTCTCCACCCGCAGCGACGCGTCGTGCCCGACCAGCCGCATCGCGCAGGTCCTGTTGTCGACGCCCCAGCGCACGGAGGTCGGCGCGAAGCTGCCGGCCACGTACCGCTTGTAGGAGTTGATGTTCGGCGCGTAGCAGAGGGTCAGCTCGCGCATCGCGGCGAGCTGGCCGGCCAGGAAGTGCTCGCCGAGCCTGGACAGCCCGTGCGGCCCAGGCCCGGCCAGCATGGGAGATCCCGCGGCATCGCGCAGCGACAGGTGCACGTGACAGGAGTTGCCCTCACGCTGGTTGGGCTTGGCCATGAAGGTGATGCTGGCGCCGTCCTGCGCGGCGATCTCCTTGGCGCCGGTCTTGTAGATCGAGTGATTGTCGCAGGTGCTGAGCGCGTTGGCGTAGCGGAACGCGATCTCGTGCTGACCGAGGTTGCATTCGCCCTTGACCGACTCCACGTACAGGCCGGCCCCGGTCATGCCGGTTCGGATCCGGCGCAGCAGCGGCTCGATCCTGGAAGTGCCGAGGATCGAGTAATCCACGTTGTACGCGTTGGCGGGCACCAGGTCGCGGTACTGCTTGGCGGAAGCTTGCTCGTAGGTGTCGGCGTAAACGATGAATTCCAGCTCGGTGCCCGCCATCGCGGTCCAGCCGCGCTCAGCCAGCCGCCGGGTCTGGCCCTGGAGGATCTGCCGGGGCGAGGCGGCGACCGGGCTGCCGTCCAGCCAGGTCAGGTCGGCCAGCACCAGCGCGGTCGCCTCGTGCCACGGCAGCTGCCGCAGGGTGGCCAGGTCAGGCCGCAGCACGAGGTCCCCGTACCCGGTCGACCAGGAGGACATGGCGTAGCCGTCCACGGTGTTCATGTCGACGTCGACCGCCAGCAGGTAGTTGCAGCCCTCGGAGAAGTGCTCGGCCACCTCGTCGAGGAAGAACTCCGCCGACAGCCGCTTGCCCTGCAGCCGTCCCTGCATATCGGTGAACGCAAGCACGATGGTATCGATCTCGCCAGTGGCCGCCGCCGCTCGCAGCTGGCCCATGCTCAGCATGCCCGGCCGGCGTCCGCCAGCGCTGCTGCCGTTCTGATCGGTCATCGCCCGTCCCATCCCCGGGGCCCCGGGGTCAGCCGGGGCCCCGCTGCCGCGCGGTCAGGTCGCCAGCTCGCGCTCGATCTCCGCCAGCTCCTCGGTCGTGCCCTGCACCCTCGGCCCGGTGAACCAGTGCCGCGCCGAGACCAGCCAGTAGATGCCAGCGAAGCCGAGCACCACGGCCACCGCCACAATCGTGTAGTTGAAGTTCTTCACCGTGATCGGGCTCGCCGTCGGCAGGATGAACAGGATCGTGATGATCACCACCCAGGTCACCGCGATGACGCCTACCACGGTGCTCCACCGGCCCAGGTGCCAGGGACCGCGGACGAAGCTCGCGCCCTGCCGCAGCCGCAGGAAGGTCGGCAGCACGTAGGCGATGTACAGGCCGATGACAGCGACGGAGGTCACGGCAGCGTACGCGGCGTTGTTCCACAGGTAAGGCAGGCCGAGGATCAGGGCGCCGGCTGCGGCCAGCCAGATCGCGTTGGTCGGCGTCCTTGTGCGCTTGTTGACCTCATGCCAGATGCGGGAGCCGGGCAGCGCGCGGTCCCTGGAGAACGCGTAGATCATCCGCGAGTTGGCGGTGACTGACGACATCCCGCAGAACAGCTGTGCTCCGATGACGATCAGCAGCAGCAGTTTCCCGGCCGCCGAACCGGCCGCGTCGATGAAGATCTGGGCTGGCGGCACGGTGGCCCCGACCTCCGCTGTGTAGTTCTGGATCGCGAAGGTCAGCCCGATGAGCAGGATCCAGCCGGCGAACAGCGAGACCACGATCGACATCACGATGCCGCGGGGGCCGCTGCGCGCGGCGGTGTGCGTCTCCTCGGTCATGTGCGCGGACGCGTCGTAGCCGGTGAAGGTGTACTGCGCCAGCAGCAGGCCGATGAGCACGACGTAAACGGTGCTGTGCCAGCCAGTGTTGTTCACGATATGGCCGAAAACCGTGCCGGCCGGCTGGTGATGGGCGGGCTTGATGGTCAGCACGCCAACGATGATCAGCACGCCAAGAATGTGCCACCACACGCTGATGTCGTTCAGCAGCGACACGAGCTTGATGCCGAACTGGTTGAGCAGGCCGTGCAGCAGCAGCACCCCGGCGAAGATGAGGATGGTATGCCAGTGCGCGCTCGTGCTGAAGCCCCACTGCAGGTCGAGGAAGGCGTTGATGAAGAACGCGGCGCCGAAGTCGATCCCGGCCGTAACAGCCACCTGGCCGAGGAAATTGAACCAGCCGGTGAACCAGGACCAGGCCGGCCCGTGCCGCGGGGCGAGTTTGGCGGCCCAGTAGTACAGGCCGCCAGCGGTCGGGAAGCTGGAGCAGACCTCGGCCATCGCCAGACCGACGAACAGGGTCATGATGCCGACGAACGGCCAGCCCCAGACGATCACGGCCGGCCCGCCGGTGTTCATGCCGTACCCGTAGAGGGTCAGGCAGCCGGACAGGATCGAGATGATCGTGAACGACACCGCGAAGTTGGAGAAGCCTGACATCCGCCTGCGCAGCTCCTGGGCATAGCCCAGCTTGTGCAGGGTGGTCTCGTCGCTCTCGATGGGCGCTGGCGCCGCTTGCTCGTTGACCGCCACGGCGGCCTCCTTGGGTCCCGGAGTGTGGTCGTGCTGTACGGATCGGTAACGGCCGGAGCGGCGCTGCTCGCGGTTGCGCGGATAGGACAGGAATTCCACAAAATGCCGGCCGAAACGGACTAGCGGGACGGCCGATTCAATGGTTCAATATCAGACCAATGATGAACAGCTCCGGGGCAATGTTCAAGACCCCCGGGACGGGTTTCATCACAAGCGCCCCACAGGCACCGGCACGCGGGTGAGGGGGGGACCCGCGTGCCGGGGGCGCTGCGGCGTGAGGTCGAGCCAGGGACGGCCGCGCCGCAGCACCCCTCGGGACATCCCGTCGATACCGCTGCTTACTAGCTAGCACCAGCCGCCAGGATCAGCTGGCCGGCCCGGAGATGCGGAAAGCACCGCGGCACCGTAGAGTCACCCCCGGTAGTTCGCAGCTGAGCGGAGGGCGGCGGTGACGGTGAGTGTCGGCACCGATCTGACCGGGCTGCTTCGCCCGGTACGGGCCGGCAACGCATTCGAGGAGACCGTCGAGCGGCTGCTGACCATTATCAAGCTCGGCGTGGTCAGGGCGGGGGAACGGCTGCCACCGGAGCGCGAGCTCGCCGCCCAGCTGGGCATCAGCCGGCTGACCTTGCGTGAGGCCATCGGCGAGCTGCAGCAGGCCGGATTTGTCGAGTCACGGCGCGGCCGCACCGGCGGCACCTTCATCACCTACACCCGGCCCGAGCCGCGCCGGGGCGAATTGCGCCGGCTGGCCCGTGAGCACGGTGACAAGCTCGCTGACGCCCTCACCTTCCGGCACGCCGTGGAGACTGGCGCGGCGGAGAAGCTGGCCCAGCTGATCGGCCAGGAGCCGGCTGGCGGGCCGCTGGCGGAGCGCTCGCGCGAGCTGCTGCACACCCGGCTGGTCGAGGTGAACAGCGCCAGCCAGCAGGACTACCGCCGGCTGGACACCATGTTCCACCTGGGCATCGCCGAGCTGACCGGCTCCAGCCTGCTGTCAGCGGCCTGCACCGAGGCCCGGATGCGGCTGAACGACCTGCTCAACTCCATCCCGCTGCTGTCGGCCAATATCAGCCACGCGGCCGGCCAGCACATCGAGATCGTGGCCGCGATCCTGGCTGGCGACGCCGAGCTTGCCCGCAAGATGGTCGCCGAGCACCTGGAAGGAACAGGCGCGCTGCTACGCGGCTTCCTCGGCTAGCTGGCTTGGCTGGCGGGGCGGATGACGGCTGGCTTGCTGCTGGCGGCGTCGTGGCTCGCGCTCAGCGGGTGATGGCAGGCGGCCATGTGCCCGGCGCTGCCGTGGGCGACCAGCTCGGGCTCCTGCGTCTTGCAGATCTCCGTCGCGTACCGGCAGCGCGGGTGGAACCGGCAGCCGGACGGCGGCGCGATCGGGCTCGGCACGTCGCCCTCGAGCACGATCTGCCGGCGCGCGGCTGATAGATCCGGATCCGGGATCGGCACCGCCGACAGCAGCGCCTCGGTGTAGGGGTGCACCGGTCGCTGGTACAGCTCCTCGGCCGGGGAGACCTCGACGATCTTGCCGAGATACATCACCGCGATCCGGTCGGAGACGTGCCGCACCATGCCCAGGTCGTGCGCGATGAAGATGTAGGTCAGGTCCAGTGTTTCCTGCAGGTCGTCGAGCAGGTTGATGACCTGCGCCCGGATCGACACGTCCAGCGCGGAGACCGGCTCGTCGGCGATGACCAGCTTCGGGTGCAGCGCCAGCGCCCTGGCTACCCCGATCCGCTGTCGCTGACCGCCGGAGAACTCGTGCGGATAGCGGTTGACGTGCTCGGGGGAGAGGCCCACCAGCTTCAGCAGATCCTGCACCTGCTTCTTGATCTCGTCCCGGTTGCCCATCTTGTGGATCCGGAGCGGGTCGGAGATGATCGCGCCGACTCGCTTGCGCGGGTTCAGCGACGCGTACGGGTCCTGGAAGATCATCTGCAGCTCACGGCGGGTGCCGCGCAGGTCACGCCGCTTTGCCCGGGAAATGTCCTTGCCCTCGAAGACCAGCGAGCCGGCCGTGAGCTCGTACAGCCGGGCGATGCAGCGGGCCAGCGTCGACTTGCCGCAGCCCGACTCGCCGACCAGGCCTAGTGTCTCGCCCTTACGCAGCTCAAGGCTGACGTCGTCGACCGCGTGCACGCGCGCGACTTCGCGCTGCAGCACGATCCCCTTCCTGATCGGGAAGTACTTCTTGATGTGCTCGGCCCGCAGCAGGGTGCTGTCGTCGCGCTGCGGGACCTGGCCGTCCCCGTTCGCCTCGGTCATGTCGCCTCCTCGACGAGTTCGGGGTGGATGGTGCGCTCGCGCAGTTCCTTCTTCTGATCCAGCTCGAGGAAGCAGGCATCCAGGTGGCCGTCGCCCCGCTTGTCCTGCAGCGGCGGTTGCTCAGCGCACCGGTCGAACCGATGCGCGCAGCGGGCCCCAAACGCGCAGCCCTCAGGCAGGCTGAGCAGCGACGGCGGCAGGCCGGGGATGACCGACAGCCGGGCCGGCCGCGGCCGGTCAAGCCGGGCGATGGAGCCGAGCAGCCCCCAGGTGTAAGGGTGCTGCGGGTCGTAGAACAGCTCGCGCTGGGTGCCCTGCTCCACGATCCGGCCCGCGTACATCACCGCGATCCGGTCGGCCATCTCGGCGACCACGCCCATGTCGTGCGTGATCAGCACGACCGCCGTGCCGTAGTCCTCCTTGAGCTTCCTGATCAGGTTGAGGATCTGCGCCTGAATCGTCACGTCGAGCGCCGTGGTGGGCTCGTCCGCGATCAGCACGTCTGGATTGCAGGACAGTGCCATCGCGATCATGACGCGCTGCCGCATGCCGCCGGAGAACTCATGCGGGAAAGCGTCCACGCGCTCGCTGGCGTGCGGGATGCCGACGGCCTTGAGCAGGTCGATAGCCCGCGCCCTGGCGGCCTGCTTGCTGACCCGGTCGTGCGCCTGGATCTGCTCGGCGATCTGCCAGCCGACCTTGTAGACCGGGTTCAGTGAGGTCATCGGGTCCTGGAAGATCATGCCGATGCCGCCGCCGCGGATGGCCCTGATCTGGTCCTGGCCGAGCTTCATCAGGTCGCGGCCCTTGTAGATGACCTCGCCCTGGAACCGCGCGTTCGGGTCGTTGATCAGGCGCATAACGGTCATCATCGTGACGCTCTTGCCCGAGCCTGACTCGCCGACGATGCCGAGCGTCTCGCCTTCGGACAGCGAGAGCGAGACGTCGTTGACGGCGCGGACCACCCCGTCCTCGGTGCGGAAGGACACCCCGAGGTTGCGCACCTCGAGCAGCGGTTCGCCGGTCATCAGGTGGGCCGCACTCTCGGGTCGAGCCAGGCGTAGGCCACGTCGACGACGGCGTTGGCCAGGACGATGAAGAACGCCCCGTACACGACCGTCGCCATGATCGTCGGCAGGTCGAGGTTCGTCAGCGCCTGGTAGGTCAGGTAGCCCACCCCGTGAATGTTGAACACCACCTCGGTCAGGAGCGCGCCGCCGCCGACCAGGGCACCAAAATCGAGCCCGAACAGGCTAACGAACGTGATCATGGACGTGCGCAGCGTATGCCGGAACAGTACCCGCTGCTCGGTGATCCCCTTCGCACGC
The DNA here is from genome assembly GCA_036495525.1 of Streptosporangiaceae bacterium. Classification (GTDB taxonomy): domain Bacteria; phylum Actinomycetota; class Actinomycetes; order Streptosporangiales; family Streptosporangiaceae; genus DASXMR01. Next base: position 39,438 of record DASXMR010000131.1, on the reverse strand, counting down.
GCGGTGCGAATGTAGTCCTCGCTCTGGATCTCCAGCAGGTTGGCTCGCAGCACCCGGGCGTATAGCCCGATATACAAGATGGACAGCGTTATCCAGGGGATCAGCAGGCCTTCAAACCAGAGCAGCGGATTCTGGGTCAGCGGGTTGTAGCCGAGCGGCGGGAGCCAGCTGAACAGGAACGATGTATGCAGCTTGCTCTGCGTTATCAGGTTGGCCACCTGGCCAAGCCAGAACACCGGCGCGGAGATGCCGATCAGCGCGAGCACCATCAGCAGCGGGTCGAGCAAAGTGCCGCGGAGCACCGCGGCGGCCACGCCCATGCCGATCGAGAACACGATCCAGATCACCGCAGCCCCGAACACCAGCGACAGCGTGGCCGGAGCCGCTGCGAAGATCTCCGGGACCACCAGTTGGCCCTGGTTGGTGTAGGAGACCAGGTTCCTGGAGATGAACAAGTGCTTCATCATCAGCAGGTACTGGATGGGCAGCGAGCGGTTGAGCCCGAACTGCACCCGGATCTCCTGCAGGACCTGCGGGCTCGGGTTGTGGCCGGCAATGGCGCGGGCCGGATCCACGCCCGGGGTTTTGAAGAAGATGAAGAAGACCACGACGGTGATGACAAAGAGCACCAGCACGGTCCACATCGCCCGGCGCAGGATAAAGGTCAGCACGAGCGCCGCCCGGAGTCTCGCAGGGTCATCATTCTTCTCCCACCCGCAGCTTGGCCCGCGGGTCGAGCGCGTCCCGCACGCCGTCGCCCAGCACGTTGAGCGCCAGCACGGTGAGCACGATCATGATGCCAGGCGCCAGCGATACCCACGGCCGGGTATACAGCAGGTCCTGGCCGTCGCTGATGATCGTGCCCCAGCTCGCGTTCGGCGGCTGCACGCCGATGGACAGGAACGACAGCGCCGCCTCGGTCAGGATCGTGGTCGCGATGATGAGCGGCAGAAGCACGATCACGGTCGAGACCACGTTGGGCAGGATCTCGGAGAAGATCAGCCGCATGTTGGAGGCGCCCTGCGCGATCGATGCCTCGACGAATTCCTTGTTCACCACCGATAGCACCTGGCCGCGGATGGGCCGGTACACATACGGCAGGTAGACGAACGCGATGATCAGGGTCGGGATCCAGAGGCTGCCCGCCGACAATCGCAGCGGGCCGATGCTGACGCCGCTGGAGTGGGTGAGCAGCTCGGTCGAGAGCGTGATCGCGAGCAGGTAGACGGGGAACGCCCAGATGATGTCCATGATCCGGGAGATGACCGCGTCCGTCACGCCGCCGAAGAAGCCGGCGATCAGGGCGATGACCGTCGCCCCGAAGCAGCACAGTACCGCTGAGACGATCCCGATCTGCAGTGACGCCCGGCCGCCGTACAGCAGCAGCGCGGCCACGTCACGTCCCAGGTTGTCGGCTCCGAGGAAATAGTGGTGCACATTGAGCGTCGGGCCGATCGGCGACTCGCCCAGGTGCAGGAGGCCGCCGCCCTGCTGAATGACCGGGACGCGCTTGCCGTGCACGATCGTCGTGCCGTTGAGGTTCGGCGCGAACGGGCTCTTCACGTGCACGACGTAATTTGAGTACAGCGGCGCCAGCAGGCAGGCCAGCACGATGAGCAGGAAGAGGATCAGGGCTGCCATCGCGATGCGGTTGCGCCGCAGGCGGCGCACCGCAAGCGCCCACGGACTGCGGCCGGCGATTGCCGGCCGGGCCTCCGCGGGCGCCTGCGGCTGCTCGATAAGAGCTGTCATCAGTTAGCTCTCCGCTTGGGGGCGGAAGCCTACTTCAGCCACAGCTGGTCGATCAGGATGTACCACTGCGGGTTCCACTGGTAGCCCTGAACGTTCGAGGACAGGATGTCGATCTGCTTCGGGTTGTACATGTCCACCCACGGAGCCTGGGCAGTGAGCCCGTGGTCGACCTGGGTCCAGAGGCTGGCCGCCCCGGACGGGTTGGTCGCTTCCTCGGTCTCGGCCTTGACGATCTTGCTGTTGATGGACTTGTCGCAGAACGCCGCGATGTTGGGACTTGCGTCGCTACCAGGGTGGATGGTGCCACAGCCGAGCAGAACGTTCAGGAAGTCCGACGGTGCCGGGTAGTCCTGGAACCAGGCCGAGTAGCCGACGCTCCACTTCTTGGAGTTGTTGGAGTTCTGGATGAAGGCGTACTGGATGCCGGCGGACAGCAGCTGCGTGCTGGCCTTGTAGCCGATCGAGTTCAGGTCAGAGACCATCTGCTCGGCCAGCGCCTTGCCGACCTCGTCGGTGGTGCTGTTAACGACGACCTTGTCGCCCTTGGTGCCGGACGCCGCCACCAGCTGCTTGGCCTTGGCCAGGTCAGGTCCGGTCCACTTGGTGTGGTTCGAGCCAGCGGTGTACGGGCAGTCGGCCACGTAGGACGGGAAGTTCGGCGGCAGGACCTGGCAGGTCGGCACCGCGAGGGAGCTGCCGCCGGCGATCTTGACGTCCGCACTGCGGTTGGCCGCGAAGTTGATCGCCTGCCGCGCCTGCAGGTTGTTGAACGGAGGCTGCTTGGTGTTCAGCGCGAAGTAGTAGTCGGCGGTCAGGGCGTTGACGTGCACCTGCTTCGCGAACTGCGCGCTGTTGAGCTGCGCGAGCTGGTCAGCCGGCGGCGTGTCGCCGTCGAACACCTCGTTCGCCTGGCCGTTCTCTACCGCGGTCACTTCGTCGGCGACTGACGCGCCGAACTTCTCGACGATCTCGTTCGGGTTGCCCTCCGGCTGCGCCTTCGCGTCCCACATCTTGAAGAACGGGTTGCGGACGAGCACCAGCTCGGTGTTCGGGTTGTACGACTTCCACATGTACGGGCCAGTGCCTGGCGGCACCTTGTTGCCCGTCAGCTTCAGTGACGTGTTCGACGGCACGACCATGGCGAACGGCAGCGAAAGCTGGTCCATCAGCTCAGGGTCAGGCGAGGTGAGGTTGATCGTCAGCGTGTAGGCGCTGTCGTTCGCGACGACGCCCTTGCTCAGGTTGCAGCCCTTGGTGCTGCACTTGCTCGCGCCGACGATCTGGCTGTAGAAACTCGTCGGGCCGGGCACGGTGAACTGGCGCTCGAAGGTGGTGACGAAGTCACTGGGCTTCATGACCTGGCCGTTGGAGAACTTGATCCCGCGGCGGATGTTGAAGGTATAGGTCTTGCCGCCGTTGGTCGGGGCGGGAATGCTGGTCGCCAGGTCAGGCACGATCTTCGTGCCCGCCACGCCGCCGACCTTCTGGAAGGTAACCAGGCCGTCGTGCGTGTCGATCAGCAGCTGCCACTCCTGCAGTGTGTAGTTCTGCGCGGGGTCGGCGGTGCCGAAATTCGAGTGCGCCAGGATGGTGAAGGTGCCACCCTTGTGGCTGCTGGATGTCGGGGTGTTGTTGCTGGTGCCTGAGTTGCTAGAACTGCCGCCGCAGCCAGCGATGACAAGCGCGACCGCGGCGAGCGCCGCCGTGCCTGCCAGTCTGAAGGGGTGGCGTCTCGCGGGCAGCAGAGAGCGCGCTGCCTTAGCCGGGTTCGGTGTCATCTGAGCCTCCTTAACGGCAGTTATACCGGGCAAACGCTTGTCCGCGGGGGGCGCTGAGATAACACTTTGGGCGCAAAGACTGGCCGTCGGCGGGCTCTAGCGGGGCCTGAATCCGGCCAGTTCGCGGGGGTATGCGGGGCAAGTCTCCCGGCCGGATTTGACCATCGCCGGCTGGCCTTGACTGAGCGGCTGATGCTGCCTCGACGGCAGCCAGATAAGTCCTTGCCGACACCCCAATGGGGCCTCGCGGTAACCACGGCGACGGCACCGGATTCCGAGCCCAGCCGAGCATCAGCAGGCATCCCTGGTGCCCGTTCACGGCTAAGGCACGAGCAGAGCCCAGCTGCAAGCCGATACTGCCGCCTACCGACCGGCCACCAGGGCTGGCTCGGCAGGCCGGAGCGCGGCGAACCTGAGCGGCAGTGAGGCCGGGCCGCGCAGGTTGAAGTTCGGCTTGTACCGAGGTGCCGACTCGGTCAGCTGGGGGCCGGCCACCCGCCGGGCGAAGGCCTGCAGGGCGATCGTCGCCTCCAGCCGGGCCAGCGGCGCGCCGAGGCAGAAGTGCGCCCCGGCGGCGAAGGCGAGGTGAGCCGGCGAGCCGGGCGCGCTGCCGTCCGCGGCCGCGCCGCGGCGGATATCGAAGTCGTCAGGGCGGTCGAAGGCCACCGGGTCACGGCCCGTTGCGGCCAGCAGCAGCACCAGCAGCCCGCCGTCCGGCGGGCTGAGCGCGCCGACTCGCATCCCGCCTCTGGCCACCCTGGCGGTCAGCTGCACTGGCGCGTCGTAGCGCAGCGTCTCCTCCACGGCGGCTGCGGCCAGCCCAGGATCAGCCTGCAGCGAGGCAAGCTGGCCAGGGTGCCGCAGCAGCGCCAGGATCGCGTTGCTGATCAGCCCCACCGTCGTCTCGTGCCCGGCGACCAGCAGCAGCACGCAGGTGGCCACCAGCTCGTCCTCGGTCAGCCGGTCGCCTTGGTCCTCGGCCCGGACCAGCTCGGACAGCAGGTCGGCCGCAGGCCTGGCGCGGCGCTCGGCGATCAGCTCCCGGAAGTAAGCGGCGAACTCGGTCCTGGCCTGCTGGGCCGCCGCGGCCTCGGCCGGGTCGGCCGCACCGAACTGCGGCTGAAGCGAGTGCACGAGCCGCGCCGACCAGTCGGCGAACCGCTGATGGTCGCCCGGCGGCACGCCGAGCAGCTCAGAGATGATCCGGACTGGCAGCGGGTAGGCGAGCTGGCTCACCACCTCCAGCCGCCCGCCCGGCGGTTCGCCCCGGCCCGGCAGCGCGCCCTGGCCGGGTGGCGAGTCCCCGTCCGGTCGCGAGCCCGCCGCCGGCCGGGCGGCCCCGCCCGCCGGCGGGTCACCGGTAGCGGACGCGTGGCCGCCGGGTGACAGCCAGGAGCCTGGCGCCGCGGCGTCGAGCAGTTCGTCGGTCACCGCGCGGATCCGCGGCTCAAGCGTCGCGATCGCCCGGGCGGTGAAGGCCTTGGACACCAGCCGCCGCAGCCGGGTGTGATCGGGCGGGTCGAGCGAGAGAAAGGACTGCGCGCGCTCGGCGCCCGGCGGCGCCAGCAGTGACGCGTGCCGCTCGCTGCTGGCCCGCGGGTCGCGCAGGATGGCCGAGACGTCCGCGTGCCGGCCGGCCACGATCATCGCGCCGCCCGCCTCCTCGAACGGCGAGGCCTCGCGCAGCCGCGCCAGCACCGGGTACGGGTCGGCCACGATCGCGGGATCGGCGAGCTGGGAGAGCGAGGGCCGCGGCAGGCCGGCCATCAGCCCGACCCCCCGGCGCCGGACTCAGCTGCGGCAGGTCCGGCGGCAGCAGATCCGGCGGCAGCGGGGCCGAGAGCGGCGGGACCGGCCCCAGCCGGAGCAGCCGCAGCCGGGTTACCGGTGACCGTGCGGCGCGCCAGCCCGATTGGGTTGGGCACCGGCAGCACAACGGCCGCGGCATCCGCGATCGGCCGCAGCAGCTCCGCTAGCTCCGCCGTCCTGGCCGCGCCAAGCCGAGCCCATGGTCGCGCGGCGGCCACGTCGGTCGCCTGCTCGACCGCTCGATACGCGGCGGTGCCCGCGTCGGTGGCCAGCCCGTCGGCTTCGACCAGCCCGCGCGCGGCCAGCGCCGCCACTGAGCTGTCCCACTGCGCGCCGGTCCAGCCGCGTACTGGCAGCAGCTGCTCCTTCCCCCAGACCGGGGCTGCCGCATCAGGCTGGCTGCCCTGGCCGGCTGCGACGCCTTCTGAGCCGGCACCGGCTGAGCCGGCCTCGGCGCCACCTGGCCCGACCGCGGCATCGGCCGGGTGCCTGGCGGCCGCCTGGTCGACCGCTACCCGCAGCGCCAGCGCCTCGCAGCCATCAAGGCCGGCCGCGACCAGCGCGGCCACGTGCCCGTCACCCCGGTGCTCGCGCAGCACCGTCGCCGCGTGCCACAGCCGGGCCAGCGGCTCGGCCGGAACCGGCAGGGCAGCGTTCGGCCCGCCAAGCGGCCGGCCGGCCCAGTCCAGCTCAGCCGCGGCGTCGGCCAGCAGGTCGGCGGCCGCCATGACGCCGGGCGGCACGGCCGCGTCGTCAGCGAGCTGCAGCAGCCGCCGCAGCGCGGTCACCGCACCGGCCGAGCGGGCCTGCAGCGTCGCTGCCGGGGGAGCCAGCTGCCAGACCGCTGGCAGCGCCCTGGCCACCATCGCCGGCGCGAAGTTGAAGAACGCCGCGATCACCGGAGCCGCGCCGACCGGCCCGATCGGCGCGGCCCGCCCGGCGAAGTAGCCGCGCCAGAACCCGCGCAGGCCAGCTGACTCGTACGCGGCCCTCGATTCGGCGGCGAAATACGTGACCGTGTGCACGGGTTCGAACAGGCGCCACATCCGCCTCGCCGCCACGGCGCCTTCCGTCGTCAAGGCCCACCTCGCATAACCGGCTTTCTGGAGCGAAGCGTACGGCCAGCGGGCGCTGGCGGGCCAGCGGCGGGGGTCGTTTGCAGTCGCGGAACGATTTACGGCACACTGATGTTGTGAAAAACATGGGACCGATGAGGATGACGCCGGACGCCGCAGTTGGCGGCGCCGGGTCGCTGGCTGCCGCAGCCAGCCTCGTCGTGCCCGCAGTCGTGCCAGTCGCGCCAGCACCGGGCACGCCGAACGCCGGGGCAGCCGGATCTGAGCGCGGCACCCGCGGCCGGATCGCCCGGCTGATTCTGGAGAACGGCCCGGTCACCGCGGCTGGGCTGAGCGCCAGGCTTGGCCTGACCCCGGCGGCGGTGCGCAGGCACCTGGACAACTTGCAGGCGGACGGCCTGATCGACACCCCGCCGGCCCGCAGCCGGTCGAGCCGCCGCGGGCGGGGCAGGCCAGCCAGGCTGTTCACGATCACCGATGCCGGCCGCTCCGCCTTCGAGCACGCTTACGACGACCTGGCAGCCAGCGCGCTGCGGTTCCTGGCTGAGCGCGCCGGGCCTGATGCGATCGCCGAGTTCGCTCGCCGTCAGGTGGCCGACCTGGAGGGCCGGTACGCCGAGGCGGTAGAGTCCGCGTCACCCGGCGACCGGGTGCAGGCGCTGGCCGAGGCGCTGTCAGCCGACGGCTACGCCGCGTCGGCGAGCGGGGCACCAGCGGCGGGCGGCGAGCAGCTGTGCCAGCATCACTGCCCGGTGGCGCACGTCGCGGCTGAGTACCCGCAGTTGTGCGAGGCGGAGACCGAGGCGTTCGGGCGGCTGCTCGGCACCCCGGTGCAGCGGCTGGCGACCATCGCCAATGGCGACGGCATCTGCACCACGCACATCACCGCCCCGCAGCTGGCGCACCGCGACAGCACGCAGGCAGCAAGGCGCAGCCGCGCACAGCCGGCCGAGACCGGGCCGCGCACGAAGCAGTCCCCGACCATGACGACCAAGTCCGGAGGAACCTCAGCATGACGACTACCGCGCATCCAGGGCTCGAGGGCCTTGATCGCTATAAGTTCGGCTGGGCCGACTCGGATGAGGCGGGCGCGATCGCCCGCCGGGGCCTGTCCGAGGACGTCGTCCGGGAGATCTCGAAGCTGAAGAACGAGCCGGAGTGGATGCTCGAGCTGCGGCTGAAGGGCCTCAAGTTCTTCGGCCGCAAGCCCATGCCGACGTGGGGCTCGGACCTTTCCGGCATCGACTTCCAGAACATCAAGTACTTCGTCCGCTCGACCGAGAAACAGGCGGCCAGCTGGGATGAGCTGCCGGCCGACATCAAGAACACCTACGACAAGCTGGGCATCCCGGAGGCGGAGAAGCAGCGGCTGATCGCCGGTGTCGCGGCGCAGTACGAGAGCGAAGTCGTCTACCACAAGATCCACGAGGATCTTGAGCGGAAGGGCGTCATCTTCGAGGACACCGACACCGCGCTGAAGAACCACCCGGAGCTTTTCCAGGAGTACTTCGCGTCGGTGATCCCGGTGGGCGACAACAAGTTCGCCGCGCTGAACACCGCCGTGTGGAGCGGCGGCAGCTTCATCTACGTGCCGAAGGGCGTGCACGTGGAGATCCCGCTGCAGGCCTACTTCCGGATCAACACCGAGAACATGGGCCAGTTCGAGCGCACCCTGATCATCGTCGACGAGGGCGCCGACGTGCACTACGTCGAGGGCTGCACCGCGCCGATCTACTCCTCCGACTCGCTGCACTCGGCGGTCGTGGAGATCATCGTCAAGAAGGACGGGCGGTGCCGGTACACGACGATCCAGAACTGGTCGAACAACGTCTACAACCTGGTCACCAAGCGCGCGGTCGCCCAGCAGGGCGCGACCATGGAGTGGATCGACGGAAACATCGGCTCCAAGGTCACGATGAAGTACCCGGCTGTCTACCTGATGGGTGAGCACGCCAGGGGCGAGACGCTGTCGGTCGCGTTCGCCGGCGAGGGCCAGCATCAGGACGCCGGCGCGAAGATGGTGCACTGCGCGCCGAGCACCTCGTCGACGATCGTGTCGAAGTCGGTGGCCAGTGGCGGCGGCCGCACCTCTTACCGCGGCCTGGTGCAGGTCCAGGAGGGTGCCGAACGATCCCGCTCGACGGTCAAGTGCGACGCGCTGCTGGTCGACACCATCAGCCGCTCTGACACCTATCCCTACGTGGACGTCCGCGAGGACGACGTGGAGATGGGGCACGAGGCGACGGTGTCGAAGATCTCCGAGGACCAGCTGTTCTACCTGATGAGCCGCGGCATGACCGAGGACGAGGCGATGGCCACCATCGTCCGCGGCTTCGTGGAGCCGATTGCCCGCGAGCTGCCGATGGAGTACGCGCTCGAGCTCAACCGGCTGATCGAGCTGCAGATGGAAGGAGCGGTCGGCTGATGCCCAGCCTGCAGGGGACCGTGGAGTCCACGGCCCCCGTGTCCCGCCTGCACGAACGGCAGTCTTACCAGCTGTCGGATTTCGCCGTGCCCACCGGGCGCGAGGAGGAGTGGCGGTTCACCCCGCTACGGCGGCTGCGCGGGCTGCACTCCGGCGACGGGCCGGCTGGCGGCAAGGCAGGCGTCACGGTGCACGCCGGACCGCCGGTGACCGTGCAGCGGGCAGAACGCGGTGACGGGCGCCTGGGCCGTACCTACGTGCCAGCCGACCGGGTGAGCGCGAGGGCGTTTTCGTCATTCGACGAGGCGGTGATCGTCAGCGTGCCAGCGGGGCAGCAGGCTGCCGAGCCCGCGTGGATCTCGGTCAGCGGCGAGGACGCCGGCGGGCCAGCTTTCGGTCACCTGCTGATCGAGGTGGCTGACAGCGCCAGCGCCGTGGTGGTGCTGCAGTACGGCGGGTCGGCGACCTACGCGGACAACGTCGAGCTGGTGCTCGGCGACAACGCGGCGCTGACCATGGTCAGCATGCAGGAGTGGGCCGACGACGCGGTGCACCTGTCGCACCATCATGCCCGGCTCGGCCGCGACGCGAGGCTCACCCACACCGCGGTGACGCTGGGCGGCAGCGTGGTCCGGCTCGCGCCCTCGGTCCGCTTCGCCGGGCCTGGCGGTGACGCGACGCTGCGCGGGCTGTACTTCGCCGACGCCGGGCAGCACCTGGAGCACCGGCTGTTCGTCGACCACGCCGAGCCCAACTGCCGAAGCCGGGTGTCCTACAAGGGCGCGCTGCAGGGCGACGACGCGCACGCGGTCTGGATCGGCGACGTGGCGATCCGGCCGGAGGCGACCGGCACCGACACCTACGAGTACAACAGGAACCTCGTGCTCACCGACGGCACCAGGGTCGACTCGGTGCCGAACCTGGAGATCCTCACCGGCGAGGTGGTCGGCGCCGGGCACGCAAGCACCAGCGGCCGGCTAGAGGACATTCACCTGTTCTACCTGATGGCTCGCGGCATCCCGTATGACGAGGCCAGGACGCTGGTCATCCGCGGCTTCTTCGGCCAGCTGATCGCCGAGATCGAGGTGCCTGAGCTGCGCGACCGGGTGACGACCGCGGTGGAAGCCGAGCTGTCATGACTGCTTCCGGCACTGCCGGGCCGGTCTACCTGCGGGCCTGCCCGCTGGCCGACGTGCCGGAGGAGGGCACTGTCGGAGTCGAGGTGCGCGGCGTGCCGGTGGCGCTGGTGCGCACCGGCGGCGAGCTGTTCGCGCTGCACGACGTGTGCTCGCACGAGGAGATCCCGCTGTCCGAGGGCGAGATCTACGACCACACCGTGGAGTGCTGGCTGCACGGGTCCTGCTTCGACGTGCGCACCGGCAAGCCCACCGGGCCGCCGGCCACCCAGCCGGTCGCCACTTATCCGGTACGGCTGGAAGGCGATGAGGTCTATGTCGCCCTCCCGTAGCCACCACTGTCATGACAAGCACTGCCCTGATCAGCACGGCCCTGATCCGGCAGGCAGCAGACCGATGAGCAACGAAGAGCAGGAGAGATGATGGCCACCCTAGAAATCCGTGATCTGCACGTCAGCGTGGCCGAGGCGTCGGGCAGCAGCCGCGAGATCCTGCGCGGCGTCGACCTGACCGTCAGCTCCGGGCAGACGCACGCGATCATGGGACCGAATGGCTCGGGCAAGTCGACGCTCGCCTACTCGATCGCGGGACATCCGAAGTACCAGGTGACCGGCGGTTCGGTGACGCTGGACGGCGAGGACGTGCTGGCGATGAGCGTCGACGCGCGGGCCAGGGCAGGGGTGTTCCTCGCCATGCAGTACCCGGTCGAGGTGCCCGGCGTCTCGGTGTCGAACTTCCTGCGCACGGCCGTGACCGCGGTGCGCGGGGAGGCGCCGAAACTGCGCGCCTTCGTCAAGGAGCTGAACTCGGCCATGGCCGAGCTGTCCATCGACCCGGCGTTCGCCCAGCGCAACCTCAACGAGGGCTTCTCCGGCGGTGAGAAGAAGCGGCACGAGATCCTGCAGCTTCAGCTCCTCAAGCCGAAGATCGCGATCCTGGACGAGACCGACTCCGGCCTGGACATTGACGCGCTGAAGGTGGTCGCAGCGGGGATCAACGACTTCCGCCAGAGGACCGGCAACGGGCTCCTGCTGATCACCCACTACACCCGGATCCTGCGGTACGTGCGGCCGGACTTCGTGCACGTCTTCGTGGCCGGCCGGATCGTCGAGGAAGGCGGGCCGGAGCTGGCGGACGAGCTCGAGGCCAGCGGCTACGAGCGGTTCGTCCAGCAGGGAGCGCCGGCATGAGCGCTCACGGCCAGCTCACCAGGCCGGCCGCCCGGCCAGCCAGCGCGCTTGACGTGGCGGCCATCCGGGCGGACTTCCCGATCCTTGGCCGGGCCGTGCGCGGTGGCCTCCCGCTGGTCTACCTGGACTCGGGCGCGACCTCGCACCGGCCGCGCCAGGTGCTCGACGCCGAGCGGGACTTCTCCGCGATGCACAACGCGGCAGCGCACCGGGGCGCCCACCTGCTCGGCGAGGAAGCCACCGATGCCTACGAGGGCGCCAGGGTAAGGGTCGCTGATTTCATCGGCGCCGACCCCGGCGAGGTCATCTTCACCAAGAGCGCGACCGAGGGGCTGAACCTGGTCGCCTACGCGATGAGCAACGCGGCGACGGCCGGCCAGCAGGCGGCCAGGTTCCTGGTCGGTCCGGGCGACGAGATCCTGGTCACCGAGATGGAGCACCACGCGAACCTGGTGCCGTGGCAGCAGCTCTGCCAGCGCACCGGCGCGACGCTGCGCTGGTTCGGCGTGACGCCCGAGGGCCGGCTTGACCTGAGCAATGCCGCGGAGCTGATCAACGACGCGACCAAGTTGGTCGCCGTGACGCACCAGTCCAACGTCACCGGCACCGTGCCGCCGGTCGCCGAGATCGCCGCGCTCGCGCACGCCAGGGGCGCGATCGTCGTCCTCGACGGCGCGCAGTCGGTACCCCACCAGGGTGTCCGGGTCGGTGACACTGGCGCGGACTTCCTCGCGTTCTCCTCGCACAAAATGCTCGGGCCGTCCGGCATCGGGGTGCTGTGGGGGCGGCGGGAGCTGCTGGAGGCGATGCCACCGTACGTGACCGGCGGGTCGATGATCGAGGTGGTGCGGATGGAAGGCTCGACCTTCCTGCCGCCGCCAGAGCGCTTCGAGGCGGGCGTGCCAGCCGCCGCGCAGGCCGTCGGGCTGGCCGCCGCCTGCGACTACCTGGACTACCTCGGCATGCGCAACGTCGCCGCGCACGAGGAGGCGCTGACCGAGCACACGCTCGACCTGCTGGGCGGGATCGGCGGGGTGCGGATCCTCGGCCCGCTGAGCACCGATCACCGCGGCGGCGCTGTGTCCTTCACCGTGGACCAGATTCACCCGCACGACGTGGGCCAGGTGCTGGACGAGCTCGGCATCGCCGTGCGCACCGGGCATCACTGCGCCTGGCCGCTGCACCGGGCGCTTGGCGTGCAGGCGAGCACCAGGGCTACCTTCTACGTGTACAACACCCATGACGAGGTCGAGGCGCTCGCCGACGGGGTACGGCAGGCGCAGAAGTTCTTCGGGGCCAGCTGAGCGCCGATGAACGCGCCGGACCGGTCAGGCCCCGCGGAACAGCCGGGCACCCATCACGCGTTGAAGGCCGTGTTATGCAGCTGGAGTCCATGTACCAGGAGATCATCCTGGACCACTACCGGAACCCGCACCACAAGGGCCTGCGGGAGCCTTTCGACGCCCAGGTGCACCACGTGAACCCGACCTGCGGCGATGAGGTGACCCTGCGGGTCACGCTGAAGGACGCGGCCGGCGAGCCGGCCGTGGCCGATGTCTCCTACGACGCGCTTGGCTGCTCGATCAGCCAGGCGAGCGCGTCGATGATGACCGACATGATCATCGGCAAGACCGTCAGCGAGGCGATGGGGATCAGCGGTGCGTTCCTCGAGCTGATGCAGTCCAGGGGCGAGGCCGAGCCGGACGAGGACGTGCTGGGCGACGCGGTCGTTTTCGAGGGCGTGTCCAAGTACCCGGCGAGGATCAAGTGCGCGCTGCTGGGCTGGATGGCGTGGAAGGACGCGACCGCCCAGGCGCTCGGCGGCCAGGCTGACGGCGCCAGCCCGGCAAACGGCACCAGCCCGGCAGACGGCACCGGCGCGTCAAACGGCAGTGCCTCGGCGACAGCGGCTCCCACGACAGAGAGCGGGAAAGAAAGATGACCGAGAACACCGGCCAGCCGACGGGCGCCCAGCTAACCTCCCCCGAGACCGACGACGTTCTCGAGGCGCTCCGCGACGTCGTAGACCCCGAGCTGGGCATCAACGTGGTGGACCTGGGCCTGGTTTACGGCGTCACGGTCGATGCGGGACGTACAGCCACGATCGACATGACGCTCACCAGCGCCGCCTGCCCGCTAACAGATGTGATCGAGGACCAGACCGCGTCGGCGCTGGACGGGCTGGTCAGCGACTTCCGGATCAACTGGGTCTGGATGCCGCCGTGGGGCCCGGAGAAGATCACCGAGGATGGCCGCGAGCAGCTGCGCGCCCTCGGCTTCAACGTCTGATCCGCGCAACCGGCCAGGGCCACTGGGGCCTGCCAGCTGCAACAGCCACCATGCCCCTGTCGCCGCCCGCTGCCCGGCCGGCGATATTTCCGCTGCTCGGCCGCGACGCCGGGCGCTGACGTCCGGTACCCTGGCCAGGTCATGATGCGTGGCCTGCTTCTTCGCGGCCGCGGCGAGGCCCGGTAGCAGACCGGTCGGCCCCTCGTCGCGGGTCGTAGTGCTGCGCCGGCCGACTTCTTCCGGTCATCCTCAGGAGCAGCATCATGACCAGTTCTATCTCCCGTCCCGGCGCTCGCACGGCTCAGCAGCCGTCTGGCATGCCGTGCCACCGCTACCGGCCGTTCCCGGCCGTCAGCCTGCCGGACCGGCAGTGGCCGTCGCGGGTCATCACCGCCGCGCCCCGCTGGCTGTCGACCGACCTGCGGGATGGCAACCAGGCGCTGATCGACCCCATGAACGCCGACCGCAAGCACGCCATGTTCAGCCTGCTGGTGCAGCTGGGCTACAAGGAGGTCGAGGTCGGCTTCCCGGCGGCCAGCCAGACCGAGTTCGACTTCATCCGCAGCCTGATCGAGAGCGACGAGGTACCGGACGACGTCTGCATCTCGGTGCTGACCCAGGCCAGGGAGGAGCTGATCGAGCGGACCGTGCAGTCGCTGGCCGGGGCGCGGCGGGCGACCGTGCACATGTACAACGCCGCCGCGCCCATGTTCCGCAGCGTGGTCTTCGGCTGGGCCGGCGACGGCCGCGCCGAGTGCACCTCGGTCGCGGTCGAGGGCACCAGGGCGGTGCAGAAGTTCGCCGAGACCTACCTGGGCGGCACCGACCTTGGCTACGAGTACTCGCCGGAGATCTTCATGGACACCGAGCTGGAGTACTCGCTGGAGATCTGCGAGGCGGTGATGGACGCCTGGCAGCCGGGCCCCGGCCGGGAGATCGTGCTCAACCTGCCGTGCACCGTCGAGCGGTCGACGCCAAACGTCTACGCCGACCAGATCGAGTGGATGAGCCGGAACCTGACCAGGCGCGAGCACATCGCGCTGTCCGTGCACACGCACAACGACCGCGGCACCGCAGTGGCCGACGCCGAGCTGGCGGTGCTGGCCGGCGCGCAGCGGATCGAGGGCTGCCTGTTCGGCAACGGCGAGCGCTCGGGCAACGTCGACCTGGTGACCCTCGGGCTGAACCTGTACAGCCAGGGCATCGACCCGATGATCGACTTCAGTGACATCGATCACATCAGGCGCACCGCCGAGTACTGCAACCGGATCGGGGTGCACGAGCGTCACCCCTACGCAGGAGACCTGGTTTACACCTCGTTCTCCGGCTCGCATCAGGATGCGATCAAGAAGGGCTTCGACCACCTGGAGCGCAGCGCCGGGCAGGCGGGCCGGCCAGCCAGCGAGATGCCCTGGCAGATGCCCTACCTGCCGATCGATCCCAGGGACGTCGGCCGCTCCTACGAGGCGGTGATCCGGGTCAACTCGCAGTCCGGCAAGGGCGGCGTGGCCTACATCATGAAGCACGACCATCAGCTTGACCTGCCGCGGCGGCTGCAGATCGAGTTCAGCCACGTGATCCAGCGGCACACAGACACCGAGGGCGGTGAGGTGGATGCCGCGCAGATGTGGCAGATCTTCTCTGCCGAGTACCTGGACGGCGGCCCGTTCGAGCTGGTCAGCTTCACTTCGGCGAGCGAGGACGGGGCCGAGCGCTGCTCAGCCACTGTGCGGGCCGACGATGCTGAGCACCGGCTCGACGGGACAGGGAACGGCCCGATCGCCGCGTTCTGCCAGGCGCTGTCCATTCCCGACCTGGGCCTCGGCGGCATCAGCGTGCGGGTGCGCGACTACGCGGAGCACGCCCTGACCGCTGGCCGCGACGCCGAGGCCGCCGCCTATCTGGAACTCGAGATCGGCGACCGGGTGCTGTGGGGGGTGGGCGTCAGCGAGTCGATCGTCCGCGCCTCGCTGCTGGGCGTCATCAGCGGGCTCAACCGGGCGGCGCGGCACCGGGCAGCCGCGGCGTGACAGCCAGGCCGCGGCCAGCCGGGCCGGCTAGACTGGAGCACGAAGGGGAGTAGTCCCTCGCTGACTGATCGACACGCTGGTGCGCCACTGCACCCGGTCGTCAGGCCCTCGGGACAGGGTGGACGAGACCTTCGCCGATGAACGATGATCATCTGGCGGGGTCCGCACGCTCCCGGCCGGATGATCCCGGACCGGGAAGGCCCCCTGGGTGACGGATCTGCTCCTGATCGCCACGGTGTTCGCAGTGACGTTCGTCGTCGAGCTGCCCGATAAGTCACTGATTGCCTCGCTGCTGCTCGGCACGAGGTTCCAGCCGTGGCACGTCTGGCTGGGCGTCGCAGCCGCGTTCGGCGTGCACGTGGTGCTGGCCGTGACGGCAGGGAGCCTGCTCACCGCGGCGCCGCATCAGGTGGTCGAGTTCATCAGCGCCGGGCTGTTCCTCGGCGGCGCCGCCTGGCTCTGGTACTCAGGCAGGGCCGACGAAAACGAGCCGGGCCCGGACGCCGCCCGGCTCGGCGCGCCGGCGCCGAGCCTGCTGCGGGTCGCGGCGACCAGCTTCGGGGTTATCTTCCTCGGCGAGTGGGGCGACATCACCCAGATCACGACCGTCAACTTCGCCGCGCACTACCACCAGCCGGTGCTGGTGGGCATCGGCGCGGCCGCCGCCCTGTGGACCATCTCCGGGCTGGCCGTTTTCCTCGGGCCCAAGGTGCTGGCACGGGTGCCGGAGCGCTGGGTCCGGCTCGTCGGGACGGCCGCGCTGCTCGCATTCGGCAGCTACGCCCTGGTGCAGGCGCTGACCTAGTCGGCCAGGCTGGCGGCCAGGGCGCTGATCGTCGGGCACGCCGCGGCCGGCAGCGTCAGCCAGCACGGGATGGAACGCTGCGGCCTGCGGCTCGCTTACACCAAGGCCATCTGGACTGGCCCGGCTGGGCCGGCTAGCCGACTGCGTGTCCGGCTGCTCACACCCTTGCGGTGTCCTTGCGCATCCGCCAGGCGGCCCCGGCGGCGAAGATGGCCAGCCAGATCACCGCGTTGGCGACCCAGGCCAGGTGGATGCTGCCGCCCAGCATCGGCGCGTGCACGATCTGGTTCAGCCCGTAGAGCGGGGTGAACTGGGCGATCGTGCGCACCGCGTGCGGGAACTGGCTGAGCGGGGTGAACAGGCCGCCGGCGAAGGACAGCAGCGCGAGGCCGATGCCGAGGAACTGCATCACGTTCTCGGTCGGCAGCAGGTAACCCATGAACAGCCCGAAGGCGGCGAACACCAGCGACCCGACCCACACGCACAGGAAGCTGACTACCCATAGGTAGCCGGGCATCGACGCCTTGCCGGTGATCAGGCCGACCGCGGCCACCGCGATCACCGAGCACAGGCCGAGCACCAGCGCCGAGAGCATCTTGATGGTCACGTAGGCCGGCGGCGACAGCGGCGTCAGCCGCAGCTGCCGGCTCCAGCCGGCCGCCCGCTCGATCGAGACCATCGCGCCGCTGCTGGTGGTGGCCAGCACCGCTCCGTACAGTGCCATGCTCAGCATGACGAAGGCGGCGACATTGCCCCTGCCGTCTGACTGCAGGGCGTAGGCCCTGTTCAGCCCGAAGACCAGGAAGAACACCACTGGCAGCACGATCGAGATGATCACCGTGCGCCTGTTGCGCAGCAGCCGGCGGACCTCAAGGCCGAGCACGGTCAGGTTCAGCCCGCCGAGCCCGGGCGCGGTGCGAGACCCCTGGTCGGCCGCAAGAGCGGGCGTGGCGGTCATTGCTGTCCTCCTCTGCCGTCGTCGCCGGCGTCATCGCCGGTGAGTGCCAGGAACGCGTCCTCAAGGCCACGGGCGACGATCTCCAGGTCCCTGGCCTTCGTGCTGGTGAGCAGGTATCTGGCCACCGAGTCGCTGTCAGGCGAGTGCACCAGCACGGTGTCGCCCCGCAGTTCCATGCTGTCGACCGCCGCCGCGTCGCGCAGTGCGGCCTCGTCGAGCCCGCCGGGGATCGTGGCCCGCACCGTGCGGCCGGCCGCCAGGGACTTCACCTGCGCCGCCGTTCCGTCGGCGACGATCTTGCCGTGACGCAGCAGGATGATCCGGTCGGCGTACTCGTCCGCCTCGTCCAGGTAGTGCGTCGCAAACAGCACCGTCCGGCCGCGCTCGGCGTCCTGCCGGATCGCCGTCCAGAAGCTGCGCCTGCCCTCCACGTCCATGCCGGTGGTCGGCTCGTCGAGGATGAGCAGCTCCGGGTCGGGCAGCAGCGCCATCGCGAAGCGCAGCCGCTGCTGCTCGCTGCCCGAGCACTTGCCCACCAGCCGGTCGGCTATCGCGGCGATGCCGGCCCGGCGCAGCGCTTCTTCGACCGGCACGCTGCTGGCGAACAGGCTCGCCGTGTACCGCGCAGTCTCGCCGACCGTGAGGTCCTTCAGCAGCCCGCCGGTCTGCAGCACCGCGGAGACCAGTCCGCGGGTGATGGCGTGCCTTGGCTCCATGCCATACACCTGGGCCTGACCTGATGTCGGCTGGGACAGGCCGAGGATCACGTCGATGGTCGAGGTCTTGCCGGCGCCGTTCGGGCCGAGGAAGGCGACGATCTCGCCCGCCTCAACCGACAGGTCGACGCCCCTGACCGCCTCGACCGAGCCGAACTTCTTATGCACGCCGGTGAGCTTGATCGCCGGCGGCTGGGACCGGCCCTGCGCCGATCCGTTGCTGAACTCAGTATTGGTCACCGTCATGGCTCAATCGTCGCATTTCGCGTCTCGCTGAGCGTCCGCTCAGCGTCACGATCTGGCCATGACAGCTGTCAGGGGTGCGCTATCCGCTGCGTCATCCTGGCCTGCCGGCCGCCGCGGCCGGGACCGGCGCCGCTGACCGCGAGTCAGCAGGACGACCGCGTTCTGGCTGCTGTGCGCCGCCCGGCACCAGTGCGAGCTGGCCGGCCTGCTCAGGCCGGCTGGCTCTGGTAAAAGGGCCCGGCGAACGCCGCGATCCACCGGTCGAGCTGGTCCGGCTCGCCCTCGCCGGGAAAGGTGACGTCGATCGGGAAGGCCGCCTGCTGCGCGGCCGCCGAGGCCTCGATGACGGCGATCACCGCCTGCTGGCCGACGGCGGCCAGCGGGTCGTCAAGCAGCACGGAGATGACCAGGCCGGCCCCGGACTGCTCGACCGACAGCCAGGCCGCGGCGGCGCTGCGCGCGAACGGCAGGCCGGCCAGCCCGGCGGCCACGCCGTCCAGCAGCACGGCCGCCTCGGCCGGGGCCGGACCGATGCTGACCTGCCCCGGCTGGCCGGCCGGCGGGCCGGCCAGGTACGCGACGCCCTCGGGATAGACCGGGACGCTCTCGCCCGCGCCAGGGTTCAGCGCTATGCCAAGCGAGGCAGGCAGCAGCCGCGCGAGGTCCGCTGCCCGGACGACGACGTGCGGCACCACGGCAGGCGGTTCGCCGCCCGGCGGAGCGGCGGCGCACTCGCGCAGCCGGGCCGCTGAGGTGAACGCTGGCACGAACTCGCTGCCCAGGTACCGCACGGTCGGCAGCAGCACCGCCGATCCGTCGGTGACCGGCCCGTCCTCCGGCAGCGGCACCCAGAGCCGGCCGCGGCTCAGCTCGTCGAGCAGCGCGCCAATCTGGCTGCCATCGCGCACCGCAGCGGCCAGCGCGCGCTCGACTGCGCCATCTTGCGCCAGCTGTGGCGTCCGCGTGGCAGGGTGGAGTCCGGCGGCGCCATGATCGGTGACGCTGCCGTCGGTGACGGTGGTCATCTGGGCCTCCTCGCCGTCAATGGCCGCCCGCTGGCGGCGCAGCGGGCCGGAGCCGCCGAGGCCGGGCGGCACAGCCCGGCTGAGGGGTTCACTTCACGGATAGTAGGCGGTTAGGGGCGGTCAGTAATGGAAAACGGCGGACCTGACGACGCGGATACGACGCCGGCGCGCTGGATCGACGTAGCGCCGGAGCGGCTGGCCGGGTGGCTCGACGGATTCGCCCAGCGCCACGGGGAGACCACGAGCGTGCCAGGCGCCGAGGTCGTCTCGTTCCGTGCTGCCGACGGAGCACTGGCGCAGTGCCATGTCCCGTTCCCGCCGCTGCCCGGCGGCACAGTAGCTGGAGGCATGGCGGCCGGCGCCGCCGAGATATCCGCGCACGCGACGTCCGCGCGCACGGTTGGCGTGCTGCTCGTGCGCCTCGGCGGCTACGCCGCCGGCGTATTCACCGGTGCCGACGCCCGGCTCGAGGTGTCGAAGGTGGGCTCGCGGCTCGTGCACGGGCGCAGCGCGGCCGGAGGCCAGTCGCAGCAGCGGTTCGCCCGGCGCCGGGAGAAGCAGGCCACCGAGGCGCTCGGCGCCGCCGCCGACACCGCCGCCGCCGTTCTCGGCCCGTATGCCGGCAAGCTGGACGCGGTGGTACTCGGCGGCGACCGCCGGTCGATCGCCGGCCTGCGCGACGACCCGCGGCTGCGGCCGGTCTTCGATCTCGCAGTCGAGCGGTTTCTCACCGTGCCCGACCCGCGGCTGTCGGTACTGCGGACCGCCCCCCGGCTGTTCCGCGCGGTGCGGATCCGGCTCACCGAGCCGGGCTGAGGTCGCCGTTAACCCATTTCGGCACCCGGCGGCCGCTCGGGTACCCTGACGTCGTGCAACCGCTCCTGTCGTGACAGCCCGCCCCGCTTGAGGGGCGCACTGGGCCATCCGATGTCCCTTTTGTCCGATTCAGGAGAGCTTTCCCATGATCTCGGCTCACGGCCTTGAGCTGCGCGCTGGCGCGCGCCTGCTGCTGGAGGCCGCCAGCTTCCAGGTCGCCGACGGCGACAAGATCGGCCTCGTCGGGCGCAACGGCGCCGGCAAGACCACGCTGGTCCGCACGCTTGCCGCGGAGGCCCAGCCAGCCGCCGGCCAGGTGACAGTCAGCGGCTCGGTCGGCTACCTGCCGCAGGACACCAGGACCGGCAACCTTGACGCGCTCGCGATGGACCGGGTGCTGTCAGCTCGCGGGCTCGACTCGCTGATGGCCGGGATGCGCGAGGCCGAGGCGGCGATGGCCGACGGCGACACTCGCCGCCGCGACGCGGCGGTCCGCCGCTACGGCGCGCTGGAGGAGCGGCTGACCGTGCTCGGCGGGTACGCCGCCGAGGCCGAGGCCGCCTCGATGGCCGCCAGCCTCGGCCTGCCGCAGCGGGTGCTGCGCCAGCCGCTGCGCACCCTGTCCGGGGGCCAGCGGCGGCGGATCGAGCTGGCCAGGATCCTGTTCGGCGAGTCCAATGCGCTGCTGCTTGACGAGCCGACCAACCACCTCGACGCCGACTCGGTTTCCTGGCTCCGCGACCACCTGCGCACCTTCCGCGGCGGGCTGGTGGTGATCAGCCACGACACCGAGCTGCTGGAGGCTGTCGTCAACAAAGTCTTCCACTTCGACGCCGACCGAGCCGTGCTTGACGTCTACAACGTCGGCTGGCGGACCTACCTGGATCAGCGGGAGACCGACGCGCGCCGGCGGCGGCGCGAGCGGGTCAACGCGGAGCGGCAGGCAGCGGCGCTGCAGTCTCAGGCCGACAAAATGCGGGCCAAGGCGACCAAGGCCAGGGCCGCGCAGAGCATGCAGCGGCGGGCCGAGCGGCTGCTGGCCGGAGTCAGCGCTGACCGGCCGTCCGACCGGGTGGCCCGGCTGCGCTTCCCGGTGCCAGCGCACTGCGGCAAGACGCCGCTCACAGCCCGCGGGCTCAGCAAGTCCTACGGGTCGCTTGAGGTCTTCGAGGACGTCGACCTGGCCGTCGACCGCGGCGCGCGGGTGGTCATCCTCGGGCTGAACGGCGCGGGCAAGACCACCCTGCTGCGGCTGCTGGCCGGCGTCGAGGACCCCGACACCGGCGAGGTGCTGCCCGGCCACGGGCTGCGGCTCGGTTACTACGCGCAGGAGCACGAGACGCTCGACACCGGGCAGTCGGTGCTGGACAACATGCGGTCAGCCGCGCCGGAGCTGACCGAGGCTGATCAGCGGGGCATCCTGGGATCGTTCCTGTTCTCCGGCGACGACGTGGCCAAGCCGGCCGCCGTGCTGTCCGGTGGCGAGAAGACCAGGCTCGCGCTGGCCCTGCTGGTGGTATCCGGCGCCAACGTGCTGCTGCTTGACGAGCCGACCAACAACCTCGACCCGGCCAGCAGGGCCGAGGTGCTCGGCGCGTTCCGGCGCTACCAGGGTGCCATCGTGCTGGTCACGCACGACGAGGGCGCGGTCGCGGCGCTGCAGCCAGAGCGAGTCGTGCTGCTGCCCGACGGGGTTGAGGACGCCTGGAGCGACGAGCTGGGAGACCTGGTCGCGCTCGCCTGATCGCGCCGCCGAATCGTGCGGCGGATGACAGCCGCGGGAGACTCGCGGCGGGCTGCGCAGAAAAGGCGCAACAGCGGCCGAAAATTCCGAGATCTTTTTGCTGCCGGGTGGGTAGCCGATCACGAGTTCTTGCGTGATCATGGCGAGATACGGTAACGCAGCGGTCACTTTCAGCTCACGGGAGGTACGCGTGACCGAGACGCTCAAGAAAGGCACCCGCGTGACCGGTGCCGACCGCACCAAGCTGGCGGCGGACCTGAAGAAGAGATATACGGCGGGGGAGAGCATTCGCTCCCTTGCCGGGTCTACCGGCAGGTCCTATGGCTTTATTCACCGGATCCTGACCGAGTCAGGAGTGTCGCTGCGCGGTCGTGGCGGCGCGACCAGGGGCAAGGCCAGGGCGAAGCGCTAGCACCGCCGCCGTGTCAGCCGGCCTGGCCCAGGCACGCCAGGCCGGCCAACTCCGGAGGACGTATGACGATCGACGCCGCTGACCTCGCAGCCAGCGGGCTGCGGCTGGACGTCAGCGACGCCGTGGCCACAGTGACGCTGAACCGCCCTGAGCGGCGCAACGCGATGACCCCGCTGATGTGGCGCGGGCTCGCTGCTATCGGCCGCGAGCTGCCCGAGCAGATCCGGGTGGTGGTGCTACGCGGCGCCGGGCTGTCCTTCTGCGCTGGCATCGACTTGCGGATGTTCACCGCTCAGGGCGTGCCAGGCGAGGAGCCGCCGCTCAGCCCGGCCGATCCGGGATTCGAGGCGGCAGTCGCCAGCTGGCAGGCCGGCTACACCTGGCTGCGCGACCAGCGGATCGTGTCGGTCGCCGCCGTGCACGGGCACGCCATCGGCGCCGGCTTCCAGCTCGCGCTCGCCTGCGACCTGCGCATCCTCACCGCCGACGCGAGCCTCTGCATGAAAGAGCCGGCCCTTGGCCTGGTTCCCGACCTCACCGGCACCAAGCCCCTGGTCGACATCGTCGGACTGCCAAGGGCCATCGAGCTGTGCCTGACCGCGCGTACCGTCGACGCCGCTGAGGCCGCGGCGCTCCGGCTGGCCGAGCTGGTCGTGCCGGCCGGCGAACTGAACGGCGCGGTAGCCGACCTGGTGGCGGCCCTGCTGGCCGTCGACGAGAAAGCTGCCAGGGCGACCAAGGCGCTACTGGCCCTGGCGCCGGGTAACACCCTGGATCAGCAGTCAGCCGCCGAGCGTGCCGCGCAGACGAGACTGCTGCGCGCCCGCCAGGGCCACTAACGACGCCGGCCGGGTCACTCGCCGCGCAGCGGCAGGCGACGGGATGAAAGCCTTGACTTCAAGGGCGCTTGAGCACCGATTCTGACACCTGAGCGTCTCCACCCGGCCGCCTCGGCGGCTGATCAGCAGGCGTCAGCCCGCCGGGCGGTTCGCCCGCAGCGGACAAGGGAAGCTCGGATACAGAACAGGAGTTCACGCGGTCATGGCTTACAACTGGCGCGCGATGCACTCGTTCACGCGCGACCGGGGCGTTGCGCATCAGGAACTCAAGCCGGGGACGGTCCGCCGGGTGCTGTCCTACGCCCGGCCGCACCGCCTCACCCTCGCGACCTTCCTGGGGATCACCTCGCTGGACGCGGTCGTGGTGGTGACGGTACCGCTGCTGCTGCGGGGGCTGATCGACGATGGCGTCCTGCCAGGGGATATCGCCGTGGTGCTCGGCATCGCCGCGGTCGTGGCCGGGCTCGCGCTACTGGACGCGCTGCTCAGCATCGGCGGCCGCTGGCTCTCCTCCAAGATCGGCGAAGGACTGATCTACGACCTGCGCACTCAGGTGTTCCGGCACGTCCAGCGCCAGCCCATCGCGTTCTTCACCAGGGCGCAGACCGGCTCGCTGGTCAGCAGGCTGAACAGCGACGTGATCGGCGCCCAGCAGGCGCTGACCTCGACGCTGTCGTCAGTGGTATCCAACGTGCTGTCACTGCTGCTCGTGCTCGCCGTCATGGTCTCGCTGTCCTGGCTGGTCACCGTCGTCGCGCTGGTGCTGCTGCCCGCGTTCATCATCCCGGCCCGGCTGGTCGGACGCAGGCTGCAGCGACTGAGCCGCGAGTCCATGCAGCTCGACGCCGCGATGGGCACGACGATGACCGAGCGGTTCAACGTGGCCGGCGCGATGCTGGTCAAGCTCTACGGCAGGCCGGAAGAGGAGGCCGACGTCTTCGCCCGGCGAGCAGGCCGGGTCAGGGACATCGGCGTCGTCACCGCCATCTACGGCGGCGCGCTATTCGTGGCGCTGACGCTGCTGGCATCGCTGGCCACGGCCGTTACCTACGGCCTCGGCGGCACCCTGGTCATCCACCACGAGATCCAGCTCGGCAGCCTGGTCGCGCTCGCGGCGCTGCTCGGCCGGCTGTACGGACCGATCACCGGCCTGTCGAACGTGCAGGTCGATGTCATGACGGCGCTGGTCAGCTTTGACCGGGTATTCGAGGTGCTCGACCTGAAGCCGCTGATCGAGGACCGGCCGGGAGCGGTGCCGCTGCGCCGGACGGGCGAGGCCACCGGGCCGGACCCGGTCGCGCTAGCCGGTTCGCCAGGTCTGGCCGCTGCGCAGTCAGCCGCGCCGACTGGTCCTGCCACGGCGAACGGGTCAGCGACAGCGACCGGCTCAGGGCCGGGGAACGGGTCAGCGACTGCCAACGGGTCACCGACAGTGAATGGCTCAGCCGCCGCGAACCGAATCGCCGCCAGTACGTCCGGCCGCGACGGGACAGCAGCGGCGCCGCCGGTGAGCTTCGACCACGTGACCTTCCGCTACCCGATGGCCAGCGAGGTCTCGCTCGCGTCGCTTGAGTCGATCGCGCTGCCGGGGCCTGAGCACTCAGAGCCGGGCCGCAACGTGCTGACTGACGTCAGCTTCGACGCCCCGGCCGGGCAGCTGACCGCGCTGGTCGGCCCGTCGGGCGCGGGCAAGACGACGATCACCCACCTGGTATCGAGGCTGTACGACCCCCTGGCCGGAGCGGTCAGGATCGGCGGCCAGGACCTGCGCGACGTCACCCAGGCCTCGTTGCACGACGTGGTCGGCGTGGTCACCCAGGATGCGCACCTGTTCCACGACACGATCAGGGCCAACCTGGCCTACGCCAGGCCGGACGCGTCCGAGGCCGACCTGGTCGAGGCGTGCCGGGCTGCGCAGATCTGGGACCTGATCGGCGGCTTGCCTGATGGGCTGGACACCGTCGTCGGTGACCGCGGCTACCGGCTGTCCGGCGGCGAGAAGCAGCGGATCGCGCTTGCCAGGCTGCTGCTCAAGGCGCCGTCGGTGGTTGTACTTGACGAGGCCACCGCGCACCTGGACTCCGAGTCCGAGGCGGCGGTCCAGCGCGCGCTGCGGACGGCGCTGACCGGGCGCACCTCGCTGGTCATCGCGCACCGGCTGTCCACGATCCGCGAGGCGGACCAGATCCTGGTCATCGACGACGGCCAGGTCCGCGAGCGCGGCAGGCATGCAGAGTTGCTCGCGGCTGGCGGACTGTACGCCGAGCTGTACCACACCCAGTTCGCCGGCCAGGAGGCCGCGCGAGCCTGAATCCGGCCCTCCGGCGGGGAACAAGGCGAGCCTCGGAGCGAGTTCACCGACGGCTCACGGTCGGTGCCGGCTGCCATCGATTCTCAGTTGCTGGCGCGGCCAGTGACGGATTTCCGGGGTCCCCTTATTTCGCATTCTGCCGGGGCGGCCGGCCACTGCCTGGATTACCGGCGGTATTCGCATCTGACACAGCGGTCATAATCGCGGACGACTGCCGGCAGCCGGCAATCTGCACCAGACTCGCCAATCGCGCCGGGCCAGCATGGCGCCATTGCCGGCAGAATTCCCCGCCTTTGTCAGATGGCCCGCAGCGCCCCGCCGTCGACCGGGATCATCGCTCCGGTTAGGTACCCGGCCGCCGGTGACAGCACGAAGGCGGCGACCCGGCCGAACTCCTCGGGCCTGCCATACCTGCGCAGCGGGATCCGCTGCGAGTGCTGCGCCCTGACCTCCGTCGGGTCGCCGCGCAGCCGGTCGAGCTCGTCGACCCGGTCGGTCTGGATGCGGCCTGGCAGCAGCCCGTTCACCCGGATGCCAGCAGGGCCCAGCTCGTCAGCGAGTGTCTTGGCCACGCCGGCCAGGCCTGGCCGCAGGCCGTTGGAGATGGCCAGGTCGGGGATCGGTGAGCGCACCGACGACGAGAGCACGAAGGCGATCGACCCGCCGTCGCCAAGCTGCGCGGCCACCTCACGCGCCATCCTGACGGCCCCGAGGAACACGCTCTCGAACGCAGCCCGCCAGGCGTCGTCGCCGATCTGCGCCGTGCCGCCGCCCGGCGGTCCGCCGACGCTGATCAGCGCGCCGTCCAGCCGCCCGAACGACTGCCTGGCAGCGGCCAGCAGGGCAGCCGGCGCGTCCGGGTCGGCGTTGTCGGCGGCGAGGCCCACCGCGCGGCCCTCGCCGAGCTCCGCGGCGGCCGCTGCCGCCGCGGCCGCGCTGCGGCCGCTGATGACCACCCGCGCCCCATCAGCGGCCAGCGCCTGCGCCGCCGCACGGCCGAGCCCGCGGCTTCCGCCGGTGACGATGTACACATGATCGCGCAGTCCTAGATCCACCCGCACATCCTGCCGCATTCCGCCCGCGCCGCGCGCATCAGGCTCAGCCGGGCACCCGGCAACGAGGACCCCGACCGGGCCCCGGCCAGCCGGCTGGTCCGCATCCAGGGCCGGCCGGCTGGTCCGCTTCCTTGGCCGGCCCGGTGGCCGACAGCCGGGCCCAGCGACCCCTGGGGGAACAGCGTGGGAAGTCTGCTGCTGCCCGAGCCGCAGCATGGCTCCCAGCGGCTGCGGGCTACCCGGTGCAGGGGCGGGAAGCAGGCCGCTGGCTGGTGAGTTCGGCCGGGCTAGCTGCCGTAGCCGACCCGGCGCAGGTCCTCTCCGGCTGCCCGCTCCACGTCGCTGAGCTGGGCTGGCGTCAGCGCCCGCCGCCAGCTGCCGACCTCGAAGCCCGGCCCGGCGCCGGCCAGGCCGCGCCGGTGCGCAGCCAGCCGTACCGGGCCCACGTCGTCGCCGACGAAGGCGCTGACCGCGCCGGCCGCCGACTCCGGCCGCCGCGCCATTTCCTCGTAGCGCAGCGTGGTCAGCTGCTCGGCTCGCATGCTGCCGCGCAGCCGGGCCATCTTCCTGACCGCGCCGCGCCAGCGCATCGCGCACTTGCCCGCCAGTGACAGCTTCGGCCACGCGGCCAGGTCAGCCTGGGTCTCGATGCCGAGGAACGGGTGCGGGAACTCGCTGCCGAGGCTCGCCTCCTCGCGCCTGAACCAGCCAGCCGTCTGCGGATCGGCCAGCATCGCGGCGACCACGTCCCGGCCATCCCTGACCAGCTGGATCAGGCGCGCATCGCCAAAGGCGTCGACCAGGATCTCGGCGCAGTACATGAGATCCGGGCTGGCGTCGCCGTAGCGCGTGATCTCACGCTCAGTGACGCATGTTCCGGCCCCGTCCACCCCGCCAGCCGCCCGGCACGCGGCTGAGCACTCCAGGCAGCTGTGGGAGCTCACCTGCCACGCCTGGGCCAGCGCGTCGCGGACCACGGTGGCCGCCGCCTCGCTCCGCCCCCGCTGTATCGACGGGCTGCGGGCGAACGCGTACGCGACGCTGACCACGCTGCGCTGGCCGATCGTGAGGTGCATGCCTGCTGACTGCTTCAGGGCGCGCGCCACCAGGTCCGCGCCCGAGTATGGCGCGCCGATGACGAAGACCGGCTGGCGGACCTTACGGCCGTTGACGACCAGAATGTGCGGGCGGGGTGCCATGGCTACCGATCAGTGTGGCACTTGCTGGCCGGCGCAGCGTCACCAGCTGAGTGATCTTGGGTGTACCGGCCGGCCTACTCGCGCTCCTGCGAGCGGCGGCAGTGGTGACCCTCATGGCTGTCCAGGTTGAGCGCGGACAGGATCAGCGGCATGTGGCTGAACGCCTGGGGCATGTTGCCGACCAGCTGGCCGTAACGCGGGTCGAATTCCTCGCTCAGCAGCCCGACGTCGTTGCGCAGCGAGAGCAGGTGCTCGAAGAGCTCGCACGCCTCGTCGTACTCGCCGATCAGGTGCAGCGCGTTCACCAGCCAGAAGCTGCAAGCCAGGAACGCGCCCTCGGCGCCAGGCAGCCCGTCCACGTCGTGCTGGCCGGCCGCCTGCGCTGACTGCGGCTGGGTGTACCTGAGCACCAGGCCGTCCCTGACCAGCTCGCGCTGGATGGTACGGACGGTGGACACTACCCGCGGGTCGTCCGGCGGCAGGAAGCCGACCTCGGGGATCAGCAGCACCGAGGCATCAAGCTCGGTGCTGCCGTAATACTGAGTGAACGCGCCCCGGTCGGCGTCGTAGCCGCGCTCGCACACCTCGGCGTGAATCTTGTCCCTGGCCGCCTTCCATGCCTCCTCGGCGCCGGAACTGCCAAGCTCGGCTGTCCGCACCGCCCGGTCGAACGCTACCCAGGCCATGACCTTGGAGTGGACGAAGTGCCGCCGGGGCCCGCGTACCTCCCAGATGCCCTCATCGGGCTGATCCCAGTTCCGCTCAAGGAACCTCAGCAGCGCGCGCACCAGGCTCCAGGTGTGCTTGTCGAACCGCAGGCCGGCCTGGCGGCCGAGGGTCAGCGCGTCGATCACCTCGCCGTAGACGTCGAGCTGCAGCTGACTGACCGCCGCGTTGCCGATGCGAACCGGCACCGAGCTCTGGTAGCCGGACAGCCAGTCGGCTACCCACTCGTCCAGCCGACGCTCGCCCGCCACCCCGTACATGATCTGGACATCACGCGGGTCCCCGGCGATCGCCCGGCCAAGCCACTCGCGCCAGTCGGCGGCCTCGCCGGTATAGCCGGTACGCAGCAGCGCCTCCAGGGTGATGGTCGCGTCGCGCAGCCAGCAGTACCGGTAGTCCCAGTTGCGCACCCCGCCGATGTCCTCTGGCAGGGAGGTGGTCGGGGCGGCCACGATGCCGCCTGTGGGCGCGTAGGTGAGCGCCTTCAGGGTGATCAGCGACCGGATCACCGCGTCGCGGTACTTGCCCTGATACGTGCACGTGGCGACCCACTCGCGCCAGTACTTCTCGGTTGCCGCCAGTGCCTCGTCCGCGTCGACCTCCTGCGGCGCGCCACGGTGGGAGGGCGTCCAGGACACCGCGAACGGCACCCGGTCGCCGGCCCGGACGGTAAAGCTCGCCTCGTGCGCCATCCGCTGGCCGGTCAGCCGGACCGGAGTGCACAGCCACAGCGAGTCGGGCCCGGCCACGGCCACCACAGCGTGGTTGATCCGCCGCACCCAGGGCGTCACCCTCCCGTAGCCGAACCGCACCCGGTAGACGCACTTCATCTCGACGACGCCCTCGAGGCAGTCGACGATGCGGACCAGCGCCGGGGTCTCGCCGTCGCTGGGCGGCATGAAGTCTGTGACCCGCACCACGCCGCCAGCCGTGCGCCACTCGGTCTCGAGGATCAGCGTGTCGCCCGCGTACCGCCTGCTGCTCTGGGCCGGCCGGCCGGCCGGCCCCTGCGCGTCGGCAGGAGCGATCAGCCAGTGACCGTTCTGCTCATCGCCGAGCAGGGCGGCGAAGCAGGCGGCTGAGTCGAAGCGAGGCGCGCACAGCCAGTCGACCGAGCCGTCACGGCCGACCAGCGCTGCCGAGTGCATGTCGCCGATCAGCGCGTAGTCCTCGATCCGTCCGGCCATCAGTCCTCCAGCTCCAGCTCCGCTGAGCCGCCATTGCCATGCGTGCTAAGCCTCGCATAAGGGGCACAGGCCGTCAGCCAGGCCACGCACACGGCGGCGCGGGGCAGCGCGCCGTGTGCGGCGTCCCGCACGTAAGCTTGCCGCTGTGGCAGCACCGCAGTCCCCGGCGGGACACCAGCTGGCGGGACGGGCCGCACGGGCCAGGCGGCCCTCGCTGGTCGCGGCGGCGGCCATCCTGTCGCTGTCGCTGGCTGGCTGCGCCAAGTTCGATGCCTCGCTTGGCCAGCAGTGGGCCGTCGTCCAGTTCAAGTCCAACACCACCGTCGCTACCTTGCTGCACGTGCGCGCCGCGTGCTCGCACGTGCCGAACGTGCAGGCCGAGGCGCTGCCGAAGGTCCGCAGCGCCATGAACATGGTCTACGCGCTGCGCTACCGCACCAACAACGCGAGCAACGCCAACCTGGCGGCGCTGCAGGAGTGCCTGCAGAAGTTTCCGTCGGTCAGTGGCGTCAACTTCGAGGACACCAGCGACACCGGCTGACTCCAGCGACACCGGCTGACCCCGTCAGCCCGCTGGCCGGCTGAGGCGCGGCGGGCCGACCCAGACCGGCAGTCCCGCTAGCCGAGCGCGCCGCGGCCTGCCGCGCGCCGGGGCTAGATCAATACCAGGAAGATCACCGGCGGCAGCGGTGCGCAGGCTTGCCTACCTCCCCGGTGGGTATGGTATAAAACTTGTTGCCTACATTCTCAATCGGAAAAGGATGAACCCATGAGACGAGCGTTCGTCGCGGCGGGAGCCGCCGCTGCGATCACCTTGCTGGCGGCAGCCTGTGGTTCGTCTGGCTCCTCCGGGGGCTCCTCCGACGGCCACGTCACGCTGCGGCTCGGGTTCCTGGAGAACATCACCCACGCCAGCGCGCTGGTCGGCATCAAGCAGGGCTACCTCGCCAAGGACCTCGGCCACGGGGTCACGCTCAAGCTGGTGCCGTTCAGTACCGGCACCGAGGAGGCCACCGCGCTGCTCGCCGGGCAGCTTGACGCCGCCTACGTCGGGCCGAACCCCGCGATCAAGGCGTTCCAGACCACGAACGGGAAGCTCATCAAGGTCATCTCCGGGGCAGCCTCCGGCGGCGCCGAGCTGGTAGTGAGCAAGAACATCACCAGCGCGGCGCAGCTCAAGGGGCAGAAGCTCGCCACGCCGTCACTGGGCAACACCCAGGACGTGGCGCTGCGCTACTGGCTGAAGCAGCACGGCATGACCACCACCCAGACCGGCGGCGGCGACGTGCACATCACCCCGATCACGCCGAACTCCGACGCGGTGCTCGCGTTCCAGTCCCACCAGATCGCCGGCGGCTGGGAGCCAGCTCCGTACGACGAGGAGATGCAGGCGCTCGGCGGGCACGTGCTCGTCGATGAGGCCAGCCTGTGGCCGGGCGGGCAGT
The DNA here is from genome assembly GCA_036495525.1 of Streptosporangiaceae bacterium. Taxonomy (GTDB): domain Bacteria; phylum Actinomycetota; class Actinomycetes; order Streptosporangiales; family Streptosporangiaceae; genus DASXMR01. The sequence goes on along the minus strand of DASXMR010000131.1, from coordinate 8,469 downwards.
TCGTCACCACCAACCTGGTGGCCACCCAGTCGTTCATGCGTGCTCACCCGTCGGTGATCAACGGCCTGCTGAAGGCGCAGATCCGGGCCAACGACTTCATCAACTCCGACAAGTCAGCCGCCGAGGCCGCTGCCAACGCGGAGCTGGCCAAGCTGACCGGCAAGAGCCTGGACGCGGCGGCGCTGCAGGCCTCCTTCACCCAGATCACGTTCACCAACGACCCCATCGCCTCCTCGCTGGAGACCGACGCGCAGCACGCCGTGCAGGTCGGCCTGCTCCAGCCGGTGACCAGCCTGCCGAGCCTGTACGACCTGAGGCCGCTCAACAAGCTGCTCGCGGCCAGCGGCGAGAAGCAGGTCAGCTCGTGAGCCTGAGCATCGGACGACGGTCGGCGCCGCCGGGGACCACCCCGGCGGCGTCCGCCGTGCCCGCGGCCCAGGGAAATCCTGGTCCGGCGACGCCAGCTGGCCTGGCGGCGGCACCGGCCGGAAATGGCAGCACGGCGGCGGCCCCGGCCGGCGGTGCCCGCGGCAGCGGCATCGCGCCGGCGCTGAGCGTCAGCGAGGTCTCCAAGGTGTACGGCGCGGGCCGCGGCGCCGTGCTGGCGCTTGACCGCGTCTCGCTCAACGTGGCGCCGGGTGAGTTCGTCTGCCTCATCGGCGCTTCCGGCTGCGGCAAGAGCACGCTGCTGAATCTCGTCGCCGGGCTGGACACTCCCAGCTCGGGCCGGATCTCAGTGCAGGGGCGGGTCGCGCTGATGTTCCAGGAGCCGGCCCTGTTCCCATGGCTGACCGCAGGCCGGAATATCGACGTCGCGCTGCGGGCACGCGGCGTCGCCAAGGCGGCGCGGACGGCGCGGACGAGGGAGCTGCTGGAGACCGTCCACCTGGCCGGCTTCGGCCGCAAGAGGCCGCACGAGCTGTCCGGCGGCATGCGGCAGCGGGTGGCACTGGCCAGGGCGCTGGCACAAGACGCCGACGTGCTGCTGATGGACGAGCCGTTCGGCGCGCTCGATGCGATGACCCGCGACCTGCTGCACGACGAGCTGGAGCGGATCTGCGCCGAGCGGACCCTGACCGTGCTGTTCGTCACCCACAACGTGCGCGAGGCAGCCAGGCTCGGCGACCGGGTGCTGGTGATGAGCAGCCGGCCTGGCCGGGTGATCGAGGAATACCCGGTGCCCCGCACCGGCCCGCGCCGGATCGACTCGGTCCAGGTCGCTGAGCTGGCCGGCCGGATGACCGACCGGCTGCGCGAGGAGATGAGGCGTCATGGCAGTTAGCCTGCAGCCCGCCGAGATCGCGGGCCTGGACAATCTTGAGCTGCGCCAGGACCGGTCCGGCGGGCCAGGTGCCGCTGCCCGTCGGCTCTGGGCCGCGGCGTGGCCCAAGCTGCTCGCGATTGCGCTGGTCCTCGCCGCCTGGCAGCTCGTGCACCTCACCGGCTGGAAGCACTACGTGCTCAAGGGCCCGTCGACCGTTCTCAGCAACCTGTGGCAGCAGATGCAGGGCGCGATGCTGTGGCAGATCATCGGCGTCACGCTGCGCAGCGCCATCATCGGCTATGCGCTGGCCCTGCTGATCGGATCGGTGATCGGGGTGCTGGTGGCCAGGATCCCGCCACTGCGAGCCGCGGTCGGCTCGATCATCACCGGGCTGCAGACGATGCCGTCGATCGCCTGGGTGCCGTTCGCCATCATCATCTTCGGCCAGAGCTCAGCGGCCATCCTGTTCGTGGTCATCCTGGGCGCTGCGCCCTCGATCGCCAACGGCCTGATCAACGGCGTCGACTACACCCCGCCGCTGCTGCTGCGGGCCGGCCGCACGATGGGCCTGCGAGGCATCGCGCTTTACCGGTACCTGGTGCTGCCGGCTTCGCTGCCCGCTTACGTGGCCGGAATGAAGCAGGGCTGGGCGTTCGCCTGGCGCAGCCTGATGGCGGGGGAGCTGGTCGTGCAGATCATCGGCCAGTTCTCGATCGGCCAGCAGCTCGACGTCTATCAGCAGAACCTGGACTTCGCCGGGGCCACGTCGATCATCATCGTGATCCTCGTCATCGGGATCGTCGTCGACACCCTGTTCACGAAAGCAGACCTGGCGATCCGGCGCCGCCGCGGCCTGCTCGACGCCGCCATATAGCCGCGTGAGCCACCCGGTCAGGTGGACATCGGGGCCTGCCCGGGCCATTGCGCCCTGGCAGGCCGCGAGGGGGGCACCCTGACCGGGTCACAGCCCGGCGATGGCCGCCTTTGGGGGGGCAGCCTGACCGGGCCACAGCGCCCGGGCGTGGCCGCATCGAGGGGCGGCCCGCCCGGGCGCATTCCGGCCGGTAGGAATAAGGCACCCGTCAGGCGAGACCTGCGCGGCGGGCGGCGGACTGCCACGACTGCTGGCTGCCGCTCGGCTGGTAGACGTGCAGGCGCTGAGAGCGGCGCACCAGGTCACGCATGCCAGCCAGGTCGGATGGCCCCATGCCAAGAGCCCTGGCCTGGATGAGGATGTTGCCGACGGCTGCGGCCTCGACCGGGCCCGCTACCACGGGCAGGCCCACCGCATCGGCCGTGAGCTGGCACAACAGGGTGTTCCGTGCTCCGCCACCGACGATGTGGACGGTGTCAGCCTGGCAGCCAGACAGTTCCTGTGCCTGGTGAATGGCCTGACGGTGAGCGAGCGCAAGGCTGTCGAGAATGCAGCGGGTGAGGGCTGCCCTAGATTGCGGCGGGTTCTGACCTGTCCGCCGGCACGCCTCGGCAATGCGCGTCGGCATTTCACCCGGCCCTAGAAAGGCAGGGTCGCTGGCATCGACCACTGCCAGCAGCGGCTCCTGCCTGGCGGCTTCCGCTAGGAGCCCGCTGAGCGTGGCCGGGTTCCCGGCGGCTGCCCAGCTGCGCATCGACTCCTGCAGCAGCCACAGGCCCATCACGTTGCGCAGATACCGGATCTTGTCGTCCACTCCAGCTTCATTGGTGAAATTCGCGACGCGGCTGGCCTCGGTGAGTACTGGCTGATCCAGCTCGACGCCGGCCAGTGACCAGGTGCCGCACGAGATGTAGGCGAAGGCGGTCCCGTCGGCCGGTACCGCTGCCACTGCCGAGGCCGTGTCGTGCGAGGCTGCCGCGATAACTCGCAGCGGTGACCGGAGGCCTGCCTGCTCACTGGCCTCCGGCAGCAGCTCGCCGATCAAGGCACCTGGACGGCGAATGGCGGGGAACAGCCCGCTGGGAATCCCTGCCCTGTCCATCAGCGGGGTGGCCCACGACCGGGTGCGGATATCGACAAGCTGGGTGGTGGAGGCGTTGGTGATCTCGGCACCAGTCTCGCCAGTCAGCCAGTACGCGAGCAGGTCAGGAATGAGCAGCAGAGTATGGGCGGAGCCGAGCTGGGACGACCTGGCGGATGCTACGAGCTGGTAGATGGTATTGAAGGAAAGCTGCTGAATTCCGGTCGCCTGGTAGAGCTCTGCGGGAGTGATTCTGCCGAGCAGTCGCTCGGCCACGCCAGCAGTCCGCTGGTCACGGTAGTGGACGGGATTGCCGAGCAGACTGCCATCAGCGTCGAGCAGCCCGTAATCGACTCCCCAGGAGTCGATGCCCACGCTCGCCAGACTGAACTGCCGTGCTGCGGTCCCCAGCCCGGCGAGGACCTCAGAATAAAGTCGCAGCACATCCCAGTGCAGGGTCCCGTTCACCGTGACCGGAATGTTGGGGAACCGGTGTACCTGATGCAGCACCAGCCGGTTCTCGCTGACTTCGCCCGCCACCACCCGCCCGGCCGAGGCACCTAGGTCAACTGCCGCCAGGGCAGGTGCCGTCATGTTAAGCCCCCCATCAGGTCAACCTCCACATCGCCTATGGAGCGTGGCTCCTCTGGCGGCGGGTCACCGGAGAAAGGCAGCGGCGACCCCCCCGTCGACAGGTATGTGCAGCCCTGTAGTCAAAGACAGGTCCCCGCCCGCGAGCGCGACAACGGCCGCGGCTACGTGCTCCGGAAGGACTTCACGCTTGAGCAGGGTTCGCTGAGCATAGAAGGCGCCGAGTTCCTCCTCGGGCACACCGTAGACGGCCGCCCGCTGGGCGCCCCACCCGCCGGAGAAGATGCCGGAACCGCGCACGACAGCGTCGGGGTTGATGCCGTTCACGCGGATGCCATGCTTGCCGAGTTCGGCGGCCAGCAAGCGCACCTGGTGCGCCTGCGCCGCTTTGGCCGCTCCGTAGGCGAGATTGCTTGGGCCGGCGAACACCGCGTTCTTACTGCAGATGCAGATGATGTCGCCGCCCATCCGCTGCGCGATCATGGCGCGCGCAGCTTCCCGGCAGACCAGGAACGTGCCCTTGGAGATCACGTCCTGCTGGATGTCCCAGTCGGCCTCGCTGGTCTCCAGCAGCGGCCGGGAAATCGACAGGCCAGCGTTGCTGACAATCAGGTCAACCCCGCCGAACGCCAGCGCGGCGGCCCGGAAGGCTGCGGCAACGCCATCCTCATCGGTGACGTCGGCAGTTACCGGGATCGCCACATCGCAGGTTCCGAGATCGGCTGCCACCGCCTCGGCGGCCGGACCATCGAGGTCGGCCACGACCACGCACGCCCCCTCGGCCGCCAGCCGGTGTGCGGTGGCACGGCCAATGCCCGATCCTCCGCCGGTGACAAGCGCCACCCGGGTCGCTAGTCGCCGGGGTGCTGGTCTTCGGCGCAGCTTGGCTTCTTCCAGCTCCCAGTACTCGATGCGGAACTTCTCGATTTCGGGAATGGGCTGATAACGGGAGACCGATTCGGCTCCTCGCATCACGTTGATTGCGTTGATATAGAACTCACCCGCCACCCGCGCCGTCTGCTTGTCCGCACCGAAGCTGAACATGCCGACACCGGGGACAAGCACGATCGCCGGGTCCGCGCTGCGCATGGGCGGACTGTGCGGACCAGCGTGCCGCTCGTAGTAGGCGCGGTACTCCTCCCGGTAGGCCGCGTGGAGTTCGCCCAGCCGGGTTATGGCCGCGTCCAGCGGAGCAGACGGCGGCAGGTCCAGCACCATCGGCCTGACCTTGGTGCGCAGGAAATGGTCCGGGCAGGAGGTGCCGAGCGCGGCCAGCGCCGGATGCTTGTCGCGGGCCAGGAAGTCCAGCACCACCGGGCTCTCGCTGAAGTGGCCCACCTGAGCCGTGTCGGTGCTTGCGAGGCCCCTTAGCACGGGGGCAATGGCGGCGGCGCGGCGACGACGCTCAGCATCCGAAGGCGGCTGATACCAGGGGAGCAGGGCGCCAAAGGGGTCAGTTGCACCGTGCTCGCCGAGGTAGCGCCGCGCATTCTCGATGATTTCAAGGGAGTGCGCTTCGCAGTCGTCGCTGGTCGCGCCCCAGGCGGTGATGCCATGCCCGCCGAGGACCACGCCGATCGCACCGGGATTATTCCGCGCGATCGCGGCGATGTCCAGGCCTAGCTGGAAGCCGGGACGGCGCCACGGAACCCACAGCACCCGGTCACCGAAGCAGTCGCGGGTCAGTGATTCGCCATCTTCTGCGGTGGCCAGCGCGATACCGGAATCCGGGTGCAGGTGGTCCACATGGGGGGCGTCGACTAGGCCGTGCATGGCCGTGTCAATGGACGGTGCGGCTCCGCCCTTACCGTGCAGGCAGTAGTCGAAGGCCGCGACCATCTGGTCTTCTCGATCGACGCCTGCGTAGACCCGGCTGAGCGAACGGAGCCGGTCCAGCCGTAGCACGGCCAGCCCGGCCTCGGTCAGCGTACCGAGATCACCGCCGGACCCCTTGACCCATAGCAGCTCGGCCGGCGCACCGGTAACCGGGTCGGTCAGCAGGCCCTTCGCCGAGGCGTTACCGCCGGCGTAGTTGGTATTCCGCGGGTCCGAGCCGAGCCTGTTGCTCCGGGCGAGCAGCTCTGTCACTTCGGGCGGTGGGGCCATGCCTCCTGCTCCTTCGGGTGGGCCGGCACTCGCTACTGCCTGGCTGTCCGGCGCGGCCGAGGTTAGCTTCCCCAGCTGGCCGGGGTGCCGTCGGCACGGTCGGCGACAATCTTCTCGGCATAGCCGGAGCGGTAGTAGGCGGCGGTCGGATCCGGATCCAGGCCAATGTCTGCCCGCAACTCCCTCAGCAGGGGCCTCACGTCGGTGTTATAGGCATCCATGAGCACGGCGTTCGCGCCCAGCACGTCACCGGCCTGCTGCGCGGCCGCCAGCGCTCCGGTGTCCACCAGCAGCGCCTTGGCCGTCGCTTCCTGCACGTTCATGACCGAGCGGATCTGCGCCGGAATCTTCGGCTCGATGTTGTGGCACTGGTCAAGCATGAACGCGACGCCGGCCACCGGATCGAACGCGCCAGCCGCGGCCACCTCGAACAGGATGCGGAAGAGCTGGAAGGGGTCGGCCGCGCCGACCATAAGGTCATCGTCGGCGTAGAACCGGGAGTTGAAGTCGAATGCCCCCAGCTTGCCCGCCCGCAGCAGCATGGTCACGATGAACTCGATGTTGGTGCCGGGGGCATGGTGGCCGGTGTCCACGCAGACCTTGGCCCGCTCGCCCAGCCGCGTGCAGTGCAGGTACGCGGTGCCCCAGTCGGGCACATCGGTGGCGTAAAAGGCTGGCTCGAAGAACTTGTACTCCAGGATCAGCCGCTGCCGGGCGGACAGCCGCCGGTAGGTGGTGTCCAGCGCCTCGGCGAGCCGACCCTGCCTGGCCGCGATGGAGTCCTGGCCCGGGTAGTTGGTGCCGTCGGCGAACCATAGCTTGAGATCCTGCGAGCCGGTGGCGTCCATTATGTCCACGCATTCCAGCAGGTGATCGACCGCCTTGCGCCGGACAGCCGGGTCGGGGTGGCACACGCTGCCCAGCTTGTAATCCTCGTCCTGGAACACATTGGCGTTGACCGTGCCGATGGCTACGCCCTGGTCTCGTGCGTACGCCGCCAGCTCGGCGTAGTCGTTCACCTTGTCCCAAGGGATGTGCACGGCGACGGTCGGGGCCACTCCGGTGTACTTGTGCACCTGCGCCGCGTCATCGATCTTCTCCCTGGGGGTTCGAGGCACGCCCGGCTGGGCGAACACCTTGAACCGGGTCCCTGTATTGCCGAACGCCCAGGATGGCAATTCGATCCGCTGCGCCCGCAGGGCGCTCTTCACGGCGGTCAGGTCGGGCATCTCTCGTCATCTCCAGGCAGCGGCTAGGCATGGTCGTTCAGCAGGGCGGACTTGTTAGTCGAGGTGGAACACCTCGCCGACACGGCGGAATCCCTGGTCCGGCGGCAGCCCGTCGAGATCGGTGAAGAACCCGGTCATCTCGCCCTGCCACTCGCCGTTGACCGGGGTCCCGGCCATTCGCGCCAGTGCAGCCTCGTAGTCGTCAGTCTCCAGGTAGCCGATCAGCAGCCCATCCGCGGTCAGGAACAGCGAGTAGTTCGACCAGCCCGCCTGCCGGAGCGCATCGAGCATCTCCGGCCATACTTCGGCGTGCCTCTCGCGGTACTGGGCTAGCCGGTCCGGCCGGACCCGGCCCAGGAAGCAGACCCGCTCCATCGTGTGATTCCCTCGCATCGGAAGGGGCCCGGGGGCTAGCTGGCCCCCGGGCCCGGCTCCAGGTCAGAAGCCCCAGGAGTTGTAGTTGTTGATGTTGGCCTTGGTGAAGACGAGCGGCGGGCCGAGCAGGATGGTGTTGTCCGCGCCGATCGTGAAGCTGCCCAGCTTGCCGGCAGTGAGGGACTGCCCGGCTGTCCCGGTGATCTTCTTCGATGCGTAGTTCACCGCCGCGTATGCGGCCAGGTAGCCAAGGTTTGCCGGGTTCCACAGCGCAAAGCTCTGCACGGTGCCATCCTCGACGTACTTCTTCATGGCGACAGGGGTGCCCAGACCGGTGAGCGCCACTTTGCCCCGGTACTTGGAAGTGTCCAGGACCTGGGCCGCGGCCAGGATGCCCACCGTGGTCGGCGAAATGATCCCCTTGAGGTTCGGGAAGTGCTGCAGCAGGCCCTGGGTCACCTGTGTGGCGGTGGTCGGGTCGTCGTTGCCGTAGACGATCGAGACCAGCTTCATCTTCGGGAACTTCTTGAGCTCCTGCCTCATGTACCCGATCCACGTGTTCTGGTTCGTGGCCGAGGCTGTCGCCGACACAATGCCGATCTCGCCAGAATCATGGATCTCCTTAGCCAGCAGGTCGACTTCGCTGGCGCCGATCGCCTGGGATGACGCCTGGTTCACGAAGACATTTCTGCAGGCAGGGGCGTCGGAGTCATAGGTGATGACCGCGATGCCCTTGGACATGGCCGATTTCAGCGTGGGGCAGAGCGCGGACGGGTCCGTCGCCGACACGATCAGCGCGTTCGCTCCCTTGGTGATCGCGGCCTGGATGGCGGGCAGCTGCGAGGACGGTGTGGCCGCGGTGCCGCTGGTCTCGCTGCCTGACTCGCCCAGGGCGCCCAGCGCGGCCAGCGCGCCGCCGGTCTTCACACTGTCGGCGAGGGTGAAGTAC
>DASXMR010000130.1:0-57789 GCA_036495525.1 Streptosporangiaceae bacterium | reverse complement strand
TGCGCGCGGACGTGCTGCAGCAGCCCGTTCCAGATCGTCGGCACCGCGCCGGCCAGAGTCGGGCGCTCCGCCTCGATCAGCGCGGCCAGCGGCGCGGGCTGCAGGAACCGGTCCGGCATGATCATGTCCGCGCCCGCCATGACGGCCGCGTACGGCAGCCCCCAGGCGTTCGCATGGAACATCGGCACCACCGGGAGCACCCGGTCCTGGTCGGACAGCGCGAAGACATTGCCCATCGCGACGGCCATCGAGTGCAGGTGCATCGACCGGTGGCTGTACACCACGCCCTTGGGGTTCCCGGTGGTGCCGCTGGTGTAGCACATGGCCGCCGCCGAGGTCTCAGCCAGCTCGGGCCAGTCGAACGTGGCGGGCTGGGCGCTGAGCAGGTCTTCGTAAAAGTGCACCGGACGGCCTTGCGCGACCAGCTCGGCTGGCAGGTCATGCCTCGTTCCGCCTGGTGAATCTGTCACGATCACGTGCCGGATCGCCGGGGCGTGCGGCAGCACCTGCACCAGCAGAGGCACCAGGCTCTCGTCGACGATGACCACATCGTCCCCCGCGTGCGTCGCGATGTAGCCGATCGTCTCTGGCGTGAGCCGCAGGTTCAGCGTGTGCAGCACCGCACCCATCGAGGGGATTGCCAGGTACGCCTCGAGGTGCTCGGCGTTGTTCCACATCAAGGTGGCCACCCGCTGGTCACCGTCCACGCCGAGCGCTCGCAGCGCGCCGGCCAGCCGGGCCGCGCGCTCGCCAGTCGACGCGTACCGGCGGCGCTGCAACCCGCCCCCGGTATAGGTCACTACCTCACGGTCGCCGTAGACGGTGGTGCCGTAGCGCATCAGCGAGGTCACGGTCAGCGGGATATCCATCATCGTGCTGCGCACGGCCAGCCTCCAGCAGAATTCACGGCACCGCCGGCGTCGTCCCGCTGCCGCGGCTGGTCGCCTGGCGGGAGCCAGGCTGGCCGCAGGGGGTGCGCCGGAATGATCCTCTGAGGTGGATAGTGCCACGCGGCGACGCCATACGTAAGACCGCGTGCCGGTTTGCCGCCCTCGCCACAGCGCCCGCAGGCGCCTAGTCGGCCGGCCTACTCGGAGTGCAGTTCGGCGTCGACGCGCAGCTTGGCTACCGCCCTGGCGACGGTGCTCTTGACCGTGCCGAGGCTGACCCCGAGCACCTCTGCGACCTCGGCCTCGGTCATGTCCTCGTAGTAGCGCAGCAGCACTGCGGCCCGCATTCGCTCTGGCAGCCGGTCGACCGCCTGCCGCATGGTGTGCTGCAGATCACTGCCCGCCGCATGGTCCGCGACTGCCTGGTCCGGGATTTCGTCGGTCGGCAGCTCCTCCATCCGCCGCCCGCGCCACCAGGAGATGTGCGTGTTCACGATCGCGCGCCGGACGTATCCGTCCAGCGCGCCCATGTCCTCGATCCGGTCCCAGGCGCTGTAGGTTTTCGCCAGCGCGGACTGCACCAGGTCCTCGGCATCCGCCACGTTCCCGGTGAGCAGGTAGGCGGTGCGGAGCAGCGAGCGCCGGCGGGCCGTGACGTACTCGCGGAAGGCAGGGTCGTCGATGCCGGTGCCCCGCGGCCGCTGACCCGGTGACCGCTGGCTAGCGGCCAGCTGGCCGGCGTCGCCAAGCCGGCGGCCGGACGACCGGCCGGGCATCGCCGTCGGGGTGCCTCCGTCCTGCGTCGCTGAGCTTCGCGCCCTGGGTACCTCGGCCGAGTGGCGGAATATCTCACCGGCGCCGGCAACCTGGCCAGGGCCGCGGCCGGACTGGCCGGCGTCCCCGCCGGGCGGCTGGCCGGGCCCGCCGGCCGTGCTGCCGGGCTGGGCAGAACTCCCACCTGGCTGGCCGGCCGAATCGCCACCCTGGTCTCCGGCGGCCTCCCGTGGCCCTGGCCGGCGGGAGACCTTGCACCCCTCTGCCATCGAGTGATCGCCCCCGCCGCTCACGTAGTAACGGTACCCAATTCTGACTACGCATCTCACGCGTATGACTACCGTACGTAATGTAGCGTTCCGGGTCGCACACGGTCGCTGTGACGCGCGTGACACCGCCGGCTGACTTATGCCGCCATTTGGGTGGTCTGCCTGCCAGAAAGCTCACCGAACCGCTTGACGCGCAATCGCACGGTCAAGAGGCTGGCGTCGTTGCCGGAAGGAGAGCCGAATGCCGGACGGTGGCCCGGACCAGCCTTGCTGCGATCGCTGCCTGGGCGCGGCGAGCGCGGACCGAGCGGCCCGGATAGTGCGGCGACGGCTGCTCAGGGCCGCGGTGAGCCGCCGCAGCGACGGGCCGCGCGGCGCCATGCCACCCGACGGCCGCGTGGCCCTGCTGCAGGCGGAAGTCACCGGGGCGGCGGACGCCAAGGACGGCGATCCGGCCGGGCCAGCTGGTGCCGGACCCGGGCAGCTTTCAGGCGCGGGGTTCCCGCATAGCGATCAGCTGCCGCACGTGGTAACCGGTACCGTTCTCGACGTCAGCCCGCAAGTCGTGTGCATTGGCGACGCGGCTGGCGGGGAGCGGCGTTTCACCCTGACCGCGACGGCGACTGCCTGGCGCGGCGGCTTACTTGAGCCTGCCGCTGTCGAGCCAGGCGATCACGCAGTGCTGCGGCTGCTGCCCGGCCGGCGCGCGGTCGCCGACCGCATCTGGGCAAACATCGGCCGGGTGACCGGCGTGATCGTGGAGAACGGCCGTGGCGAGCTGCTCGTGGACGAGGGCAGCACCAGGAGCCCGCAGCACGTCGTGATCCCGCGCCAGGCAGCTGGCCGGATCCAGGTCAGGTTTCCCAAGCTGGAGCCCGGCTTCCTGATCGACGTGATCGGGCTGCGCCGCGGCCGCGCGCTGGAGGGCCTGGTCCCCGCCACATCCCAGCCGGCCTACCGGTTTGACCAGGTCCCGGCGCCGCCGCCTGCGTCGGCCCGGACATCCGGCGAGATCAGCGGCTCAGCGACCTGGCACGAGCCGTCAGGCGCGCCACCCGGAGTGCTCGGGGTGTGCTATCCGGCGATCGACCCGTCGGCCGGTTGTGCCGAGGAGGCCGCAGGCCTGACCGCCCGCGGCTACGCGCGGCTCCCTTACCTGGCGATCGGCAGCGTGCTGCAGGTTCGCAACGAGTGCAGCGGAAGTTCCTGTGCGCTGCCGGTGACTGGCTGCGCGGCTATCGGCCGCCTGTTCAACGACCGGTGCGTGACCTGCGGGACCTCGCGACGTGGCCGGGTAGCCGACCTGACCCTGGCTAGTTTCGTCGCCCTCGGCGGCGAGCTGGAACGCGGCTGCTTCAACGCCACGATCACGGTAAGCCGCTGACGATGGCGCTGATCACCGCGATCCGAGAGGCGCAGATCCCCGTTCTCGCGCTGATGCTGCTTGGCGCTTCAGTGGCCAAGGTCGTGCCGGCGCTGCAGCCCAGCCGGGCCCGTAGGGCGGACGGGCCGGAAGTGCTCTACCCGGCCAGGTTGCGACGACCGCTGGCGGTGCTGCTGTGCGTCATCGAGGCTGGCCTCGCCGCCAGCCTGGTGGTCACCGCCGGCGCGACGGGCCGCGGTGTCGTGGCGAACTCATTCCGGCTGGCCACCGGACTGCTCTTCCTGCTGGCCGCCTGCGCGCTGATCGAGCTGCGCAGCACCCGCCCGGACGTGGGCTGCGGCTGCTTCGGCGAGTTCAGCGCGGCGCCAGTGAGCCTGCGCACGCTCATCAGGTCGGTGCTGCTCGCCGCAGCCGCCCTGGCCACCGTCGGACTCGGCCCGGTGCAGCGACCGGGCCCGGGAACCGCTTCCTCGCTGACGACCCTGGGGATCTTCGTCGCCGAACTCGCCGTGCTCGCCGCACTCTCGCCTGAGCTGAGCGTCGGGCTGATCAGGCTCGGTTATTCCGAGCCCTGCGAGATGCGCGTGCTGCCCGTCGAGCGGACCATGCTGGCCCTGCGCAAGAGCGCCCAGTGGCGCAAGCACGCCAGGCTGATTACCGCCGACGAGCCGGCCGACACCTGGCGCGAGCTGTGCTGGCGGTACGTGGTCTATCCCAGTCACTGCGGCGGACGGGACGCCGAGCTTGTCTTCGCCGTCTACCTGCGGCCGCGGCGGCCGGTGGTGCTGGCCGCGCTGGTCGATTCGGTTACTGCCGCGGTACTGCCGTGGCCGGAGGCTCCTGCCCGCCGCGCCTGGCTGCGCCGGCGGCACTCTGCCGCACCACGACCGGCCGCTCCGGCACTGGCGCTGGCCGGCCCGGCCGTAGCAGCGCCAGTCGTGGTGACCGTGACCAGGCCGGATACCGATGCCGAGGCGCCAACCCAGCCTGACCTGGGGCGCGCGGCCGCGCCAGCGGCCCTGGTGAGCTTGTCGGACCCGCCTGATCGCACGGAGCCGTCCAGCAAGGAAGCACCGGTCAGCAACGAAGAACCGGTCAGCACGGAAGCACCAGTGAGCACGGAACCGGTCAGCAAGGAAGAGGCGATGGCCGACCTGGCCGGGCCGGCTGACCGGACCCAGACCGTGACGCCGGATGAGCGAGGTCGGCCGGCTGGTCAGGACATCGCGGGCCAGGGCGATGAGGTCAGCAGCGCTGCGGACTCCGGTGCGGATCTGGCCGTTGAGAGCGACAGCCGCCTGACGGAAGAACGCCCGCAGGTTGCCCGGCCCGTACCCGAGCCGGCCGCGATACCGTCCGGCAAGCCGGGCTGGTTCGTGCGCAGTCGGCGACGAACCCGCACTCCCTCGCCAGAGCCTGCGTCGTTTCCTGAGCCACCGCCAGCGCCGTCTCCAGAACCAGCGCCGTCTCCAGAACCAGCGCCGTCTGCTGAGCCGGTGTCGTCTGCTGTGCCCGAGCCGCCTGGCGAGCCCGACTCCTCTCCTGCGGCGGCGTCTGGCGAACCCGAGCCGTCCGCTGAGCCCGAGTCTGCCCCTGAGTCTCCGCCGACCGCTGTGCCCGAGTTGTCCGCTGAGCCGGAGTCCGCTGCCGAGCCGGTGCCGTCCGGTGGGGCCGATTCGTCCGCTGAGCCAGAGTCCTCTCCCGAGCCAGCCTCGTCCGCCGTGCCCAGGCTGTCCGCTGAGACCGAGTCCGCTCCCGAGCTAGTGCCGTCTGCTGAGCCCGAGCCGTCTTCTGAGCTGGCGTCCTCTCCTGCGCCGTCCGAAGTTGCTGCTGACTCGGCGTCCGCTGCTGAGCCTGGGCCGGCGGCGAAGCCGTCGCCTTCCGCTGAGCTTGTGCCTGCCGTTGTGCACGCGGCACCGGCCGAGCCCCGCGCCGCGGCCGTGCCCGAGGAGCCTGAGGCCGAGGAGCCCGGCGCCAAGGCCGAGCCCCGGTCCGCCAGGCCGGCACCGCGCCAGACGCCGTGGTTTACTCCGGCCAGGTCGCGGCGCCGATAATCGATATGCCGTTCTCTAGGGTTATCTAGCTCTGCGCACAGATAGCCCAAGATTCGTGCAGAGGCCGGGGCAGCAGGGCAGGCCGAGGCTGGCTCAGGCGGGCTGGGTACGCAGGAACCGGCCGAAATGCGGCACCGTGAACGCGATCAGACCGCGCTCGGAGCTGTAGATCAGCCCCTTCTTGATCAGCGCGTCCCTGGCCGGGGACACGCTGGAGGGCTTGCGGCCCAGCTCGTCCGCGACCTGCGCGGTCGGCACCGGATCGTCGCCGAGCAGGGCCATCGCGCGCATGTACTCCCGCTCTGACGGCGTGGCACGCTCATACCTGCTGCCGAAGAAGCCGACGGCGAGCTCGGTCGCCGCCACCGGGCACGCGACCCGCACGTCGGCGGCCGTCACCGGGCTCGCGGTCGCGACGTCCCAGGTCACCTTGCCGTAGGCCTGGACGAAATACGGGTATCCGTCGGCGGCCGTGTAGAGCGCATCCAGCGCAGCGCGCTCGAAGTCGGCGCCCTCCCGGCGAGCCGGCGCGAGCAGCGCGACGTCAGCGGCTTCCCGGTCAAGCCGGTCGATCTGCACGTACCGGAACAGCCGCTCGGAGTAGCTCTTGCTCGCCGACAGCACCGACGGCAGGTGCGGCAGCCCTGCGCCGACCACGATCAGCGGGCCGCCGTTCTGGGACAACTCGTGGCAGGCCGCGCACAGCGCGGAGATGTCCGGCGCCGGCACGTCCTGCATCTCGTCGACGAACAGCGCTATGCCGACGCTGAGGTCGGCAGCGACCGAGGCGGCGTCGGTGAGCAGCTCGGTCAGGTCGATTTCCAGGTCACCCGAGTCTGCCCGGCCGCGTACCGCCGGCACGTCGATGCCCAGCTGGGTGGCCAGCGATCCCTTTGGCGCGCCCGGCTGCCGAGCGGCGAACGACTTGAGCACGCCGAGGAAATGATCGATCCGGTCGGGCGCCCGGTGCCGCGGCGCGAGCTCACGGACCGCCATGTGCAGCGCGCCGGCCACCGGCCTGCGGAGCGACTGATCCGGGCGCGCCTCGATCTTGCCGGTGCCCCACAGGCGCTGCATCGCCATCGACCGGAACGCGTTCAGCAGCACGGTCTTGCCGACCCCGCGCAGTCCAGTCAGCACCATGCTGCGTTCCGGACGGCCGCGCGCGACCCGTTCGAGTACCACCTCGAACTGCCGGAGCT
Organism: Streptosporangiaceae bacterium; assembly: GCA_036495525.1. Lineage (GTDB taxonomy): Bacteria > Actinomycetota > Actinomycetes > Streptosporangiales > Streptosporangiaceae > DASXMR01. The sequence continues at coordinate 51,216 of DASXMR010000130.1, read as the reverse complement.
CACGGTCGCGGCCGGCCAGCTCGGGCGGCCGCTGCCCGGCGCCGGGGGCGTAAGGATTTCGAACCGGATCCACGCCATAGCAGCCTATGACCCGATCTAGCAGGCGAGCTAGATTCCGGTAGAAAGCAGCATCGGCGTGTCGCGATCAGCCCGGATCGTCCCACCTGGAGGTGCCGGTCCTGGCTGCTAGCCAGACGTGCCCGGCCAGCAGGCGACCTGCGGGCCCGTGCCGAGGGACGGGGCCACGTATCCCTCGGCACGGCCCGGCGGGCACCTGCCAGGCCGGGCACGTATCTCCACGATGCGTGCGGGCGGGCTATGCCGGCCAGGCTCGGACCGGCTCCGCAACCCGCACGCACCGCTTCTCCTGATACGCACCGGCGGACGCGCGGGTTCACGGCAAGCTCAGAATCAATGCAGAACGCGGTCGTGCGCTGCTGGTCCCGCCCTCCCGGCCGGGCCACCCGTACCTGCGCCTGCGGCTACTGGCGGCGCGTCTCGGCGTCGTTCAGCCTGGCCAGGAACGCGTTGTAGGCGGCAAGGTGCTCGTCGTCGTCGATCCCGCCGCGGCCGTGCCAGTCAGTCGCGGCGGCGCCGGCTGGCTGCGTCCCTGGCTGCTGGCCTGGCGTGCCCCCATCGCCAGCGCCGGGCTCGGAGGTGCCATGCGACGCCGCGTGGTGCGAGCTGACGAGGCTTGCCATGCTGGTCCGCCGCGCGGTCTCCAGCCAGCCGTGGCCAACGCGATCGGCCCGCTCGTCCATGCTCCACATGAGGAACACCAGCATCATGAAGCCGAACATGACGGCGTCCCCGCCGATCCACATGACTGCCCCGCCGGCGTGCAGGTCCTGCACCGGGGCCGGTGCCCAGGCGGGGCGGGGTCCTGCCGGGACTCCTGGGGTGCCCGCGTTTCCGTAGCCGAGGACCAGCCCGGTGAAGGTGTCGACCGGCATCAGCAGGATCAGGATGAAGAACCGCATCGGGTAGGACAGCCGCCATCGGATCGGCTCCCGGCCGAGCAGCGGCAGGAAGAACAGGTAGCCGATCACGAGGAAGGCGATGTGCTCGGTGTCGTGCAGCGTCTGGTTGTCCTCGATCACGTTCGCCAGGCTGGTCAGGTGGGCGCCAGCGACGGCGGCCGTGTAGGCGAGGGCGCCGAGCAACGGCCAGGTCAGGAAGCTGGCGACGCGCGAGCGGACGGCCCGTTTGGTCCAGGTGTGCAGCGGGTTGCGGCTCGCGTGCAGCAGCAGGGTGATCGGCTGGGCGAAGATCAGCAGTGCTGGCGCGAGCATGATCAGCAGCAGGTGCTGGATCATGTGATCCCAGAACAGCACGTCGTCGTAGGCGCCGATGCCGCTCTGCGTGCTGATCACGATGACGGCCAGGCCGGCCAGGAACATCCCGGTCCGCCAGGCCGGCCAGGGCCGGGCCGGATGCCGGCGCGAGACCCGCACGACGCCCCATAGGTAGAGCCCCGCCGCGATCACCACCGAAACGGTGACGACCGGCGCGAACTGCCACTGCGAGACAACCGAGTGCAAGCCGAACGGCGGGAGCATCACACCTCCTCCGACCGATGAGCCTACTCACCTGCGCTGATTCCGCCGAGACGGGCTTATCGCCGGACCCTGGAGGCGGCCCGGAAAGTTCATGCGAGCCAGAGTGCAACCTGCCGCCGCGCCGCGCCGATCTGTTGGGTTAGCGGCAGGCCGGCTTCCGGGGCAGCCGGCACGCCGCCGCTACGACCGCTGACCCGAAGGAGCGCTTGGTGGGATCCGTCGAGGAGTTCACCGATTTCGCCGCGGCGACGTCACCGCGGCTCCGGCGGACAGCGTTCCTGCTATGCGGCGACTGGCATACCGCAGAGGACCTGGTGCAGACGGCGCTGGCGAAGGTGTTCGTCTCCTGGCGCCGGATCAGGGATCAGAACACGGCACACGCCTACGCGACCCGCACGCTCGTCAACACCTACCTGGCCCAGAAGGAACTAAAGAGACCGAGCGAGTTTCTCACCGGCCAGCCCCCCGATCGGCCAGCCCAGCCATCGGCGCCGGAAACGCGGATCGTAGTTCTCGACGCCCTGGCCACCCTCCCGCCCAAGGGCCGCGCGGTGGTGGTGCTGCGTTACTGGGCCGATCTGAGCGTCGAGCAGGTCGCCCGCACGCTGGGCTGCTCGACGGGAAACGTGAAGAGCCAGAGCGCCCGGTCACTTGCCAAGCTGCGGACCGTGCTTGGCGACGTCATAAGCGAGTCCACCGCGGCCGGCCGGCCGCTGCAAGAGCACGACACGGAAAGGGACACCGGTCATGGATGAGACGTCATTGCGCGTCCTGCTGGACGATGCACTCACCGGCGAGCCGCCCCTCGGGCCGATGACGCAGAACTCACTGCGGGCGGGCCTCAGGCTCCGCCGCCGCCGCCGAGTCCTGAGCGCCACCGGTGGCGCGGCCGCGGTCGCGGCAGCCATCACCATCCCCGCGGTGATCGGCGCCGCTGGCGGCCCTTCTCCCGCCCAATCAGCCGGAGGGAAGGCGGTTGCCTACGTTTTCGGCGGCCACTGTTCCGGCAATCGCCGTACCTGCAATTTGAACTCCTGGACCGGCACGCTAACCCCGATCAGCGTCGCGACCAACAAGCCGGGCAGGCCCATCGACCTGGGCACGGGTTCGGGCGGCGCGAACGCGGTGGTCACGCCTGACGGCCTCACTCTCTATGTCGAGAACGACACGTCAGACACCGTCACGCCGCTCAGCACTGCGACTGGCAAGCTGGGCAAGCCCATCAAGGCGGGCAGGTACCCCGACGGCATGGCGATCACGCCAGACGGCAGGACCCTCTACGTGTGCGACCTGGCGACACCGAGCGTCCAGCCGCCACAGCCTGGTAGGCACGTCGTCCACGGCACGGTGACCCCGATCAGCACAGCCACGGGAACGCCGGGCACGCCGATCAAGGTCGGCTACCGGCCGAGGATGATCCTCATGGCACCGGACGGCAAGACCGCGTATGCCGTCAGTCAGGGATCGAGCACGGTCACGCCGATCAGCACGGCCACCGACAGGGCGGGCAAGTCGATCAAGGTCCCGGGCGACCCGTTCGTCGCCGGCATTACCCCGGACGGGAAGACCATCTACACCCTCGGCTCCATGGGTTCAGGCGCACCTAGTTCGGTCACTCCGATCAGCACCGCCACGGACACGGCTGGCAAGCCAATTCAGGTAGGCAGCTTCCCCGATGCCATCGCATTCACGCCCGACAGCAAGACCGCGTTCGTTGTCAACGCCAACTCCGGAACGGTGACCCCGATCTCAACCGCCACTAACCGAGCGGGCAAGCCGATCAGGGTAGGGCTGCAGCCGCAGGCCATTGTGGTCACCCCGAACGGAAAGACTGCCTACGTCATCAGCTATACATCGGGCATAGTCACGCCGATCAGCACGGCCACCAACACGCCGGGCAAGCCGATCAGCATCGGCAAGGAGGGTTACGCGATCGCGGTCACCCCGGACGGCAAGACCGTCTACGCGGCGTCCCTCGCATCCGGCACGGTCACGCCGATCAGCACGGACACCAATACGGCAGGCAAGCCCATCAACGTTGGCACGAGGCCCGCTGTCATCGTGGTCAAGCCCTGAGCCGCCCTGCTGGTCGTGCCGACGGCCAGGGGCACAGCCGACAGCCGGGCGGCGACGTGCAGTTTCGCGCCGACAGAGTGCGCGGTCGTCACAGGCAGATCCAGCCGCTGGGCAGCTTGAGGCACATCGAGCCGGGGGGTGACGGCGTCGGCGTCGGCGTCGGCGTCGGGCGGCCGGGCGAAGGCGAGGGTGAGGGCTGCGGTGTCGGCGAAGGGCCGGTGGTCGGCCTCGGGCTTGGATCCTGGCTCGGCACCGATGGTGTCGGGTGAGCGGGATGGGGCAGCCGGGAGCCGTGGTGTCGCCGGGCTGCTGGCCCGTGCGCCCGGGAGTGCCGGTGGTCTCGGCCCGGGCCAGATCCTTCCCTGCCGGGCAATGGCTGCTGACCGCCGCCGCTGCTGCGCCCGCGCTGGCTGGCCGCCGTGGGTGTAGTGCCCGCTGTGCCCTGCTGGATGATGATGGCGGCCACCGCCACGGCGACCGCGCAGGCTGCCGCCGCCGCGCCGGCCCACGCCACCTTTCGCCGCGGCCAGGCCAGCCGCAGGCTGGCGGCGGCGCCGGCGAGGACCAGCCCGGCTGGCCGCCGTGACCGCGCGCCTGCCCAGCCGGCCCGCCTCGCGGCATCGGCGGCTGTCAGCACCGCGCTGGCGCGGAATGGGGTGCTGGTGCAGACAGCCAGCCTGCCGTCGTGCTCGCGTGCCAGAGCGAGCAGGCCGGGCGGCAGGCCCTGCAGCACGGTGACTCCCGGCGGCGGAGCTAACGACCGGACCGCCGCCCACCAGCTCTCCGGATCTCCGGTACGCGCGTCGAGCACGGCCAGGACGTCGAATCCGGGGCCGGTGATCCGGACAGGTTCGCCGTGCCGCCTGGGCGGCCTGGCGGCCGCGATCAGCGACACCGAGACGTCCGCGACGGCATCCCCGGCAGCCGACGCGACAACCATCCCGGCGGCCGAGGTAATGCTGACGAATTGCTCTATATGGCGTCGTACAGTCTCAGTCTCGGCAACTGTGCGCATCCCGCAACCTTATGCCCGTCCCCAACCGCCAGCCCCGGCCGCGGTAGCCGCAGCGCCGCTGGTGAGCCGACGGTTGAGAGATTCCCCTGGTACTGCGGCTCGGCTCGCATGCGAGCAGTCGGCCGCCAGCGACCGAATCGCGCTGGCGCTGGCGGACGGCGCGATGTGAGAGGCTAGAAGCAGACGCTGCGCCTAAGCGAAACGGCAGCGTCAGGCTGCGTGCCAGTACCGGATCAGCGGGTCGGAACGGCCCGGCTGTGCGGGGTCGCCGCCGCAGGGAGGGTTCGCCTAGTGGCCGATGGCGGCGGTCTTGAAAACCGCTAGGGGGCGTGAGCTTCCTCGTGGGTTCAAATCCCACACCCTCCGCTCACCGGCCCAAACGGCCGTTAATCTGGTGAAACACTGCATGGTGCTGGCGCTCGGCCAGGCGACGCTATGCAGCCGGAGGCCGCCGAAGGCGGTCCCAGGCTGTGGCGCAGATCATAAGGCCGGCCACCTAGCGGAGAAGCAGCCTGATCCGCTGTGCAGAATCGATCCTGCACAGCGGTGAAAGCCCGTGGTCATGCAGTGCCGGCGCCACCACCGACGTCGACCCTGCGGTAACGGATGTGCGTGGCCAGCGGTGAATGGAGCACCTCGACAGGCTCGAAACCGAAGGAGCCGACGCCCTCGAACATCCGCTCGCCGGCGCCGAGCAGTACGGGGGCGATGTCCACGGTGAGTTCGTCGATCACGCCGGCGATCAACGCCTGCCGGACGGTAGAGGCGCCCCCGGCGATATCCACCCCCTTGTCGCCGGCGGTCTCGGATGCCTGCGCGTAGGCGGCGTCGAACCCCTCGGTGACGAATTGGAACGTCGTCCCACCGTCCATCGCGATCGGTTCGCGGGCGTGATGGGTGAGCACGAATACCGGCGCGTGGTAAGGCGGTTCGGGCCCCCACCAGCCGCGCCAGTCCTCGTCCCACTCGCCGCGGATCGGCCCGAACATGTTCCGGCCCATGACGTAGGCGCCCCGGGGGCGCATGAGCCATCCGTTCGCGATTCCATCGGCCTCGTTCGCCCGTGGATCCCCCATGTGCCAGCTGTGAACCTGGCCGCCACGTATCCCGAGCGGGTTCTCGCGGCTCTGGTCCGGCCCGGCGACGAAGCCATCGATCGAGATCGACATGTGGCAGGTGGTGTCCGTCATCGTGTCCTCCTCGGCCAGCTGATCGGGTATCTAGATAGACCCGGCCTGGACGGCCGGGACATGTCTACCCTGCCTGCCCGCAGGCGCAGCAGGTAGAGACCGATGTCGGGAGTTCGCAATGATGACCATCATCGCTGGCCCTCGTTAAACCGCTAGAGGGCATGAGCTTCCTCGTGGGTTCAAATCCCACACCTTCCGCTGACCTGCGCTTAGCGCGGCCTGTCGCGGTAGTTCGGCCTTGCAGCTCCCACTGGCGGCGGCTGAAGTAGCCTCGACAAGCAGTGGCCAGTCGGCCTTGTCATGATCGCTATCCGCCGGGCGCAGTGGAGGTCGCTTTGCCTGAGCAGCTGGTTTCCGACGCCGACCACGTCGCGTTGTCGCGGCTGGTCGTCGAGATCTCCTGGCGGATTGACCACGGTCAGGCTGACACGATCTGGGAGCTTTTTGTGCCCGACGGCGTTCTCGACACCACCGGCACGCCACTGGTCGGCCACGACGCCGTTCGTGAGTGGGGCCGGTCGCGCGTCGCCTCGACCGTGCGGACGAGGCACATCGCTTCGGGCATGCGGTTCATTAGCCGTGGCAACGGCAAGGCGACGGGCAGCACCTTGCTCACGGTATTCATGCATGATGGCGCCGGGCCGGGCTCGGCTGTCCCGGCGGTCGTGGGCGAAGACACCGACGAATTCATCCGCACCGACGTCGGCTGGCGCTTCGTATCGCGCACGTTCGAGACCTTGTTCGCCTGACCAGCGCAGACGACGTGCCGCTAGGTACCTATGAGTGCTGGATTGCAGCGCACCGGATGGTGCCGATCAGCCGTCGACAGACTGCCCGAGTTGTGCGGAGAGTGCTGTCGTAGGTTGGCAGCCGTGGCCGCATACCAGCCGATGGCGATGAACCTGGAGACCGAGCGGCTGACAATGCGCCCGTGGGCCGAGACCGATGCTGACGACTACTGTGCGCTGGTCGCCGAACGGGATGACGGAGTGCTGACGGTCGACGCTGCCCGAGAGCGCATCGCTAACCAGCTCGCGGCAGCAGCGGAGACGGGGATCGCGCTGCTGCCCATCTGCCGCCGCGTCGAGGGTGACTTCATCGGATACTGCGGGCTGCTCATCGGGCGGGCGACCGTCGAGGAGCCCGAGGTTGCTTACGAGCTGTTCCGGCGCGTGCATGGGAATGGTTATGCGACGGAGGCGGCGCGTGCGGTACTCGACGCGGCGATCGCGACCGGGCGGAAGCGATTGTGGTCAACGGTGGGGGCATGGAACACGCCATCGCTGCGTGTGCTGGAGAAGCTGGGCTTCGAACGCGACCATGTCGCACCGGTCGACGGCAAGGGAGAAGTGGTCTGGCTGACACGTACTCTCCCGTGAAGGTCAGGCGCACGACGGCCTGAGACTTGCGCGGCCAGTTACTGCCCTGTCCGGCGGCACCTCTAGCACTGAGCGGACGCCGAGTCATTCCAGGCGTGTGGTGGCGGGCGGACGGGTGACGGAAAGCTCCGGCGGGTCGTCGTTGTACGACTCGATCTCGACAAGGGTCAGCTGGCCGGTGCAGCCCTGGCTGAGGGTGGACGAGGGGCGGTCAGCGGTGAGCACGTTGGGGTTGCCGTGACGGCAGAAACCGGGCACCGCCGGGTCCGGGTCGTACCAGGCGCCGGTGGAAAGCTGGGCGACGCCAGGCCGCACCGCCTCATCGACAGCGAGGCCAGCCAGGCACGCACCCCGGTCGTTGAAGATCCGCACAATAGCGCCGTCGTGCAGGCCGCGGTCTGCCGCGTCGTCAGGATTGAGCCGGACCGGCTCACGCCCGGCGATCTTGACCGACTGGCTGTGCGCGCCCACATCCAGCTGGCTGTGCAGCCGGGACCGCGGCTGGTTGGCGACCAGTTGCAGACCGAAGCGCCGGGCGGCGGGGGCGCCAAGCCATTCGTCGGGCTCGAGCCAGACCGGATGGCCAGGGCAGTCCTGGTAACCGAAGCTGTCGATGGTCGCGGAGAAGATCTCGATCTTGCCGGTCGGCGTGGCGAGCGGGTGGCTCTCCGGGTCGGCACGGAAATCGGCGAATGCCACCTGAGGCTCGCAGGGCACCGGCAGCTCGAGGCCGTCGCCTGCCCAGAATTCGTCAAACCCGGGTACCGCCCGGCCGCGCTCAGCCAGGTCGTCCCGCCACTCTTCGTACAGGTGGCGCAGCCAATCCATCGCGGTGCGGCCCTCGGTGAAGTCCTTGCCGACGCCAAGTCGTTCCGCTAGCCCGGCGAAGATGCCATAGTCGTCCCTTGCCTCGCCGTGCGGCCGGGTCAGCGACGCCATCGGGAAGAACATCCGGTCGTTTTGCCCGGATCCGTAATCGTCACGCTCGATGGACATGGTGGCCGGCAGCACGAAGTCGGCGTGCCGCGCTGTCGCCGTCCAGAACGCGTCATGCACCACCACCGTGTCCGGCCTGGCAAACGCCTCGCGGAGCCGGGCGAGGTCCTGGTGATGATGAAACGGGTTACCGCCGCACCAGTAGACAAGCCTGATATCCGGATAGGTCAGCCGCTGCCCGTTGTAGTCCAGGGTCGCACCGGGGTGGAGCAGCATGTCGGCGATCCGCGCCACCGGGATGAACGCGGAGGTTCCGTTCCTGCCCTGCGGCAGCCGCGGCACGGACACCTGAGGCGCCGGCTCGCCGACCACGGAGGTGGACCCGTAGCCGTGGCCGAAGCCGCCGCCCGGCAGCCCGATCTGGCCGAGCATGGCCGCGAGCACCACGCCAAGCCACAGCGGCTGCTCCCCGTGCTGGGCACGCTGCAGCGACCAGCTGACGGTCACCAGGGTGCGCGCCGCCGCCATCTCATGCGCGAGTTCAGTGATGCGCGCCGCCGGCACGCCGGTGATCTCCTGCGCCCAGACGGGATTCTTGACGACGCCGTCTGCCTCGCCGCGAAGGTAACGGGCGAACCGCTGGTAGCCGACCGTGTAACGGTCAAGGAAACCGGCGTCGGCCAGGCCGTCGGCGTCGAGCACCTGGGCGAGCGCGAGCATCAGCGCGGCGTCGGTGCCCGGACGCGGCGCGATCCACTCGGCCTGCGCCTCGGCGGCCGTGTCGTCGCGGAGCGGGCTGACCGAGACGAACCGGCAGCCCCGCGCCCTGGCGGCGCTCACCCAGCTGCGCGCATTGTGCCGGGAGACGCCGCCCGGAGATACGGCCGCGTTCTTCGGCGACAGCCCGCCGAAGGCGACCACCAGCTCGCTGTGCTCAGCGATCACGGACTTGGCCGTGGCGTGGTTGAGCAGGACGTTCACGTCGGCGATGACGTGGGGCAGCAGCACCGTTGAGGTGCCGAGGCTGTAGCTGTTCACGTGCCGCACGTAGCCGCCGAGGCAGTTGAGGAACCGGTGCACCTGGCTCTGTGCGTGGTGGAACCTGCCCGCGCTGGCCCAGCCGTACGAGCCGCCGTAGACCGCTTCCGCCCCGTGGTCCAGGTAGACCCGGCGCAGCTCCCCTGCCAGCAGGTCCAGGGCCAGCTCCCACGGCACCGGCACGAACGGCTCGTCGCCGCGTCCCGGCGCAGCCGGGCCGTGCTCCAGCCAGCCCTTGCGCACATGCGGCACGGCGATGCGGGCCGGGTGATGCTGGGCGGAGGCGACGTTGCCGATAAGGGGCATCGGCTCAGGGTCACCACGCCACGGCCGCACCCCGGTCAGCCGCTCGCCGTCGCTGTCCGCCTCGAATGTCCCCCAGTGCGTCAGATGGACGGCCATGCCATCAATCGTAACCGGCCGGAGGTCGGCATCCGGGTGACCCGGGTCGCTGACCGGACCGGCAAACGCGTAGCGCTGGAGCGCCGTCGGCAGTCAGCGCCAGTCAGCGGCGGAGGGTGAGGCTGGGCGGAACGCCGTACGCCTGGCGGTAGTAGGCGGCGAACCGGGACGGGCTGGTGAAGCCCCACTGGCTCGCCACAGCAGCCACCGATTCCCGTCCGGGATCGGCGGCGATGAGCTGGCGATGGGCTAGGTCGAGACGGACCCGGCGCAGGTAGGCCAGCGGGGTGGTGTCCAGGTGGCGGCGGAAGGCCAGCTGGGTGGCGCGGATGGTGACGTGGGCGGCCGCGGCGATGTCTGCCAGGGTGATGTTGAGGTGAGCGTGCGCGTCGATGTAGGAGATCGCGTGCCGCAGGGTGGCCGGCCAGCTGTCGTGCCGGTCCTGGATCGTCGGCTCGGTGAGCGCGTCGTTCGGGAATGTGGCCAGGGCAGTAGCGACCAGGAGATTCGCTGCGCTGGCGGTGAGCAGCGGCCCGGCGGCCGGGCCGGGCGCCGCGAAGAGGCAGTCGCGGAGATACGCGTAGGTGGCCTTCCAGGTCTGCGCAGCCTGCGGGGAAACAGGGTCGTAGCCGCTGAACCGGACCGGCTTATGCGCCCGATCCGGCGCCGTCGCGGCGACCTGGCTCAGCAGAGCCGGGTCGAAAACTGCCAGCTCGACGTCAGCGTCCTGCACCGTGGCGGCGTAGGCGCGGGCGGGCTGCCCGGCCAGGAACACCTGGCCGGGTGCGTAGTCCCGGCAGTCGTCGCCTGAGCCGTAGCTAATCCGCCCGGCGGTGATCTGCCCGAAGACCAGGGCTTCGAGCGGGACGCCGCTAGCCTCGAAGCTCATCGCGAAGCTGACCTGGTCGAACCGGACGGGGCCGAGCGAAGCCTGCACCAGCCGCATCCCGGCCCGCTGGCCGTGCGCGTCGATCTGCAGCGGACCGTACACGCTGGCGAGGATGCGCTGCGTCGTGTCGAGGTCGTGAGCCTCGACGGCCAGGTTCACCGCGGCGTCCTCATCCGCGCAGCGTCTGGCTTGGTGACTGCAGATAACGCTTGCGGTAGGTCGTGGCGAAATGGGCCGGGTTTGCCCACCCCCACTTGCGGGCGATGATGGCCACGGTCGCGTCGGCTGACGGGCGCCCGGCCTGCAGTTCCCGGTGGGCATGCTCTAGCCGGACCCTGCGCAGGTAGCCGGTCGGGGTGGTGTCGAAATAACGGCGGAAGGCGTACTGCAGCGCCCGGCCGGTCACGCCGGCGTGACCGGCGATGTCGCCGAGCGTGATCGGCTGGGCGGCGCTGGCCTCCATGAACGCGGTGGCGCGATGCACCGCCGCGGGCGGCACCCAGCCGGGCCCCTGGACGTACGGAACGGTCATGGTGGTGTTCGGGAACGTCTCCAGCAGCGCTGCCGCGGTCAGCCGGGTCATCTCCTGGGCCACCAGTGAGCTGATCTCGGCAGTGCCGGAATCGATGAGCTGGCCGCAGCCGAAGGCCACCGTCTGCGCCCACATGGCCGCGGCCGGCGCGGATACCGGGGCCATCGACTCGAACCGCAGGCTGCCGGCTGGCACGCCGGCCTGCTCTTCGGCCACGTCGCTCGCCGCGGACCAGGGAACCTGGAGGATTGCGAGCGTGCACTCGTGCAGGTCAGCCGAGTAAGGATCGACAGGCGGGTCGAGGAACACGTCGCCGGCGCCGAAAGAGAACTGCTGCCTGCCAGAGGTCAGCGTGCCGGCGCCGCGGACCGCCACCACGCCGAGCAGATGACCATCCGAGCGCGCGTCGCTGACCTGGTAGTCGACGCCATGCCAGTGCATGAAGCCGGCTAGCAGCTGTCCGGCGCTCGCCGACCGGTTACTTGCCTGGACAGTCGCCGGATCGGCGAAGCTGAACCGCGCCCGGTGCTCGGCGTACAGCCGTCCGATCATGGCGGCTATCTCGTCCATGTCCCGGGTGACAAGCTCTGCCCGCTCGACTGGCACGACCCCCGAGCCCGCGTCAGCGCCCGGCATCAGGCACCCCCTCCTGCCCGGCTAGCACATCGCCCCATGCTGCCACCCCGGCCTGCGGGCTGTCAGCCGGCCGTTGCACCAGCAGCGGCGCAAGCCAGCAGGTTAAACCGGGACAGACGGCTAAGCGGCCCGCGCAGCATCGGGGGTCAAGGCTGCGCGGGCCGCTGAGGCCGCGTCACCTGGGGCATCGTGGGGGGGCACGAACAAGCCACCAGGACGGCCCGCGGCCTGTAACGACCGCCGTATTTCAACCCTGGCGTACCTGATGCCAGCAGCGAAACTCAGCAAGCGAAGCGCTGGCGTGACTTCTGCACCGTAAACGAACAGTAGTGGCAATCGGGTCAGCCCTTCCGGCGCGGCCGGACGCCGCTACTGAGCCGACTGCGAGGATCACGGCATGCAGATTGGCGGGGCGGTTGCCCTGGTCACGGGAGCTGGCCGCGGCCTCGGCCAGGTGTTCGCGCTGGAGCTGGTGAGCCGTGGAGGAAAATGCGTGGACGGCGGCCGCCGCGCGGCGCCTAAGCTGCCCTGCTGTGGCCGACAACCTTGATCCGGTAGCGCACAACCGCGACGCCTGGGACCGCGAGGTCGCCAGCGGCAACCAGTGGACCGTGCCGGTCGCCCCGGACGTCATCGCCAGGGCACGGCACGGCGACTGGTCGGTTGTGCTGATCGGGCATCACCCGGTCGCACGCGAGTGGTTCCCCGCTGAGCTGGGCGGGTCGGACGTGCTCTGCCTCGCCTCCGGCGGCGGGCAGCAGTGCCCGGTACTCGCAGCGGCCGGCGCAGCGGTCACCGTGCTGGACAACTCACCGCGGCAGCTCGGCCGCGACCGGGAAGTGGCTGACCGCGAGGGCCTGGCGATCCGCACGATTCTCGGCGACATGCGCGACCTCAGTACCTTCGCCGACGACAGCTTCGACGTGGTGTTCCACCCCGTGTCGAATGTGTTCTGCCCCGAGCTTGCGCCGGTGTGGCGCGAGGCATACCGGGTACTGCGGCCGGGCGGGGCGCTGCTGGCTGGGTTCATGAACCCGGACATCTACGTCTTTGATGTCGCCGCCATGGACCAGGGCAGCCTGGTCGTGCGGCATGAACTGCCCTTCAGCACGCTTGACCTGCCGCTGGCCGAGCGGCGCCGCAGCTACGGCGAAGGGCCCATCGAGTACAGCCATTCGCTGACCGAGCAGATCGGCGGTCAGCTCGCGGCCGGGTTCACCCTCACGCACCTGATCGAGGGCACCGACGATGAGGAGCCGACCGGGCGATACATGCCCAGGTACATCTCCACTCGCGCCGTCAAGCCCGCCGGCAGCTGACGCAGGCAGCCGAGTCCGGTCAGTTCCGGATGACCGGGCCGAAGAGCTACCGGCGCCCCGACATGTCTGGTAGAACCTACATGTGGCCAGGGTTGTCACGCGCGTGGGGTGGCGCGAGAACAACGAAGCCGTGCTAACAGACGCCGGAGTGCAGGCACTCAGCGAGCTGTTCCCCGGCTGGCGTATCTGGGCTGGTCGCGGCGCCGAGTGGCACGCCTGCCGTCGCGGCGGTTACGTGCAGGACTACGAGGAAAACTCGCCGGCCTTCGCGGTCCACGCTTGCAGCGCCGCCGAGCTAGCCGGCCTGATCCGCTGGCAGGAAGCGATTGAGGCGCATGGCCCCTTCACCTGCTCGCCGGGCCGGCTGGCCGCCCAGCCCCAGGATCGGGCCGCTAACGCGGCCAGCCGTAGCGCTCCGGCGCGCCGCGGCCGGCGCCGTCGCCGATGAGCGCCGCCAGCGCCAGGTAGCCATCCGCTGTCTCGCGCCGCAGCAAGCCGGGATCGACGTCCGCTCCCTCGGCCAGGTGCGAGTCGTGCGGCACGGTGACGACGGCCAGGCAGCGGGCACCGAGATGCTGCTCCAGCTGGCTGACGTCGATCCGGCTGCGGCGCCGCGGCCGCGTCCCTGACAGCACCACGATTGCCCGCCTGACCAGGTCACGGCTGGCATGCGCGGTGAGCCAGTCAAGCGCCGCGCTCGCGCTCCTGGCGCCGTCGACCGTCGGGGACGTGACCAGGACGAGCTGGTCGGCCAGCTGCAGCACGCCGGAGGTCGCCGAGTGCAGCAGCCCGGTGCCGCAGTCGGCCAGGCAGATCGAGTAAAAGCGCTCTAGCACCGCGCAGATGCCGGCGTACTCAGCCGCGCTGAACGCCGCAGCGGCGGCCGGGTCGCGACCTGACGCCAGCACCTCGAGCCGGTCAGGCGTCACGCCCGTGTAAGCGCAGACGTCGGCGTAGCGCCGGATCTGATCCAGCTCAGCCAGCAGGTCGCTTACCGTCGCGGCGGGCTCGAGACCGGCCTTCTCGCCGAGTGTGCCCCGCTCTGGGCTGGCGTCGACCGCGATGATCCGGTCTCCGCGCAGCGCGGCCAGGGTGCCGCCGAGGCAGATCGTCGTGATGGTCTTGCCGACGCCACCCTTGAGGCTGACGATGCCCACCCGGTGATGCCCGCCCGTCACCGGCGTTCTCGCTCTGCTGATCAAGTCCTGCCTGCGCAGGTCCGCGGCCGACGCGGGAAGGTGCAGCAGGCCGCCCGTTGCCCGGCATAACCCGCGCCGCCAGCCGGGCGAGGACTCCCGGTCGCGGCCCGGCAGCAGGAAGCTCGCCGTCGCCTGGGCGGCTGACCTGGCTGGCCAGCTGGCCATTACCGGCTCGCTGTCACCTACGCCTTGGTAATAAGCGTCCTCGCGGTGGTCAGCAAGCCAGCTGTCGCCGGATTCCGGTGGGCCATAGCCGCCGGGCTCTGGCGGTTCGTAGCCGCTCAGGCCGGGGCGGCCAGGCGGTCGGTAAGCGTCTGGATCGGGCTGCCCGGGCGGCCGGTAAACCGCGTGCTCGGGCTCGGGCCGGCCGGGAGGTCCGTAGCAATCGGCCTCAGGCTGGTAGTGGCCTGGCGGTCCGAAGGCGCCGTGCACTGGCTCCAGCGCGCCGGGCTCACCAGGGAGCGGCTCCCCGGCCGGTAAGGAGCTGCGCGGTCCGAAGGGCGGCTGCTGGCCGGCCAGTTCCCCGGCGAAAGGCGGCTCACCGCCCGGCAGTGAGTCGCCCGGCCGTCTCGGCCGGCCGTACTGGTCGTGCTCAGCCACGGTCCTGCGCACCTCTTGGGTCTCGGAAAGGCTCCGGCTTCTGTGCCGGGCAGTGCCTGCGCCGCAGCCTAGGCCAGCCGGGTGTCGCCGGCATAGCCGCCTGCCCGACAGCGCCGTGCGCAAGCCGGTGGCTCGCCCGCCGGCCCCGGGGATGCGGCCAGGCGCGGTTCTCGACAGACTAGGCACATGACCGAGCAGACGAATCCCGAGCAGGAGCCGCATGGCCGGGTCGTTGTCGTCGGGCCTGACGGCGTCGCCGTGGAGACCGACGCGGCCGAGGCATCCGGTGAGCGCCCGGTTACCGAGATGGTGGAGCAGCCCGCCAAGGTCATGCGGGTCGGCAGCATGATCAGGCAGCTTCTTGAGGAAGTCCGGGCGGCCCCGCTGGATGAGAAGAGCAGGGCGAGGCTCAGGGAGATTCACGAGAGCTCGATCAAGGAGCTCCAGGAGGGCCTGGCACCCGAGCTGGTGGCGGAGCTGGAGCGGCTTTCGCTGCCGTTCGCTGACGACGAGGTGCCGAGCGAGGCTGAGCTCAGGGTTGCCCAGGCGCAGCTGGTCGGCTGGCTCGAGGGGCTGTTCCACGGCATCCAGACCACCCTGTTCGCGCAGCAGATGGCGGCGCGTGCCCAGCTGGAGCAGATGCGCCGCGCGCTGCCGCCTGGCGCGATGCCGCCCGGCATGATGCCGCCGGGGATGCCGGGGCAGCCTGTTGCCGACGACGGCCAGCAGCAGCGCGGCTCCGGCCCTTACCTGTAAGACCGGTCAGGCCGGTCGCAGCTCAGGGCCTGCCGGCCCGGATCCGGCGCAGCCATGCCGCGGCATCGGCGAAGTCCGCGTCGGTGAACTGCGGCAGCACCGCTGGCGCAGCCTGCCCCGTGCCCGCCGCCTGGGCGGGGTCGGCGCGCGGGTAGCTGCCGAGGAAGCGCACGTCGCTGCAGGCCCGGCGCAGCCCCATCAGCGCCTCGCCGACACCCGGTTGCGCCACGTGCCCTTCGCAGTCGATGAAGAAGCAGTACCTGCCGATCCCGTCACCGGTCGGGCGCGACTCGATCCTGGTCAGGTTGACCCGGCGCGAAGCGAACTGGCTGAGGATCTCCATCAGCGCACCCGGATGATCGTCGGCGAGGAACGCCACCACGGAGGTCCGGTCAGCCGCGCCGGGCGGGGGTAGCTGACCGGGCAGGCTGACTTCGACGAACCTCGTTACCGCGCCATCCCGGTCGTGCACCCGGTCGGCGAGCAGGTCAAGTCCGTAAAGCTCGGCGGCGAACCGCCCGGCCAGCGCGGCGTCCACCTGGCCCTCGGCCGCCTGGCGCGCGGCGTCCGCGTTCGAGGGCGCCGGGAGCCACTCAGCACCGGGCAGCTGCGCGGCCAGCCACCTACGGCACTGCGCCTGCGCCTGCGGATGCCCGCTAACCACCTTGATGCCGGTCAGGGGCGAACCGGGCCTGGCCAGCAGCGCGAATTCGACCGGCACCAGCACCTCGGCCCTGATCACCAGCTCGGCGCCCGTGGCCAGCTCGTCCAGGGTGGCCGTGACCGCGCCCTCGACCGAGCTCTCGATCGGCACGACACCAAGCTGCGCCGCGCCGCTGCGCACCGCGTCCAGGGTCGCCTCGATGCTGGCGCACGGATCGCGGCTGACCCGGTCGCCGTGCAGCGCACGCACCGCCGCCTCGGTGAAGGTGCCGCGCGGACCGAGGTACGCGCACCTGGCGCGGTTCGCGCTCACGACGGCAGCCGCCGGGGCTGCTCCTGCTCCGCCGGCCCGGCGGCAGCCAGGCCAGCGCTGCCCGGGCGGCGGAGCGGCCGGCGAGCGGCCAGCGCCCGCGCCACGCCAGCCAGCTGGGCGGCGCGGTGCAGCTGCGCCCGCCAGTCCCGGCCGGTGGCGCGGTGGCTGAGCGGAACCTGGACCTCTGCGACCCGCATGCCCTGGCGCAGCAGGTCGATCGTCATGCCGGTCTCGGCTCCCCAGCCGGGCGCGAGCGGCAGCGCTGCGGTGAAGGCGGCGCGGGTGAGGCACCGCTGGCCGTTCAGTGGCTCGGCTGGCCGCCATCCGGTCGCGCGCTCGATGCCGCCACCCGATAGCCGGACGACAAGTCCGAAGCCGCCGCGCCGAACCCGGCTGCTGAACACGGCGATGGTCATGTCGGCCTGGCCGGCCCGTACCGGCCCGGCCAGCGGCCCGGCAGCGGCGGCACTGTTCGCCAGGTCAGCGTCGAGGAACAGCAGGTGGCGCGGTGCCGACTGGTCACCGGGCCTGGCGGCTCCAGGCTTGTCCTGGCCAGCTTCGATGCGACGTACGGTTTCGGCGCCGGTCTGCATCGCCGCTGCCTTGCCCCGGTTCCTGCCGTGCCGCACTACCATCGCGCCGGCTGCCTCGGCTGCCTCGGCGGTGCCGTCGGCTGACCCGTCGTCCACGACGACGATCAGGTCAGCGCCGGCCAGCCGGGCCGCGGCCGTCACGGTCGCGGCGATCCGGTCGGATTCGTTCCGAGCGGGAATGACGACGGCTAGGTCGCCGCTCAGCGGCATAGACGGATCTTAACGGGCTGCCGGGGCCTGACCGGCTGCCCGTGACCCCGGCCGGCTCGGCCGCCGGAGCGGTTACTGGCCTGCCAGCGCGGCCGGGTCGTCCATCACGGTGAAGACGGCCTCCAGCCCGGTTACCTGCAAAACCTTCCTGACCGCGGGGCGGGGGCTGGCCAGCTCCAGGTTGCCGCCCTGCTCGCGAGCGCGGCGATGGGCGGCGAGCAGTACGTTCATGCCGGTCGAATCGCAGAAGTCGACCCCGGACATGTCCACCACGATGCGCGCCGGGCTGTCGCCAGCGAGCGCTGAGGCGAGCTCACCGTGCAGTCGCGGCGCGGTGTACAGGTCGATCTCGCCGGTGACGGACATGACTGTGTGATCACCCTGAGACCTGGATGAGACCTTTAGCTCCACCTGCCGCAGACTACCGGTCCACCGGGCGGGCCACCAGATGCGCCTTCACCCGGACCGGCCGCCGACCTGCCCGGATCGCGCCGGCATCTGGTTATGCGGGAACACGCGACTGGCCGTACCTTGGAGTCATGGGCAGACTTCTCCTTGGTGCGGTGGCGGTCTTCGTCGTGCTGGCGATCGTGCTGACGATCCTGCATGTCCTCTTCGGGTACTTCTTCTTCCTGGCGCTGCTCGCGCTGCTGGGGTTCGGGCTGTTCCGGATGGGCCGGTGGTCAGGCAGCCGGGGCAGCCGGGGCAGTCGGCGGTACTAGCCGGCCTGCGCTGGCAAGCCCGCTGACCTGCTAGCAGCCGGGTCAGAGCCGGGCGGAGCCGACATGCACCGGCAGGCTCAGCGGGGCTGAGCTGCCCGGCTGCGATGCCTCCGGCGGGCCCTGCGCCACCGCGGGAGCCGCGGCCGCCCTGACAAGCTCGCGGTACAGCGCCTGGTCGGCATCCCCGGCGGCACTGGAGTGGTCGTCGCAGGCTTGCCCGGCCGGGATCCTGGCCACCGAGCACGACATCGAGCGGGGGCCGCCGCGGCGGCTGCCGAGTTCACTGCCTGGAACCCTGATCACCTCGACGCCGGCTGACTCCAGCCGCGCGTTCGTCTCCACATTCCGCTCGTGACTAATGACCACCCGCCGGTCGATGGCCAGCGCGTTTCCCCCGTCGTCCCACTGGGACCTGGGCCCGGTGAGCGGGTCTAGGCCGGTGTCGATCACGTTCAGCCGCTCGATGCCCATCGCCTGGGCGGCCGCCTCGAGGAACGGCTGCGGCCTGGATACCCGCAGCCCCGCCTGGGACGGGCTGATCGTGTGCGCGGTCAGCGTGAAGGCAAGCGCCGGGTGCATGACCACCGTGCCGACATCCACCACCGTGCAGACGGTGTCCAGTTGCGCGGCGGGCGCGTGCCTGGCCAGCGGCAGGGCCAGCACTGTCTGCGCCAGCGAGGCGGCGAAGAGCCGGCGCGCCAGCCGCTCGGCGGCGGCCGGCGTGGTCCGCTGGCCCACACCCACGGCGAGCACCCCAGGCGCGAGCAGCAGCAGATCGGAGCCGTCCAGGTGCTCAAGCTCCGGCCCGTACAGGCACTTGGTCCCGGCGAACCGCGGATGGTGGTCGTAGATCACCTGCAGCAGTCGCGATTCCCTGGCCCGGTGCGGCGCGGCCAGGCTCGCCGCGATGAACTGATCGCCGATCCAGACGCTCGAGTCCCGGCAGAACACCAGGTTCGGCAGCGGCTCGATAACGAAGTCGTGGCGGTCAAGCAACTCGAAAACCACTCCGCTGCCAGAGCGCAGCTCGTCCGGGGTGAGGCCCGCGATGAGCGCCTCGGTCAGGGCCTCGGGATCCAGCCCGTCCAGGTAGCCGCGCAGCTGCCCGCGCAGCTCATCACCGAGCAGGGGGTCGGCGAGCACCGCCGCGATCGCGTCCTGCCTGGCGGCCTGGTACTCAAGCGCGTCCTGCAGCAGCTCGGTCACGAACAGCACCTCGACGCCGTGGTCCCGCAGCACCTGGGTGAGCACGTCGTGCTCCTGCTGCGCCCGCCCCAGCCACGGCAGGCCGTCGAACAGCAGGCGGCTTCTGCTGCGCGGGGTGATTCTCCTCAGCTCCGCGCCGGGCCGGTGCATCACGACGGTCCTTAGCTCGCCTACTTCGCTGTCCGCGCCGTGGGTATAGCTCACGGTTATCCCCCAGACGTCGCCGCGCCCCCCGACAGGCGACCCGCAAACAGTTATCACCCGTTGCCAGGGCGGTTACGCATGAGCGCAGGTCATAAGTGTCCTGCTGGCTGCCAGACCGATCCGCGCGGCGGGGTGCTGCCGTTTCGGTGCGGGGCGGGCAGCACCGCCCAGACGGTGAGTCCCAGGTCGTCTGACCGGACGCCCCACGTGTGGGCCAGGTGCTCGACGATGCCGAGCCCGCGGCCGCCGAGCGCTGACACCGAAGCGTGCGCCGCGTGCGGCCGGGTAGCCGCGCCGCCGTCGCTGACGGCGATCTCGACGGCTCCGTCGTCGAGCGCCCAGGTCACCTGAAGCCTGGCACCCGGCAGCGGGTGCGCGTGCAGGATGGCGTTGCTGAGCAGCTCACTGACGACCAGCACGGCATCGGCGACCGCTGCGTCGAAAATGCCGGCCGCGCGCAGCTCAGCCGACAGCTTTCGTCGTGCGACCGCTACGCTGGCGGGCGCGCAGGGCAGCAGGACGACGCTCGATTTCCTCACCTCCAGAGCATCAGCGCTCGGCGCCGCTGCCCGGTGCCGGCCGACTGCTCCGGAGCGGAGATGCCCCGGCCCGGGCTCCCGAAAACCGGCAATAGCATCTCAAGTCTCAGCAGTCACCGGATGCCCGCAGCTGACACCCAAGGATCAGCAAGAACGAGGTCGTCTGCGGCCGCTCAGATCTGTCCCGCCAGTCCCGGCCAGGTTCAGCGTCGCGGCGCGCTTCCCGCCGGATCGGACTCGTCCGTTAGCCCTGGTCGTTCCGTCAGCTCGCGCCCTTCCATTAGCTCGGGCTCGTCCGTTAGCCCAGCTTGTTCCGTCACCTCTGGCGGGTCGGCCGGATCAGCCGCCGGTGCGGCCGCCTCAGCGCGCCCGGCCGCCGGGCCAGGCCCGGCGGCCGCACTGGCGTCGCCGGACAGCCCCTCGGCGGCGAGTCCACGCACCAGCCCGCGCAGCCCGGCCGCCAGCCCGCGGCGCTCCTCAGCAGAGAGCGAGCCGAGCAGCCGGGCCTGCCTGGACTGCACCGCCCGCCAGAGCCGGCCGGCCACCGCTGTCCCCTCGGGCGTGAGGTACAGCCGCACGTAGCGCTGGTTGCCCTCGTCCCGGCCGCGCCGGACCCAGCCCTTGCGCTCGAGCCCCGCGGCCAGGCGACTGACAGTGCTCTTCTCCAGGCCGAGCAGGCCGGCCAGCTCGCCCTGGGCAATTCCCCTGGCGGCCACCAGCTCGAACAGCGCGCGTGCCTCAGAAGCCGACACGCCCGGTACGCCGGGGTGCGCGGCACGCTGACCGTTGCGCCCGCCCCGCTGGCCAGGCCCGGCCGGGTGGCGCTGTCCCTGACCACCCTGGCCGGTGGTGCCCTGGCCGGCCGCAAGGCGCCTTCCCGCGTGGCCCTGTCCGGCTCCGCGGCCCCGGTCAGCCGCTCCGTCCCTTCCGGCTGCGCTGCCTTGCCCGGCCGCCGGGACCTGGCCCGGCCGGCCAGCCTGCGGCCGGCCAGCCTGCTGGCGTCCCGCCTGCGGCAGATCAGCCTGCGGCCGATCAGGCTGCGGCCCGCTACCCGCTGGGCCGCGCTGCCGTGGCGGGCTGGGGGCCGCCGCGCCGTTATCGTGATTGAGGGCAGGACCGACCATCCGCAGCAGCTGCATCAGCAGCCGCTCCAGCTCACCGTCCGCGGGAGTGTCGTCCGCCACACCACAGTTGTACCGCACAACTGCCGCAGTGGTACAGTCGCCACCGTGACAGTTGCTCCCTACAACTCAGCGAGCCCGGCGCGCCGAACTAGCCTGGTCCGCCGCCCGCACCGCATAAGGTCGGCGGCGTGAGTGACGTCAAGCCGCCCAGGCAGGCCGGCCAGCAAGGAAGCCAGGAGCAGCCCGGATCCCCTGGTCAGCAAGGGCGTCCCCGGCAGGCTAACCGGCAGATGCGGCGCGGCGCTGGGCGGCTGAGCGCTCCTGGTGAGCTCGCCTACGGGCAGGACCTCGTGGTCGGCGACGTGCTGCTGACCACCGACCTGCCGGCCGAGCGGCTGGACGAGTACGCCGTCCAGCACGGGCTGCGGCCGAGCGCGCAGCGGCCGCCGGTCATGGAATACCTGCGCCAGCTGTGGCACCGGTGGAGCTTCATCGTGGCGTTCGCCACCGCGCGCAACATCGCGATGTATACCGAGGCCAGGCTCGGCCAGCTCTGGCAGGTACTGACCCCGCTGCTGAACGTCGCCGTCTACTACCTGATTTTCGGCGTGCTGCTGCACATCAGCAAAGGCATACCGGACTTCATCTCGTTCCTGGTCGTCGGCGTGTTCGTTTTCAACTTCACCCAGCGTGCCTTCATCTCCAGCTCCAAGGTGATCACCGAGAGCCTGCCGCTGATCCGGGCGCTGCAGTTCCCGCGGGCCGCGCTGCCGCTGGCCTACGTCGTGATCGAGCTGCAGCAGATGATGCTGTCGATGGGCGTGCTCTTCGTGATCATCCTCATCCGGGGCGAGCCGATCACGCTGTACTGGCTGCTGGCCATCCCGATCCTGCTGCTGCAGACGGTCTTCAACGTCGGCGTCGGCATGCTGGTCGCCCGGCTCGGCTCGCAGGTCAATGACTTCAGCCAGCTGCTGCCGTTCCTGCTGCGGACGTGGATGTACCTGTCCGGGGTGATGTTCAGCATCGCGACGCTGACCAACGTGCCGGCCCAGCTGAAAGCGGTCATGCAGCTGAACCCCGCGGCGCTGTACATCACGCTGATGCGCAACGCACTGCTGGTCACGCAGCGGCAGAGCTTCCCCGGCACCAAGCCGCACAACGGACTGCTCTGCCTCGAGTGGCACAACTACAAACCCGTTCGTGACCTGCCCTCGGTGATGTACCAGAGCGCCTACTGCCCTGCGACGGCCAACCCGGCGCACTTCTGGTACTACGCCGTAGGCTGGGCAATACTCGCGCTGGCAGTCGGGTTCTTCTTCTTCTGGCGAGCGGAGGCGAAGTACGGCCGTGGCTGAACCGATGGTGGTCGTCGATGACCTGCACGTCGTCTACCGCGTCTACGGCGCCGGCGGCGACCGGGGCACGGCAGCGACGGCCCTGCTGCGGATGCTGGGCCGCAAGACCCGCGGCTCGATCCGCGAGGTGCATGCCATCCGGGGCATCTCGTTCGTGGCCTACCGGGGTGACGCGGTCGGCATCATCGGCCGCAACGGGTCTGGCAAGTCCACCCTGCTGCGCGCCATCGCCGGCCTGCTGCCGCCAGAGGAGGGCAACGTCTACAGCACCGGCGAGGCGTCGCTGCTCGGCGTCAACGCAGCGCTGCTTGACGACCTCACCGGGGAGCGCAACGTGATCCTCGGCTGCCTGGCCATGGGCATGACCAAGGCCGAGGCCAAGGCGAAGTACCAGAGCATCGTCGAGTTCTCCGGCGTCGGTGACTTCATCGACCTGCCGATGAAGACCTACTCCTCCGGCATGGGCTCGCGGCTGCGCTTCGCGATCGCGGCGTCCAAGAGCCATGACGTGCTGCTCGTCGACGAGGCGCTGGCCACCGGCGACGCCGAGTTCCGGGTCAAGAGCCACGCCAGGATCGAGGAGCTGCGGCAGGAAGCCGGCACGGTCTTCCTGGTCGCGCACAACCTGGAGGAAGTCGAGCAGACCTGCAACCGGGTGATCTGGCTTGAGCGCGGCCGGGTGGTCACCCAGGGCGATGACGTCATCGGCATCATCGACCGCTACATCGAGGCGTCCGGCGGCGCGCCGGTGATGCGCGACCCGGAGACCAGGGAGCGGCTGGGCGGCAGCAGCAGGAAGATCCCGGCCAAGACCTGACGATCCGCCCCGCACCGACTGCCCCGCGGCCGCGCTTCCGGTCCGCCTGACCCTCAGCTGCCAGGCACGGGGGCGGCTGGCTTGGACACCGCAGCCGCTGGTGGCCCGGCAGGCGAGGCGGCGGCGGGCGACGCGGCTGACAGCCGCAGCCGCATCACCGTGCCGCCGCCGTCATGACCATGAGCGGTCACCTCGCCGCCCTGCGCCCTGGCGAGCTGGCGCACGATGTACAGCCCGAGCCCGATTCCGCCGAACCTGCGCCGGTCACCGGTCTCGCCCTGGACGAACCGCTCGAAGATCCGCTCCCGGTCAGCCGGCGCGATGCCGATCCCGGCATCGGTAACGGTTACCTCGATGCCGCCGTCCAGCGGCCGGGCTGCCACGCTGACCACGCCGCCGTCGGGCGAGTACTTGATGGCGTTCTCCAGCAGCTGCCCGATGATGATGTCGGTGGCCATCGGGTCGCCGGACGCGGCCGGCAGGTCGGCAGCGATGTCCGCGGTCACCACGTGCTGCTCGGAAAGCTGGCGGAACGCGGCCGCCGCGGTGCTCAGCAGCCCCGCGAGGTCGAAGGAGGCGGTGCTGACCGCCAGCTGGTTGGCCCCGGCCCTTGATCCGAGCAGCAGCTGCTCCACCAGCCTGGCCAGTGCTCCGGCCCGGTCGGCGATCGTCTGCACCGCGCTGCGCCGGTCCTCGTCGGCTAGCTGGTCCCAGCGGCTGGCCAGCGTGCTGGCGAAGCCCTGCACCACCGTGATCGGCGTCCGCAGCTCGTGGCTCGTCGTGGCCAGGAACAGGTCCTTGGCCTCCTCAAGCTCCTTGGCTGCGGTCACGTCACGGAAGTCGATCACCTGCTCGTCACGGCCTTCCAGGCTGGTCCGCAGCAGGTCGATCCAGCGGCCGCTCGGCAGCCGGTGGGTCAGCTTGGCGCCTGGCTCGGGCAGCGGAAACGGCGGCGGCTGGCCGGCCGCGTCCTCCGGCGTCACCCCGGTCAGCTCGTGCGCGGCCGGATTCCACTGCTGGACCAGGCCCTCGTGGTCCAGCACCGCGATGCCGTCGGCCGAGCCGTCGATGACCGCGCGTTCATGTGCCCGCTGGCGCACCACCTCCTGGAAGGCGGTGACGTTGGACAGCGCCACGCTGGCATGGCCAGCCAGCAGCTCGAGCAGCTCCAGGTCGACGTGTCCGACCTTGCGCCTGCTGTACAGCGCGTAGAGCGCGCCAAACGGGCGGCCGCTCACGTGCGACAGGCTCAGCGTGATCGTGTGCAGGCCGGGCAGCGCGGACCAGATCAGGTCGTCGAACCCGCCGGTCTCGCTGGTCGCCATCATCACCGTCTTGCCCGACCGCATGAGCTGCCCGACCATGCTGCTCGGCAGGTCAGCGGTACTGCCGCGGAGCCGGGCCGGCAGCCCGTCCATGCTGACCAGGCGCAGCCGGTCGTCCTCGATCAGCACGAAACCGCCGGCGTCGGCCCTGGTGAGCTCCCGCAGGCTGGCCGCGATCCGGTCGAGCACCGCGGCCAGGTCGAGCTGGGCGTTCATGTCGGCTACCACGTCGCCGAGCCGGCGTACCAGCCGGGCGCGCTCGGCCATATAGTGCCGCACCGCCTCGTCGCCGTCCGCCTGATGGCAGACGCTCACCCAGCCCGTGACCTCGCCGGCGTCGCCGCGCAGCGCGCTGGTGTCGATCCGCAGGTCGAGCACGCCGCCGTCCTTGGTGACCCGCCGGGTGGCGAGCGAGACCTGCCCGCCGGCCGCGACCCGCTCCAGCACCGCGTTGTGCTCCGCGCGCAGCTCCTCCGGCACGATCGGCGGCTCCCGGCCGATGACCTCAGCGGCCTCCCAGCCGAACAGCCGCTCGGCCGCCGGGTTCCACAGCAGCAGCCGGCGGTCGGAGCCGTACGCGATGATCGCGTCGGCGGCGCACTCCACAATGGCGCGCGCCGTTGCTTCGGCTCGCGCCCGCGCCGACGCTGCCGTCAACCCCGCTGCCAATCTCAGCCCCACTACCCCATGGTCCCATCCCAGGCGGCCGAACGGCCGCAGAAAACCCAAGGTCACGCCCCTGCGAGACGACGCGTACCGCGCGTGACCCGGCCCCGCGACCGGCCAGCGGCCATCCTCGGGGGCCGCCAGGCCGATCCGCCGGAGACGGAAAACCCGATCGGACCGGCTATCCGGAACCGATCGGGCGCAGCACGCGTCCAAATGGGCATGACGGCAGATGAGCACCAGAC
The DNA here is from genome assembly GCA_036495525.1 of Streptosporangiaceae bacterium. GTDB lineage: Bacteria > Actinomycetota > Actinomycetes > Streptosporangiales > Streptosporangiaceae > DASXMR01. The sequence goes on along the minus strand of DASXMR010000130.1, from coordinate 25,705 downwards.
CACGCGCAGCCGCGGCATGCGGCGCGGCTCGCGCTACCTCGTGATCGCTGCGGCAGGCCTGCTGGCCGCGGCCTGCGGCAGCGTCGGCGCGCCAGGCAGCGCAGCCCATGGGACTGCCGGCGGCCACGCCGCGCACAGCGCGCCGAAGGTGTCCCTGTCGGTTACCGTCCGGGACAGCCCGGGCAGCAAGCCGCGGCACTGGACGCTGCAGTGCGATCCGGCCGGCGGCACCCACCCGGACCCGGCGAAGGCCTGCCAGGTCCTGCTGTCGTCCAAGAAAAACCCCTTCGCGCCGCTGACCGGGCACCGGATGTGCCCGATGATCATGGCTAACAGCCGGAGCGCGACCGTCACCGGTACCTGGTTCGGCACCAAGGTGCACCGGATGGTCGCCGATGGCGGCTGCGACCTGCCGCTCTGGGCCAAGATCGGTCAGGTTTTCGGCTAGCGGTCCAGGTATCGAGGGGCCGGCGGCCAGCCGTGGCCCCGGCTGCCGGCCCGCTGGCCGGCCGTCGGCCTCGCTACTTGAGCAGCCGCGACATGCGCCGGTCGGCCAGCGGCTTGCCGCCGGTCTGGCAGGTCGGGCAGTACTGCAGCGCCGAGTCAGCGAACGACACCTCGCGGACTGTGTCCCCGCACACCTCGCACGGCTGGCCAGCCCGTCCGTGTACACGCAGACCGGCCTTCTTCTCCTTCTTCAGGTCGGCTGCTGCGAGCCCGCGTGACCGGCTGACCGCCTCGCTGAGCGTGCCTACGATCACCGCGTGCAGCGCCGCCACGTCCTCGGTGGTCAGGCTCGATGCGAGCCGGAACGGCGACATCCGCGCCGCGTGCAGCACCTCGTCGGAGTAGGCGTTGCCGATCCCGGCGATGATCTTCTGATCCCGCATCACGCCCTTGATCTGGGTACGCCGGCTGGCCAGCAGCCCGCCAAGCACCTCGGGGGTGAACGACGCGTCGAGCGGATCGGGGCCGAGCGAGGCGATGCCAGGCACCGTCGCTGGATCGGTCACCAGGTAGACCGCCAGGCGCTTGCGGGTGCCGGCCTCGGTCAGGTCGAACCCGGCGCCGCTGGCGAACCGCAGCCGGAAGGCCAGCGGGCCCTTGCCCGGCCGGGCCGGCTGCTCAGGCAACTCCTCGCGCCAGCGCAGCCAGCCGGCCCTGGCCAGGTGGATGATCAGATGCAGCGCCGCTTGCCCGCCGGCCACGCCAGGGCTAGCTGACGGGTCCTGGCCGTCACCGCCTGGCGCGGCCCCGGTGACCAGATCGAGGAATTTGCCGTGCCTGGCGGTGCCGGTGATCATCCGGCCGTGCAGCGCGGACAGCGGCGGGTCGTAGGTCTTCAGTACCGAGAACTCGGCGATCTCAGCGCGCTCGACCACCTCGGCGACGGCACGCTCGCGCAGGTCGGCGGCGAGCGCCTCGACCTCGGGAAGTTCTGGCACAGGCTCGATTCTGCCTGGTCCTGGCGCTATCGCGAAACGGCGGCGGCGCGGCCAGCTGGGTCAGGCAGCGGCCCGGCTGGCGGTCAGCAAGCCGGACAGCTGCTGCTTGATCGCCGGTCGGGGCCAGGCAGCCGCCCGCCATGATCTCGATAACCCGACATGCCTGCTGGAACGGCAGGTCGAGCCCGCCGGCCTCGGCCGGCCCGGCCAGCCCGTAGAAGCCCTCGCTGGCGAGCAGGCCGAGGTGCGCTGCCGGGATGGGCTCCCCGGCGTCGATCAGCGCGGCCGCGGGGAACAGCACCTCATCAGCGATCCTGGCGGCAGCGGCGATGATCATGTCGGGGCCGGTCACGGGTCCATCGTGCCAGCCGGCCGCGGCGCGGGCAGCCAGCTGGCAGCCAGCCGGAGCCCAGCAGACGGCGGAATCGTGAAACGCTAGACCGGAGAGGAGACCGGTGTCGTGAGCCTGCGTGTCAACGGCGGCCGGCTGGCCGCTGACCTGGCCGAGCTGGGCACCTTCGGGCGAGCGCCAGGCGGCGGGATCAACCGCACCTCGTTCTCGGCGGCCGACCTGCAGGCCAGGCAGTGGTACCTGGCCAGATGCGCCGCGGCAGGCCTGACCGTGCGCATCGACGGCATCGGCAACATGGTCGTCAGCCAGCCGGGCGACACCGGCGGGCCAGCAGTCTGGTCGGGCTCGCACCTGGATGCCGTGCCCGACGGCGGGGCCTTCGATGGCGCGGTCGGTGCCATTGCGGCGCTGGAGTGCGTGCGCCGGCTGGCCGAGGAAGGCATCGCGCTCAGCCGGCCGGTGCGGGCGGTCGCCTTCACCGACGAGGAGGGCAATTACTCGCACCTGCTCGGCTCGAGCGCCATGGCCCGCGGCTTCCCCGCCGCGCAGTGGCAGCAGCTGACCGGACGCGACGGTGACCGGCTGGTGGACGCCATCACCGCGGCCGGCTGGGACGTCAGCGCGCTGACCGCCACGAAGATCGACCCGGCCGAGGTCTACGCCTTCGTCGAGCTGCACATCGAGCAGGGTCCGCGGCTCGCGGCCAGCCGCACCGACATCGGCGCGGTCACCTCCATCGTCGGCCTTGGCGGCGCGGTCGCGGAGTTCGGCGGGCGCGCCGACCACGCCGGCACGACGCCGATGGACGCCCGCCGCGACCCGCTGCTGGCCGCCGCCGACCTGATCGCCGCGCTGCCCGGCATCGCCAGGTCGGTGAGCGAGCACGCGGTCGCGACCTGCGGGCGGGTCGACGCCGCTCCCGGCGCGGCGAACGTCGTGCCCGGCGAGGTCGCGGTGACGCTGGATTACCGTGATCCGGACGCGGCCGCCCTGGCCCTGCTTGGCAAGCGGATCGCGGCCCGCTGCGCGGCCGCCGCCGCTGTCCGGGACGTCAGCGTCGACTGGCAGCCCGACCAGCAAATCGAACCAGTGGCTCTTGACCCGCGGGTGATCTCGGTGATCGAGGCGAGTGCGCGGCGGCTGGAGTTGTCGGTCAGGCGGATGCCGTCGGGGGCCGGTCACGACGCGCAGAACATGGCCACGCTGGCGCCCGCCGCGATGATCTTCGTTCCTAGCCGGGACGGGCGCAGCCACTCTCCGGCGGAGCACACCGAAGCGGCCGACGTGGAGAACGGGGCTAACGTCCTGCTGGCCACCCTCACGGAGCTAGCCACCCAGGGGCTGACATAGCAATGATTCAAGGCATGCCTGGCCGCAACCGGGGTACCCGGCCGGCCAGGATGCTGTAACCGGGCGGGCCAGCCTGGCCGAAGCGGCCTAGGCTGGCAGCCCGGCGGGAGATTGTGGGCGAGGAGGGATTTGAACCCTCACGTCCTCGCGGACACACGGACCTGAACCGTGCGCGTCTGCCGTTCCGCCACCCGCCCGTGGGCAGCAGTCAGGTTAGCACGTCCGCAAGCTGCCTCATGTCGCCGATACGATCGAAGTCAAGCAGGGAGAGGAGGTGCCCGATGGGAGTTCTGCAGCGCTTCGAGCACAGGCTCGAAGGAATGTACGAGGGTGCCTTCGCGCGAGCGTTCAGGTCGGAACTGCAGCCCGTCGAGGTTGCCAGCGCGGTGCAGCGCGAGATGGACGACCGCGCGGCCATCGTGGCGCAGGGCCGGACGCTGGTACCCAACGACTTCGTGGTCGAGCTGGGCGACTCTGACAACGAGCGGCTGAACGTGTACGCCGACAGCCTCGGCATCGAGCTCGCCAACCTGGCCAGGGAGCACGCCAGAGAGCAGGGCTACTCCTTCGTCGGGCCGGTCAGGGTGCGCTTCGAGGCGGTGCCCGACCTGGCGACCGGGACCTTCCGGGTCAGGTCAGGGGTCATCCGCGGCACGACCGTCGAGGACGGCGAGATCCGCCGCCCGGCCAGCGACCTGCAGCACCCGCCCGGCCAGTTCGCCGGATCCCCCCGGCTGCTGGTCTCCGGCCCGCAGCCGGGCCGGGAGGGGAACACGCAGCGCACCTACGAGCTCACCGCGGCGCTCAGCATCCTCGGCCGGGGCACTGACTGCGACCTCCGGCTGGTGGATCCGGGGGTGTCCCGGCATCACGCCGAGCTGCGGATGGAAGACGATCAGGTCGTGCTCGTCGACCTCGGCTCCACGAACGGGACCTTCGTCAACGGCCAGCCGATCAGGCGCATCACGCTGACCGACGGCACGCAGGTCACCCTCGGCCGCACCACGCTGGTGTTCCGGCGGGACGGCATTTACTGAATCCACTCATGAACCCCGCATACCATCGCGGGGACGGGCAGAGCAGCGCCGGCCGCCCTGCCCGGCCCGCCAGACCGTCCAAGACAGCCGAGCCAGCAGGCCAGCTGCCTGGCTGACCAGATGCACGCCAGGCAGGCCACCCGAGGACTCATGACCCGATGAATGCGCTCACCGACACACTCATCAGGCTGGCGTTCCTTGCCGTCCTGTGGCTCTTCGTGATCGCCGCCGTCGGCGTGGTGCGCACCGACTTGTTCCGCTCGGGGGCGGCCGAAGGGCGAAGGAGCAGGCGAGCCGGGAGCGCCGCCGCGCCCGCGGCCCGGCCGGCCCGCCAGCCAAGGGTGAGCCGGGCAACGCCACAGCAGGTCGTGGTCACGGCCGGCGCGCTGGCCGGGACAACTATCGGCCTGACCGACCAGCAGATCACCATCGGCCGCGCCGATGACGCCACGCTGGTCCTCGATGACGACTACGCTTCCACCCGTCATGCCCGACTATTCCCGCAGGACGGCCAGTGGATAGTTGAGGACCTGGGCTCGACCAACGGCACCTACCTCGATCGTCAGAAGGTGACCCAGCCGACGCCGGTGCCTGTCGGCGTGCCGATCCGAATCGGCAAGACGGTTCTGGAACTGCGCAAATGACACTTGCACTCCGTTATTCGATCCGGTCAGATGTCGGCCTGCTGCGCGAGGGGAACGAGGACTCCGCCTACGCCGGGCCGCACCTGCTCGCGATCGCTGACGGCATGGGCGGGCACGCCGCCGGCGAGGTGGCCAGCGCGGTGGCGGTGGCGGCGCTCGCCCCGCTCGACCAGGACATCCCCGACGACGCGCAGATGCTGGAGTCGCTGGCCAGCGCCGTGTCATCGGCCAGCGGCACGCTGCACGAGATGAGCCTGGCCGACCCGTCGGTGGAGGGCATGGGGACCACGGTCACCGCCATCCTCTGGTCGGGCGGCCGGATTGCGCTGTGCCATATCGGGGATTCCCGTGCCTACCTGCTGCGCGACGGCGAGCTGCGGCAGATCACCAGGGACCACACGCTGATCCAGTCGCTGGTGGACGAGGGCCGCCTGACTCCGGCCGCGGCCGCCAATCACCCGCAGCGCTCGCTGATCATGCGGGCGCTGCAGGGCAGCACCGACGCGCAGCCTGACCTGTCGATGCTGGACGCCGAGCACGGTGACCGCTTCCTGCTGTGCTCCGACGGCCTGTCCGACGTCGTGACCGACGACACGCTGCAGAAGACGCTGATGACGTACACCGACCTCGACGAGGCGGTGCTGCAGCTGATCGAGCTGGCCATCCGCGGCGGCGGCCCGGACAACATCACCTGCGTCGTCGCCGACGTGGTGGACACGATGACCGGCCCGCAGGCCCCGAGCAGCACCCCGGTCATCGCCGGTGCTGCCTCCAGTACCGATGGCCAGCCGACGCTGCGCGATGACAGCCCGGCCGGCCGCGCCCACCTGCTCACTCAGGCGCCGCGCGCTGACGGCTACCGGCAGGACTGGCCGGAGCAGGACGACGGCGCCGGCGGCCAGGACGACGACGGGGACGAAGCGGACTACCAGCCGGGCCGTTCCCGCCGCCGCTGGCCGGTGGTCACGGCCAGCCTGGCGATCCTCATCGTGGTGATCGTCGGGGCCGGCTACGGCGGCTGGCGCTACACCCAGTCGCAGTACTACGTCGGAGCCGACGACGGCCAGGTCGCCATCTTCCGCGGCATCAACCAGAGCGTCATGGGCTTCCACCTGTCCAAGGTGGCCGAGCGGACCGGCATCCCGCTGTCTCACGTGGTCAGTAACGACCTGGATAACGTCAACAACACGATCACCGTGTCCAGCATGGCCGATGCCCGCAGCACGGTGCAGAACATCAAGAACGACTACACCTGCCAGGTCGCCGTCACCAGGCTGCAGCAGTGGGAGAAGGGCAAGCCGAAGCCGCGCAAGGTCACCACGAAGGTGCACGGCAAGAAGGTGACCAAGACCGTCACGCCGCCGTACAAGCCGAAGCCGAAGGTGCCGTCGTTCTGCGCTGGCCAGGGAGGCGGCGGATGACCGGCTACCCAGCGGTGCTGCCCGCGCACGCGAGCCAGGCCGGCCGGGCGCCGATGCCACGCGGCCGGCGCTCCACCGAGCTGCTCATGCTCGGCTTTGCCGTCGCGGTGGTGCTCTTCGCCTACGCCAGCGTCGGCCTCGGGCTGAACGGCAGGGTGCCGACCGGGATGCTCACCTACGGCCTGACATTCGCGGTGATCGTGCTGGCCGCGCACCTGGCCGTGCGGCGGCTGGCGCCGTGGGCTGACCCGCTGATGCTGCCGCTGGCGGCGCTGCTGAACGGCCTCGGCGTGGTAATGATCTACCGGCTGCAGCAGTCGGGCCGCGGCGGCAACCCCGGCAACGTGATCACCACCATGAGCAGCTCGTCGACGGCCCAGCAGATCCTCTACAGCGCGGTCGGGGTGGCGGCGTTCGTCGGGGTCCTGCTGGTCGTCAGGGAGCCCCGCACGCTGCAGCGCTACACCTACACGCTCGGCACGCTCGGCCTGGTGCTGCTGGCCATCCCGGCGCTGCTGCCGGCCAGCCTCAGCTCGATCCAGGGAGCCAAGGTCTGGATCATCATCGGCAGGTTCTCCATTCAGCCCGGCGAGTTCGCCAAGCTGGCGCTGGCCGTGTTCTTCGCCGGCTACCTGGTGAACAAGCGAGATGCGCTGGCGCTTGCTGGCCGGCGGGTCGCCGGTATCGACCTGCCGCGGGCTCGCGATCTTGGCCCGGTGCTCGCGGTCTGGGCGGCCAGCCTGCTGATCCTGATCTTCGAGACTGACATCGGCACCTCCGCCCTGTTCTTCGGCATGTTCGTGGCGATGATCTACATCGCCACCCAGCGGACATCGTGGCTGCTGATCGGGCTCAGCCTGTTCCTGGCCGGCACGCTGCTGACCAGCAAGCTGTTCGGGCACGTCGGCGAGCGGTTCACCATCTGGCTGCACCCCTTCCAGGGCAACAACCCGACACACGATGCCTTCCAGCTCGTGCAGGGCCTGGAGGGGATGGGATTCGGCGGCATCCTGGGCACCGGCCTCGGGCACGGCCAGCCGTTCTGGACGCCGCTGGTGCAAAGCGACTTCATCGTCACCGCGTTCGGCGAGGAACTGGGGCTGACCGGGCTGATGGCGCTGCTGCTGATCTTCGGGCTGATCGTGCAGCGCGGGCTGCGGGCAGCCGTGGCCGTGCGCGACCCGTTCTCCAAGCTGCTGGCCGGCGGGCTGTCGTTCATGCTCGCGCTGCAGGTCTTCGTCATCGTCGGGGGGGTGAGCGGGCTGATCCCGCTGACCGGCATCACTACGCCGTTCCTGTCCCAGGGCGGGTCGTCGCTGATCGCGAGCTGGGCGCTGATCGGGCTGCTGATGCGGATCAGCGACACCGCCAGGCGGCCGGCCCCGCAGTCCATCCAGGACGAGGGCATGACCCAGGTGGTGCGGGCCGGATGAACCGGGCGCTGAAGCGGATATCCCTGGCCTGCCTGGCGATGTTCGGGCTGCTGCTGCTGAACATCAACTACGTGCAGGCCTTCCAGTCGACCAAGCTGGCCGGCGAGCCGGGCAACATTAGGGTCTTCAACCAGCAATTCCAGTATCAGCGCGGGTCGATCATGGCAGCCGGTGACGGCACGGCGCACGCGGTGATCATCGCCCAGTCCAAGCCGGCCAAGGGCAGCCCCGGCACGTTCCGCCGGTCTTACCCGGCCGGACCGGAGTACGCGCAGATCACCGGCTACGACTCCATCTACGGCGCGACCGCCCTGGAGCAGACAGAGAACTCCGAGCTGGCCGGCACTGACCCGCGGCTGGCCGTGCACAACCTGGTCGGCCTGTTCAGCGGCAGGCCCAAGCAGGGTGCCACCGTCTTCACCACGATCAGCGCGAAAGCGCAGAACGCGGCGTACCAGGCGCTGCAGGCCCAGGCGCAATCCGACGGCGGCAAGCCGGCCGCCGTCGTGGCGATCAACCCGTCAACCGGCGCGATCCTGGCGATGGCGTCGTACCCGACCTACAACCCGAATGTGTACACGACGTTCAACGGGCCGCAGCTGAACCGCACTGACAAGCGGCTGCGCGACGACACGACCCAGCCGCTGCTCAACCGCGCGATCACACCGAACTACCCGCCGGGTTCCTCGTTCAAGGTAGTGACCAGCAGCACCTGGCTGTCGGGCGGCGCGGCGCGGTCGCCAGCGTCGACGGTCCAGGCGCCGACCGTGCTGACCCTGCCGAACGGCAATCCGCTGCACAACGACGGCGACGAAACCTGCGGCAACGGCCACCCGCAGCTCATCTTCGCGTTCTACGTGTCCTGCAACACCGCCTTCGGCCAGCTGGGCATCAACGTCGGCGCGCAGGCGCTGCACAAGCAGGCTGAGCTGTTCGGGTTCAACCAGACGCTGTCGATCCCGTTCGCGGTGCCGGCCAGCGAGTACCCGCTGGTGCCTGACGACTCGCTGCGAGCGCTGTCGGCCATCGGCCAGTACAACGACGAGGTGTCGCCGTTCCAGGAGGCGATGTTCGCTGCCGCGATCGCGAATCACGGCAGCCTCGAGACTCCCTACCTGGTCCAGTCGGTGCAGGCGCCCGATCTGAGCACCATCCAGACCACCACGCCGAAACTGCTGCACCAGACGGTCAGCTCGCAGGTGGCCAGCGAGGTCGGCTCGATGATGCTGCAGGTGACCCAGAACCCGGGCGGCACCGCCTTCCAGACCGCCGGCCCGCCAGCGGTTGGCAGCCTGAATATCGCCGGCAAGACCGGCACCGCGGAGAACGGCGTGAACAACGCCGGGCTCAACGACGCGGTCTTCACCAGCTTCGCGCCCTACTCTGATCCGAAGATCGCGGTCGGCGTGATTGTCCAGGGCGGCGGCTTCGGCGCCGATGCCGCCGCGCCCATCGCCGTCAAGGTGATCAAGGCATACCTGGGGCAGGGTTGAGCATTCCCCGGCCGTCCCGGCTGCCAGCCGGGCCAGACCAGGCCACAACACACATGCAGAACGGCAGGCAGCCAGCTCATCCCGCCAGGCGGGCTGCTCAGCACCGAGACGCAGGACGGTAAGCAGTGCGAGACATGACCCAGCCACGGCTGCTCGGCGGCCGGTATGAGCTCGACGGGATCGTCGGCCGCGGCGGCATGGCCGAGGTGTTCCGGGCGCGTGACATCCGTCTCGACCGCATCGTCGGGGTGAAGACGCTGCGGGACGACCTGGCCAGGGACCAGACTTTCCAGGCCAGGTTCCGGCGCGAGGCACAGTCGGCCGCCTCACTGAACCACCCGTCGGTCGTGGCGATCTACGACACCGGCGAGGACATGGTCGGGCCGACCCCCGTGCCGTACATCGTGATGGAGTACGTCGACGGCAGGACGCTGCGGGACCTGCTGCGTGACGACCGGCGGCTGCTGCCCGAGCGAGCGCTGGAGATCACCGACGGGGTGCTGCGGGCGCTGGATTACAGCCACCGCAACGGCATCGTGCACCGGGACATCAAGCCGGGCAACGTGATGCTGACCCGCCAGGGCGAGGTCAAGGTCATGGACTTCGGCATCGCCAGGGCGGTCAGCGACTCGCAGGCCACCATGACGCAGACCGCGCAGGTCATCGGCACCGCCCAGTACCTGTCACCGGAGCAGGCCAGGGGCGAGCGGGTGGACGCCCGCAGCGACCTGTACTCCACCGGCTGCCTGCTATATGAGCTGCTCACCGGTCGGCCGCCGTTCACCGGCGACTCCCCGGTGTCGATCGCCTACCAGCATGTGCGGGAGAACCCGGTACCGCCAAGCGTGATCGATCCCGAGCTGCCCGCCTGGGCGGATCCGATCGTGCTCAAGGCAATGGCCAAGGACCCTGGTCAGCGGTACCAGTCGGCGGGCGAGATGCGCAATGACATCCAGCGGGCGCTGTCCGGTGCGCGGCTCGCCGCGCCGACTCGCGCCGAGGCCTACCAGGGCGGCACCCGGCGGATCGGCGCGCAGACGCAGATGGCTGGCCGGACCAGCGCGATCCCGCCGTACTCCTACGGGCCGCCCGATGGCCAGGAGGAAGAGCCCCCTCGGCACCGGGTCTGGCCCTGGGTTGTCGGCGCGCTCGCGCTGCTGCTGATCATCGGCGGGATATTCGCCTACAACTACGCCACTGGCGGCAGCGGCAAGATCGGCGTGCCAGCCGTGGCTGGCCTCACAGCGAAGAAGGCTGAGCAGGACCTGGTGAATGCCGGGCTGAAGCCGCAGGTGGTCAACCAGACCTCGGCCACCGTCAAGAAGGGGCTCGTGATCAGCAGCAGCCCGCCGAACGGCACCCTGGTGCCGAAGAATCACACGGTCAAGCTGCTTGTCTCCACCGGGCCGCAGATGGCCGCCGTGCCCAACGTGCTCAGAGACACCCTGGCCGTCGCCAGCGCCAAGCTGCAGCAGGCGGGCTTCCGGGTGGCCACGCAGCAGGCGGTCAACTCGACCGCGCCCGCAGGAACTGTAGTCAGGCAGCAGCCAAGGCCGAATACACAGCTGGCCAAGGGCAGTACCGTGACGATCTTCGTATCCGGCGGCAATGCCGTGAGCGTGCCGTCGGTCATCGGGGACCCGGAACCCACAGCGAAGCAGGTGCTGGAGTCGGCGGGATTCACGGTCCATGCGGAGATCGTCCCGGGCCCGCCAGGATCGACGCCTGGCAGCGTGTTCCAGCAGAATCCGGATGGCCAGACCACCGCCCTCAAGGGCAGTCAGGTCACGATCTTCGTGGCTGCGCAGCCGACTTCGCCGAGCCCGACCCCGACACCCACGCCCACCCCGCCGCCCACCCCGTCGCCATCGCCGTCGCAGTAGCGGGTCTCCGGCCGGGTCGGGCCGCGTCCGCGTGGCCAGCACCCGGCTTGAGGAACTACGCTTTACCGCATCAGGCCAGGACCGACGTCCGGACGCACCGTGCCAGGTGGCCAGCGGCGAGACTCGACCAGGAGAAGTGACCGTGCCCAAGTCCCGTGTCAGGAGCAAGGCGGTCTACACCCCGCCGCAGAGGTCAACCAAGGCCAAGGTCAGCCCCCGCTGGCTGGCGCCCACCATGGTCGGCTGCCTGCTGGTCGGGCTCGCCTGGATCGCTACGTACTACATGAGCAGCCAGGGCCTGCCGATCAGGGCGATCGCGGCGTGGAACCTGGTGATCGGCTTCGGCTTCATCATCGCCGGGGTGGCGCTCGCCACCAAATGGCACTGACCCGGCCCGCCAGCGGGCGGGCCGGTCAGAACCGGGCAGCGCCGTTCAGGCTCTGATCCCGCAGCACGACGCCGATCACGATCAGCGCCAGCAGCAGCACGGTGGCCGCGACCTGGATCACGGTCCGGTTGGCGCGCGGCGCGTAAGCGTAGGCGGCCGTCAGTGCCGTGCCGGCGATCAGCCCGCCGACGTGGTCCTGCCAGGCGATGGTGCCCCGGTACACGAACGTGATGACCAGGTTGAGCACGATCAGCATCACGATCGGCCGGACGTCGGCGCGCAGCCGCCTGCCCATCACGAACCACGCGCCGAACAGCCCGAAGATGGCGCCCGACGCGCCGAGCGCTTCGTGCAGCGGCGGGGCCACCAGGTAGAAGAGCACCGCGCCGCCAAGCCCGCTGAGCAGGTAGACAGCCAGATAGCGGGCCCGGCCGAGCACTCGCTCCAGGGACGGCCCGACGACGATCAGCGCCCACATGTTGAACACGATGTGGAAGATGCCGATGCCGCTGCCGGGTGTCTCGTGCAAGAACATGCTCGTCAGCAGTCGGTACCACTGTCCGTGGGCGACGCCTACCTGCTGGCCGATCACCGGGTCGAACGCCGGGCCGCCTACCAGGACGCCGTACTCGACGATCTTCGAGTAGGCGATCTCGACCAGGTAGGCGACCACGTTGAGTGCGACCAGCGTCCAGGTCACCACCGCGCCGCTGGCCTGCGGACCGCCGAACAGGCCGGCCGGCCGCCTGGTGACCCGGCTGCCCTGCCGCACGCAATCTACGCACTGCTGCCCGACAGCGGCCGAGCGCAGGCAGTCCGGGCAGGCAGGCCGCCCGCAGCGCACGCAGGACACGTATGTCTCCCGGCCGGGGTGCCGGTAGCAGACCGGGGTGCTGGTGCTCGGCTGGGCCGGCGGGCCTGGGGGGACGGCCATGGCCGTTACTCCGCCGCGTCCCCGGCGTCGCCGCGCTCGATCACCACGGACTCGACCACCACGTCCTGCGCCGGCCGGTCGTTCCGGCCGCGCTTGACCTGGCTGATCGCCTCGACGACGTCGGCGCCGTCGACGACCTCGCCGAAGATCGTGTGCCTGCCGTTCAGGTGCGGGGTCGGCACGGTGGTTATGAAGAACTGGGAGCCGTTGGTGCCAGGGCCGGCGTTGGCCATCGCCAGCAGGAACGGCCGGTCGAACCTCAGGTCCGGGTGGAACTCGTCGGCGAACTTGTAGCCGGGGCCGCCCATGCCGGTGCCGAGCGGATCACCGCCCTGGATCATGAAATCCGGTATCACCCGGTGGAAGATCGTCCCGTCGTAGAGCTTGCCGCCAGCCTGGCCCGTCTCCGGGTTCTTCCACTCCCTCGTGCCCTCGGCGAGGTCGACGAAGTTGCGCACCGTCTTAGGCGCCTGGTCGGGAAGCAGCCGGACCACGATGGTCCCGCGGTTGGTATTCAGTCTCGCGATGAGCGTGTCAGTCATAACAGAAATCCTCGCACGAGCCACCCAGTGCTCGTGCAGTGCTAGTCGGGGGGGCTACCCCCCGGGCCCCCCGTATGCCGTTCGCTCGGGCCAGCCTCCGGCCGGCCGTCGCGATCGGCATCGCGATTGATGCACGCCTATAAGGGAAGTGTGTGTGAGGGGAGAACGGAGGTTCACAGTGTCCCTTCTGACCAGGAATAGTACCGGGGCTGGCGCTTCCGGTATCCGGGACCAGGCCGTCATCGTGGTCCGGCGGGCCGGCGAGATGCCAAAGCAGGCCGTTCCGATGGCAAAGTCCGTCGGCGCGACCGCCAGGCAGGGCGCCGACGCCATCGCGGTATGGGCCGCACCCCGGGTGGACAGCGCCCGCGCCTGGGCCGCGCCGCGGCTTGAGCGCACCGGCGTCGCGGTACGCGAGACCATCGCGCCGCGGGTCTCGGACGCGCTAGTCGACGCCGCACACCGGCTCGACACCAGCAGGCGCGCACGCCGCTGGCCCAAGCTGCTGGCGGGGATGGCCATGCTCGCCGCGGCGATCAGCGCCGCAGCGGCGCTGATGCTGCGCCGCCGGCCCGAGCCGGCGCCGGAGCCGCCAGCCGGCCAGCAGCCGGAGGGCACCGCTGGCACGGGCTACTCGCCGGCCAGCGCCGACGGGGCCCAGGCCGATCAGGATGAGGGCGGGCAGGTGCGCACGCCCTGACCCATCGCGCTGGCCCGCCGCACCGGAAGCCGGAGTGGCGGGCCAGCGCAGGTCTGGGCGCTGGCCGGCCATGACATCCGTCACGGCACGACCGCTACTGGCGGCACGGAGCAGGGTGCCGACGGCCCGCTTACGCTTGGGCCATGATGCCCAGTTCGCCGCCCGCGGCCAGGCCGGCGGCCGGCCACGCCGCCGACCAGGCTGGCCAGCCGGCCGCTGGCATCCCGGCCAGCCTGACCGGCGGTGACCAGGACACGACCGAGACCGAGCCGGGCTACGCCAAGTACCGCAGGCTGCTCCTGATCGCGATCATCGCTGTCTCCCTGATCACCCCGGCCGTCGCGCTGTTCAGGCAGCACGCGAGCACCGCCGAGGCCGCGTTCCTGCTGGCGGGCTCACTGATCTTCCTGGTGCTGACCTGGCGGGCGGTGCTGCAGCCACCCGGTGAGTCAGGCCCGGTTCCGCGGGGCTGGCTCGCGCTGACCATCGCCCTGGCCATCGCGCTGTACGCGGTCGGCACGATGAACTGGTTCATCGTGCTGGCCGTCGCGGCCGCCGCCTGCGGCCGGTACGCCAGCACGCCGCGGCCAGCCGTCATCGGCGCGGTGATCTGCGGCGGGGCCGGCCTGGTGATCGCCATCGTCGAGCACGCGAGCTACGGGAACGCGCTCACGGTGGCGCTGGTGCCCGCCATGGCCGCGTTCTTCGCCTACGCGGCCGCCCGGCGCAACGAGATGGTGGCGGCCCTTCGCCGGACCAGGGCCGAGCTGGCGACTTTGGCGGTCGCCGAGGAGCGGCTGCGGATCGCCCGCGACTTGCATGACCTGCTCGGCCACAGCCTGTCGCTGATCACCCTGAAGGCGGAGCTGGCTGGCCGGCTGATCAACGTTGACCCGGACCGGGCCGCCATCCAGATCTCCGAGCTGGAGTCCGTCGCCCGGCGCTCGCTCGGCGAGGTGCGCGGCGCGGTGACCGGATACCGGCAGCCCGATCTGCGGGCCGAGCTGGCCGCCGCACGGCAGCTGCTGACCGCCGCCGGGATCGCCTGCACGATTGCCGTGCCAGACGATCTCGACCTGGCACCGCGGGCTGACGCGCTGCTGGCCTGGTCAGTGCGCGAGGCAGTCACCAACGTGGTACGGCACTCCGCGGCCAGCCGCGCCACGATCACGGTGCGGTCCTGGCCAGGTGGCTGCTCGGCCGAGGTGACCGACGACGGGGCCGGCGCCGCCGCGCCTGCCGGTGCGGCCTGCCCGGCCGCGGGCACCGGCGGCACCGGGCTGGCCGGGCTCGCCGAGCGGGTCAGCGAGTTCGGCGGTGAGCTGACCGCCGGTCCGGTTCAGCCAAGGGGATTCCGGCTGCTGGTCACCATCCCGCTGCCGTCTTCGCCGGACATCCAGGCGGCGACGCCGCCAGGATGAGGGCATGACGGTGCGGATCCTCATCGCCGAGGACCAGACCATGGTCAGGCAGGCGTTGGTCGCGCTGCTGGAGCTGGAGCCGGACATCGAGGTAGCCGCGCAGGCGGGCAGCGGCGACGAGGCGCTGGCCATGGCGCGCAAGCACCAGGTAGATGTCGCGGTGCTGGACATCGAGATGCCCGGCGGCAGCGGCATCGAAGTGGCCAGGCAGCTGACCGGCACTGGCTTCACCGGGAAGATCGTCATCGTGACCACGTTCGGCCGGCCCGGCTACCTGCGCTCGGCGATGGCAGCCGGGGCCAGCGGGTTCCTGCTCAAGGACGCGCCGGCCGCCGAGCTGGCGGCGGCGATCAGGCGTGTCGCCGCCGGCCAGCGGGTGGTGGATCCCGCGCTGGCCGCCGACGCCCTCGCGCAGGGGGACAGCCCGCTCACTGACCGGGAGTCCGAGGTGCTTCGCGCCGCCGCCGGGCACGAAGCGATCGCGGTCATCGCCGCCGGGCTGCACCTGTCGCCGGGCACAGTGCGCAACCACCTGTCAGCGGCGATCCAGAAGCTTGGCGCACGCAACCGGGCCGAGGCTGTCGGCGTGGCCCAGCGGAAGGGCTGGCTGTAGCCGTGCTGCTCGATCAGATCGTGCGCACCTCAGCCGCCGTGGCTGGCACGCCGGCCCGCAAGACGAAGATCCAGGCGATCGCCGACCTGCTCGGCCAGGTACCGGTCGCCGAGGTACCGGTGGCGGTCGCCTTCCTGTCCGGTGACCTGACCCAGCGGCAGATCGGCGTCGGCTACGCGGCGCTGGTCGACCTGCTGCGAACCGGCCCTGGCCAGGCTCAGCACGAGACCGGGCTGGCTGGCCCGGCTCAGGAGGCGGCCGGACCGCCGGCCGCCGAGCCGGTCCTCACCCTGGCCGAGACCGACGAGACGTTCGGCGCGATCGGCGCGCTCGCCGGACCCGGCTCGCAAGCGCAGCGCCGCCAGCTGCTAGCCCGGCTGCTGCGCAGGGCCACGGCCGCCGAGCGAGACTTTCTCGTCCGGCTGCTCGCCGGCGACCTCGGCCAGGGCGCGCTGGAAGGCATCATGACCGAGGCAGTCGCCGCGGCTGCCGGGGTCGCTGCCGCGCAGGTGCGCCGGGCGCATCAGCTCGGCGGGTCGCTACCCGAGGTGGCCAGTGCCGCGCTCGGCGCCGCGCCAGCGCAGGGCGGCGGGTCAGCCGGAGCCGGGCCGGGCGAGACCAGTGCGGCAGCCGGCGCGCTCGCCTCGTTCACCCTGCTGGTCGGCCGGCCGATCCACCCGATGCTGGCCTCGACCGCGCCCGGCCTTGGGGCGGCTCTGGACCGTATCTCGCCGGCCGCGGTGGAGTGGAAGATCGACGGCATCCGCATTCAGGTGCACCGGCTGGACCGTGACGTGCGGGTCTTCACCAGGACGCTGGACGACATCACAGCACGGGTGCCCGAGCTGGTCGCGGCGGCGCTGGCGTTGCGAGTCAGCTCGGCCGTGCTCGACGGCGAGGCAGTGGCGCTGCAGCCAGACGGTCGGCCGAGACCGTTCCAGGAGACGTCGGCTCGCGCTGCCAGTCAGGGCGACCCGCTTGAGCTGACAGAGCTCACCCCGCTCACCGCGTTCCTCTTCGATCTGCTGCACCTTGACGGCGACGACCTGATCGACCGCCCGGCCGCCGACCGGCACGCTGCCCTCGCCGCGGTGGCGCCTGCCGGGCTGCTTGTTCCCCGGCTGGTCACCAGCGACCTGGCCAGTGCCGAGGAGTTCTTCGCCGGCGCGATCAGCCGCGGCCACGAAGGCGTGGTGGTTAAGTCGCTCGACGCGCCGTACGGCGCCGGGCGCCGCGGCAGTGAGTGGATCAAGGTCAAGCCGCGGCACACCCTCGACCTGGTGATCCTGGCCGCCGAGTGGGGCCACGGGCGGCGCCGTGGCCTGCTGTCGAACCTGCACCTCGGTGCCCGCGACCCGCGCACCGGCGGCCTGGTCATGCTCGGCAAGACGTTCAAGGGCCTGACCGACGAGATGCTCTCCTGGCAGACCACCCGGCTGCTCGAGCTGGCCGACCCGCCGCCGCGGCTGCCGCCCGACGCTGACCGGACCGGGCTGCACGGCGTGGTCGGGGTCAGGCCCGAGCTAGTCGCCGAGATCGCGTTCGACGGGGTGCAGGCCAGCAAGCGCTACCCCGGCGGTGTCGCGCTCCGGTTCGCCAGGGTGCTGCGTTACCGGACCGACAAGAGCGCCGCCGAGGCAGACACCATCGAGGCAGTGCGGGCGGTCTGGAGCCCGGCGGGCGAGTAGGCCCTCCGGTGCTAGCGCATCGCGTCCGGCTGAGGCACGGCGCGCAGCCAGGCGTGGTTCGCGGTCAGGTACTCGTCGAGGCCAAGGCCGGCCTCGCCGAGGGCCGCTCGCAGCCGTTCCTCTGTCAGCCGGCCAGCGGTGAATGTCTGCGTCCAGAGCCGGTCCCCGACCTGGTATTCCACCGTGGCGCTCAGCAGGTCCTGGCCCGGCCGGGACACGTCGCGCAGGCGGAAGGTCATTCCGTCCGGCCGGATCTGCTCCGCCGGGCCGGCCGTGTCGAACCAGTCCGGCTGGTGCTGCTGGATGATGACGCGGCCATCCGCCGTGACGTGCCGCGCGCAGGCGTCAAGCAGCGCGCGCCTGACCTGATCGTCAGGCACGTTAATCAGGTGCGAGGCGAGCAGCACGGCATCGAAGCGCCGGCCGAGGTCGAGCCCCTCGATCCTGGCCTGCACCTTCTTCGCGCCGCTGACCAGCGCGAGCATCTCGGCTGACTCGTCCACGGCCGTTACCTGGTGGCCGAGAGCGACCAGCGGCCCGGTCACCCGCCCGGCGCCGCAGCCCAGCTCGAGGATTGACGCGCCGTCTGGCACCGCTGCGTGCACGATCTGCGGGTCATCGCCGGGCGGGAGCAGCGCGTAGAAATCGACTGCGCAGCCGTCTGGCGTGATGACCCCTGGCCCGCTGCCGGTACTTCGCCATGTCGTCACGGGTCAGCTCGCGGCTGCCGCGGCGATGTCCGCGATGCCGGCGAACAGCGTGCCGGCCAGCAGCCGGGTGTCGTCGAACATGCCGAGCCCGCCCAGCTCGGCGGCCTGATGCCAGCTGAGCGGGTGGGCGGGCGGGCAGCCGGGCTCGTCGCTGCACGACAGGGCGACGTACAGGTGATCGACGTGCACGTGCGGCTCGGCGAGGTGCCTGTCGCCGGGGACCGGCTGCTCGAGAACCCACCACGGCTGCTCGACCACCCGGCGCAGGCCAGGCAGCCCGCCTGGCAGCGTCGGCCCGACCGGAGCGGCCAGCCGCACCTTGAGGCCAGCCTCCTCGCCAACCTCGCGCACCGCCGCCTCGGCCGGGCTCTCCCAGGACTCCACGTGACCGCCGGGGATCATCCGCCGGCCGAAGAGCGGGTGCATGATCAGCGCGATCCGCCAGCCGCCCGGATGCAGGCCGAACACGAAGGTGCTTGCGGTGGCGTGCTTGACGGTCACCTGGCCATCGTGCCCCAGCGAGCCCGGCCTGCGCACGATCAATATGACCTCCCGCTCGTCCCGGTACCGGTCAGGCGGCGGGTTTGGGACGATGAAACGGCGCCAGCTAGCGTGATCACCGCAAACCTGACCTTGAGAGCGGAGGCCCTGCATGCGCACCGTGTGGCTGGGTGAGGACGGCGCGTGGCGCACCACGCTGCGCGGCCGTCAGGTGCTCGCCGACCCGCGGATCAACAAGGGCACCGCGTTCAGTGACGCCGAGCGCAGCGAGCTGGGCATCACCGGGCTGATCCCGGCCGGGCACATGACCCTCGCCGAGCAGGTCTCCAGGGTCCACGCGCAGTACCACCGGCAGGGCTCCGACCTGGCGCGCAACGTGCTGCTGACCGAGGTTCACGACCGCAACGAGGTGCTGTTCTACCGGCTGCTGACCAGCCATCTGACCGAGATGCTGCCGATCGTCTACACGCCGACGGTCGGCCAGGCGATCGAGCACTACAGCCATGAGTACCGCCGGCCGCACGGCGTGTACCTGTCGGTCGACCATCCCGAGCTGATCGAGACCTCGCTGCGCGCGGCCGGGCTCGGCGCCGACGAGGTAGACCTCGTCGTCGCCACCGACGCGGGCGCCATCCTCGGCATCGGGGACTGGGGCGTCGGCGGCATCCACATCGCGGCGGGCAAGCTCGCGGTGTACACGGCGGCCGGCGGCATCGACCCTGACCGGGCGCTGCCGGTCATGCTCGACGTCGGCACCGACCGGCAGAGCCTGCTCGACGACCCGCTGTACATCGGCAACCGGCACCACAGGGTAGGCACCGGGCAGTACGACGCCTTCCTCGACGCTTTCGTGTCCGCCGTGAGCAAGCTGTTTCCGCAGGCCCTGCTGCACTGGGAGGACATCGGCGTCAGCAACGCGCGCCGGCTGCTCGAGCGCTACCGGGACCGGATGCTCACCTTCAACGACGACATCCAGGGCACCGGCGCGGTGAACCTGGCCGCGGTGCTCGCCGCCGTCCGCGTCATCAGGGAGCGGCTTTCAGCGCACCGCGTCGTCATCTACGGCGCCGGCACGGCGGGCATCGGCATCGCCGACCAGCTGCGCGCCGCTCTCGTCGCCGATGGCCTGACCGACACGCAGGCCAGGGAGCGGTTCTGGGCCATCGACAGGAACGGACTGCTGACCGGGGAGACCAGCGGCCAGAGCGAGGGCCAGCGCCGGTACGCCAGGGACCCGGCCGAGGTGGCCGGCTGGCAGCTGGACGCCTCGACCGGCGGCATCGGGCTGGCCGAGGTCGTCCGCCAGGTGAGGCCGACGATCCTGATCGGCACGTCCACCAGGCCGGGCGCGTTCACCGAGAAGATCATCCGGGAGATGGCCAGGCACGTCACCCGGCCTGTCGTGCTGCCGATGTCCAACCCCACCGAGCTGTCCGAAGCCGACCCGGCAGACGTGATCGAATGGACCGGCGGCCGGGCGCTGGTCGCCACCGGCAGCCCGTTCGGCCCGGTGGATTACCGCGGTGCCAGGTACGTGATCGGCCAGGCCAACAACGCGCTGGTGTTCCCCGGTATCGGGCTGGGCGTCATCGCCAGCCGCGCCAGCCGGGTGACCGACGGGATGCTGTCGGCCGCGGCGCACGCCGTCGCGTCCCTGATGGACACGGGCACCGCCGGGGCGCCGCTGCTGCCCCCGGTCGCCCAGCTGCGCGACACCTCCGTGGTGGTCGCCGCCGCGGTTGCCAAGGCAGCAGGCGCCGACGGGGTGGCCCGCCGGCCACTTCCCGCTGACCTGCCAGGCCGCGTCCGCGGGCTCATGTGGCAGCCCGCTTACCGCCCGGTCCGGGCGGCTTCAGCCCCTCTTGGCGGCGGCACGCAATCGGACTAGCGTCCGGGGCACGCTTTAGTCCAGCGGGCCCGCCCGCCAGCACGATTGGGGCAACCATGACCCTCCACTTCAGTCGGCTGCGCGTCGCGCTCGCCGCCGGCCTGTCCGTAGCCGCCGTCGGCGGGATGAGCTTCGCGCTGCCGGCTAGCGGCGCGGCCGGCAACACCGTGGCGCAGGCAGCTGCCGCGTCGCACCCGGCCGGCCAGCCGCTGCCGGGCCGGCTGTTCGCGCCGTATTTCGAGACCTGGACGAGGGACAGCATCTCGGCCGTCGCCAGGGCTTCCGGCGCGCGCTACCTGACCCTCGCCTTCCTGCAGACGCCGCGACGCGGCTCCTGCAGGCTGACCTGGAACGGCAGCCGGCGGCAGCCGGTCGTGCCCGGCGGCCGGTACACCGCCGACATCGCCAGGCTGCGGGCCATGGGCGGCGACGTGATTCCTTCCTTCGGCGGGTTCAGCGCCGACCAGGGCGGCACCGAGATCGCCGATTCGTGCCACAGCGTGCAGAAGATCGCCAGGGCGTATGAGTCGGTCGTCACCGTCTACCACGTGACCCGGCTCGACATGGACGTCGAGGCGAGGTCGCTGAACAACAAGGCCGGGATCGCCAGGCGCAGCGCCGCGATCGCGCTGCTGCAGCGCTGGGCTGCGCACCGCCATCAGCACGTGCAGATCATCCTCACCCTCGGCGTCGAGCCAACCGGCATGCCGGGCAACTGCCTCGCCATCGTGCGCAGCGCCATCGCGCACGGCGTGCAGGTGACGGCGGTGAACCTGATGGCATTCGACTACTACAACAAGAGGAACGACTCGGATATGGGCACCGAGGCGATCAGCGCGCTGCGCAACTCGCACCGGCAGCTCGCCAGGCTCTACCCGCGCCTGAGCGCGCGCCAGGTCTGGCAGCTGGAGGGCGTGACGGTGCTGCCCGGCATCGACGACTTCCCCCGCAAGACGGAGGTCACCTACCTCAGCGAGGTGCAGGACCTGATGTTCTTCGCCAGGGCTCACCAGCTGCCGATGGTCTCGCTGTGGGCGATCCAGCGGGACGACGGGCGCTGCCCTGGCACGATCGACAGCAACTCCTGCTCCGGCATCACGCAGCGGCGCTGGGCGTTCAGCCATCTCATGGAGCACTACCGGTCCGGGCGGCGCTGACCGGCCGCCCGCGCGAGCCTCGGCCTCCACGCCAGCCGGATGCGGCCGGGCCGCCAGGTTCCGCCGCGGAGGACCTGGCGGCTGCCTGAGGCCGGCCGGAGCTACCTGGCGAGGATCGCCGCGCCGGGGAACGGGGCCTGGGCCGCCGGCGGTGCGGCGGTGATCTGGCGGGCCGCGACGCGGGCAGCCAGGCGCACCTCAGCCAGTGCCGTAGTCCTGGCACGCTGACTGTCAGCGAGCACCGTGACCAGCAGTTCCTGCCCCCCTCGGTGCAGCACGCCGATGCCGCTGGCCGTCCACAGTCGCTCACGGCCGGCCCCGTTGGCGAGCCCGGCGGTGCGGACGCCGTCCGCGGCCGCCGCGGTACGCAGCCACGAGCGACCACGCCGCGGCCCGCGCAGCAGGCGCAGCTCACAGGCACGGGACGCGGGACGCAGCGGTGAGCGCGCGGAGGTGACGTCGGCCAGCAGCCGCAGCTGGTCGGCTGCGGTAGTCCCGGAAAGATCCGGCAGGTCGGCCGGCCGCAGCGAGGTGCCGGTCAGGCCGAGCCGCCTGTTGGCAGCAGCGAGCCCGGCCGCGCCGCCCGCGTGCGCCCACACGCTGCCGCGCGCCGCCCGGCTACGCCAGCTGAGCTGCCGCCAGGCCGCCAGCTCCCGCCTGCCGTCCGGCGCGGTCCCGCTGGCCTGGGCTCGCATCAGCAGGTCAGCCATGATGTCCGGCCGGGCCAGCCCGGCGGCACGGAACGAGCCGGAGCCGTTGTAGATAGCCCACGCGCCGGTCGCGCGATCCGCGACACCGACGGCGAGATGGCCGGCAAAAGGCCGCAGTGCCGCGCCGAGCCGGGCAGCCAGCGCCAGGTCAGAGGCCACTGCTGCGTGCTGCTGGGCGGCGGGTGCTGGCGCCTGGCCGGGCTGCGGTGCGCCCGATTCGGCCGGATTCTGGCTGCCCAGGGTGCCCTGCCCGGCGGCGGGACCGGGCTGTGCTGACTGACGTACGGAGTCGCTGCCCGCGCCCGCCGCCGGCGGATGGTCGGCGGCCAGGTCAGCCCGCCGCCCGGCGATGCTGCCCGCGTGCACTGCGCCGAGCGTCAGCAGGGCGACGAGCGCGGCCATGCCGACCAGCGCGAGCCCGAAGGTCATCCGCTCCCACGGGATCAGCCCGCCCGAATGGGCCGGCCGCCTGGTCATCCTCGTTCCCCGCTCATCTGGCCCCCCGGCCCCCACGGTGCCCTGCCCCGGTGACCCCCGGTGCCAGGCACCTGCCCTACTCCGCCGCCGCAGTACTGCTAGCCGGCGGCGCACGACCTCCTCGTCGCCCGCTGCCCACGGCCGCAGCCCATTCTCGCCCCGCTAGGTTAACCACAGGCAAATGGCTCGCGCCAGACGGCATAATGCAGCTCATTTTGCTCCATTACGCCGCTGGCCAGCGGAAATGCCAGAGTAGCAGCGTCTGGCGGCGAGCGGACTTCGCCGGAAAAATTCGCCGGTCCTGACCAATTAGCCGCCGTTTCCCCGCCGCCATCGTCAGTTCCTGTGTCAGCAGACGCCGCTGCCCCGCTGCGCCCGCTGGCTCTGCTGCCCGACATGCGCTATTGCAACTTACTCGCAACTGTTCCTAGGATGACCCTCATCGATCCGGACGGCGAAGGGTGACGAGCTGATGGCTGTGATGGCCCAGCGGCTTGAGCGGCTCCGGGCCGGGCTCACGCCGGCCGAGTGGGCACGAGCCGGCGGCATGACAGCCACTATCATCGCCCTGCACGTCATCGGCTGGGGCATGCTGGCAGCAGCCGTGAGCGGTCACTACCACATCACTTCCGGCGAGGTCTTCGGGTTCGGCACCGGCGCGCTCGCGTACACCCTCGGCATGCGGCATGCCTTCGACGCCGACCACATCGCCGCGATCGACAACACCACTCGCAAGCTGGTCGGTGAAGGCAAGCGGCCGCTTTCAGTCGGCTTCTTCTTCTCGCTCGGCCACTCGAGCATCGTTTTCGTACTGGCGCTGCTGCTCAACTTCGGCATCCGGTCGCTCAACGGTGCGGTGAAGGACCAGGGCTCCGGGCTGCACACGGTCACCAGCCTGGTCGGGACGCTCGTGTCGGGGACGTTCCTGTACCTGATAGCCGCGCTCAACCTGATCGTCCTAGCCGGCATCGTCACGGTCTTCCGGCAGATGCGCTCGGGCCGCTACAGCGAGGCGGAGCTGGAAGCCCAGCTCGACAAGCGCGGGCTGATGAACCGGTTCTTCGGCGGGATCGCCAGACGGGCCGACGCGCCGTGGAAGATGTACCCGGTCGGCGCGCTGTTCGGGCTCGGCTTCGACACCGCGACCGAGGTCACCCTGCTGGTGCTGGCGGGCACGGCCGTGGTCAGCGGGCTGCCCTTCTACGCGATCTTGTCCCTGCCGATCCTGTTCGCCGCTGGCATGTGCCTGTTCGACACCGCCGACGGCTGCTTCATGAACTTCGCTTACGACTGGGCCTTCTCCCGGCCGGTGCGCAAGGTCTATTACAACCTGATGATCACCGGGCTGTCGGTCTTTGTCGCCGTGCTGATCGGCACGACTGAGCTGCTCGGCCTCGTCGGCCAGCAGGCCGGGCTGACCGGCGGCTTCTGGTCATTCATGACCACCTTCAACATCAACACGGCTGGCTTCGTGATCGTCGGGGTGTTCGTCGTGACCTGGGCCGTCGCGCTCTGCGTCTGGCACTTCGGCAAGATCGAGCAGAAGTGGGCCGCGGATACCGCCCCCGCCATGCTGCCGAGTGAGCACGAGGCGCTCCGCCCAGGCGACCGTGCTGTGGTCGACGGCTAACCGGCCTGCCGCCTCTGGATCAGCGCATCACGAGTCCGAGATTGTAGTTTGAATTAGTTCAAATCTGAAGGCTATAATCGCGACGTGACTTCCACTGCGGAGATTCCGTTCTCCCAGCTGGTTCAGCAGCCAAGGGAGACGGTGGCCAGGCTCGAGGAGAGCCCCGCGCGCCAGCTGCGGCTGGAGCGTCGCGACGGCCGCGACCTGATCCTTGAATCGGCGGAGCGTGCCGAGGCCAAGGACGCGGCGCTGCTCATGACGGGGCGGCTGTTTTTCTCGCTGGTCAAGAATGACGCTGGCGCGCGGGCTCTGCTGATGGCGCTACCCGAGGTCTTCCCGTGGGTCCGGTTCCTTCCCACCGCCCAGGTCCGCAGTTTCCTGATTGAGCTTGTTGACACGGTCCGCGCATGCGGCGACCTAGGCAACCTTGCCGCGCTCACGCCCGTCATCTCAGCGTGGCGGGACACAGCGGAGATCTATTCAGATCCTGAGCTGCTGAAATCCGCCAGCGAGCCGCTAGAAGGCGCCGACTACGGCGAAGTTCCCGGCTGCTGAATGAGCCCGAAGCGCCTTGACCGGGTAGCGCCGCCGTCCATCTCCGGTGAGTGAGCCCGGCCCGTTGTCCGGACAGCAAGCCGTGCTCTACGAGGCCACCGCAGGGGCAGCTGCCCGAGCCATGAATCGGGGCAGGTGACGTCGAGACCCTACCATCAGGCTGACACTGCGCTGCGAGTGTGCGGCTAGAGGATGGGGTAAGCCTGCGTTCGTGCGGAAACAGCCGCCCGGCACCTAGCTGCGGGAGAGGGAGTAGCGCGATGGCCTCCTGGACGACTGGCGACCTCAGCACCGTCGGCGGCACCGACGAGCTGGCCCTGCAGTCCCGGCGAGACGACGGCTCGCTGCGGGATCCGGTGACGATCTGGGTGGTCAGGCATGGCGACGACCTCTACGTCCGGCCGGTGCGCGGGCGTGCGGGCTGGTTCGCCGGGACGCAGAGTCGCCATGAAGGCCACATCAGCTCTGGCGGCGTCGACCGTGACGTCAGCTTCGCTGACGCTGACCCGAGCCTGAACGACTCGATCGACGGTGAGTACAGGGCCAAGGACAGCTCGTACCCCGCCCGGATCGTCGACAACATCATGACCGAGCACGCCAGGTCCGCCACGATCAAGCTCGTTCCGCGCTGACCAAGCGCAGGCTGCGGCGTTCTCGCATCGGCAGCATCCCGCTGTGAGCATGCAGGCGGGATACGGTTGCGAGCCATGGCAGACGATTTCGATGTGCCCTG
>DASXMR010000129.1:0-8147 GCA_036495525.1 Streptosporangiaceae bacterium | reverse complement strand
GCGGCCAGGATGTCCTCCTGGGCCGCCGGCTGCGGGACTGCGGCAGGCACGATGTCACCCCCGTCCGGGATTAGAGGCAAGCACGATGAATATTCTTCGAATACTATATCGTACGGCGGGGGCGGGCTGCGGCCAGACCGGGCACGACACGCCGGCCGGTTGCGGGCAGCGAACCCGCGGTACGCACGGGCCCGGCTCGGATGGCCAGGGCCCGGCCCGGATGAGCAAAGCCCGGCCCCAGCCTGGCTGAGCACGGCCCGGCCCGGCTGAGCACGGCCCGGCCCGGCTGAGCCCGGCCCGGCTGAGCAAGGCCCGGCCCGGCTGAGCAAGGCCCGGCCCGGAGGTCTGGGACCGCCTCGCGCCTGTCGCCGATCTGCCGCAGCCCGGCGCGCTGTCAGTCCAAGCCGGACCTCGCCGCAGTCGTCCGCGCCGAAGCGCAGTGCTTTGCCCGGCCGGAGGTGCCGTTTGTTTTGCCCGGCCGGAGGTGCCGGTGCGCCGCTCGGTGAATCTCCGGCCGGGGCGGTAGCCCGCAGTCCCCCCAGCGTCGGGCCGGCCGAGTCATTGACCAGGTGAAACAGCCTCAGCCCAAGACCACGCAGTCGTGTAATCGCAGTGATCAAGGCTCTGCCACCCGGTCAAGCGCATCAGGTAGTCGGCTTGGGGGAACTTCGGGGTAATAGGGGAACCGTCGGCAGCCGGACTACGGCCCGCAGGCCGGGGGCGGCATCTTCCAGCCAGGCCTTCCCGCCGTGCGCGGCGGCGGTGGCGCGGACGATCGCCAGGCCGAGCCCGGAGCCCTCCTGGCTGTCCGGCTCCCGGCTGCGCGCGTCGTCCAGCCGGGTAAACCGGTCGAAGACCCGCTCGGCGTCCTGCGGCGCGATGCCCGGCCCGTCGTCGGCCACGGCCAGCAGCACCCAGCCGCCGTCGGCCCGCGTCGTCACGCTCACCGCGCTGCGCGCGTACCGCACCGCGTTGTCGATCAGGTTGACCAGCATCCGGTCCAGCCCGTCGGCATCACCATGCACCAGGCACCTGCCGTCGACGGTGGCGCACTCGCTGCTGACCCCTGGGCCGCTCACTCTCGCCGCCGCTGCGCCCGTGCCGCGTGTCCGTGCCGGGTCCGCTTGTGCCGGGTCCGCTCGTGCCGGGTCCGCCCGGGCGTCGCTGGTCCGCACCTTGTCGGTCCCGACGTCGCTCGTCTGCTTGACGATCTCACCTGCAACATCCGCGACGACCGGGACGCGGGCGTCGGCGTAGCGGAGCGAGACCTGGCGGACCAGAGCGCTAAGGTCCACCGGGCGGCTTGGTCCCGACGGGCCGCCGGCCTGCTCGTCCAGCTTGGCCAGGGCCAGCAGATCCTCGGCCAGCTGGGCCAGCCGCAGCGTGTCGGCCAGCGCGTCGGCCGCAGTCTGCGGCCAGGCCCGTGCCTCCGGGTGGTCGATCGCGACCTCCAGCTGGGTGCGGATGCTGGCAATCGGGCTGCGCAGCTCGTGCGCCGCGTCCGAGACGAGCGCCCGCTGGCGCTGCTGGGCCGCGGCCAGCCGGGTCAGCATGTCGTTGAGCGTGACGGCCAGGCTGTGCACCTCGTCCCTGGCTTCGGGCACAGGGAGCGTGCCGGCGATCGCGGTGCCGGTGATCTCCTGCGCGCCGCGCCGCAGCTCCTCGATCGGCCGCAGCGCCGCGCCGGTGATCAGCCACACCGCTGCCGCCAGCAGCAGGAACAGCAGCGGGCCGCCGAACAGCACGACCTTGGTCGCCACCGCCAGGCTGTCGCTTACCTGGGCGTACGAGACCGCCGCGATCACGATCTGGTGGTCACTGGTGCGCACCGCCACCACGCGCAGCAGTCCCGGGATGCCGAACGGCGGCCCGGACATCAGCCGCGCCTCGCCGGTCCGCGCGCTCTGCGTCGCGACCGGGAGCGAAAGGATCGGCACCAGCAGGTCCGCGCCCGGCGAGGCGTCGATGATCCGGCCGTTGGCGTCGAGCACCTGCAGGGTGATCGTGCCCCCGGCGACCGGCACCGGACGCGGCAGCCGGTGCGCGTCGGCGAGCGCGGCCACCTCCGAGGCGCCCTGCCGGGCGGTGTCATCGAGCCCCCGGGTCAGCGACAGCCGCAGCGCGTTGACCAGGATCAGCGCCGTGGCGGCCAGGGCCACGGCCAGCCCGGCCGACGCGGCCAGGGTCAGCCTGGCCCGCACGCCGCGCCGCCGCCACCAGCCGCGCAGCAGTCGAGGCGACCGAGGCGGCCGGAACGACCGGGTCGGTCGGCCGCCGTCAGCCGCCATCGGAAGCCAGCCGGTAGCCGGCGCCGCGCACCGTCTGCAGCGCGGCCCGGCCGAACGGCGCGTCGATCTTGCGGCGCAGGTAGCCGGCGTAGACCTCGACGACGTTGAGCTCGGCCGCGTCGTAGGCGTCCCAGACGTGCTCCAGGATCTCGGTCTTGGGCACCACCTGGCCGGCCCGCCGCATCAGGAACTCCAGCAGCGCGAACTCCCGCGGGGTCAGCTCGATGCTCGCCTCGCCCCGGCGGACCGAACGGCTGGCCGGATCCAGCGACAGATCGCCGGCCTCGAGCACGGCAGGCCGGGGGGCGGCACCGCGGCGCAGCAGCGCGCGCAGCCGGGCGGCCAGCACGATGTAGGAGAACGGCTTGGTGAGGTAGTCGTCGGCGCCGAGATCCAGCCCGTCGGCCTGGTCGTACTCGCCATCCTTGGCCGACAGGATGAGGATCGGCACCCAGTTGCCCTCGGCCCGCAGCCGCTCGCAGATCTTGTAGCCGGACAGCCCGGGCAGCATGATGTCGAGCACCACGGCGTCGTAGCCGCCTTCGCGGGCCAGGTGCAGGCCGTCCTGGCCGTTATGAGCGAGGTCGACGGCGAAGCCCTCGGCCTGCAGCCCCAGCCGCACCGCGGCCGCCAGCCGCCGCTCGTCCTCTACCACCAGCACGCGCATGGTCGGCTCCCGGTTTCCTCTCCCGCCGCGTTTCAGTCTGCCCACCTGGGCTCTCATGCTAGGTGCCGCGGGCCCGGCGTGGCTGTGAGCGGTCTCAGCCGCTCTCAGGCTCAGCTCAGGCCGCGTCCGGCATGCTAGGCAGTGACAAAGAGACGAATGAGGTGTCGCATGTACCGGCTGCCCAGACTTTCCCGCCGAGCCAGGTGGGCCGTGCCCGCGGGCACGATTGCCGTCGTCGGCGCGGTAATGGCGGGAGCGCTGATCACCACCGCGCAGGCTAGCCCTAATCTGCCCGCCAGGACGCCCGCGCAGCTGCTGGCCGCGGTGGCCGGCCGCACCGGGCCCGCGCCCGCGCTGACCGGCACGGTGGTCGAGACCACTCGGCTCGGCCTGCCGGACCTGCCGGGGATGAGCAACCCCACCTCGGTGGCAGCGCTGCTCACCGGCTCGCACACGGTCAAGATCTGGTACTCAGACTCCGATCATTTCCGGCTTTCGGTCCCGAGTAGCCTGACCGAGAGCGACCTGATCGCGGACGGCAGCACCTTCTGGTACTGGCAGAGCAACACGAATTCGGCCACCCGCTACCTCGCGCCGGCCGACGCCCGCAAGCATCCGGCCGATGCACGGCCCGCCCAGGTCCCGCTGACCCCGCAGCAGGCGGCCCGCCAGGTCCTGGCCGCGGTCGGCCCGACGACCAGGGTCAGCGTGCAGAGCAACGTGATCGTGGCCGGCGAGGACGCCTACCAGCTGGTGCTCGCGCCGAAGAGCCGCAGCTCGCTGGTCGGACAGGTACGCATCGCGGTGGACGCCACCCGCGACGTGCCGCTCCGCGTTCAGGTCTACGCGCGCGGCGCGACGAGTCCCGCGTTTCAGGTCGGGTACACGTCGGTCTCGTTCGTCAGGCCGGCCGCGGCGAACTACGACTTCAGCCCGCCCCCGGGGGCCAAGGTCAGCACGGTCCGGCTGCCAGGCGACAGCTCGTCCGCAAATGCCCGCCAGCATGCGCAGGCAGCCGAGCCCACCGTGATCGGCAACGGCTGGCTAGCCGTCGCGGTGCTGCCCGCCGCTGACCTTGGCGGGCTCGGCGGCCTGAGCGGCAGCGCGGCGTCGGCCAGCCGCGCGGCCTCCTCGGCGGCCCACGCCGCCGCGGGCAGCCAGTCGGCGGGGGTCAACGGCGAGGACACCGCGGCGCTTGGTGCCCTGGTGCACTCGGGGACCGAGGTGCATGGCGCCTGGGGGAGCGGCCAGCTGGTGCGCACCAAGCTGCTGTCCGTGCTGATGACCAACGACGGCCGGGTCCTGCTCGGGGCGGTCACCCCGGCCGTGCTGTACAGCGCCGCCGCGCACGCCAGATGACCGCATCAGCCACGGCCGAGCTGGCCGCCGCGGCGCTGCAGGCCGGGTCCGCGATCACCTCGCGCGGCCTGGCCAAGCGGTTCCGTGGCGGGCAGCTGGCGGTGGACCACATCGACCTCGACGTGCCGCGCGGCAGCGTGTACGGCTTCCTCGGCCCGAACGGCTCCGGCAAGACGACCACGATCAGGATGCTGCTCGGCCTGGTTTACCCGACCAGCGGCCAGCACGAGCTGCTCGGCGCCCCGATGCCGGACGGCGCGGTGCGTGTGCTGCCCCGGGTCGGCTCGCTGGTCGAAGGGCCCGCGTTCTACCCGTTCATGAACGGCCGGGACAACCTGGCCCGCTGCGACGCCGCCGACCGGACCGCCGACCCGAGGACCGCCGGGCAGCGGATCGACACTGCCCTGGAGCGTGTGGGGCTCCGTTCGGCCGCAAAAAAACGCTACCGGAACTACTCGCTCGGCATGAAGCAGCGGCTCGCCATCGCCGCGGGCCTGCTCCAGCCGCGCGAGCTGATCATCCTGGATGAGCCGACCAATGGGCTCGATCCGCAGGGCACCCGCGAGGTGCGCTCGCTGATCAGGGAGATTGCCGCCGAGGGCACCACCGTCTTCGTCTCCTCGCACCTGCTGGCGGAGGTCGAGCAGATCTGCACGCACGTGGGCGTGATGCGTACCGGCCGGCTCGTCTTCCAGGGCTCGCTGGACGAACTGCGCCGCACCGGGGCGGCCCGCATCCGGGTGCAGACGCCCGATCCGCTGGCCGCCGCGGCGGTGCTCGAGAAGTTCGGCCTGCAGGACGCGCAGGCGGCCGGCGATGAGGCGTCCGCGCAGCTCGGCGATTTCCTGCCCGAACGGGTGTGCGCCGAGCTCGTGCACCAGGGCGTGCCGGTGCGCGGCCTGGCCACGGTGCGGCCCAGCCTGGAGGAACTGTTCGTCGGTCTCACCGGGGAGGGATTCGATGTCGACGGCTGAGCCGGGCGCGGAACGCGAGGCACGCGGAGCGCTGGTGACCGCGTGGTCGCCGCGCAACCCGGCCGCGGCGGCGGCGCCCTATCAGCGGCCGGCCGTGTCCTGGCTGCGGCTGCTGGCCTCGGAGTTCAGGCTGGTCTTCCGGCGGCGACGCAACCTGGCCCTGCTGGGTGTGGTCGCGGTGATCCACGTGATCATCGGGATCGCGCTGCGGTTGGCCGCGCCGCCGACGTCGGGCGGCGGCGGGCAAGGCCCGCCGTTCCTCGACCAGGTGGCGGGCAACGGGGTGTTCCTGTCCTTCCTCGCGCTGACCATCCAGCTCACGCTGGTGCTGCCGCTCGTCGTGGCGGTGGCGGCCGGCGACTCGGTGGCCGGCGAGGCGGGCTACGGCACGCTGCGCTACCTGCTCTGCGTGCCGGCCGGCCGGACCAGGCTGCTCGGCGTCAAGTACCTGACCGTGGTCGCGTTCGGCCTGGTCGCGGCCGGCATCATCACCTCGGTCTCGCTGGTCGCCGGGGTCGCGCTGTTCCCGGTCGGGCCGGTCACGCTGCTGTCGGGCACCAGCGTCAGCCTGGCCGAGGGCCTGCTGCGGGTGCTGTTCGTGACCCTGTACGTGGCCGCCGCGATGGCCTCGCTCGGCGCGATCGGGCTGGCCATCTCCACCTTCACCGAGCACGCCATCGGCGCGATCGCGGCGCTGGCGATCATCGTGGTGGCCAGCCAGGTGGGCGACAGCGTGCCGCAGTTCTCCGTGGTGCACCCGTACCTGCCCACGCACTGGTGGGACTCGTTCGACTCGCTGCTCCGCTCGCCGGTCGACACCACAACGCTGACGCGCGGCCTGCTGTCGTTCGGCGTTTACATCGTCGTCTTCGGCGCGATCGCCTGGGCCCGCTTCACCAGCAGCGACGTCACCAGCTAGACCCGCCCGGGTCAGCGGCCGGCCCGCGCGCGGGCCGCACCCCCGCGCCCTAAGGTGGCGTCGTGACGACTTTGCCCACCTGGGCGGTGTACCTGCTCAGCTTCGGCTCGCCGGTGCTCACGTTCGCCGGGGTGCTGTTCGCCCAGCGCATCACCCGGCAGGGGGCCGCGGAGCTCGAGGCGCGCTCCAGGCGCGAGGAGGTCATGCGCAGCCTGCGCTGGGCCGCCGAGCTGGCGGTGTCCGACGAGGAAACCCACGCCCGGCTGGGCGTGGCCGAACTGCGGGCGCTCGGCGAATCGGATCTGCTCGATGAGCATCAGCAGCTCTTCATCGATGCGGCGCTGAACGCGGTCGTCAGGATCCCGGTTAGGGAGATCGAGCAGCTCGGTGACAACGCGCAGGTCATCGCGGCATCTGGTCTTCCGGCCGTCGCGGGGGCTGACGTACCATCGGATCCAGGCGCCGAGGATGACCGAGGCACCGCGGACGAGGAAAACCACGGCCGCGAGGAAGGCGGCACCTGATGGCGAAAAAGGTGTACGTGACCGACGCCCAGGCCGATGCGGCCAGGATGATCGTCGAACGCAACTCCGCCAAGGGCAGGCCCACCTCGGAATCCATTCGCAAGATCGCCGAAGCCCAGGCGCAGCCACCCCCTGAAGCCGAGTAGCCCGCGAGAACCAGCCTCGCCTTGCTCCAGGTCCCGCCACCGGTACCCACAATGATCGCGTAGACCTTTCCGCGTGATAGCGCGTAAAGGTCTTCACGGTCGCTCATGCAGCTGGCGTGATGGGGAGTGTCATTGTTCACGCATCTGTGGTAAAAACCGTCCAAAGCGGGCGAAATTCGCTAAATGAACTTTGGAGGGGACGCACGTGCTGGGTATTAGAGGGGCAGTAAAGCGTAAGAAAAATGCCGGACGGGTGGGCATAGCCGGGGCGCTGGCGGCGACGGCGGCGACGGCGGCGACCGCGATGCTGGCGGCGACGGCGGTGCTGGCGGTGGCGCAGGGCGCCCAAGCGGCGCAGGGCGAGCAAGCGGCGCAGGCCAGCCCGCAGCAGCGGGTGCCCGAGCTGGCCTGGCACCTTCAGGAGCCGCCTAATCCGGCGGGCTCGGTGGGCAGCAGCCTGTCCGGCGTGTCCTGCTCCGCCGCCGATGCCTGCACGGCGGTGGGCAGCGACGAGAGCGTCAGCGGCGGGCAGGGCGTCTTCACCACGTACGCCGAGCGCTGGGACGGCAGCAGCTGGACGATCCAGAACACCCCGGCTGGCACCAGCAGCAACCTGAACGGGGTGGACTGCCTGTCCGCGACGGACTGTGTCGCGGTCGGCGACATCCTGACCGGCGTCGGCATCAACCTCGACACGCTGGCCGAGACCTGGAACGGCTCGACCTGGACAATCCAGGGCACTCCCACCCCCACGGGCGCGACCAGGGCCTTCCTGAGCGAAGTGTCCTGCGTGTCGGCGACCTCGTGCGAGGCGGTCGGCTCCTTCAACAGGAAGACAAGCAACGAGTTCCTGTTCGCGGAGAAGTGGAACGGCACCAGCTGGAAGCTCCAGACCACACCCGCGCTGGCCTCGTCCCCGAACAACCGCTTCAACGGGGTATCCTGCACGTCCGTCAGCTCGTGCATCGCGGTGGGAACCGCTGGCAGCAGCATGCTGGCCGAGCACTGGAACGGATCGAGCTGGACGATCATGAGCCCGACCAGCCCGGCCGGAGGCTTCCTCGGCGGCGTGTCGTGCACGTCCGCGAATGCCTGCACGGCGGCCGGGGACTATAACAACGGCTCGGGCGTGGTGTCGCTGGCCGAGCGCTGGGACGGCAGCACCTGGACGCAGCAGAGCACGCCGAACCGGATCGGCGCCAGCGTCAGCGACCTGACCGACGTGTCCTGCGCCTCGGCGAAGCAGTGCACCAGCGTGGGCGGCGCCTTC
>DASXMR010000128.1:0-2588 GCA_036495525.1 Streptosporangiaceae bacterium | reverse complement strand
GACATCGTGGGCGCCAGCCAGGCCTGGGACGGCACCCGGCCCGACCCGCACACCATCCGGCTGTTCGTCGAGGGCATCCCGACCGCGGTGACCCAGGCGCAGATCTCCCTCATGCAGTCGGTCGGCGGCGAGAACGACGGGGTGACGCACCAGCTGGCCCGGTTCGTCACCGACGTGGCCCCGTCCGGGCTGACCGGCATTAACGTCCGCGTGATCTGGCGGCGCGACCGGTATCTGCGTGGCAGCGACCACATCTCGTTCCAGCAGCAGGGTTACCCGGCGGCCAGGTTCACCGAGCCGCGGGAGAACTTCAACCACGAGCACCAGGACGTCCGGGTCGCCGACGGCGTGCAGTTCGGCGACCTGCCGCAGTTCGTGGACTTCAACTACACCGCGCGGGTAGCCAAGGTGAACGGCGCGGCCCTGTGGGCGCTGGCGACCAACCCCTCCACGCCCAAGAACCTGCAGATCCATACGACGCCGCCGGCCGGCTTCCCCGGCACCAACCTCACCGCCCTGAACTGGGACGCCAACCCCGAACCCGAGCTGGCCGGGTATGAGGTGGTGATGCGCGAGACCACGGCGGCGAACTGGACCAGCGCGATCGGCGTCGGCAACGTCACCTCGGTCACGCTGAACATCTCCAAGGACAACGTCCAGTTCGGCCTGCGTGCCATCGACAAGGCCGGCCACCGCAGTCCGGCGGCTTTCCCGCAGGTAGTCAGCTAGCCGCGCCCCAGGCCGGGCCCCTCGGTGCCTATTCCCGGCGCGGGCCCGGCCTGATGGTAGCGTTCGCAGGGTGCCGCCGGTTTGGATAGGCCTGACGCTCGCGTTCGTCTCAGCGCTGGTCACCAACACGGCCTATTCGCTGGAGCATGACGCGGCGGCGAGGCTGCCGCCGCTCTCGCCGCGCCGCCCCTTCAGGTCGGCTCAGGTCCTGTTGCGCGACCGCCGCTGGCTCCTCGCGTTCGGGGCCGAAAGCGTGGGCTGGCTCATGTTTGTCGCGGCCCTGCGGCTAGCCCCGCTCTCGCTGGTGCAGGCCGTGGCGGCGTCCGGGCTCGCCGTGCTGGCGTTCGCTACCGCGCGCGGGCACCCGTCCCGGCTCGCGCGGCGCGAGCAACTCGCCGTCGTCCTGGCGATCGCCGGGCTCGTGCTGCTCGCGCTGTCCCTCGTCGACACCTCGGAGTCCGACCAGCATCCCCCGGTCGTCGGCATCGTTATCTGGCTCGCGGCGTGCGGCGCCGGCGCGGCGCTGCTCATCGCCATACCGACCCGCTTCGGCCGCGCCGCCTCCCTCGGCCTGGCCGCCGGCCTGCTGTTCGCCGACGGCGACATTTCCGCCAAGCTCATCGGCTACGGCGGGTGGTGGCTGCTCGCGCTGGTCACGCTCATCATCGCCTACGCGGTCGGGACGAGCGTCCTGCAGTGGGCCTACCAGCGGGGCGACGCGCTGACCGCGGCCGGCACCGCGACGATGGTGACCAACGCGGTTCCGATCGCGGCCGGGTTCGTGCTGTTCGGCGAGTCGCTGCCGCACGGGGCGCGAGCCGTCCTGCAGGTCGCCGCGTTCGCCTGCCTGGTCGTGGGCGCCGTCGCCCTCGGCCACCAGGAGGCGCCCTCGGCCACCGCCGATGCTGCTCCCCGCGCCGACAGCACCGAAGCAGGCCCCGCATAGCCCTATGCGGCGTAGCCCTATGCCGCGGCACCGGCCCGGATTAGGGTGACCGCTGTGGGACGGTCTGCGGTGGCCGATGCGCCGGGAAGCCTGCACGGCTTCCCGGCCTCGCTGACCAGCTTCGTCGGCCGGGCCCAGGCCACCGCCGAGATCGCCGCCCAGCTGGCCGAGTACCGGCTGGTGACGCTGACCGGATCCGGCGGTGCCGGGAAGACGCGGCTGGCCGGCGAGGTGGCCAGGCGGGTAGCCGGCCGGTTCGCCGACGGAGTCTGGCTGGCCGAGCTGGCCGCGGTCCGGGATCCGGGCCAGGTGCCGGGCGCGGTAGCCGCGGCACTTGGAATCCATGACCTGCCCGCGGTGGCGGCGGCCGACGCGCTGGCCCGTGCCCTGGCCCGGCGGCAGCTGCTGCTCGTCCTGGACAACTGCGAGCAGGTGATCGGCGCGGCCGCGGAGGTGTGCGGCCGGCTGCTGCTCGGCGCCGACGACGTGCGCGTGCTGGCCACCAGCCGGGAACCGCTGCGCATCGCCGGGGAGGTCAGGTACCGGCTGGGGCCGCTGACCCTGCCGGCCGCGGAGAACCTGGCGAACCGGCCAGACCCGGAAACCGCAGCGGAATCCGAGGCGGTGACGCTGTTCGCCGACCGGGCTCGACGGGTGGATCCCGGTTTCGCGCTCGACAACACAACCGGGCCAACCGTGGCCCAACTGGTCGCGCGCCTCGATGGGATGCCGCTCGCGATCGAGCTGGCCGCGGCCCGGGTCGACGCATTGTGCGTGCCGCAACTGCTGGACCGGATCGACGACCGGTTCGCGCTTCTGGTGGACGGCGACCGGCTGGCCCAGCAGCGGCAGCGGTCGCTGGCCGCCGCGGTGCAATGGAGCTATGAGCTTCTCGACGCCGAAGAGCAGCGGG
>DASXMR010000127.1:0-16522 GCA_036495525.1 Streptosporangiaceae bacterium | reverse complement strand
CCGAGGCGGAGGTGTTGCCCGTCGACGCGCAGATCACCGCCTTGGCCCCCTGGGCCGCGGCCACGGTGATCGCGGTCGTCATGCCGCGGTCCTTGAAGGACCCGGTCGGGTTGAGGCCCTCGACCTTGAGGTAGACATCGCACCCGGTGCGGGCCGACAGCACGGGCGCCGGCAGCAGAGGGGTTCCACCCTCCTGGAGGGTGATAACTGGAGTGTCAGGAGTAACCGGTAGGCGTTCGGCGTATTCGGTGATTACGCCGCGCCACGGAGCTCGCGCACCTGTTTCGACGGTCATGACGGGTCGCCTTCTCCTTCTACCCGCATTACGCTCGCCACCGCCCGCACGATCGGCAGGGCCTGCAGTTCGGATATTGTCGCCGCCAGCGCGGCGTCGCTCGCCTCGTGCGTGACGATCACGAGCGAAGCCTCGCCACCACGGCGGCTGGCCTGGATTACCTGCTGGATGGACACGCCGTGGCGCGCGTAGGCCTCCGCGACCGGCGCCAGCACCCCGGGCCGGTCGTCGACGTCCAGCGACACGTGGTACCTGGTCAAAGTATCGCCCATCGGCAGCACCGGCAGCTCCGCATAGGTGGAAAGCTCCGGTCCGCGCGTGCCCGCGAGCCGGTTGCGGGCCACCGCCACGATGTCGCCGAGCACCGCGCTCGCCGTCGGGGTACCCCCGGCGCCCGCGCCGTAGAACATCAGCCGCCCGGCCGCCGCGGCCTCGACGAACACCGCGTTGTATGCCTCGCGCACGGCGGCCAGCGGGTGTGCGAGCGGGAGCATCGCCGGGTGCACCCGGACCGAGATTCCGCCGCCGGCCCGCTGGCAGATCGCCAGCAGCTTGACCACGCAGCCGAGCGTCCTGGCGCTGGTGATGTCGGCGGCCGTTACCTGCGTGATCCCCTCGGTGCGCACGTCGGCCGCGGTGACCCTGGTGTGGAAGGCGAGGCTGGCAAGGATCGCGGCCTTGGCCGCTGCGTCCTGCCCGGCCAGGTCGGCCGCCGGATCCTGCTCGGCGTAGCCGAGCTGCTGCGCCTCGGCCAGCGCGTCAGCGAAGCTCGCGCCGGAGGTGTCCATCCGGTCGAGGATGTAGTTGGTGGTGCCGTTGACGATGCCGAGGACGCTGCGCACCGTGTCCCCGGCCAGCGACTCGCGCAGCGCCCGCAGCAGCGGGATCGCGCCGCCGACGGCGGCCTCGTAGTACAGGTCGGCGCCGTGCTCGCGGGCGGCCTGGTGCAGCGCGGCACTGCCGGCCGCGAGCAGCTCCTTGTTCGCCGTGACGACCGACTTGCCTGCCCGCAGCGCGGCGAGCAGCAGCGAGCGGGCCGGCTCGATGCCCCCGATCAGCTCCACCACGATGTCCACGTCGGGCCGAGTGACCAGGGTCATCGCGTCGCCGGTCAGCAGCGCCTGATCGACTGCCCCGTCCCGGTCGCGGTCCGGGCGGCGCACGGCGACGCCGGCCAGCTGCAGCGGCCCGCCGGCCCGCGCCGCCAGGTCGGCTGACTGCGCGCCGAGCTGCCGGCACACCTGGCTGCCGACCACCCCGCAGCCGAGCACTGCTACCCGCAGGGGGGCGGTCCTGCCGGCCACCGCGCCCGGCGCGGCCTGGTCCTGAGTCGTCCGCACGGCTGGCCCGCTTCCCATCGAGTGGTCTCCCACCCTACCGACGCGGCGGAAAAGCGGGCCTGCCCGCTCTGGCCGCGCTGTACTACGGTGTGCCCGTGACAATCGCGGGCGGCGCCTGGTGACAGGGCGGCTTACCTCCCGCCCTGGCGGCCCGGTCAGGCTGCGGGAACTGCTGGCCGCCGGCGAGCTGATCGTGGCGCCCGGCGCGTTTGACCCGCTGGCCGCCAGGCTCGCGGAGGAGGCCGGCTTCCCGGCCGTGTACGTGACCGGCTTCGGCACCTCGGCGGCGCTGCTCGGGCGGCCCGACGTCGGCCTGCTGACGATGACCGAGATGGCCGGCAACGCGAGCCGGATCGCGGACTGCGTGGACATCCCGGTGATCGCCGACGCCGACACCGGCTACGGCAACCCGCTGAACGTGATCCGCGCCGTCGGCGCCTTCGAGTCGGCCGGGGTGGCGGGGATTCACCTGGAAGACCAGGTGGCCCCCAAGAAGTGCGGGCACATGGAGGGCAAGCTCGTCATCCCGGCGCAGGAGATGGCGGCGAAGATCCGTGCCGCCGTCGAGGCGCGTGCCCGGCCGGAGTTCGTGATCATCGCCAGGACCGACGCGCGGGCGGTCGAGGGGCTGGAGCGAGCGCTGGAGCGCGCCCGGCTGTATCGCGAGGCTGGCGCCGACGCGCTGTTCATCGAGGCGGTCACGACCGACGCGGAGGCCGCCGAGGCGGCCAGGGCGTTCCCCGACGTGCCGCTGCTCTTCAACTGGGCAGAGGGCGGCAAGACGCCGCCGCTGCCGGTGGCCAGGCTGCGCGAGCTCGGCTACCGGATCGTCATCTTCCCGCTCAGCACGCTGCTGGCCGCAACCGGGGCGATGCGGGCGGTGCTGCGGGAGATCGCCGAGGCGGGCACGCCGGCCGCGATGCTGGCCGGGCTGCCGTCGTTCAGCGAGTTCAACGAGTTCATCGGACTGGCCGAAGTGCGCGAGGCCGAGCGGCGGTACGCCGCTGACCCCGCGCCAGGCCCTGGTTAAGGAAGGCAGCCATGACATCGACGTTCAGCCGGCCGAGCGTGAGCACGGAGCTGGCCAGGGCCATGATCGACGCAGCCGAGGCGAAGGCGCGGGACATGGGCCATCCGTTCGTCATCGCGGTGGTGGACGACAGCGGTGTCCTCAAGGCGTTCAGCCGGATGGACGGCGCGGCGCTGCTGTCCGTGCAGATCGCCCAGGACAAGGCGTACACCGCCGCCGGGTTCGGCCTGCCCACCGATGCCTGGCACGACTTCGTCAAGGATGACCCGCCGCTGGCCATGGGCGCGGCGCCCGGCATCGACCGGCTGGTGGTGTTCGGCGGCGGTTACCCGGTCAAGGTAGGCGACACCATCGTCGGCGCCATCGGCGTCAGCGGCGGCCACTACTCGCAGGACATGGAGGTCGCGCTCGCCGGGCTGTCGGCGGTGCCAGCGGCCTAGCCGCGGCTGCCAGGCCAGCCGCGGCCGGTGCCAGCGCCAGCCGGTCGGCTTAGGCTGGCCGCAGGCAGCGGAGAAGGAGGCGGCCATGGACTTCGAGCACGTGCTGGTCGAGCGGTCGGGCGAGTTCGCGACGATCACCATGAACCGGCCGCAACGCCGCAACGCGCTGTCGCTGCAGCACATGCGCGAGCTGATCGCGGCGTTCTCCGGCCTCGGGGCCAGCGACGCGCTCGGCATCGTGCTGGCCGGCAACGGGCCTGTGTTCAGCGCCGGTCATGACTTCGCCGACGTCGCGGACGCCGACCTGGCCGCGGTGCGCGGGCTGCTGGCGACCTGCACCGAGCTGATGACGCTGATGCAGCAGGTGCCGCAGCCGGTGGTCGCGCGGGTGCACGGCCTGGCCACCGCGGCCGGCTGCCAGCTGGTCGCGTCCGCCGACCTCGCGGTGGCCAGCGACCAGGCAGGCTTCGCCGCGCCCGGCGGCAAGGGCGGCTGGTTCTGTCACACCCCGATGGTCGCCATCGCCAGGAACGTCGGCCGCAAGCGCGCCGCTGAGCTGGCGCTGTCCGGCGACGTCATCGACGCGGCGACGGCGCTCGACTGGGGCCTGGTGAACCGGGTGGTGCCGGCCGCGCAGCTCGACTCAGCGGTGCAGGACCTGCTGGAGCGGGTGACCCGCGGCTCAGCGGAGAGCAAGGGCATCGGCAAGCAGGCTCTCTACGGGCAGATCGACCTCGACCAGCCGAAGGCCTACGCCTACGCCATGGAGGTCATGGCCGCGACCAGCCAGCTGCCCGACGCGCGCGAGGGAATGCGCGCGTTCCTTGACAAGCGCAAGCCGAGCTGGAGCCGCGGCAGGGCCTGATCGTGGTCAGTCCCCGGCAGGCGAGCCGAGGTCATCGCGCGCTACCGCGCCGTCCTTGAGGACGAATCGCACCCGCGACACGGCTGTGATGTCGCTCACCGGATCGCCGGCCACGACGATGACGTCCGCGAGCCTGCCGACCTGCAGTGTCCCGACATCGGGCGCCAGGCCCACGTTCTCGGCCGCGGTACGGGTGGCGGCGACGAGCGCGTCCATCGGCCGCATGCCGTACTCCACCATGAGGGCCAGCTCCTGCGCCAGGTCGGCATGCGGGTTGAAAGGCGTGCCGGCGTCCGTGCCCGCCGCGACCTTCATTCCTGAGCGGACGGCAGCGGCGAAGCTTTCCCGGTGATGACCGGACTCGCTCTGCGCCTTCTGCAGCACCCAGTCCGGAATCTCGCCGCTGTCGCCGTGACCCACGATCTGGTTGACCGCGATCAGCGTGGGCACCAGCACGGTGCCCCGGTCAAGGGCCAGCTGGAGAGCCTCGTCGTCGAGATAGAAGCCGTGCTCGATGGAGTCGATGCCCGCCCTGATGGCGTTCTTGATTCCCTCGTTGCCGATGGCGTGGCAGGCGGCCCGGCGCCCGGCGTTATGCGCCTCGCGCGCGACTTCGGCCAGCTCGTCCTGCTGCAGCGCCGTCTGGGACGGTGAGACGCCAGGGGTCAGCACGCCGCCGGTCGCCATCGCCTTGATGAAATGCGCTCCCGCCTTGATCTCCGCCCTGGTCGCCTGGCGAACCGCGGCGGGACCATCGGCCTCACGGCCGATGAAATATCCATGGCCGCCGGTCATCGTGATGACCCGGCCGGCCGCGCGGATGCGCGGGCCGGCCACCAGCCCGTCATCGACAGCCCTGGCTAGCTCGATCGCCACGCCGTTCGCCGCACCGCAGTCGCGGACGGAGGTGATCCCGGCCTGAAGGGTCAGCCGGAGGTTCAGGAAGCCGCGGAGCGCAGCGGTCGTGACGCTGTCGCGCTGCGCCTGGCCGAACAGGTCAGGGGCTCCGTCGTGGCACAGGTGCACGTGGCAGTTGATCAGCCCTGGCATGGCAGTGCCGCCCTGCCCGTCGACCGCCAGCCCTGCCGCGCCCTCGGGTAGCTGCTGCTCGGGCCCGATCCAGCTGATCCGCCTGCCATCGGCGATCAGCGCCATGCCAGCGGCCGGCTCGGCGCCCGTGCCGTCCAGGAGCCGGATGTTGCGGATGACGACCGGGGCCTGCTGCGGCACTGGGCACCTTCTCCCTGGACTTGCTGATCCGGGCTGGACTGGCTGAGGTACGGCAGCTACTTGTAGGACTCGGTCGACAGCCGCAGCGTCGGTATCTGATGCCGGTCGTGGCCGTAGATCATCGACGCGCTCTCGGCTGAGGCCCGCTCGCGCAGCGCCAGCGCGCTCTGCCTGGCCGTCACCGGGTCGGCCTGCCCGTCCCAGGAGTCGTGGTCGTAGTTCTCCTGGCAGTACACCGCGTCGCCGCAGATGATCATGTTGCCCGACTCCGGCAGCCGCAGCAGCACCGACTGGTGGGCTGGCGCGTGCCCGGGCGTCGGCATCACCTCGACGCCGGGGAACAGGGTCGCGGCGCCGTCGACCAGCTCATAGCTGAGGTGCGGCAGGTTCCAGTACTGGTTCGGAAAGGACGGGTTGCCCTTCGCGAACTCGTAGTGCTCGCGCTGCACGAAGAACGTCGCGTCCTTGAGCAGGTCGTTGTTGCCTGCATGGTCGAAATGCAGGTGCGTGTTGATGACGTAGCTGATGTCAGCCGGGGCGATGCCGAGCTCGGCCAGCCGGAACAGCAGGCTGTCCTCGCGGCGCATATCGGGCATCAGCACATCTGCGGTGGGCTGCCCGCGCCAGGTGTAGTCAGGGTCAGAGACGTGAATCCGGTTCATCCCGGTATCGACCAGGACGAGCGAATCATCGTCCAGCCGGATCAGGAATCCGGGTACCGGGATGTGGATCCGCTTGCCGTCAGCTACGCCGGGCGCGATGACCTCGTAGGTACAGCAGCAGTTTCCGAGCGGCAGTATGTACAGCTGCATGATGGCCTCCCGCCGATAGCCAGCCGATGGCCATGATTCCCGATTCAGCCCGGCTGCGACCGATTATCCCGTCCGCCCGCTGACTCTATGCCCGGCGTGTCCGCTGACTGCGAACGCCGGAAACAAACCAGCGGGCGCCCTGCTTACACCGGCTGTAATCACGTAATCCATGCAAGGAAGTGATCTCAGGTGAGTGAAACCA
The DNA here is from genome assembly GCA_036495525.1 of Streptosporangiaceae bacterium. Taxonomy (GTDB): domain Bacteria; phylum Actinomycetota; class Actinomycetes; order Streptosporangiales; family Streptosporangiaceae; genus DASXMR01. The sequence goes on along the minus strand of DASXMR010000127.1, from coordinate 10,308 downwards.
TCTCACTGCCTGTGCTGCCCCTGGACGACAACGTCGTGCTCCCCACCATGGTGGTGCCGCTGGACACCTCCGAGGCTGAGATCCGCTCGGCGATCGAGGCGGCCCGGCTGTCCGCGTCCGCGCCGGACGTGGCTGACAGCCAGCCGAGGGTGCTGCTGGTGCCTCGGCTGGACGGCAAGTACGCCGCGATCGGCACGCTCGGCATCGTCGAACAGGTGGGCCGGCTGCCGACCGGCGAGCCGGCCGCGGTGATCCGCGGCCAGGCCAGGGTGCGCATCGGCACCGGCACCGTCGGCCCGGGCAACGCGCTGTGGGTGGAGGGCACGGTCATCACCGAGCCGCCGGCCAGCCAGCGGGCGCAGGACCTGGCCCGCGAGTACCGCGGCGTGGCCGGCGCGATCCTGCAGAAGCGCGGCGCCTGGCAGGTGGTCGACGCGCTGCAGCGGATCACCGACCCGTCAGCGCTGGCCGACAGCGCCGGCTACGCGAGCTACCTGTCCACCGAGCAGCGCCGCGAGCTGCTGGAGACGATCGACCCCGAGCAGCGGCTTGAGGCCCTGGCCGGCTGGGCGCGCGACCAGCTCGCCGAGCTGGACGTCGCCGAGACCATTCAGAGCGACGTGCGCGAGGGCATGGAGCGCCAGCAGCGCGAGTTCCTGCTGCGCCAGCAGCTCGCCGCGATCCGCAAGGAGCTGGCCGAGCTGGACGGCAAGCCGGCCTCCGAGCAGGACGACTACCGGGCCAGGATCGAGGCTGCCCAGCTGCCGGAGAAGGTCGAGGAGGCCGCGCTCAAGGAGGCCGACAAGCTGGAGCGCGGTTCGGACGCCTCGCCCGAGGCGTCCTGGATCAGGACGTGGCTGGACACGGTGCTTGAGATCCCGTGGAACACCACGACCGACGACTCCTACGACATCGGCGGCAGCCGCGAGGTACTGGACGCCGACCATGCCGGCCTGGACGACGTCAAGGACCGGATCATCGAGTACCTTGCGGTGCGCAAGCGCCGCTCGGACAAGGGCCTGGCCCTGGTCGGCGGGCGGCGCAGCGGCGCTGTGCTGGCGCTGGCCGGCCCGCCAGGCGTCGGCAAGACCTCGCTCGGCGAGTCAGTCGCGCGGGCGATGGGCCGCAAGTTCGCCAGGGTCGCGCTCGGCGGTGTCCGGGACGAGGCGGAGATCCGCGGCCACCGGCGCACCTACGTGGGCGCGCTGCCCGGCCGGATCGTCCGGGCGATCCGCGAGGCCGGCTCGATGAACCCGGTGATCCTGCTCGACGAGGTCGACAAGCTCGGCGCCGACTACCGGGGCGACCCGACCGCGGCGCTGCTCGAGGTGCTCGACCCGGCGCAGAACCACACCTTCCGCGACCACTACCTGGAGGTCGAGCTCGACTTGTCGGACGTGCTGTTCATCGCGACGGCCAACGTGGCGGAGGCCATCCCCGAGCCGCTGCTTGACCGGATGGAGCTGATCACGCTCGACGGCTACACCGAGGACGAGAAGGTCACCATCGCCCGCGGGCACCTGCTGCCGCGGCAGCTGGAGCGGGCCGGCCTGGACAACGCGGACGTCGAGCTCACCGACGACACGCTGCGGCGGCTCGCCGCTGAGTACACCCGCGAGGCCGGGGTGCGCGCGCTTGAGCGCAGCATCGCCAAGGTGCTGCGCAAGATCGCGGCGCGGCTCGCGTCCGGCTCAGCCGAGCTACCGCTGTCGGTCGACGCCGCGAGCCTGGACGACTACCTGGGTCACCCGCGGCACACGCCAGAGTCGGCGGAGCGCACGGCGGTGCCCGGCGTGGCGACCGGCCTGGCGGTGACCGGGGCCGGCGGTGACGTGCTGTTCATCGAGGCGTCGCTGGCCGACCCTGAGACGGGAGCCACCGGCGTCACGCTGACCGGCCAGCTGGGCGACGTGATGAAGGAGTCAGCCCAGATCGCGCTGTCCTACCTGCGCTCGCACGGCGCCGAGCTCGAGCTGCCGGTCGGCGACCTGAAGGAGCGCGGCGTGCACGTCCACGTGCCGGCCGGCGCGGTGCCGAAGGACGGCCCGAGCGCCGGGGTGACGATGACGACGGCGCTCGCCTCGCTGCTGTCTGGCCGGCTGGTCCGCTCGGACGTGGCGATGACCGGCGAGGTCTCGCTGACCGGCCGGGTACTGCCGATCGGCGGGGTCAAGCAGAAGCTGCTGGCCGCGCACCGGGCCGGGATCGGCACCGTGCTGATCCCGCAGCGCAACGAGCCTGACCTGGCCGACGTGCCGGAGAAGGTGCGCTCGGCGCTGGACGTGCACCTGGTCAGCGACGTGCGTCAGGCGCTCGACCTGGCGCTCGAGCCGGCCACCGCGCCAGCACGGCCGGTCGCCGCCTGACCTAGCCCCGCCCGCCGGGCTTAGCTGCTGGTCATCACCCGCAGCAGCACCGCCCGGCGGGTCTGGGCGGCGCCGTCGAGGACGGCGGCCAGCTCCTCCTCGCGCAGGTACTCCGCGTCCTGCACGACGATCACGAGGGGCTGACCGTCGTCTTCTGCCGCCCTGATAAGCCGGGTTACCTCGCCTGCCTGCCGCTGCAGCGCCTCAGGTGAGGGCACCGAGAGGATCACCTCGCCGGCGGCCGGGGCGATCAGCCGGCCCGCGTCGTCAGCAGGCAGGTGCTGGACAAGCACCCGGCCGCTGGTCACGCTCGGCGGCGTTTCCTCGCGCAGGTTCCGGTCCGCGATGCTGTCACGCGGCAGCTGGACGATGAGCTCGGTTCGCTCGGCCATCGCTGGAGCATAGCTCCGCTGGCTGCGCCGGGCGCAGCTGGCTCGGCCTTGAAGCTGATTCAGCCCTTGAACCTCAGTCCGTCAAGCACCAGATCCACCAGCCGTCCGGACTGGGCCTCGTCGGCCGGCGGCCGCTCGGCGGCCATCACGCTGATCGCGTGCACCAGCCGCATCACGTCTGCGACGTCCGCATCGGGCCGCACCAGCCCGGCCTGCTGCGCCCGCTCAAGCAGGGCAGCCGCCGAGGCCCGCACGACGGTGCCGCAGGCGGAGATCATCTCTGACTTGTCGGTGGTCGCCATCAGCGCGGTCACCAGGCTGCGCTTGGTGCTGCCGAAGTCCACCAGCGCCCGCAGCCACTCGCCGAGCGCCTGGTCTGCCTCCTCGGAGTCAAGCAGCGCCTGCGCCTTGTCCCGCAGTGCTTCCACCTGGTCCCGGTAGACCGCCTCGACCAGCGCCTGCCGGGTCGGGAAGTGCCGGTAGAGCGTGCCGATGCCGACTCCGGCGCGGCGCGCGATCTCCTCCAGCGACACATCGTCGGCGCCGTGCTCGGTGAAGGCCTCCAGCGCCGCGGTCAGCAGCCGCTGGTAGTTGCGCAGCGCGTCGGCGCGCATCGCGCGGTGCGCCCCGGCCGGCGGGGCCGGGATCGAAGTCGTGCTCATTCGCTGTCACCTCGGCTTGCAAAACGGAGGGTGCCTCCGTATAGTTACCGGAGGAGGCCTCCACATAGATAGTAGCTCGCACCGGCTCCGCCCGCCACTGCGGCGGCGAGGCTGCTGCCCTCCTAATCTCCTCGGGGAAGGACCCATGTCGACTACGTCGATCGCACCCGTCCTGGCCAGGCGCCGGCCCGCCGGGCCACCGGGCGCCGAGCGCCGCGGGATAGCCCTGGCACTCGTCCTGTGCGCCCAGCTGATGATCATTCTTGACCTCACCGTGGTCAACATCGCGCTGCCGAACATCGCCGGCGGCCTGCACTTCACCCCGGCCGGGCTGTCCTGGGTGCTGAACGCCTACACGCTGACCTTCGGCGGCCTGCTGCTGCTCGGCGGCCGGGCCGGCGACATCCTCGGCCGGCGCCGGACCTTCCTGGCCGGCATCGCGCTGTTCACCGCCGCGTCGCTGGCCGGGGGCCTGGCGACGTCCGCCGCCTGGCTGCTCGCCGCCCGCGCCGCGCAGGGCGTTGGCGGGGCCATCGCCTCGCCCGCCGTGCTCGCGCTGATCACCTCCAGCTTCTCTGAGGGCCGCGAGCGCGCCAAGGCGCTTGGCATCTACACCGCGGTCGCGATGGGCGGCGGCTCGCTCGGCCTGGTGCTCGGCGGCGTCATCACCGAGTGGGTGTCCTGGCGCTGGGTGCTGTTCATCAACGTGCCGATCGGCATCGCGGTGCTGATCCTCGCGCCCAGGGTGCTGGACGAGTCGGCGCGCCAGCCCGGCCGGTTCGACATCGCCGGGGCGCTGACCTCGACCGCCGGCATGAGCCTGCTGGTGTACGGCTTCGTCCGGGTCGCCTCGGACGGCTGGAGTGACACCATGGCGATCGGTGCCTTCGCCGTCGCGGCCGTGCTGCTCGGCCTGTTCCTGCTGAACGAGGCAAGGGTGCCGCAGCCCATAACCCCGCTGCGGCTGTTCGCCGACCGCGGCCGGGCCGGCTCTTACCTGGCCAGGCTGCTGATCGTGGCCGGCATGTTCGGGATGTTCTTCTTCCTGACCCAGTTCCTCCAGGACGTGCTCGGCTTCAGCCCGCTGCGGGCCGGAGTCGCGTTCCTGCCGATGACCGTCGCGCTCTTCGGCATCTCCCGGCTGTCCGGGCAGCTCATGGCCAGGTTCCCGGCCAGGGTGCTGATGATCGCCGGGATGCTGCCGGTGGTGGCCGGGATGGCCTGGCTGTCCAGGATCGCGCCGGGGACCGGCTACGAGGCAGGCGTGCTCGGCCCGATGCTGCTCATCGGCTCCGGCATGGGCGTGGTGTTCGTGCCGCTGACCATGGCCTCGCTCGGCGGGGTGCGCCCGGCCGAGGCCGGCGCCGCGTCCAGCATGGTGAACGTCACGCAGCAGGTCGGCGGGTCGCTGGGGCTGGCGATCCTGGTCACCGTGTTCAGCAGCGCGCACCGCACCGCGCTCGCCCACGGAGCCGGGCATCCGCTGCGCGCCGAGGTGCACGCCATGGCCAGCGCGTTCACCGCTGCCGCGGTCTTCGATGTGCTGGCCCTGCTGGTAGTGACGCTGGTCATCGGCGGCGCCCTCGGAGCGAGGCGGACCGCCGAGCGGGCCGAGCCGGAGCGGCTCAGCCCCGCACCGGCCGGCCAGGAGCGGCTCAGCCCGGCGGGGGCCGACCAGGCCTGACGCCAGCCATGCTCGGCCTGGTGGCCGGCCGGAGCCGCTACCGCGGTTCTGGCAGGCCGTCCGGGTTGCGCTGCAGCTCGGCGAGCAGGTCCCAGTACTCGCCGACGACGCCGGGCACCGAGCCGAACGCCGCGGCGAAGTGCTCGGCCAGCGGAATCTCGGTGCTCATCAGCGGGTAGCCGAGCTCAGCCAGTACCGGCCTGGCTGACCGGGCCGACCTCGTTCCCCGCCGGACTTTCGTCAGCAGGACGCCGACCTGAACCGGATGCGAGATGCCGATCTCGCCGAGCAGATCGAAGGTCGGCCTGATCCGGTGCAGGTCGAGCCCGGTCGGTGACACCGGCACGAGCACGACCTGCGACGCCAGGATGGCTGAGCGGATAATGCCGAGGTCACCGGGCGGAGTGTCGAGCACCACGTGCTCGTATCCGGCGGCGAGATCGGCCACCCGCACGTGCACGTCCCTGGCGGCGACGCTGATCACGGTGAAGGGAAGCGGCTTGCCCTCGTCAGCCGCCGACTCGCTCCAGCTCATCAGCGAGCCCTGCGGGTCGCAATCCACCGCCAGCGTCCGGCCGAGCCCGTGCAGGCACATGGCGAGGCTGACCGCCGACGTGGTCTTCCCTGTCCCTCCCTTCGTCGACACCAGCCCGAGCATCATCTTGCGGCTGCCCCCGCTTCCTGCTGGTCCTGCCTTCAGCTAGCACCCAGGCTCTCAGGAACCTGGCGCGCCGAGTGCGGTTTCTATCTCCTCGATGGCGTCGGCTTCGGCCGGGCTCACCGCGGCGCCCTGCTCCCGGTGCGCCTCGGCAACCTTGTGCGCCAGCGACACCACGAACCGGCGGTAGCCGTCGACCTCGTCCACCGTCGCCTTGCTCTGCAGCAGCGATACCGCGTCCCGGATGTGCGCCAGCCCGCTGTCCCGCAGCTCAGCGGCCGAGTGGTACCTGGTGTGGTCCACCTCGGGCCGGGCGGACACGATCTCGTCGAGCAGCTCGCTCTCGCCATGCTGAGCCCTGGCGTCCAGGTAGGCCCTGGACAGCGCGATGGACTCGCGGATGGACCCGCCGCGCGCCGCGGTCACCACGATCATGCCGGCGCTCGGCGGCCCTTCAAGCACGGTTTCCCACTGCTCGGGAGAAAAGGCAGTCTTCGTCGTCATCGGATTGCTCCCGTCGTCGCCCGCTCTCGATCCGGCGCCGGGCACCGGACCCGCATGAGAGCGAATATCCCCGGCGAAGGCCAGATCGACACGGAACGCCGGCCGGCCAGGTCAAGCGCTGGCGCCGACCCGGCCCCGGCGGCAGCGCATCCCGGGCAACGGGATGACCGGCCGGCGCCCGCCGGGCGGCTGGCCGGCTAGCTGGCGCCGAGCTGCGCGCCGCAGGTCTGGCAGGTCACCGGCGGGTCAGCGTCGGCGACTGAGCCGCACTGCTGGCAGACCCGCCGCAGCAGGCAGGCCGGGTCGCCGCCGCGCTCGTCGGGTCGCGCCGCATCGGCGCTGAGCAGCTGGGCCAGCACGGCAGCCTGGCTGTGCTGCAGGTCCCTGGTCGCGGTCAGCAGCGTGACCGGCCCGGTGGCGGCCAGCTGCTCCAGGTGTGCGAGCGCCGCGGCGCGCTCCGGGTCGCGCAGCTCGTCGGCGTAGCGCAGCCGGAACACCGGGTACCGCTCCGGGTCGTGCCCGTACCAGCGGCGCAGCTCGTCGGACGGCGCCACCGCCTTGAGCCACTCGGTGAGGCCGGCTACCTGCTTCGACAGGCCGCGCGGCCACAGCCGGTCCACCAGGATCCGGCTGCCGTCGGCCACGGCTGGCTTGTCATAGGCCCGCTTGAGCTGCACGTCCGGCATGGCGCCTCCCCTGCCTCGCCCTCTGGCCAGCATAGAAAGAAGAACGAGAAATCCCTCGCGCGGCTGTCGATCCGCCGCCCGGCCGTTCGTGCAGTCGGTGAGAGGCCGGCACGAGGCCGACCGACATCGCACGGAGGCAGTCATGCGCAGGATCGTGGTCACCGAGTTCGTCTCGCTCGACGGCGTGATGGAAGAGCCGCGCTGGACGTTCGATTTCAGCCGCGGCGCCGAGGGTGACAAGTTCAAGCACGACGAGCTGTTCGCCGCCGGGGCGCTGCTCCTCGGCCGGGTCACCTACCAGGGCTTCGCCCAGGCGTGGCCGCACATGGACGAGGGCGACTTCGGGATGCGGATGAACACCATCCCGAAGTACGTCGTGTCCTCAACGCTGACCGGCGAGGAGGCGACCTGGGGCGAGACCACGGTGATCAGCGGCGACGCGATGACCGAGCTCGCCCGGATCCGGCAGGAGGAGACGGGCGGCGACCTGCTGGTCCACGGCAGCGCCCAGCTCGCCAGTGACCTGATCAGCCACCGCCTGGTCGACGAGCTGCGGCTGCTGGTCTTCCCGATCCTGCTTGGCGAGGGCAAGCGGCTGTTCCCGGCCGCGCTGAGCGAGTCGGCGCGGCTCGTGCTGACCAGCTCGGCGACGGCCGGCGACGGTATCCTGATGCTCACCTATCAGCCCGCCCCCGCCGGCGACGAGACCGCTGCCGATGGCCAGCAGGCCGTCGGCGCTGAGTCTGCCGGGGGCGCGTGACACCCCAGGCGGCGCGGGCCCGCGCCGGGGGACGGCGAGGGCCTGCGCCGCGATGGCGATGGCGACGGCGACGGCGACGAGCAGGAGACATCGATGCGGCAGTACATGCTGAGCGTGCACATGGTCGACGGCAGCCCGCAGCGGTCACCGGAGGCGATACAGCAGCTGTACCAGCAAGTCGACGGCTTCAACGCGGAACTGCTGGCGGCCGGGTCGTGGGTTTTCGGCGGCGGCCTGCTCCCCCCGGACGCCGCCACGGTCGTGCGGGCCTCCGGTGGCGCGGTGCTGACCACCGACGGCCCGTTCGCGGAGGGCAAGGAGCACATCGGCGGGTTCTGGGTGATCCGCGCACCGGACCTGGACGCGGCCCTGGCCTGGGCCGGCAAGGCATCGCTGGCCTGCGAGGACCCGGTCGAAGTGCGCCCGTTCCAAGAGGAAGCCGAGGACTGAGGCCGGCATGCCGGCCGTTGCCGCTGCCGACATCGAGCGGATTTTCCGGGAGGAGTACGGGCGCGCGGTGTCCGTGCTGGTCCGGGTGTTCGGCGACATCGACATCGCCGAGGAGTCGGTGCAGGAGGCGTTCACCGTCGCGGTCCGGCGCTGGCCGGACGACGGCCTGCCGCCGAGCCCGGCCGGCTGGATCATCACCACCGCGCGCAACCGCGCCATCGACCGGCTCCGCCGGGAGGCGGCCCGCCAGGACAAGCACGCCCAGGCCGCGCTGCTGCACGCGCACAACGAACCCGTGGAGGTGGGCCCGGTGCGCGATGACCGGCTCCGGCTCATCTTCACCTGCTGTCATCCGGCGCTCGGCCGCGCCGCGCAGGTGGCGCTGACGTTGCGGCTTATCGGCGGGCTGAGCACCCCGGAGATCGCCCGCGCGTTCCTGGTGCCGGAGCCCACCATGGCCCAACGGCTGGTCCGCGCCAAGGGCAAGATCCGCGACGCGGGCATCCCGTACCGCATCCCGCCCGAAGCGGAGCTGCCCGGGCGGCTGCGAGCCGTGCTCACCGTCGTGTACCTGATCTTCAACGAGGGCCATCTCACCCGCGCCGATCTGTGTGCCGAAGCCATCCGGCTCGGGCGCCTGCTAGTCGAGCTGATGCCGGACGAGCCGGAGGTCCGCGGCCTGCTCGCGCTCATGCTGCTCACCGAATCGCGCCGGCCGGCCCGCACCGGCCCCGACGGCGCCCTGGTGCGGCTCGCTGACCAGGACCGCACCCGCTGGAACCGTGAGCTGATCGCCGAGGGCCAGGGTCTGGTGCGGCAATGCCTGCGGCGCAACCAGCCAGGTCCGTACCAGATCCAGGCCGCGATCAACGCGGTGCACAGCGACGCGGCCACCGCCGCGGACACCGACTGGCAGCAGATCCTGGCCCTGTACGACCAGCTGCTCGCCTGCGAGCCGACCCCGGTAGTGGCGCTGAACCGTGCGGTGGCGGTAGCCGAGATCGACGGCCCCCAGGCCGCGTTGAACCTGGCGAACAAGCTGGACCTGGACGGCTACTACCTGTTCCACGCGATCCGCGCCGACCTGCTGCGCCGCCTCGGCCGCACCGACGAGGCGGCCCTGTCCTATCAGGCCGCGCTCGACCGCACCGAGAACACCGCCGAGCGCGAGTTCCTCCGTCAGCACACCGGGTAGTCGGTCAACTTCGCGGCACCGGACAGCGGACCGAGCACGGGTGCGGGTCGCCCGCCCATCCGCCCGCCCGCAGCACCCGCCCGACCTGTATCGCAGTCCCGCAGGCATCCTGAGTGACGTGCCGCCACCCGTACCTGAGCGGCTCATGACCCGCCGCGATGGCGGCGTTGTCCCGCTCCTTGTCGGTCCAGCTGTCCTCGGCCGGGTGGTACACCTGGCCGTCGAGTTCGATCACCACGCGGTATCGCGGGTAGGCGCGGTCCCGTCGGCCGGGCGAGCCATCCGGCTTGGTGAACGGCACCTGCAGTTCGGGCTCCGGCAACCCGTGGGCGCGCTCCACGTCACGGTCATACCGGTGCTCAAGGACCGAGTGATCACCCGTGATCGTGGCATTGATCATATCGTCCAGCACGGCGTGCCAGCGCAATCGCCGCCGCGCCGACATCGCTGTCCGCAACTTGACGGCGGTCGATCGCTTCCTGGCCAGCGAGCGAGTCACCCACCCGCACATCTCGTCGAACGTGTCCGAGGTATCCACCATGTCGAGCACGGTTTCCTCGACACTCGTGCACGGCGGATAGCAGTCGGCCAGCTCGAGCCGGTACGCGCGCCTGGACCGGTGAATGTGTACGCCTGGCACCGCCTCGATCTTGAGGGTCGCCGGAATCGTCACATGAATGTCGTCATCCGGCCGTCCGCCGAGCCCGAGATTCTCGGCCGCGGACTGATGCGAAAGCACGGCATAGCATCCGGCGGACAGCACCGCTACCCACAACATCCCGGCGCGACTGATATCGGCAGTCGCATTCGTATAAACGCCGCGGGAAACTGTCCGCCACGCACCACTTCTCAGCCGGGCCTCGATCATCTTGCCGGTCAGGCCAGCCTCCAGCGCCTGTTTCCGCGAGAAAACACCTTGCTGTAGCCGTACTAGCGCGGTGGGCACATCGC
>DASXMR010000126.1:0-22725 GCA_036495525.1 Streptosporangiaceae bacterium | reverse complement strand
CGGGTCATCGAGCGTGAGTTCACGGCCGACATCCACGTGCGCGGCAACGAGATCACCGTGACCGGCCGTCCCGAGGAAACCGCGCTGGTTTCCGGCCTGTTCGAGGAACTGCTCGAACTGCAGGCCAACGGGGCCGAGCTGTCGGCGGACGCGGTGGAGCGGGCGGCCGGCATGCTGCGCCGCGAGCGCGGCGTACGGCCCGCCGAGGTGCTGACCCTGGACATCCTGTCCTCGCGGGGCCGCACCATCCGCCCCAAGACGCTGAACCAGAAGCGGTACGTGGACGCGATCGACCAGCACACGATCGTGTTCTCGATCGGCCCGGCGGGCACCGGCAAGACCTACCTGGCGATGGCCAAGGCGGTCAAGGCGCTGCAGGCCAAGGAAGTGACCCGGATCATTCTCACCAGGCCCGCGGTGGAGGCGGGCGAGCGGCTCGGCTTCCTGCCCGGCACGCTGTACGAGAAGATCGACCCTTACCTGCGGCCGCTGTATGACGCGCTGCACGACATGCTCGACGCGGACGCCATCCCGCGCTTCACCTCGCAGGGCACGATCGAGATCGCGCCGCTGGCTTACATGCGCGGCCGGACGCTGAACGATTCGTTCATCATCCTGGACGAGGCGCAGAACACCTCGCCTGAGCAGATGAAGATGTTCCTGACCAGGCTGGGCTTCGGCTCCAGGATCGTGGTCACCGGCGACGTGACGCAAGTCGACCTGCCGCCAGGCCAGCTCAGCGGGCTGCGGGTGGTCGAGGACATCCTCACTGGCGTGGACGACGTGTACTTCTCGCGGCTGACCAGCCACGATGTGGTCAGGCACCGGCTGGTCGCTGACATCGTCGACGCCTACGAGCGCTACGACGCGCGTCAGGCGGCCGCCGATGGCGGCCGGCCGCAGTCCGCCCGGTCGCGGCGGGAGGCCGGCCGGAACCGGTGAGCCTGGACCGAGAGCGCAGCTCAGGCGGCAGCGGCACGCGAGCCGCCTGGCCGGTCAGCGGCCTGGCGGGACCGGCAGGCCGGCCGCATAGCCGGGTAGCGACAGCGGAGAGGCCGTGAGCATCGAGATCGCCAATGAGTCGGGCGCTGAGCTAGACGAGGCGGAGCTGGCCGGCCTGGCCAGGCACGTGCTCGACAGCATGCGGATCCACCCGCTGGCGGAACTGTCCGTGCTGCTGGTGGACGAGGCGGCGATGACCGAGCTGCACGTGCGCTGGATGGGCGAGAGCGGGCCGACCGACGTGCTCGCCTTCCCGATGGACGAGCTGAGGCCGCCGCAGCCCGGCGGGGCGCGCACCGAGCATGGCCAGTCCGGCGAGCAGGACGGCACCCCAGGCCTGCTCGGCGACGTGGTGATCTGCCCCCAGGTGGCCAGCCGGCAGGCGGGGCAGGCCGGGCACGGCATACAGGACGAGATCGACCTGCTGTGCACGCACGGCATCCTGCACCTGCTCGGCTACGACCACGCTGATCCGCAGGAGCAGGCGACGATGTTCGGGCTGCAGGGCAGGCTGCTCGCCGGGTGGCGCTCGGCGGAGAAGACTGCGGCCGGCGAGCCCGGCGGGCCCGCCGCTGCTGAGGCCGACCAGGACGCGGCGCCAACGTCTGCCGCCGCCGAGGCCGGCCAGCAGGAATCGTCGGCCGCGGCCGACGCTGACCAGGAGACCGGTGCTCCGCCGGCCGGAACCGCCGGGGAACCGGCGCCCGGCCAGGAAGAACCAGGCTGAGCGGCCGATGGGCTGGCTATTCGTTGCCGCGCTCGCGCTGATCCTGGTCGCCGGGTGGTGCGCGGTGGCGCAGGGTGCCCTGCTGCGGGTCTCCAGGGCCGGTGCCAAGGAACTGAGCCGGTCGTCCGGTGAGTCATCCGCCCCGCTGCAGGCGGTGCTGGCCGAGATCCCGGCGAGCCTGTCCACGCTGCTAATGGTCCGGGTCGTGGCCAGCGTCGGCGCCACCGTGCTGATGACGGCGGTGCTTGTGCAGTGGATCGGAAACGACTGGCGGGCATTCCTGATCGCCACGGCGGTCATGGTCGTGCTGACCTACCTGGCCACCGGCCTGCTGCCGCGGGTCGTCGGGCGCGACAACGCGGTCCGGCTGGCCAGCAGCGCCGCGACCGTGCTGCACCCGGTGATTCGCGTCCTCCGCCCGCTGCCGGGCTTCCTGGTGGCGGGCAGCGGGCCGCCGGGCACGGACGGCGAGGACCCCGACCGGCCGTCCGGGTCGGAAGAAGACCTGCGCGGCCTGGTCGACCTCCTGGAGCGGCGCAGGGTCATCCAGCCGGACGAGCGGGCGATGATTCACTCGGTGTTCGAGCTCGGCGACACGATCGTGCGCGAGGTGATGGTGCCGCGCACCGACATGGTCTTCGTGGAGCGCGACAAGACCCTGCGCCAGGCCCTGTCGCTGGCGCTGCGCAGCGGCTTCTCCCGGATCCCGGTGATCGGCGAGAACCTGGATGACGTGGTCGGGATCGCCTACCTGAAGGACATCGTGACCCGCAGCTACGAGCACCGGGAAAGCGAGTCGGTCGAGCCGGTCTCCTCGACCATGCGGCCAGCAACATTCGCGCCGGAAAGCAAGCCGATCGACGAGCTGCTGCGGGACATGCAGGCCAGGCAGGTCCACGTCGCGATCGTCATCGACGAGTACGGCGGCACGGCAGGCCTGGTGACGATCGAGGACATCCTGGAGGAGATCGTCGGGGAGATAGCCGACGAGTACGACAGGGAGCTCCCGCCGGTCGAGTGGCTCGGCGAGGGCCGGGCCCGGGTGACCGCCCGGCTGTCGGTGGAGGAGCTGGCTGAGCTGTTCGACGTCCGGATCGACGCCGAGGACGTGGAAACCGTCGGCGGCCTGCTGGCCCAGCAGCTCGGCCGGGTGCCGATCGCCGGCTCGGTGACGACGGTCTCCGGGCTCCGGCTCACCGCCGAGAGCCTGGCCGGTCGGCGCAACCGGATCGGGACCGTCACAGTGGAACGGATCGGCGCGGCCGAGGCAGGCCGGGACAGGCCGGACGGCGAATCCGGCCGGTCAGGAGACCAGCAGCCCGCCGCTCGTTCTGGCGAGGGGCAGGCCAGCCAGCCGGCCGACGGCCGGCCGGGCGGCAGCGGAAACGGCCGGCCGATCGGCACCGTGCGCCCTGGCGAGCGGGCCAGCAGGACCACGGGGGGCGCGGCGTCGCCGGCCGCCGCCCGGCCGGACGGCGACCAGCCCCGGCGGGCAGGCTCGCAGGGGCCAGGCTCAGCCGGACCCGGCTCGGCCGGGACCAGCTCCAGCCGGACTGGCCCGGCCGGGTCTGGCTCGGGCGGGACCGGCTCGGGCGGGACTGGTCAGGCAGGCGCCGCGCCCGGCGGCACGCCGTCCGGGCAGGCCTGAGCCTGGCCGTTACACTCAGCCGCGTGACCGAGGCAGAGCCTGGATCCGAGGACCTGAAGATCATTGGTCTCGCCCGCGCCGCCCGGGCGCGAGTAGCGGCCGCCGAGGGCGCCGCCGTCCGAGACGAGACCGGGCGCACCTACGCGGCCGCGGCGGTCTCGCTGCCCTCGCTGCGCCTGTCGGCGCTGCACCTCGCCGTCGCGATGGCGGTCTCCAGCGGTGCTACCAGCCTCGAGGCGGCCGCCCTGGTCAGCGACGGGCCAGGACCGGACCCCGAGGATCTCGCGGTCGTCCGTGACCTCGGCCCGGCCGCGGTCGTGTTCCACGCCGGGCCGGACGGCATGGTCCGCGAGACGCTGCGGCCCTGACCGGGCGTCAGCCTGCGGCGGCGATCCGCTCCAGCCACGGATGCGGGCCGTAAGCCAGGCTGATCGCGGCTGACAGCCAGCGGCGCTGGTCGTCGTCCAGCACCCCGATCACCGCGGTGAAGTCCAGCTCGTCCTTTGGCCGGCGCTTGTGTGCCTTGTAGAACAGCTGGATCTCCGGCCGCAGGTAAGGAACTCCGTCCGCCGACACGGCGCCGATCTGGCTGGCCGACCGGCGCAGCGCGGCGCTGTGCCTGGATACCCATCGCGCCCCGTCGGCCTCGTCGAGCATGACCTGGACCTGCCATGGCTCCGCCGGTCCCGGTCTGCACCAGATGTCGTGCACGTGCGCCGGCAGCAGCTCGCCGCGCTGCCAGGGCCGCAGCACGCCTGGAGGGTCAGCCGCGTGCCACTGCCACGAGGGGAGCACGTCCTGGACCGCCAGCTGGTCTGGCCTGAGCAGCAGCACGTCGATGTCCTCGTGCTCGCGGAACGGGCGCCCGACGGCCAGCTCGATGGCATAGCCCCCGGCGATCCACCACGGCACGCCGGCTGCCGAGAAGATCGTGGCCACGCGATCGAGGCTGAGCGGTTCCCACGGACCCCAGGGCGTCTGCGTGCGTGCCACGCCTGAACGCTACCGGGCCGGCAGCCTGGCGTGCCGGGCACCGACCCGGCGTCCGGGTAGGCCGCCGGCCTTGTTGTGGGGGAGAATCGCCAGGGTGAGCGCGCCGCCGACACCTGACGCCGCCGGGCCTGCGGCTGCCGCGACGACGGCGGCCGGCCAGCGCGGCGCCGCTGCTGAGTTCCGGTCCGGCTTTGCCTGCTTCGCCGGCCGGCCCAACGTCGGCAAGTCGACGCTGATGAATGCCCTGGTCGGCACCAAGGTGGCGATCACCAGCCGCCAGCCGCAGACCACCCGCCGTGCCATCCGCGGCATCGTGCACCGGCCGGACGCGCAGCTTGTCATCGTCGACACGCCTGGCCTGTACCGGCCGCGCACTCTGCTGGGCGAGCGGCTCGACAGCCTGGTGCGCTCCACCCTGACGGAGGTCGACGTCATCGGGTTCTGCCTGCCAGCCGCCGAGAAGGTCGGGCCGGGCGACCGCTACCTGGCCGGCGAGCTCGGCGGCATCCGCGGTACCCCGGTCGTCGCCATCGTGACCAAGACCGACCAGGCGTCCAGGCAGCAGATCGCGGCGCAGCTCGCCACAGTGGCCGGGCTGGGGGAGTGGGCTGACATCGTGCCGGTCTCAGCGGTGTCCGGCTTCCAGCTGGACGTCCTTGCCGACGTGCTGGTGTCGCACCTGCCGCCCGGGCGACCGCTGTACCCGGATGGCGAACTGACTGATGAGCCGGACCAGCAGCTCGCCGCCGAGCTGATCAGGGAGGCCATCCTGGATGGCGTGCGGGATGAGCTGCCGCATTCGATCGCCGTCGTGGTGGAGGAGATGGCGCCCCGGCAGGGCCGGGACGACCTGGTGGACGTGCACGCGATCATGTACGTGGAGCGGCCGAGCCAGAAAGCCATCGTGATCGGCGCCGGGGGCGCCAGGCTCAAGCAGGTCGGCTCCCAGGCGCGCAAGCAGATCGAGGCGCTGCTCGGCCGCCGTGTCTATCTCGACTTGCGTATCAAGATCGCCAAGGACTGGCAGCGTGACCCGCGGCAGCTGCGCCGCCTCGGCTTCTACGACTAGACCCGCAGCAGGCACAGCCCGGCTCCGGCGGGCGGTCGTCAGTCAGCGGCTGGCTCAGCCAGGACCCTCAGGGCACGGGCAGTGGCGCCGGACAGCCGATGGCGGGGCCGGCGAGTCCGTCAGGCTGCTGCGCCTTCCTCTGTCATCGAGATGACCCCCTGCGCCTGGGCAGCGGTCAGCCCGAGCTGCGCGGCGACCGCCGTGGCCGCCTGCCGCCGCTGGCCGGTCAGCGGCCCGTCAGCCAGCCCGATCCTGACCACGTCGGCCAGGAACCACTCCCGTGCCTCAGTTTCCAGGTGCAGCGCCAGGCCGCCGAGCAGCCGCGCGCTGTCCTGCGCCGGGTCAGCGGCGCTGGCCAGGTCCGCGTCGAGCGCGGCGTCGTCATAGCCGGCTTCGCCGGCCCGGCGGATTGTCTCGATCGCACGTCGGCGTACCGGCACAGCGGGCGGCTCGGCGCCGCTCAGCAGCACGGCCGCGGCCGCGCGCAGGCCGGCCGGCAGCGCAATCAGCATCTGCGCGGCGGTGGGCAGCCGCAGCACCTCGACCCGGTAGGCAGTCCGGCAGATGCTGCACAGCACGTGCTCGCCGGCCCGCCACAGCGGGACCAGCGGGACGCGCAGAATCTGGAACCAGAACCGTCCCGACCGCTGCCGGTACGGACGGTCGCCGCCGCAACGGTGACAGTGGAACATTCCCCGCGCGACGGCACGGAAGTAGTAGACCCTGAGCCCGATCAGCATCCTCACTCCCTCCGGCCCGCTAGCGTGAACGACGGTCCGCTCTCGCAGCTCGCCGTCCCGCTTGCGCGGACAGGCGGCCGCTTGCGCGGACGACCACGCTCTCGGGCGGCTCGGCCCCAGGGTCGGGACCGCGCGATTCGCCGATCATCACATGCTCGTGACCATCAGCAGGCCGAACCGGACAAATCCCACCCAGCACAACGTACGTCGTGCTGACCCTAGAGGGAAGAACCGGCGCGTGCCTAGCGGGCAGCATAGGTGCTCAGCCGCGCGCAGCGCACCAGTTAGCTGGGGAAACGATCGCATCGTTATCAGGCAGGTAGGGTACGTGTCTGGTCAGCTTGCCAGCCGATCCCCGCACGGCGGATGGCAGGCTTCCGTACGGCAGGACGGGGGCGGGCAGTGGCGCTGGCGCGGCTATTCGGGGGATCGCGCCCGCTGCTGATGGCGGTCGGCCGGATATTCGCCGCCGCGCTGATCGCCGTGAGCGTCGCCACCACCGTCGCGCTGAGCGTGTGGATCCAGCACAGCAAGTCGGATGGCTCGGTCAACGACAGGATCGACGCGAAAGTCATCAGCGCCACCACCGGCCATCGTCACCTGCTGACGCTGCTGGAGGCGGCCGGCGACCTGCGCACGATGGCGGTGCTCACCCTGCTCGTCGCCGGGTGCTGCGCCGCCCTCCGCAACTGGCGCGGGGTGCTGCTCGCGGCGTTCTCGGTACCGCTGGCCGGCGCGCTCACCGAGTACGTGCTCAAGCCGCTCATCAGCGGGGACTCGTGGGCGGCCTTCCCCAGCGGACACACCACCGCCGGGTTCGCGCTGGCCACGCTCGTGGCGGTGGTGGCCGCGAGCACGGCAAGCCGGGTGCCGGCCGTCATCAGGGGACTGGCGGCGCTGGCCTTCCTGGCGCTGGCCGTGGCCATCGGCATCGCGATGATCGGGCTCTCAGACCACTTCTTCACCGACACGGTCGGCGGAGCCGCGGTGGGCGTGACTGTCGTGCTCGGCGGGGCACTGGTCATCGACGGGCTCGCCGCCGCGATCAGGGTGTCATCAGGTCAGCACGCGTCCCGCCAGCCGGCCTCGCCTGGCCCGCCGGCACCGGCCAGGGCCAAGGGCAGCCAGTGAGCCGGCGCGCACCGCGGCGGCAGCTTGCACGGCCAGGGCCAGCTGGTGCGGGAGAATGGGCCGGTGAGCCTGTACCGCGACGACGGCATCGTGCTGCGCCTGCACAAGCTGGGTGAGGCCGACCGCATCGTCACGCTGCTCACCAGGCGGAACGGCCGGGTGCGTGCCGTCGCGAAGGGCGTACGCCGGACCCGATCGCGATTCGGCGCGCGGCTCGAGCCGTTCACGCACGTCGACTTGCTGCTGTACACCGGCCGGTCGCTGGACGTGATCACTCAGGCTGAAAC
Source organism: Streptosporangiaceae bacterium (assembly GCA_036495525.1). Classification (GTDB taxonomy): domain Bacteria; phylum Actinomycetota; class Actinomycetes; order Streptosporangiales; family Streptosporangiaceae; genus DASXMR01. Next base: position 15,128 of record DASXMR010000126.1, on the reverse strand, counting down.
GCTGCGGCCGTACGGCGCCCCGCTCGCTGGCGACTACCCGCGGTACACCACCGGCACGGTGATGCTGGAAGCCGCCGACCGCTTCACCCCGGTGGAGAAAGAGCCCGCGCTGCGCCAGTTCCTGCTGCTCGTGGGCGGGCTGCGGGCGCTGGGCGAGAAGCTGCACGACCCGCGGCTGGTGCTCGACGCCTTCCTGCTGCGGTCCCTCGCCGTCGCCGGGTACCCGCCGGCGCTGGACGAGTGCGCGGTCTGCGGCACCCCCGACCCGGCGGCCCGCGCTGACCGGGACGACGACGACCAGGACGACGACGACCAGGACGACGTCGTTCCTGACAGGCCCGGCCAGCCCGGCGTCAGCCACGACGCCGATGCGGGCGCCGCCGGGCGGCACGCCAGCCGGCCGGACGGCAGCGGAGCGCACCTGACCGGCGGGCCGGCCGCGCCGCGCACCCGCGCGTCCGGGGTGCGCGCCTTCGGCATCGCGGCCGGCGGGCTGGTGTGCCGGTCGTGCCGCCCGGCTGGCGCTGCCACCCCGGCCGTCGCGACGATCGGCCTGATGAGCGCCCTGCTGCGGGGCGACTGGGCGCGCGCGGAGGCGAGCGAGCCGCGGCAGCAGGTCGAGTGCAGCAGCCTGGTCGCCGCCTACGCGCAGTGGCACCTGGAGCACTCCATCCGCTCGCTGCGCCACGTGGAGCACGCGTGACCACGCCCGTCCGGCCCCCGTACCCGCACGCGGAGGGCGCCCGCCCGCCCGCCATTCCGGCTGATCTCGTCCCAAGGCACGTCGCGCTCGTGATGGACGGCAACGGGCGCTGGGCCAAGCAACGCGGCCTGCCGAGGACCGAGGGTCACAAGCGCGGCGAGCACGCACTGTTCGACGTGATCATGGGCGCGATCGAGCTGGGCATCCCGTACCTGTCGGCGTACGCGTTCTCGACCGAGAACTGGCGCCGCTCACCGGACGAGGTCCGGTTCCTGATGGGCTTCAACCGGGACGTGATCCGCCGCCGCCGCGATCAGCTGAACGAGATGGGCGTGCGGGTGCGCTGGGCAGGTCGCCGGCCGCGGCTGTGGCGCAGCGTGATCAGCGAGCTCGCGGACGCCGAGCGGATGACGGCCGGCAACTCGGTGCTGACGCTGCAGTTCTGCGTCAACTACGGCGGCCGGGCCGAGATCGCCGACGCGGCCGCGGCCATCGCCGCCGACTGCGTGGCCGGGCGGCTGCGCCCGGAGAAGGTCAGCGAGCGGGTCTTCGCCCGCTATCTCGACGAGCCGGACATCCCTGATGTGGACCTGTTCGTCCGCTCGTCCGGCGAGCAGCGCACGTCCAACTTCCTGATCTGGCAGTCGGCGTATGCCGAGATGGTGTTCCTGAACACGCTGTTTCCCGACTTCGACCGCCGGGACCTGTGGCGGGCCTGCGAGATCTACGCCAGCCGGGAGCGCCGCTACGGCGGCGCGCAGCCCAACGCCGAGCCAGCCGGGCCTGGCTGACTTGCTGCCCGCCGGGGCGACGGCGGGCCGGTCAGCTCATGGCGGGCTCGGCGTCCTCGATGCCGCTGCGGACCATCTCCCTCAACTCGGGCGTGTCCTCGTGGCCATGCTGTACGACCGCGTGCGTCACCGCGGCGGTCAGCACCTCGTCTTCGGTGCCGGCGATGGTGAGGCTGCAGTTGATGTCGCTGGGCGTCTTGCGGCAGTCGACCATCTTTCGGGTCATGGCGGGCCCCCTCTTGTCCCGGCACAGCCGAGAGCGCACGAGTCGTGAGCGTGCCCGCGGCTGATGATGGCAGCCCGGCTGCGGGCGACGGTCCGAGCAGAGCGCGGCCACTCCGGCTATGCTTACTTACTAATAGGTCAGTATCCTGTCTTACTGGTTGGCCGGTGGTCAACCCTTCGGCCTGAGAGGATCCGACCCATCGTGGCAAGGCACGCGACGGCAGCTGAGGGCACGTCCGCCCGGATACTGGACGCCGCTGAGCGACTCGTCCAGACACGTGGCTTCAACGGCTTCAGCTATGCGGACGTGGCCGCTGAGCTCGGCCTGACGACCGCGGCGCTGCACTATCACTTCCCCGGCAAGGCCGAGCTTGGCGCTGCCCTTGTGGACAGGTACGCGCAGCGCTTCGCCGCGCAGTTGGGAGAGCTGGACGCGGCCGGCGGGCCGGCGCCAGGGCGACTGGACGGCTTCGCGGCGCTGTACTTGCAGGTGCTGCAGGACCGGCGGATGTGCCTGTGCGGCATGCTGGCGGCCGAATACCACACCCTGCCCGAAGGGATGCAGGAACTGGTGCTCCGGTTCTTCAGTCAGAACGAGAGCTGGCTGGAAACGGTCCTGGCGCAGGGCGCCAGGGAGGGCGCGCTGCAGTATGCCGGATCCGCCAGTGATGCCGCCCGGCTGCTGATCAGCGGCCTGGAGGGGGCGATGCTGATCGCGCGGTCGTTCGGCGACCCAGGCCGCTTCACCGCCGCGGCGAGCCGGCTACTGGCGAGTGTGACCGGCGCGGCGGACGCCGTCGGCAGCGACGGCGCGGCGGACACCGGCAGCCCAGTCAGTGGTGACGGCGTGACGGGCGACGCTAAGTCACGGCCGGTCCGCACGGTGCCACCGGACCCGGTCAGGACGCTCTAGCGAGTCGCCTGCCAGGCGGCCAGCGCGAGCAGCAGGCAGACTGCGAGCACGCGGCCGGCCCGCCCGGCCGGGCCAAGCCGGGGCCAGGAGACGAACGCCAGCCAGCCGAGCGCCGCGGCGAGCACGGCGAGCGCGGCCGCCCCGGCCCAGCCGTGCACGGCGAGCCCGGCGACCAGCAGCACGGCCAGCACGACGGCGGGAACCATCGGCGGGAGCTGATGCAGGAACGCGAGCGGAGCCGCGCTGCGCCGCTCGACCGACTGCCTGCCCTGGCTGGCGCTTGGCGTGTACAGGTGATCGCCAGAGGGCAGCGGCCGGGTGCGTGCCCGGCCGCCAGCCGGGCGGCCAGCCCGGCCTGCCGGGCGCTGGCTGCCGGCCTTGCGGCCCGTCCGGTTCGTGCTCACTCGCGGTCCTTCCTCCCCGGTGGCTGACTGCCAGCGCGGGTCACCGACAACTGTATCGGCACGCTCCCGCGCCTGGTCACGGCTAGGATGAACGGCACCGCACCCCCTGCCTCGCCGGGTTTGCGCACGTCCCGCAAGCCGCCGACCGCCAGCCGGATGGAGCACGAGATGGCACGACGCAGCGATCGCCTGGAGACCATCGTCAGCCTGAGCAAGCGGCGAGGGTTCGTGTACCCGTCCAGCGAGATCTACGGCGGGCTGCGCGCTGCCTGGGACTACGGGCCGCTGGGCACGGAGATGAAGAGCAACATCAAGCGCCAGTGGTGGCGCGCGATGGTGCAGGAGCGCGAGGACATCGTCGGCCTGGATTCCAGCGTGATCCTCGCGCCGGAGGTGTGGCAGGCGAGCGGGCACGTGTCGGAGTTCGTCGACCCGCTGACCGAGTGCCAGGCCTGTCACAAGCGGTTCCGCGCCGACCACCTGATCGAGGCGTACGAGCACCGGCACGGACACGCGCCCGAGGCCGGGATGGCGAGCCTGACGTGCCCGAACTGCGGCACCAAGGGCGCGCTGACCGAGCCGCGGATGTTCAACGGGCTGCTGCGCACCTTCCTCGGCGCGGTCGAGGACGACTCGGGGCTGGCGTACCTGCGGCCGGAGACGGCGCAGGGCATCTTCATCAACTACCGCAACGTGCTGCAGACCTCGCGGCGCAAGATCCCGTTCGGGATCGCGCAGATCGGCAAGTCGTTCCGGAACGAGATCACGCCGGGCAATTTCATCTTCCGCACCCGCGAGTTCGAGCAGATGGAGATGGAGTTCTTCGTCCAGCCGGGCACCGACGAACAGTGGCATCAGCGCTGGATCGACGCACGGCTGGCCTGGCACGTCGATCTCGGGGTGAGCAAGGACAACCTGCGGCTGTACGAGCATCCCGAGGACAAGCTGTCGCACTATTCCAAGCGCACCGTCGACATCGAGTACCGGTTCGGCTTTCCCGGCACCGAGTGGGGCGAGCTGGAGGGGGTCGCGAACCGGACCGACTTCGACCTCGGCACGCACGCGAAGTCGTCCGGCCAGGACATGCTGTACCTGGACCCGGAAAGCTCGGAGCGTTACCTGCCGTACGTCATCGAGCCTGCCCTGGGCGTCGACCGGACCCTGCTGGTGCACCTGCTGGACTCCTACGCCGAGGATGAGGCGCCGGATGCCAAGGGAAACATGGAGAAACGAACGGTCATGCGGCTTGACCCGCGGATAGCGCCGGTCAAGGTCGCGGTGCTGCCGCTATCACGCAACGCGGACCTGTCGCCCAAGGCCAGGGATGTGGCCGCGATGGTGCGCCGGCACTGGAACGCCGACTTCGACGACGCCAGCGCGATCGGCCGCCGTTACCGCCGGCAGGACGAGATCGGCACCCCGTACTGCGTGACGGTCGACTTCGAGACGCTGACCGATCAGGCGGTCACGGTGCGCGACCGCGACTCGATGAAGCAGGAGCGGATCGGCATCGATGGCCTGGTGTCCTATCTTTCCGAACGGCTAGCTGGCTGCTGACCAGGCCGGCGAGGCCAGCGTCGGCCCGGCAGCACCGGGCAGCCGCCGCGGCCAGCCGCGCATCGCCGCTGCCTGCCGCGTATCGCGGCGCCGGACCGGCCCGCGCAGCCGCGAGCCAGCGCCATCACGTCAGCCACGCCGGGGAGAGCCGTGAATCTCGGTCCTGAGTACCGCAGAATCTGGGCTGGCAGCGCGGCGTCGAATCTCGCTGACGGCGCCACCTTCGTCGCGCTGCCGCTGCTGGCCGTCTCGCTCACCGGCAATCCAGCCGAGATCGCCGGGCTGTCTGCGGCGTACGCCCTGCCGCGCCTGCTGGCCGTGCTGGGCATCGGCGTGCTGGTAGACCGGCTCGACCGGCGCCGGCTGCTCTGCCTGGCCAGCTTCTCGCGAGTCCTCATCTTCGCCGGGCTGACCGCGCTCGTCCTGGCTAAAGTCACCCCGTTAGCGGCGCGCCCGGCCGGCTACGGCTTCCTGCTGTCGTTCTCCGCGGTGGGCGGCCTGCTCGGCAGCGTCGTCGCCAGCCGGCTGCGCAGCCGGGTCGGATACGGCTGGTCGGTCGTCGCCGCTCTTGCCGTCGGCGCGCTGTCGTTCGGCGCGATCGCGCTGACCAGCGACGTGTGGCTGGTGGCCGTGGCGCTGGCCGCCTACATCTGTCATTCGGTCGTCTGGAACGTCATGGCCGCCTCGATCAGGCAGAAGGTGACGCCGACGGCCATGATGGGCCGGGTGGGCTCCGTTTCCCGGCTGGCTGGACTGTGCGGCCTGGCCGCCGGTGCCGGGCTCGGCGGCCTGCTCGCATCGCACCTTGGCTTCCAGGCGCCGTTCGCCGTTGCCGCGGCCTTCTTCCTGGCCGCGGCGATGCTCGCGGTCCTGGCGATGCGCCACTTCACGGCGCTGGAACGCGGCGAAGAAACGCTCACGGCCGGCCAGGCGGATGCCGGCGCCGTCGCGAGGTGAGCACGCTAGCCCGCTGAGCCCCGGCCGTCCCGGCCTGGCCTGGCAGCTAGCCGCCAGGCGCGGACGTGCTGACGCTGACCGACGGGCTCGGTGAAGGTGACGTGCTGGTCGGTGACGGACTCGGCGACGGCGATGGCGTCGTCGTTGACGGCACCGGCGTCGGCGAAGGGCTGGACGAGGAGGGCGACGGGGCCGGTGCCGGGGTGTGACTGGGGTGCGTGCGGTGCGGCCGGCCCTTCGCCGGGCCGAGCAGGTCAGGGCCGCGCACCGGGTGGTGGCTTGGCGCGAGCATCAGCGCGACAGCGGCGATGGCGATCGCGGCGACCGCGACCGCGCCGCCCGCCGCCCCGGCCGCGAATGCGCGCCGGTCGCGCTGGTACTCGGTCTGCCGGCGGCGGCGCAGCCAGGCAGGCAGGGCGGCGCGCTGCGCGGCCCAGCTGTTGACGGGCGCGGCCGCGAGCCCGAGCACCGGAAAGACCAGAAGGGCGGCGAGCAGCGGCCCGCCGAGCTGGGTTGCCCTGGTCAGCGCGCCGACGATGCCGGCCAGGCCGAGCAGGGCCAGTGACGACTCGGCCCAGTTTGCCCGCAGCGCCTCCCACCACTTTGCCTGCTCGCTGGTCTTGGGCGTGCGCAGGAACGCTGCCTTGCGCGCGAACAGGCCGAGCACCGAGGCACGCGCGACGACAACGGAGGTGGACTGCCAGATGAAGAACGCGCCAAGCGCGTCCCGCCAGGACGCGCCGGTGCCGCGGCGCAGCAGCGCGATCGCCCGGATCAGGCCGAGCCCGACCAGCACCGGGATGGTGGCCACCAGGAACGGGGTGAGCTTCCTGAACAGCTCGCCCCCGCCGGTGGCCAGGTTGACGGCGCCGGCCAGCAGGAAGACCAGGAACACCAGCCCCAGCAGGTCCCCGTACCACTGGATCCCGCCGGCCAGGTACGCCCACCGCTGCGCCGCCGTCAGGTGGTTCTCGGCTGACCTGCGGCCGGGCATCAGCGACCGCCAGTGCATCCGCAGGATCTGGATGCCGCCGAAGCACCAGCGATACCGCTGTCCCTTCAGCGCCTCGAAGGTCAGCGGCATGATCCCGTGGCCGAACGTCTGGTCCACGTGCAGCCCGTTCCAGCCAGCGCGCAGCAGCCGCAGCGACAGCTCGGCGTCCTCGGTGATGCACCACTCGTCCCAGCCGCCGAGCGCGTCGAGCGCGACCCGCCGGATCAGCCCCATGGTGCCCGCGAAGATCGCCCCGTCGCGCTCGTTGCGTGATGGCTGCGAGACGGCGAAGAAGTACTTGTAGGAGTAATACAGCCGGCGGTAATAAGGCGCGTGCTGCCAGTCCCGGTAATCCTGGGGCGACTGCACGAACCCGGTCCACGGGTCGGCGAAGGCGCTGGCGCAGCGCCGCAGGAAGCCGCGCTCGATCTGATAATCCGAGTCGACAACGCCGATGACCTCGGCGCGCTCGTCGGTCAGCTGGCGCAGCGCGTAGTTCAGCGCCCCGGACTTGTAGCCGGGCCAGTCCTGCAGGTGCTTGAACTTCACGTCGTGCCTGGCGCACCACTGCTCGACCGGCCGCCACAGCTCCTCGTCGTCGGTGTTGTCGTCGATCAGGATGATCTCGTAGCGGGGATAGTCGAGCCGCAGCAGCGAGCGCAGCGTGTCGATGACCATGTCGGGCGGCTCGTTGTGGGCTGGCACGTGCAGGCTGACGAACGGCAGGTCAGCCTCGGCGCCGGCCAGCTGCTGCCGTTCTGGCAGCCGCCGCAGCCACCGCTCGGTGCCCAGCGCATCACAGATCTCCCACAGGTACGCGCAGCTCAGCACCGCTGCCAGCAGCTCGAAGAACCACAGCAGCACGCCGCCGGCGGTGCTGGCCGGGCCCAGGTCGCTGGTGAAGGTCCAGTCCAGTGCGAAGGTCAGGTAGACCACGAACAGGAAGATGCTGGACGACCAGCACAGGTGAGCGCGGGCGTTCCACCGCCGGGTGGCTGGCAGCCAGACGAGGCTCACGACCAGCACGGCAGCCACGCCGCTGATGATGTTGTGGCTGGTGACGCCGATGAGCCGGAGCACGCCTGCTACCGCGGCGGCAAGCAGCGCCGAGCCGATCAGCGCGAAGGTCAGCCGCCGCGCGCTCGGCCAGAACCCCGCGGTGTGCAGTCGCCGCCGGGCGGGCAGGAAAAGGCCGGCCGAGCCGAGCGGGGCAGCCACGATCCCGGCGAGGAGCAGTGCTTCGAGCATCTGTGGCTGTTACCCCGGCAGTTCGCCATGATGCGCGGCAAGCGTCCGGTTTGCGCGGTCGTGCTGAGGACAAGGGCTCAGCCCTGGCTGCTCAGCCGGTGCTGGACGCGGTAGGAGACGCCGGTCACCGGCAGCAGGGCGAGCGCCACGATGACCGCCAGCCCGGCCCAGGTGCTCAGCCAGCAGACCCCGATGGCGACGACGGAGCCGGCCACCGGCACGACGGTGAGCAGCCGGCTCACCGCCACGAACCGGGGCGTGAGCTCCTCGGTCAGAGCGGCGGGACCGGTGGCGTAACGCCAGGCCGCGGCGTCGAGCGCGGTCACGATGCCCAGGTTGGCAGCGTAGACGGTGACGGCCAGAGGCTCATGCACGTGCTGCGCGACCAGCGCGGTCGTCCAGGGGACGAGCGCGACGAACGTGAGCATGATCAGGTTGAGCCAGGTATGCGGATGATCGGTCCGGCGGAAGTACTCGAACGCGTTGCGGTGGCTGAACCACAGCGCCCCGAGCATCAGGATGCTGGCGAAGTACAGCAGCAGGTGCGGCAGTGCGTCGCTGAGCACCCCCGAGACCTGCTTGTCGGTGCCGGCGCCGGTGGGCAGGTTCAATACCAGCAGCGTCATGGCGACGGCGAAGATGCCGTCGGCCAGCGCCTGCAGGCGGCCGACACCGCCCTTGGACAGCGGGTCCGAGGTTCGTGGGCCGGGCTGGCTCATGAGCAGGCTGCTCCCGCGCGATCCATGCGTGTCCTCTTCCCGGCCGTCAGCCGGGTTAGCCTGGCTGCCTCAGGTCCTGGCGTTCTCGCCGGTCAGCGCCGCAAGGACAGTGTCGAGCTGATCAGCTGGCTCGACTGAAGCCGGCGCCGGCATCCGGCGGAAGACCTCAGCCGCCGCCTGGTGAAATCCGTCGGGCAGTCCGGCAGCGGCCATCATCGTCGCGATCTCCTCCATCTCGGCAACCCAGCGCCAGCCCTTGGCCAGCGCCGAGCCGGCCGCCCCCGCTGACCGGCTGGCCAGCGCGGGCTGCGAAATCTCCCACTCAGCCAGCAGCGCCTGCTCTACTCCCTCAGCCCTGGCCAGCGCCCTGATCTGCAGCAGCAGCGAGCTGGTGCCCTTGGTCCAGGCGGCGTAGGCCAGCTTCAGCGCCGACGCCGCGGTGGCACCGCCCGGCACGATCCGGGCGTCGAGGGCGGTGCCGTCGAACAGCTCGGCCGCCGCCGGCGCCTGATCGCCGGAAAGGTAAAGCCTGGTGGTGCCCGCAGCGGCCGGCGGCGGACCGACGATCCCGCCGTCGACGTAGGTTGCGCCGCCGTCGGTGACCATCAGGCAGACCTCGCGGGCGGTGGCGGGGGAGATGGCGTTGGCGTCCAGGTACAGGCCGCCGAATCCCTGGGCAGCCCAGGCGACGTCCAGGGCGGCGTGCGGCGGGCAGACCGACACGATCACGTCGGCGCGGTCAGCGACCTCGGCGATCGTTCCGGCGTCGGTCAGCCCGGCTGTCCTGGCCCGCGCCGCGCTCTGCGGGCCGCGGCCGTCCGACGCCCACAGCACCTCGTGTCCCGCCGCGGTCAGGCAGCGCCCGATCGCGGCGCCCATCTCGCCCGGATGCAGCAGCCCGATCGTTACCTCGTTCATCAGGTCATTGTGCCGCCACCACCGGCTTTCCGCCCGGCCGCTTGGCAGTGCCAGCCAGCTCGCGGGCTCGGGTCGCCGCCGGCCCGGTGGCCATCAGCATCGGCATCGCCGATCAGGCCATCCGGGCGCCATGCTGCCTGCGCGGGCGAGCTAGTCGTGACGACAGTTCTCAGGGGCGGCGGGTGGTCGTCGTCGGCGTCCTCGCCCGGCAATGGCCAGGCCATTATCGTGCGCCGGGGTGAGGGTCCACGGCATGCGCTGATGCTCGATAGAGTCCGAGGAGACGGCCGTCAAGGCCGCGGGATCAGGCAAGGGCCGTCAGGCCGCAGATCACACAGCCGCCCTGTGTCCAGCCCAGCAGCCGGGCGCGCGATACCGCGAGGAGTGCGTGCAGTGCCGAAGTACGTCTACGACTTCACCGAGGGAAACAAGGACCTGCGAGACCTGCTGGGCGGCAAGGGCGCCAACCTGGCCGAGATGACCAATCTCGGCCTGCCGGTACCGCCCGGCTTCATCATCAGCACCGACGCGTGCCGGCAGTTCCTGAGCACCGGCTCGGTTCCGGACGGGCTGGCCGGCGAGGTCACCGGGCACCTGACCCAGCTCGAGCGGCAGATGGGCAGGCAGCTTGGCGATCACGCCGACCCGCTGCTGGTCAGCGTCCGCTCCGGGGCGAAGTTCTCCATGCCGGGGATGATGGAGACAGTGCTGAACATCGGCCTGTCTGATGACTCGGTGCACGGCCTGGCCAAGCAGGCGGGCAGCGAGCGGTTTGCCTGGGACTCCTACCGGCGGCTGATCCAGATGTTCGGCAAGACCGTGCTGGACATCGACGGCGCCGAGTTCGAGCACGCGATCGACGCGGCGAAGAAGGCCAAGGGCACCAGCAACGACCTGGACCTGGACGCCGATGACCTGCGCGGCCTGGTGGACACCTTCAAGGGCATCGTCCGCGAGCACGCGGGGCGTGACTTCCCGCAGGACCCGCGCGAGCAGATGGACCTCGCCGTCGAGGCGGTGTTCAACTCGTGGAACGCCGACCGGGCGATCCTGTACCGGCGGCAGGAGCGGATTCCCGCTGACCTGGGCACCGCGGTCAACATCGTCGCGATGGTCTTCGGCAACCTCGGCATGGACTCGGGCACGGGGGTGGCGTTCACCAGGGACCCTGGTAGTGGGCAGCAGGGCGTGTACGGCGATTACCTGCAGAACGCCCAGGGCGAGGACGTCGTCGCCGGGATACGCAACACCGTCCCGCTGCAGGACCTGGAGCGGCTCGACCCGAAGAGCTATGCCGAGCTGATGCAGATCATGCAGACCCTGGAGAACCACTACCGGGACCTGTGCGACATCGAGTTCACCATCGAGCGCGGCAAGCTGTGGATGCTGCAGACCCGGGTCGGCAAGCGCACCGCGGCCGCCGCGTTCCGGATCGCGACCCAGCTCGTCGACCAGGGCCTGATCGACATGGACGAGGCGCTGACCAGGGTCACGGGTGACCAGCTGGCCCAGCTGATGTTCCCCCGCTTCGACCCGGGCTCGGACATCACCAAGATCACCAAGGCGGTCAGCGCGTCGCCGGGCGCCGCGGTCGGCAAGGTGGTCTTCGACTCGGCCACCGCGGTGCGGCAGGCTGAGGCCGGCGAGCGGGTCATCCTGGTCCGCCGGGAGACCAACCCGGATGACCTGCACGGCATGATCGCCGCTCGCGGCATCCTGACCAGCCGGGGCGGCAAGACCAGCCACGCCGCGGTGGTCGCCCGCGGCATGGGCAAGACCTGCGTCTGCGGCGCCGATGAGCTGGACGTGGACGTGACCGGCCGCCAGTTCACCGGGCCTGGCGGCGTCACAGTCCGCGAGGGCGACGTGATCTCCATCGACGGCACGTCAGGGCAGGTTTACCTCGGTGAGGTACCGGTCGTGGACTCCCCGGTGGTGGAGTACTTCGAGGGCCGCGCTGACCCGCAGGCCGACGAGCTGGTCGGCGCCGTGCACCGGCTCATGACGCATGCCGATCAGCGCCGCCGGCTGAAGGTGCGGGCCAACTCCGACACCGGCGAGGACTCGGCCCGCGCGGTCCGGTTCGGCGCCCAGGGCATCGGCCTGACCAGGACCGAGCACATGTTCCTCGGCGAGCGGCGGCAGCTCGTGGAGCGGCTGATCCTCGCCGACGACGAGCAGACCCGCACCGCGGCGCTCGACGCGCTTGAGCCGCTGCAGCGCGGCGACTTCGCCGAGATCCTCGAGGCGATGGACGGCCTTCCGGTGACGATCCGGCTGCTCGACCCGCCGCTGCACGAGTTCCTGCCCGACCTGACCGAGCTGTCGGTCAAGATCGCGCTGGCCGGCGACAAGGCCACCGACCAGGACCGCAAGCTGCTGGATGCGGTGCGCCGGCTGCACGAGCAGAACCCGATGCTCGGGCTGCGCGGCGTGCGGCTCGGCCTGGTCATCCCCGGCCTGTACGCGATGCAGGTGCGCGCGATCGCGCACGCTGCCGCTGACCGGATCTCCTCCGGCGGCGACCCGCGGCCGGAGATCATGATCCCGCTGGTCGGTGCCGTTCAGGAGCTGGAGGCGGCGCGGGAGGAGACCGAGAAGGTGCTGGCGGAGGTAGCCGCCGAGACCGGCATCACGGTGCACACGCTCATCGGCACGATGATCGAGGTGCCACGCGCCGCGCTGACCGCCGGCCAGATCGCGCAGGCAGCCGAGTTCTTCTCCTTCGGCACCAACGACCTGACCCAGATGGGCTGGGGCTTCTCCCGCGACGACGTGGAGGGCTCGTTCTTCGGCCGGTACATCGAGCTGGGCGTGTTCGGCGTCTCACCGTTCGAGACGATCGACGCTGACGGCGTGGGCCGGATGGTCCAGATCGCGGTCGAGGAAGGCCGGGCCACCAGGCCGGACCTGAAGATCGGCGTCTGCGGCGAGCACGGCGGTGACCCCGAGTCGGTGCACTTCTTCCACCACGCCGGCCTGGACTACGTGTCCTGCTCGCCGTTCCGCGTCCCGGTAGCCAGGCTGGAAGCTGGCCGGGCGGTCGTCGAGGAGGCAGCGGGCAGCGACAGCCGGTGAGCAGCCAGCCCGGCCGCCGGTGACCGGCTACGACGGGGAGGCCACCGCGCGGTGGGCGGCCGAGCCGCCGAAGGACCCGCGCGCTGGCCGGGGCGTATTCGAGCGCGACCGGGCCAGAGTGCTGCACAGCTCGGCGCTGCGCAGGCTCGCGGCCAAGACGCAGGTGGTCGCCGTCGGGTCCGGCGACTTCACGCGGACCAGGCTGACCCACTCGCTGGAGTGCGCCCAGGTCGGCCGCGAGCTCGGCGCCGCGCTGGGCTGCGATCCTGACCTGGTCGACGCCGCCTGCCTGGCGCACGACCTTGGGCACCCGCCGTTCGGCCACAACGGCGAGGCGGCGCTCGCGCAGATCGCGGCCGGCTGCGGCGGGTTCGAGGGCAACGCGCAGAGCCTGCGGCTGCTGACCCGGCTTGAGGCGAAGGTGCCAGGCGCCGGCCTGAACCTGACCAGGGCAACTCTCGACGCGACGCTGAAGTACCCGTGGCTGGCGCCCGGCGAGCCAGGCGGCGATGGCGCGGCCGGCCCGGAGAGCCAGTCAGGCAAGTACGGCGCGTACGCGGCCGACGAGCAGGTGTTCCGGTGGATCCGGGCTGGCGCCCCCGGTGGCAGGCCGTGCCTGGAGGCGCAGGCCATGGACTGGGCCGACGACGTCGCCTACTCGGTGCACGACCTGGAGGACGGGCTGCACGCCGGACTGGTCACCCTGGAGCGGCTGCGGGACCCGGCCGAGCAGCGCGGTGTCGCCCAGGTTGCCGCGGCTGAGTACTGCGCGCCCGGCTCGGCCAGCGCCGACGAGCTCACCGAGATCTTCGCCGCGCTGCTGCGCCAGCCGTGGTGGCCGGCCCGGTTCGACGGCGGCCCGGACTCGGCCGCCGCGGTGAAGAACCTGACTAGCGAGCTGATCGGGCGGTTCTGCCGGGCCGCCCAGGCCGCGACACGCGCCGCCGGGTCGCCTCCCCTTAGCCGCTATGCGGCGAGCCTGACCGTGCCCAGGCAGCAGCGGCTGGAGTGCGCCCTGCTCAAGGCCGTGACCGCCTGCTACGTGATGAGCCGGGCAGGTGCGGCCGCCGCGCAGGCAGCCGAGCGCGAGCTGATCGCCGAGCTCGCGGGAGCGCTGCAGGCTGGCGCGCCGCAGGCACTCGACCCGATGCTGCGGCCGGCCTACGCGGCGGCCGGATCCGAGCCCGCCAGGCTGCGCGTTGTGGTCGACCAGATAGCGTCACTGACGGATACTTCTGCTATCGCCTGGCACACGCGCCTGTGCCGGTGACGCAGGCTGGGCCGGCCACCGCCGGTCCGCCAGCGCGGCCCGCCGCAGATTGTCGGCTCTCGCCGAACCTATGCAGCCCCGCGCTCATCCACTTGCTGCTGTTCGCACCATGAAGGAGCGCTTTCATGCCCGCAGAACCCGCTTTCGTGATCGTAGGAGCAGCCCTGGCCGGCGCCAAGGCGGCGGAAACCCTGCGCGAGGAGGGCTTCGGCGGCTCGGTCACGCTGATCGGCGCCGAGACGGACCGGCCCTACGAGCGGCCGCCGCTGTCCAAGGGATACCTGCTCGGCAGCGACGAACGCGACTCGGTGTTCGTGCACGAGCCCGGCTGGTATGCCGAGCACGACGTTGACCTGCGCCTGGGGACCACGGTCACCGCGATCGACCGTTCTGCCCGCACCGTCGCGCTGGACGACGGCGGCACCGTGGGCTACGACAAGCTGCTGATCTGCACCGGCGCCTCGCCGCGCCGGCTGCGGGTGCCAGGAGGTGACCTGGACGGCGTGCTGTACCTGCGCAAGCTCGGCGACTCCGAGCGGCTCCGCGCGGCTTTCAAGTCCGGCGGCCGGGTGGTCATCGCGGGCTCTGGCTGGATCGGCCTGGAGACCGCGGCCGCGGCGCGCCAGGCGGACTGCGAGGTCACCATCGTCGAGCCAGAGGCGGGCGCGCTGCACCGGTCGATCGGCCCCGAGCTCGGCGAGGTCTTCGCGAGCCTGCATCGCAGCCACGGCGTGACGTTCCGCTTCGGCGAGGGCGTCAGCGAGATCACCGGCTCGGGCGGCAAGGCCAGCGGCGTGGTCACCAGCGCGGGAACCGAGCTGCCAGCGGACGTGGTCGTTGTCGGCATCGGCGTGATACCGAACGCTGACCTCGCGGCGCAGGCCGGCCTTGAGGTCAGCAACGGGATCGTGGCCGACGAGACACTGCGCAGCTCGGACCAGGACATCTACGCGGCGGGCGACGTCGCGAACGCGTTCAATACCGTGCTCGGCCGGCCCATCCGGGTGGAGCACTGGGGCAACGCGCTGGCCAGCGGGCCTATCGCCGCCCGCGCCATGCTCGGCCAGCAGGCCAGCTACGACACCGTGCCGTACTTCTTCAGCGACCAGTACGACCTGGGCATGGAGGCAGCCGGGCTGCCCGAGCCCGGAAGGTACGACGAGGTGGTCTACCGCGGCGACAAGGACTCGCTCGAGTTCATCGCGTTCTGGCTGAACGAGGGCGCCGTGGTAGGGGGCATGAACGTCAACGTGTGGGACGTCAACGACGACATCCAGGCGCTCATCCGGGCCGGCAACCAGGTGGACGTCAGCCGGCTCACCGACGCCGACGTGCCGCTCACCGAGCTTTA